>JBBQAM010000014.1:0-75970 GCA_038316335.1 Flavobacteriales bacterium
TGTACCCCAGGCTTCATTTTTTGCTTCGATTCCCCATTTTTTATAGGTTGCTACGGCCCAGTCGTTGGCACGTTGCATTTGGGGGGTGCCGACCAGTCTTGGACCGATAACATCCATGAGTTCATGTGCCAAGGTTTCCAATTGCGAATTTTCGATAGCTTCTTTCTGGATGGCCGCTACGACTTCTTCAGTGGTCTGGGCATTACAAAAAGTGCTGCATAGGACAAGCGTAAAGAGGAAATTATGTATCGGTTTTTTCATATTTAGTAGTGATTAAGTGAAGAAGTAACTAATATAAACATAATTGTGAAAATAGAAAGGTTTTAAAAGAATATGGGCATCTGAAATTTCTAGGATCGAATAAGAAGCTTAATGTAATATGGGGTAATGTATATCAAGAATGTGGTGATAAAAAGTGCTTCCAAATCGCCAAATGGTTTGGTAAGTGCTTCGGAAGTTTAACTATGGCCTTCATCGAAACACGTACTCCCTTTACCCTTTGTATCCTTAAGATGAAATCATCTGATTGCGTTGTTAGGTAACTAGGTCTTCAAACGTATTCTAAATGGCCGCAACTTCAAACTTAAAACTTTTTGACATGTTATCAATGTCAATTTATTGTGTTCCACTATTCTGGCTCATACGTTTGGTGCAAACCGGACTTTCAAAATGCAAGGGCGAATTCATTGGCTTTAAATAGAATTAAAATAAAAGGCATGTTTGGAGCGATTTGTAAAGGTTTATAAAAGATTGAGTATCATCGATAAAAACGTTTTCAACCATTTACAACCGTTTACAAACGAAAGTAAGTATTTCTGAACCGATTCTTTTTTCAGTGCAGTACTAGGTTTGTGCCATCGAATCAAGGAGGTTCGATTGTATGAACTGTTTAATCCTAAAAATTAGTAAAAATGAACGCACTTAAAAACAAAGTACAGTTGATTGGGAACTTGGGGCAAGACCCCGAAATCGTTACCTTGGATGGAGGTCGAAAATTGGCGAAATTTTCAATTGCCACCAGTGAAAGCTATAAAAATTCAAAAGGCGAAAAGGTTGAGGATACGCAATGGCATAATATAGTTGCCTGGGGAAAGACCGCTGAGATCGTAGAAAGTTATTTGACTAAGGGCAAACAAGTTGCTATCGAGGGCAAATTGATCCACCGATCGTATGAGACCAAGGAAGGTGAGACGCGCTATATCACAGAGATTAATTGCAACGAATTATTGATGTTGGGGAAATGATCTCTTGAAATAATAAGAATCGCTAGCTGTTTAAAATAGACTAGTAGGTATCTGTGAAATGGGGCCAGTCGGTTACTTCGCACTTCGATTTAACCGATTGTCTTTTTATGGAAAGCCTTTAATTAGAACGATTGCTTCGCCCCATGATCAGGCTCGCAATGACGTCCTCACGAGGAGCGAAGCGACGTGGTGATCTTTTTTATTTTGGCATCGATTCCGGGGATTGCTTCGTCCGAATACGCGCTCGAAATGACGTCATCAGTAATCAGTAGGCGGTAATTAGTAGACAATAGGCAGTGAACAGTAGACGGTCTGCAGTGGGCTGTAGGCAAAGAGGTCTTAACAAAAAGGGTCGGGATGTGGTAATGTCTAATTGCTTAGTCGTCGCTCTAGTTTTCGAACAAGCTCCGCGAGGTTTCTTTTATCTGGAAGGGTTGTAATTTCCTTGGTTTGTGCTTTCCGAAAAGCCTCCAAAGCCACAGTGTCATAACCTTTGTTATAATTGTATCTACCTATCAAATAATAAACTTCCCAAAAGTCGGGATTCGATCGGGCGAATTCAGCAAGGATCTTGGCTTCTAAATTTTTGTGATTCTCGATGGCCGTGCGTATTATTTTATCAAGACGGCGATATGTTTCATATGCGCGATATCCATCAGAATCGAGAAACACATCCTTACCAATATTCAATTTAGAAACTGAAAGTGATTTTTGGGCGTTGTGCGGTGGTTGTTCCGAAAAGATTTTTTTAAGGTCATAAGCCACATATTCCCCCAATTGATACGGATTACTCGATACCCATACCAACAATTCATCGGGTTTGAATACGATACTGTGATGGGCAAGCAATTGGTTCAAGGCCTTCTCATTGCCATAGCCAATTTTGGCATCATGGAGACCCTCTTTATTTCTAAGGATGTTTACAGCTTCTTGTGGGTTTATTTTTGGGGTAGCTTCCATGAGCTCGACCATTCGGTCATAGCGGTATTTTGAATGACTTTCCAAAATTTGTTTTTGATTTTGTTCATCGTTCTCATACGCGCTGCTCTGAAAATGATTCGTGCAGATCAATTGATCTGAGTTGGCGACTTCATATACCCCGAATTTTTTAGGTGAGACCTCTATGATGGCCGCGTGCTTGTCTTTGGCACTGCCCACAAAAATTGATTCTGAAACAAAAACCTGTCGTTTTTTAGCGATGGCGATGGCTTCGTCAATGTTCGAGGCATATTGCAAGATCTCCCGAGTCACCAAGGAAACGGGCGTTTTGGCTACCAATGGGAATTTTGATTTCCCTGCATTGATGGTTACGGTCAATCCTTGTTCATTCATTCCTGATACTACCCCGATCATTCCGCCCCAGGTTACCGACATAAACTTGTAGCCTTTATCGGGACTTACAAAAGCAACGATTTTTTCTTTGGCGAATTCATCGCCGGCATAAAAATCAAAATTGCGGCCGACGATGAGTTCACCATCGGTAGTCTTGTCACCCCAGGCTGCAAAAGAAGAACAACCGACCAATGCCAAATCCTGCAAAGCATGCCCAATATCATGAGCGCCGTGTAAGTAAAGGATCCTTGGATAGGCTTTTGCAATATGGTCATAGGTCGGAGAAGCATACTGGGCAAGTCCATAAATTTCGGCCTTGAATTCTTCTTTGACATTGAGGTACATCTTTCGATTGAACCAGGCCAAGAATTTTCGCAAGAGAAATTGCTGGGTGTGTGATGGCACAAGTTCATCAACTTTAGACAATAAGGCGTTTTCTTGTTTATGAAAAAGCTCTTGGGTAAGAATACCGGTGGTTAAGCCCAATTCAATCGGACTTCCTGCTACATATAATTCCCATAGGCCCTGACGGTTTTTAGACAGAAAACCATTTTTGGAAACGAATAACGAGTCTGATAATCGGATCCGTTCGGGAGGATGAACCTCGTGCCGGGCTACTTCGGGGACATCTTTCAGCGATTTTGAAACTCCGCAAGAGGTGACCACCAGGAGTAGAAACCCTGAAATTAGGATCGACTTTAGCGAGATCATTTTCAAAACCTTTTTACTTAAACTTTTTATTAGTTTGACTTATCATGCGGTTCTCCTTGTA
Organism: Flavobacteriales bacterium; assembly: GCA_038316335.1. GTDB lineage: Bacteria > Bacteroidota > Bacteroidia > Flavobacteriales > Flavobacteriaceae > JALHST01. Next base: position 3,349 of record JBBQAM010000014.1, read on the forward strand.
ATCTACCCATTTTTGCCCCATAGTCTTACGCATCAGATTCTCGAAATGGCGAATAACAAATACATTATAGGCTGTTTTCAAAAGGCGTTGGGGCCTTGTTGGCAAGGCCCTTAAGGTAATCGAAAAACCACCGTTTAAATACTTGATGTAGTGCCAGTAGCCACTCGGCATATACAGCGCATCGCCATGTTTCATTACTACTTGGATGCCGACTACCTGCTTAAGTGCTGGGTACTTTTCAAAATCAGGCCGGTCCATATCGATGGTTTCCAAATTATGTACTGCAAAAGGAACCTTATAGAGAAAGCGGGATTGTTGGGGGCTAAAAAGGGTAACGCTTTTTGTGCCATGAAAATGAAAATGCATCAAATCGGCCAGATCCATGTCATAATGTGCCAACACTTTCGAGCCTTCTCCTCCAAAAAACATAACTGGGAGTCTTTTGAAAAAATTAAGACCAATATCAGGATACTCAAAATCGTTGGCAAGTACGGGCATCTTGTCTAAAATATTATAGAAAAAGATGCGCAGATCGGTAGGTCCGGACTTCAATAGTTCAAGATAATCATAGAGTTTCATCTCAGTGGCTGGAGCCGCCGAATTTTGTTTCCCCTTTGTCGGTTTGTTATTGTACAAGGGAACGATTTGATCGCCGGCCAATTGTTGAATATACTCAAGGTTCCATTTTGTATAGGCCGGCCAATTTTTGGTTAAACCCTCAAGCAACACAGGTATTTGTGGCTTATAGTATTTTTCTATAAACTCGGATTTTGAAATATCCTGTACCCTTTCAATCGGTATGGTATTAAAGCTTGCCACTATACGATACTGTTTACTGTTGTTTCAGTTGGATCAACCTGTAATATTTTCTGCAATAAATATTCCTTTCCTAAAATTTCCGAACATGTGACCACACCACCGATGGTCACCCCCAAGATACCATGCATGTTGAGGCTTTGACCGGTAAAGTATAGATTGCCGATCTTTGTTCGAGGGGATACAAATGATTTTAATGGATTTTCAACGTCTTTAACATACCCGTACATTGCCCCATTGTTGCATGCAATATAATCACGATATGAAAGTGGTGTCGATGTATACGAGGCTTTGATGCAGTCACGGATGTTTGGAAACTTTTTTTCCAACTCCTTTAAAAACTGTTCGGTCTTTGCCATCTTGAACTCTTCGTAGGTCTGCCCGCGATTATTTTTTTGGGCAACCGTATTAAAGGTGCCTTCCCATGGTTTTACCTCGTCATACCGCATATAAGTAATTGCAGTAAGTTGATCCGCCCAGCCATCGGCCTTCTTTTTCACCCCCATCGATATCATGTAACTTTCTGGCCAGCTTTCTTGCGAATACTTACTACTATTCCACACCTTGTTATGATCTTTAAAGTGATAGTAATTATAATTCAGGTATTTGAATGATTTGGGATTAAGGACCAAATGAAGGCTGAAGGCCGAAATTGTACTTTCGATTTGTTGTATTCTGTTGATATATGATTTCCTAAATTTATCCTCCCCAACTAACTTTAAAGTCAATTTGGGTTCAATGTTCGATATAAATAGGTCGCCTTTGATTTCTTTTCCGTTCTCGGTAGATACTGACGTTATCCTATTATCCAAATACCCGAACTTGATAACTTCATGGTGTTTGTAAGCCTCACCTCCGTTTTCCTTTAGCTTACGAATAAGTAATCGCGAGATTTGACTACCGCCATTTACGCAACGATATGCGCTTTGGATATAGGAATAGACCGAGAGCGCATGCACATAAAAAGGGGTCTTGTCGGCGTCTCCGGCATAAAGGAGGTTCGAGCCTGCCAACACGGCCTGTAATTTGACGTTTTTGGTAAATGAATTGATATAGGCTCGGGCTGGCATCCCGAACATTTCTTTATCATCATAATAGGGCTTTCCCAGTTTTAAATTGTACAATGGGAATTTATTACAGACCTCTTGTAACTTTACACAATAGGCTAAAATATTTTCGGCTTCATCCGGAAATTGGGAAATTAATTTTTGCTCAAAATTTTTATATCCCTGGGCATGTTTGTACTCAATGGGGTCGTCATCGAATGTAATTCGATCAAAGCCATCCTCATCCATTTTTTTAAGGGTTAGCCCGTCATAGATATCTAAATATTTAAAGTATCGATGCAGGTTTTGTCCTTCTGAGAGGCCTCCGATATAATGCACTCCTGTATCAAAAATGGTTTTGTCCCTTACAAAGGTCTGTAAATTGCCGCCATATTGATTGTTCTTTTCGAGTACGCAAACTGATTTCCCCTCTTTGGCAAGAATCAAGGCGCTTACCAAGCCCCCAAGGCCACTACCAATTACAACCACATCATAATGCTCCTTCATGTACGATTCCTTTTCAGTATTGTAAAACTATCATTTTCGCGAATAGTATGAAAATGCAACCCAACTATACTATCGGAAAGAAGTTGTTTTCCATCCTTTAATAGTATTAAGATAGTAATTTCAGTCTGCATTTTGGTTTTCCAATGATTTATATCAATGGAAGTCATCGAAACGATGAGCACGTTCGTTTGACTCAGTAAGGCTTCCTGAACCGTTTTTAAAATCTTGATGTTCTTATAGTTTTTTGTGATATAACTATTTTCAAAAATTTGGCGAGCTTCGGCATCTTCCATCAATCGGTAAATCTTTCTCGTGGATGAATCCAACGTCAACAGAAAATCAAGTTGACCAGGATCTCGGGACATGTGAAGTATATGGTCGTTTTTTCCTATAGCGCCCATAATATCCTTATAATCAAATGCGTACTTTATTAAATCATTAGATACTTCCTTATAAATATCGTGCCCTTTATACCGAAAATCATCCAATACCAAGGCATGAAAGTAGGTGGCATCTTCTTGTTCTTTCCGAAAATTTTGAAATTCATTTTTAAAGTAAGACGCTATATTTTTTGTGCGGGCCCCATATCCTGTGCCATAATGCACATCGTCTTGTGAAATTCTGTCCAATATTTTTAGTGTGATGCTACCATCCTTAATGACAAAAGTACCTTTTGAGAGTACCTCCGAATTACCATGGATCATGATGGGGAGAATATCCAATTGAAACCTTTCCGCCAAATAAAAGGCACCCTTATGAAATCGTCTAATCTTGTTAGTTCGAGACCTTGTGCCCTCGGGAAAAGCAATTAACGAAAAACCTTGGGCCAGCTTTTCCTGTAGGTATGCTTCCCCGTTTTCAATCCCATTGGAAACGGGATAGGCACCGGCCAATTTAGCGGCAAACCCAAAAACAGGTGAGTTATAGACCCAGTCATTGACCAAATAGATGATTTTGGGAGATAACATCCCAATGGCCAAAATATCAAGAAATGAGGTATGATTCGCAATGATCATTACCGGTCGTGCAAAGTCCTCATTCGATTGATTGATTACTTTTTTGCGTACGAATGGATTTGTATATAATACAGAGCGCATCAATTGCGAAACCATTCTATGAAAGGCCATCTGTTTCCTCCCACGACTTTTCGGAAACAAATGCAACACAAGAAAGGCATAGAACGAGAACAAAAGCCCACCAAGGCCAAAATAACCAAAAGATAGTACCGAATGCACTAAATAACGAAGGTGGATAGGTCGTTTTGTATTACTGCCAATAAACAATTGAAACAATAAGGGTTGCATTGTGAAGGCCACAAAGGCGGCTGAAAATATCCCGATGAGCGATACCAGCGAAATAGTGTACAAGGCCGGGTGTTTCGCAAAGATTAATACCCCGAGCCCCAATATGGTGGTTATTACCGAGAGCATTATCGATGTCTTGTGTGTGGTCAACGTGCGCTCCCCGGTGCGATATTCATGCAGAAGGCCATTCGTGACAAAGATGCTATAATCTACCCCCAAGCCGAAAATAAAGGTAGAAATGATGATATTAAAAATATTAAACTCAATGTGTAGAAATCCCATAATCCCAATGGTAATAAACCAGGTCAAAAAGATAGGGATGCTGGTAACCAAGGTTAGTGAAAGACTTCTGTAAAAAAATAATAGTAAAAGTAAAACGGCCAGGACTGAAAACCCTATCAGGCGATTGAAGTCATTCTTAAGGTGCCCAAGAAATGTTTCGTTCATACCTTGGCGGTCAATAATCAAGGAATTTCTTGAATTTGCAAAGGCCGCCCGTATCTGCGGTACCTTAACAGAATCTACCTTTATCAAGGTCGTTATTGTGGTAAAGCTATCTTCCGAGGCAATGTAATCATCGATATTTAGAACGTTCAAATCGTATATGGCCTTTATTCCCGGGGGATTGAATGGCTCTTTTAGGAAAGCATAAAACGCATCATAGGTGCTGGCTTTAAATCCAAGCTTTTGACCAGTAGTCGTTAGATTTTTTTGCAAGGAATCGATGGTGTTGGTATTCCAGAATTTTTGCCAAGCGATTCTTTGTTCGTGTTGCTTGTGCTTCGAAGAGATCAAATTCCCAACAGAATTAAAGCCTAGAACTACACCTGCCTTTTTTAAACGGATTAATTTATCGAGGATCGTATCGTTGGATTGAAGTACATTTTCTAAATTCTCACCGTAGGTGGCCAAATAAATTGATTTTGAATTTATGTCGGTTAGCAAGTCCAGACGTTCCCGCGCTTCCATCAAATGTTCTGGTTCAAAATTTAGTTTAGCGAGATCCTTATTAAAAACGACCTTGTTGTATGTGAAATTACTACTGAACAATAAAATTACGATAAGTACGATACCCCATTTATTCTTATGGAAATCGTAGGCGGCAACGCGATCAAGTAATGTATTGGTTGCTGATTTTTCTACGGTTTTAGAATACACCTGAGGAATAAATAATAGCGCAAAAATGGAAGCCCCCATTACGGTAACCGCCGCAAATATCCCCAAATCCTGCAGCGCCTGGGACTTTAGAAACAACAGGCATAAAAAGGCGGCAGCCGTGGTAAGGGCACTCATCATAATCGATGGTGCCACTTCGAAGAACAGGTTTTTAATTGAATTGTTGCTACGTATATGGGTAAGTACATGTAGGGCATAATCTAAGGTTACCCCGATGAGAACAGATCCGATTCCTAGGGATATTGCCGAGATCTTGCCGCGAATGAAATACAAAAAGGCCAATGAAATTAAGCCACCCACCAAGGTCGGTAAAAATAAAATGAGCGGAACGGTTAACTTTTTGTAGAAGAGGATAAGAATGACCAACAAAATCGTAATGGCAATACTGGCCGTAAATTGAATGTCTTTTTTTATTTGTTTTGCATTGGCTACGGCGACTAAGGTGGCACCATAATATTCGCCTTTTACCTTCCCTTTATATCGAGTATTCAATTGGTTCTGAACGGCATTCAGGTTTTCAACGAATTTTTGGTTTTTCGCTGTTTCATTTGAAGGATATTCAGGGCTCAGGAATAAGAGTACATTCTGTTCATTCTTGCTGACTATAAATCCATTATGCAATTTAAATCCGTCGCCAACACCCACTGTTTGTAACTTTTTTAGCGCCCTATAAGAGAGTCCTAAAGGGTCTCTAAGCAAGTTTTGTTTGAGAACAAGACCCGTTGGTGAAATCAAGCTTTTATAATTATCCCTGTTAATCTTGGCAAGGCTGTCTTTTGTTAATTTTTGACGAATCTCAACATAATCCGATGGGTCTAGGAAGAAGGGTAGGTTTTTGTAGACAAAATCGACGGTCTTTTGAATATCAGTATCATCTATCTTGCCTTGTATTGTCTTCACATAGTTTTTGGAAGTTAATAGAATACTATCGATGATATCCGAACCATAGGCAGTTAAATCATCAATTGACCCCTGCGGTTGCCTACGAATATTAATGATGATCTTGTCCGCAAAATTTACAGTGCGTAATACTTTTTCAAAATCCTTATTGCTAGATTCAATGGGAATAAGTTTCGTAATGTCTTCTTCGAATTCGATTTTTGAGACGACCAACCCTAGACCGACAAGAAGAATCAATAGGCCAATGGCGCTCCAATATCGATTTTTGGAAATTATTTCGTAAACCCCATAGAAAAACCTACCCATTTTGCACGACTATTTTCTTGCGATCGAATATCGATAAAAAAACATAGGCGGTAAGACCTAAAATCAAAGAGGAGGTTGTTGCGAGTAGTAGGCTTCCAATGATATAGGTTTCCAAATGCTTCATGACTTCAAAATGTTCGGTAATAGTATCTAAGTTATAGGTATAATCCTGACCGGTAACCAGTTGGCCTACTTTCGAACTTGCGTACAGCACAAAGGGTATAAAAGGCGGAAGGCTAATATTGGAAAACGCGAAGGCGATGACCTTGTTCAGTTTAAAAAGGAGGGCCAGAAAGATAACGATGACCGTGTGAAAACCCCATAATGGGCTCAAGCCAATAAATACTCCTAAGGCGATTGATAGGGCTTTTTTATTAGGGGAATCATTGTTATGTAAAAAATCCTCATAGATAAACCGCCGAAAACCTTTTTTTTTAAATCTGCGTAAAAGGTCCCGTGGTTTTATATAAAAAATAGACAAAATGACAAGCCATGTATTTAGAATGCTTATCCTTGAAAAGTCGATGACCGGCCGAAAGTGCGATATTCTTTCAAATTCGTCGTACAATACCTTTACCGGTATATTCTTGACCTTCGTACCATGCCATGAGGCCCGAACAATGACTTCAATTTCAAATTCAAATTTCGAAGTGTAAAATTTGAGGTCCTTCAAGGGGTCGAGTGGGTATAGACGATAGCCGCATTGGGTATCCCTTAATCGAATCCCTGTTTCAAACCAGAACCAGAAATTGGAAAATGTATTACCAAAACTACTCTTTTTAGGAATTGTTGCATCTCCCATACGTCTTGCCCCGATCAATAATAGATTTTTGTTCGATGCTGCTTCGAGAGCATCTATAAAAACAGGTATATCCGAGGCAAAATGTTGGCCATCCGAGTCGATGGTTATGGCATAGCTAAACCCCAAATCCGTTGCTTTTTTAAATCCCGAACGTAACGCTATTCCTTTTCCTTGGTTTGTTGACCATTGTATTTGAATTAATTGAGGATATGCTTTTAGTATTTCAGGCGTTTTATCGGTAGATCCATCATTGATAATTATAATGTCGCTTGAAAATTGTAAAACGGCTTCCACAACAGCGCCTACCGTTTTTTCATTATTATAGGTCGGGATGATCACACAACATTTAAGTTGAGCCATCTTTGCAATGAAGGGACTAGTGTTTAAAGACACCTAATTAAGTATTGAAAGAGGAACCTAAAAAGTCGGGTAGTCGCATTATGGGCCAAATAACATAACTAGACCTGCCTTGCCATTCATTAATATGGCATTTACCTACGAAAGTAAACAAATTGGCAGGCTTGTAATTATGAATGTCCTGACTTTCAGGGATGCTCTAATTTTAGACAAAGATAAGGAATGGAAATGCTAAAACAATTGTCTTTCCGTTTCGGAGAATAGGGTGGATTGCAGCACATATTTTTTGACAAATTCTTTGACTTCCTCCGTCTGTTTATTTTTGAAATTGTCAATTATGAATTGTTTGTCTTCTTGAATTTTTCCTTTATAGTCAACAATTTTTGGTGAATTTTCCTGGACACCTAATCGAAGGCAGCGTATTTCAATGTTCTGGGGATCATTCTCTACGGCAAATTCCAGGAGTTCGGATCCTGACTTAAAAAATTCCATTTTATTTTTAATTCCTTTGGAAAATTTTGCCATTAAAGTAGTTATGGCGCCCTTATAAGCAACTAGGACAGCTTGGTCTTCCTTGGTAACATCTGCGAGCTCATCATGCATCGCATTCGTGATTTCGGCACTATTGTTCGCCTGCGGGTAGGTTTCCCGTAATTGCATAAGATCAGGGGTTCCTGCGAATAATGTAAGAATGGCGAATACTGTTGGAATTGATTTCATATTACCCTAAAATTTTGAAGGTAGCATTCAATTTTAGTGCCAAGGTGTCCCCATATGAAGAAGTGTTCTTTACTTTTACTTCTTCGTTGGCTTCTGAAAGCGCGATATCCAATTTTAGAATGGCATTTATCTCCGGATTGATAATCGCCATAAATTTGATATTAGAACAAACAGAAAGAAATAAATCCTTGTCGAGCGCTTTCTCGGTAAGTTCCTTGATTATCTGAATCATACATACGCCGGGCATTACCGGATTGCCTGGAAAATGCCCCTTGAAAATAGTGTGCTCCTTATGCAGTTCAATGGTAGCCTCAATGGTTTCCTGATTAAACTCAAAACTTTTAATGGTATATAATCCTTTTATCAACATGCCTTTACCGATCGTTTAATTTTATAAAGAGTGCATAATTTATTAAAGGCCAAATTTATAGGCGGCACCCAATTGAAATACAGCATTAAATATGTTTTGCCCATTATTGTCAAAATCATTATCCCATAGATCAATATCGACCATTCCCTGCTTAAACCTGGCTTCTAGGATTAAACCATTGGGAAACTCATAGCCAATGCCCCCAAAAACGGCCAAATCGAAACCTGTAAGTTTCTTGTCCCTGGTGCTAAAATCGTTATTGACCCAACTGATGGGGTTGTTATCGTAATTTAGATCAATACTTGGACCTACTATGAAATGCAATCCAAGGTTCTTCCCCACGAATAGTTTGTTGGCCAAATCAATAGAAATATAGTTTATTTGTAAGTCTTCGGCACCGGTTGTTTGAGACCGGCCTCCTTGTGAAGAGTACATGATTTCGGGTTGCATGGTATAAAACTCGGAAAAATGAATGTGAGCAAAAGCGCCGAGATACAATCCTGTTTTATAATCCATTTGTAGATTCGTCAAAGTGCTTTGGTTGACACCCATTTTTATACCCGGTCGTATCTTGGTTTGCGCAAAAATGACCGGTACATAGAGCAAAAGCAGCCAAAGTAGGAGTGTTTTCTTCATCTTAAATAGCCTTCAATTGAATAATCAACGGTATATTATTATGCAAGATCTGTATAATTTTGGCATTTGCGGCATCAATTTCAGAGAAATTAAACGACAGCTTTTCCTTTCTTCCCTTGGTGTGTACAATTTTTTTCAATTGTCCTTCGGCATAAAAATAATAGAGCCTTCGGTTATTGATCTCTGATGCAATTATGTTTTTATCGCCTGAGGTAAAAGAGTTCATAATTGGGGGATGTTCTGTAATTAAGATTCGAAAGTCATTTTGAAGCACATTGATTGCCATTTTTTTATCTAGACTTTCATTGATCCTATTTATTTTAAAATTCTTCCCATCGAACGAAAAATCAAATAACGTATTCCCCATTTCTGTCGTGAACACCAACCGATGGTGGTTTTCGGCCATCTTTTTGACAATAAAAAGGCCGCTAAATCGATGGCCGTAAAAAGTGATATCGGCCTTATAGACATAATCTTTTGTGATTTCCGAAAAATAGGGATTCGAGATTTCATGTGTGGCCATCGAAGATTCAGTCAGCCCGATTTTTTTCGGGTAGGAGCCACATGAAAAAAAGAGTAGGGCGCAACTAATTAGCAAATACCGCATCTGAAAGCGCTAGGTTTGATTTACGATCCAAAAAAACGATTTGTGTGTAATCATTCGATGGTTCCACCATTTTTACTTCCATCACTTCCCCCTTATCATTAAAAACTAATTGGAATTCCTTAATAAATTTAGAAAAGTCGGAGTCTAGTGGTGCAAAATGTACCTCGCTCGCTGGCCCTTTTTTAAAATAGGAAATTGTAAACGCTTGCGCATCGAACATATCCCCTTTTACACTGTCGGTTATCAAGCGGTTTAATTGTTTAAAGAGTTTGTTACTACCAATGTCAATATTGCTTTTCTCTCCTTCGTTATTGATATATAAGGTTTCATCCTTAAATAAGACCGAATATGCAAAAGGTTCGACGTACTCCCATTTTACAAGGTCTGGCGCCTTGTACATAAGTTTCCCTGTCGATTCTATATCATTCGAAAGGAAATCCATGTGTTTGTACTGTTTAAAATCACTGACGATTGTTTTCGTGGTGGCCGCCAAATTTTTGACCTTTGTCTCGAGGATATGGGCCTCTCCCTCGCTCATCCTAGTTTGGGCACTGGCCATAAAAATCGAAAGCACGAAAAATAAAAAAAGTTTATGCATACACTTTGATCTGTAACAAGCGGTCAACGGTGACCGATTGTAATTTTTGCTCCTTCAAAAATAACAATAACTGTTCCAAAACGACCATCGTTTTTTCGCTCGAGTCATGAAATAGCACAATATCCCCTTTCGAGATCTTTCGTGCTATGGCATTGTGTATAGCGGTAGAAGTTCGCTTAGTGGTATCAAGGGAACGTATGCTCCAAGCTATTGAGTGGAGGCCCGTTTCCTGTAATGCCTTGCCTATATTTGGATTGGTAACCCCAAAGGCCGGACGAAAAAGTCGCATTTCCTTTCCGGTAATTTCTTTGACAATTGCATTGGTTCCAAGAATTTCGGAGATCACTTTTTTTGTTCCAAAAAACCCCAAACAATTCGAGTGTGAATAGGTATGATTGCCTATTGTATGGCCGTGGGCAAGAATTTCTTTTAATAGTTCGGGATATGCACATGCCTCTTTTCCGATGCAGAAAAACGTAGCATGCGCATCGTACTTTCTTAGTAGGTTCAATACTTTAGGCGTAAATTCGGGGTTCGGGCCATCATCAAAAGTCAGGGACACATAATTTTCGACGATTTTTTTATTCGCATGTAGTGATTTTAAATGATAGTCCCAACGTATATGAAATGAACCAATGGTCGTAATCACTAACCAAAGAAGGCCAATAAGGCCAAATATCGACCACGGGAACACGTTGTATACTATTTTTGTCGGCACAAGAATGGCGATAAGGGCTATGGTAATGCCGTTGATGGTCCTGAAGCTTAGCATTTCCTAAGCAAGGTGAAGCTATGATTTTCTCCCCTATATTGATTGTACAAAAGAATCGTACCTAGGTTGGCGACTTGTTTTTCATTTAATAGAACGATTTCGGGTACTAATTGTTCTTTTAAAATTTTGCAGCCCAGCCAAAATCCAAAGGAGGAAGCGGTGTAGAATTCGCCACAAAGATGTTTATAGTATGCCTGTTGTGTATTTTTGAAAGCGCCTTTCATCAAAGCTTCGTAGTACATATCGAACGATACATCCCCATTGTTTCCTAGAATAAGTACATCGACGTCTTTTATTTCAAGATTTTCTTCTTTCAAAAATTCATTTGCCGCTGCTTCCAATAGTTCCAGTGGCATGGTATTAAAAGTCTTAAGGGCTTGCACTTCGGCATAGCTATCGGCTTTTTTTTGATTCGAAAGAACAAAAAAGTTAGCGCCTTCACCGAAAATGGCTCCTGTTGTTTTTGAATCCAAGAGCTCTGATGACTTGACGCGCTCTTTTTTTATATGTCCTATAAGTTTATGAATTTTTATAGTATGGTCTCCGGTTTCATCGACACCCCCTATCAATAGGGTCGATGCCTCACCGTTTTCAAGCTGTAATTTGGCGTCCATGAGCGCAGATTCAAAGGAAATCGAGCCATGTACATACGTAAAATTGTATCCTTGACATCCCAGTCCCAATGCAATTTGTCCACCAACAGTATTATGGGTAGATTGAATAAAGGAGGTAGGGGTCAAGTAAGCTTCCTGGTTATCGATCAAAGCGCTTACGAATTTTTCGGAATCTACGGTACATCCTAATCCGGTCCCTGTTATGATGGCATCTACCGTTTCTAGCCCTGCTTCGTCTAGGGCGATTTTCGAGGCAACTACGCCCATTTTAATTCCCTTGGCCATTCTTCGCGCAGCGGCAGGGGGTATAAAATTCTTATAATCGGGATCGATTACCGGCAGCACATCGTTCTCATAGGATATTATTTCACCTAAAAATAGGGTATTATCAAAGGTTTTCTGCGCAGTAATTGATCCGATACCATTTATAAATACCTGCTTCATTTCTTTTCAATTATAGTCCGTTATGCATCTTCATACTCAAGTTATGGGTTTTTGGAAAAAATAAGGGTGGAACAATTTCCGCCAAAACCAAGTGAGTTCGACAATACCGTATTCAATTCAGTATGTTTCAAAACGGTCTGCGGTCGCAAATTAAATTCTTTCATAGGAGTCTTAAAATTCAAATTGGGATAGATGACATTGTGCTGCAAGGCCAACACCGAATATACCGCCTCGATGCCCCCCGCTGCCGCCAAGGTATGCCCTGTATACGCTTTGGTTGAGCTAAAATCGGGGACCCTAGGTTCGCCGAACACCCTTATTAATGCCCTTCCTTCCGATAAATCGTTATTGCCTGTGGCTGTCCCATGTGCATTGACATAGTCAATATCGGAAGGAGCAATACCTGCTACAGCCAAGGCTTTTTGCATCGCCAGTGTGGCGCCATCCCCATTCTCCGAAGAAGCTGTTTGATGGTAGGCATCGTTCGCATTTCCGTAACCTATAAGGTAGGCCAATGCTTTTTTGTTTTCGGCTTGCATCACGGCTTCCGATTCTAAAACGAGAAAAGCAGCAGCTTCCCCTAAATTTAGACCCTTTCTGTTTTCATCAAAGGGTGTGCTGTAGGTATCCGAAAGAATCATCAGGGTTTTAAAGCCGTTGATAGTAAACTTCGAAAGGCAATCGGCCCCTCCAACGATTACGCGGTCCAATTTCCCTGACTTGATCAGTCTTGCCCCGAACATAATGGCATTGGCAGCCGAGGAGCAGGCGGTGCTGATGGTGGTGACCAGGCTTGCTTCAATACCTAGCTGTTCGGCCACTTTTTGAGTCGTATCGCCCGCATGATGCCCTTCAATGTATTTTCGATGGGTGTCATTTTCGAGATAATCGTAGTAATATTTTTCGGTCATGTCCATTCCGCCAACACTTGTTGAAGAAATTAGTCCTGTCTTCCAAGATTTAATATCGGCTATTTTAGCATCGGCGACTGCCTCTTTTGCCGCAATAGCGGCCAATAATGCAGTTCGAGAGTAGTTATTTTCGGGGGTGAGTCCCAAAATCGATTCCAATTCTTGATTGGTAAAATCAATTTCACCAACCATAATAGCATCCCTGTGTATTGTGTCGATTTTTGAAATCTTGGTGATTCCGGAGCTGCCATTAAGAAGGGAGGCATAGTTTTCAGCTACGTTGTTCCCAATAGCGGAAATTATTCCCATACCCGTGATGGCGATGCTTTGGCTCATGCGTATCTATTGTACAGCTAATATTAAAAGTACTTGGGGCTATTAGGTTTATAGCAGGCTATCTGCCTATTTCGTTTTATGTTCGGCAATATAGTTAGCCATGGTATCGATAGATTCAAATATTTTCTTACCCTCTTTAGGGTCGGCCAATTTGATACCATAGTCCTTGTCGAGCATGACGATGAGTTCAAGTGCATCTATCGAATCAAGGCCGAGACCTTCACCAAAGAGCGGTTCAGCATCGGCAATATCATCGACTGAAATATCTTCGAGGTTTAACTGCTCAATAATTTTTTCCTTTAATTCCTGCTTTAAATCTCCCATGATTTTTTATATAATCTATTTATAGCTTCAACGTTGTGTGCAATAGGGCCATTTTTGGCGACCATATACAAAAATGCTTCAAATGTATTCTCATCCAATTCTACCCAGCCACATAGTACCTTTTCCGCTTTTACATCCTGCAGTAAGCAGTTTGTATACTCGCTTAAATAATGCGCATTGAAGTCGTCAAATATAAAAAAACTATTTTCGGAATTCAGTTGGTGCCTGATACTAATTTCACCCATACAAATATTGGGCAGCGTATACACAAAAATAGCCGGACTTGGATAATACGCGTTGGGGTCTTTTATCGATGCCTCATGTTTACGGTCAGTATCAAGACTTGATGCCCTATTTGAAAACACTAAGGCGATATTCTGATTATTTTCCAATCCTTTTTTTTCTGGTCTCATTATGATTTCAGCGGCCATAAAGGCGAGCTTACTCAAATTATCCATTTTAAAGAACTTAGGATAATCGGTATCGAAATGTTTATAAACCGATTTTATAAATGAAGGGAAATCAATCTCTGAATTTTCAAGGATGATGTCCCCGTTCAGGGAAATCCTTTGTTGCTTAATATGGCAATAGGCAGCTATTTTATATGGATTATCCTTCATTTCACACCTTGAAATATCACGGCGGTATTGCAACCTCCGAAGCCTGAGGCGGTCTTTAAAAAAGTCGTAAGTTCCTTAGCCGTAGTTTCTTTAATGACATTAATACGTTTTGATACCCCAAGTTTTTGAAAGCCTTTTGTAGCAAACAAGGTATTTTGATGTACCGAATGCATTCCTACAATGGTTTCCAAAAGGCCTGATGCCCCCAGGGTATGCCCAAAATAGCCTTTTAAGCTGTTCAAAGGTATGTCGTTCATCTCTAAACGATCAAAGGCAATCGCTTCCATCTCGTCATTAAATGGTGTTGCCGTACCATGGCCTGAGATGTAATCGAGGTCTTTTGCCCTTAGGTTTGCCTGATGAAGTGCTGATCGAATACTTTGGTATAACCCTTCCCCTGTGCGGGAGGGTCCCGAAATGTGGTTAGCATCATTGCAAGAACCTTCGCCAAGAATGACAACCGCTTCCTCGGATAAAAAATCAGGATCATTCGTAACTAGGACACTGGCGGAAACTTCCCCGATATTAATCCCGGATCGATTGTTGCAATAGGGCTTACAAGGCTGGTCACTTAAGGCTTGAAACGAATTAAACCCAGACATAATGAACTTAGTCACCAAATCGCCACTAACAATAAAAACATGATCAAAACGTCCCTGCCGAATGAAGCGTTTGGCGATGGCGACCGCCAAAATACCCGAAACGCAGGCATTGGAAATCACGATGGGTTCAGTGGTAAATCCAAAAGAATCACTTATAACCTTCCCCATTTCACTTAAATAGAGGCGTTCTTTGGAAAATTGATTTTCCGTGTCTAAAAGGTCGATATTTCCTTTGGTGGTCGAAATCATAAGACCCACTTTTGACGAAAGCGGAAGGTTGCTGGCCTTGATTACCTTGTGTAGGGAAACCAGCATCATTTTTTCCAATCGGGTAAATTGGCCTTGAATGCCTAAAGCGGTGAATTCTTGCCATAATTTCTCCTGGTCGATGCGTGACGAATAGAAAGGGGTGGGCAGCAGGGTGGGATCATCGACCCATTCAAGGCCGGAGATCTCTTTTTTTATATTGTCTAAGGCGATCTCGCTATTAAAACCATAGGAAGAAACAATATTGTTGTATGAGAGATACACCTTATTCATCCAATAATCCCACTTTTTTCTTCCACTCCATAAAGAATTTTGGAATGGTAAGGGAAAGTTCCCCATCCAATTCAACAAAAACCTGTACGGTTTCCCCCAAACATACCAGTTGGCCGTGAGGGTTGTAGATTTCGTATTTAAAGACCATTTTGGCGGCCGGGGAATCGATATAAATTGTTTTTACAGTTGCCACATCGCCATAGCGCAAAGGCAGTTTATGCTCACTACTTGATTTAACGATGGGCGAAGAAAAATTATGCTCCTTTTGATCTAGGTACGAGATGCCATGATACCGACCGAAGGCCTCGCGACCATCTTCAAAATATTGTATATAATTGCCATGCCAGACAATACCCAATGGGTCGGTTTCAACAAAACGCACTCGAATCTCACTGGTAAAGCTAATTTCCTTTTTATTCTTAGACCGCATTTTTTCGTTTATTATAGACAATGGCCACTAGGGTGGTCAGCACAAAAAACAACAACAAAAGACCGAGCTCTGGAACTATTTGTACGAAACCGGCCTTGCGCAAAAATACATCATAGAAAGCGTTTAGGCCCCAGTTCATTGGCGATATATTTGAAAGGAGCTGCATAAATCGAGGCATTACGAAAACAGGTACCCAAACGCCGCCCAAGGCGGCCAGGATGACTACCAAGGTCGCTCCAAATGGAGCCGATTGTTCTTGCGACTTCGCAACGGTTCCTAGGAGCAGCCCAAGGCCGACTGCCGCCAAACCCGAAAAAAATGCCACGATAAACAATAAGGACAACTTGCCCGAGACATCTAATTTAGGAAGTCCGATCAGGGGGAAAAGATACACCCCTATTAGCAACATGAGGGCAAATTGAATCAAGCAGACCACAACAAATACAATACTCTTTCCACCCAATACAGTCGCATAGGAGACGGGTAGGGTACGTAATCGGATAAACGTTCCCTGATTTTTTTCCTTTACCATATTGATCGATAAGGGAAGGATGATAAAAAATATCGCAAAAAGTGCCCAGGCCGGAACATTGTGTTGTGTCGAATTCGGTAAAGTATCCCTTGGTCCTTCTCCGGGAATGATCTCAGTAAAACGAATAAATCCCTGTGTATCAAAAATCACCTCCGAGGTATCTTCTGTCAATTGTTCCTGGAAGGCCTTATAGATAGATTGGGATTCAATTTTGGAAATCATTTTATCGATGCCGTTCTCAACAGAGCTTTTGAATGTCTGGGGGGTGGCGGGGTCAAAATACAACCTAACCTCCTTCGGGGTAGCGATTGAAATGGGAGGTGTTGTTTCTGCCTCTTGATCGAGTCCGAATTTAGCTAAGATCCCATCGACGTTGGCATTTACTTTTGTCTGCAAATCGGAGGAAAGGTTTTCAGGGATAACAATGCCTAATTGATAAGTTCCTTTTGAGACCAATTCCTTTATTTCATCCTCTGAGTCTTTGAGGACCACCTCAAAGGTAGAAGCGGCCTTCAAATTTTCTAGAATGCTGGTAGCGACCACACCTTTATCGTTATCAACAAGCAGGATTGGTATTTTGGTTTCCTGAATTGATTTAAACGTACTGTCCTGAACCAAGGTTATGACGATCAAAAGCAGCAGTGGCATCAGGAACAAGATGGCCAAACCACCAACATCCCTTACGAGTGATAGGAATTCCTTATATGTAGAGGCCCAAAGTTTATGCATAGTCCCGTAAGGCTTTCCCGGTCTTGGCCAAAAAAACCTCCTCTAAATTATGGGCAGCATCTTGCTGCTCGATCAATTTCTTGGGAATCCCTTCACAAATTAGTTCCCCATGATCGATAATAGCCACCCGACTACAAAATAACTCGGCTTCATTTAGGTGGTGTGAGGTATAAATTATGGTGGTGCCCGAGGTATTTAATTGTCTCAAATGATTGATAATTACATTTTTTGATTGTACATCGACTCCCACGGTAGGCTCGTCGAGAAATAATATTTTTGGTTGATGCAATATGCTGGCTATCAGATTTATGCGTCGTTTCATTCCCCCTGAAAACGTACTGATCCTTTTATTTGCAAAATCGGCGAGGCCTAAGATGGTTAACTGGTTTACTATTTCGTCCTTTAGTCTGCTACCTTGTAGATCATACATATGGCCAAAATATGCCAAGTTTTCATACGCTGTCAGTGCGGGGTATAGGGCATATTCCTGGGGGACGACCCCAATAAGTTGTTTTAGTTCGTTTTTATTTTCTTGAAAGGTAAGGCCATTGATCGCAAAAGTGCCCGATGTCGGTTTCAACAAAGAACTCAACATCGAAATCAAAGTGGTCTTGCCCGCCCCATTAGGACCCAATAAGCCGAAAATTTCGCCATCGGCAATCGTCAAATCCAAATTGCGAACCGAATAGTGTTCTGATCCTTTATACTTTTTTGAAAGATGTTCGATTTGGATCATAGATAGTTGTTACTCCTGAATTTGGCCGGGGGAAATTAGCACATTATACTTATAAAACTGGTAAAAAAGGCACAGATATTTGTCTATTTCGGCTGTTGCGTGAAAATTTTCATAAAATCAACCTACCTGTTTTAAAGGACAAATGATAGGCCATTTTTATAAAAAAATCATGTTCGATTAGGTAACATGCCCTTTTCTTAAAAATTGGATGTTATCCACGATTATTTGTTTTTGGGGCTAACCATCCAACGAGTGCAAGACTCGTGCCGATTCCGACCAAGGCACCTGACCAAAAACCGTAGTGATTGTCTTCGTTCAAGTAAATAAGGGCTATTCCCAATAAAACAAACACGATACCAATAATTCTTATTTTGTTCATCATGAAATGCTATATTGATTAAGGTATTCAAACGATTCTTCTCAACTTTTTAAAGAAAATTTCTTCCTTATCCGCGAGTGCAACAAGTTGGTCGGCCACATTGTTGTAGGCATCGGTCTGCCCACTCCGATTTTTATAAATGCGGGATGCGTCAAGGGCGAAATCACGCCATTGGTCCCCAATTAGGGTCATTTCGTTGGAAAGCTGAAGCAAGTCCTGATTTTTCAACAATTTACCGGATTCTTGCAGAAAGGCCGCATAAATATAACGGAAGCCCCCCCCACCTGTGCCAATTTCCTCTTGCATACGTACGATCTGACCCAGATAATGGTTTGCTTTTTTTGTTCCCAAAGTGTGGGGCCATTTACGAATGTTCTTGGCGACCCAGCGCATGGCCTTTACGCCCACGATAGGCACAGGGGCCGTCATATCCCGGCAGGTCTGTTTGATGCCCTTCACGATGGCCTTTTCCAGGTCTAATTTCTCAGGAAAAGTAATGGGATAATACATATGCCCTTTAGGGGCAAATGCCCCTTTTGCAAAACGAACCTTTTCAAGTTCCTTATCGGTAAGGGTAGTCACCTGCTCCATCACAGGGTCACTGATCAAATAGGTATCCCCATCTTTGCCATACACGACCATATTGTGGGCATTGAAATGAAAACGGTATTCTTCGGGGAAATACGGCAGATTATACACCCCTACCTGAAGGCCTACGGGATTGTTTTTGGCGAGGTTTTCGTCGAGTTTGGCCTTAGCGCTTATTGGATTTTTAAATTTCTCGCGTTTCATCGTCACCCCGACCCTTTTGGCAAATCGATTAAATATAAAGCCCGGCATTGCACGATACGTAAATACGGGTGCATAATTGACTTTTAAAAAGGGAAGATAGCTGAATAACAAGCCAGAACCGATCCCGAAAACCATTGGTTCGCTGACCTCAAATCCCTGGTGTTTCATGAGGTTCGAAACAACGCCATTTTCACAATGGGCTGATTGTCTATGCGTGAAATTTATTTCCAAAAATATTTTTTTTAGTTTGTACTTCTTAATTTTTAAGTTTCCTGGGATCAATTAAAACATGTGGTTAAATGAAAAGCTGAATCGCATTTTCAGTACGTTTTAATTCTTGAATAAGAAATCGAAGGTCTTTTCATTTAAACTGTGTAAGTTCTTGAATGGAAACTTCAAAGACCTCGGCATATTTTTGCAAGGTAATCGGGCTTAATTTTTGAAAGACCGAAGGTTTAAAATGTCGTTTTACCCGCCACTGCCACATGCCTACATAACTGGCCAAAATGGGAATATCCATTTTATGGAGTTCCATATAGTATTCAATGGGGCTCGTCAACCCTTCTAATACCCGAATTTTGGCATTGGCCACACGTTCTTCGATTTCCTTGAGGGCATTGTCCAAGGCTATGGTCTTGGGGTCCCATCCTGTACTGTTGGCCGTCGTATATTCTCCGTTCTCATCTACGGCATAGCAAAGTTCCCTAAAATTGGCGGATGCCAAATTACTTTTGTCCTGAGGCACTTCTTCCTTTTTCATAGCGCTGGATTTTAGTTGAAAAACGCAATCCTTAATTGCCGGTCGAGCTATTTCGAACTTAAACTATTTCAAGCAATCAAGTCATTAAATTAGTGCTTCCTAAACGAGTGCTCAAAAAAGAAATTAAGATAAGAGCCTACTAAATAAACAACTATTGCATTTCATGGATCAAGAAATTCAATGTACAATCTACAATTAATTCGCCATTTCTAAAAGTGGTACCTGCGATGGTACAGATGCTCATTTGATCGGTATCGTATCTGGAGATAAGTTTTGCCTTGGTTATCAAGGTATCTTCAACCTGAGGTAATTGTAATATCTCTACCTTTTTTATGGCACTGATGTACCCGATTATCTTATTCCCTTCTCCCTCCAGATCATCGACCTCAAAATAACTTTGACCCACTATGGCCGAACAGGCTTGTGCTGCATTTTCGATTAGTCCGGTTTCGGTGAGTCGCCCCTTTTCAACAAAGATGCAATCTCTTTCTATATGAAATTCGGCAGATACCGATTCGGAATCTATGGAGATAATATTGTTAACCATGAGCATAGGAGGCCTGTGGGGGAGAAAGTTCTTGATATCGATATTCCTACGTAACTCTTTCATTTACTTGGCCAAAACGGTTTTCATTTCACTGTTGGCAATTTCGATATCATTACAGTTAATTACGGCATTCACCAATGTCACTCCCATAATATCATGTAAAATGGTAACAGTAGTTATTAGCTCTTCGCCTAATTTGGGTAACGAAATGATTTCGACTTTCTTGATAGCACCAATGTATCCTACTGGGGGTGCTTCCTTCTTTAGAAAATAATGATAGCCCGTATGAAGGGCAACGGTCTGTGCCATGTTTTCGATGATCCCTGAAGCGGCCATGATCCCATTTTGGACGAATAGATTGTCAATTGTGATGTTTAGGCCCGATATTATCGTATCCTTGGAATAATACGTGAGTTTGTCCACCATCATAAATGGTGGTTTTTGAGGAATTAAATTTTGGATCACTTCTGGATCGGTGATATGGTTTACCAGCAGATTCATTTAACATACGGTTAAATAAGCGTATGTATATGAAAATCGCGCACTTTCGGGAACATGTAATAAGAGGGTTTCCCCCTTTTTTAAGGAACCAGATTGTATCAATTCTTCCAACATAACAAAAATCGATGCGGCCCCCACATTTCCGACTTTTTCAAGATTTAAAAACCATTTTTCCCAAGGCATTTTGATACCTTGTCGCTCCAGTTCCTTATAAAGGCCTTCCTTGAAATAATAGGAGGAGATATGTGGCAGGTAGTAGGTAATATCATCAGGTCCTATCTTATGTTTTTCCAAGGCCTGCTTTAAACTATCAACCCCTTTTTGAAGTATGTTCTCCCCTAATAACCGCGTATCTTGTTTCATGGCGAACAAGGACATTTTCCCCCATTCCTCCGCCGGATACTCGCTCCAGGCTTTTAAAGTGCCGTCTTCAAGTTTTTCACCCCCGGCGTACATGCAGGTTTCCATTTCATAGGCATATGAAAACCCTTCCATCCATTCGATCTTAAGCGGCGTAGTGCCGTTCGGTTCGCTCTCGAGCAATACTGCCGCCGCTCCGTCGGAAAGCATCCATCGTAAAAATTCTTTGTTGAAGGCTAAAATAGGGCTTGATTCAAGTTCTTGAAGATGTGCTACCTCACTGGCAAAAACCTCTGATTTCATCCAAGAGGAGGTACGTTCAGAACCTGTACACACAGCATTCTTGACTTGCCCGGTCATCACCGAAAGAAAACCGTATTTGAGGGCATTCATCCCGGAGCAACACGCTCCTGAAGGGGAGTTGATCTCAATATTGCCATTCTTAAGAAAGCCATGTACCATAGCGGCATGGGAAGGAAGGATCTGATCCGGACTTGAAGTGCCACACGACAATAGCTCAATACGTTCTTTGGGGAAATTCGCATCGCATAATTTTTCAATGGCGGCCGCCGTAAGTTCTGCATTATTGTGAGTCACATTACCCGCTTCATCGAGCGCGTAATAGCGTGTCTTAATCTGATTATTGCGAAGCACAACCCGTCTTGCCTTGGACTCCTTTCCATTGATAATTCCCAATTTTGCCTCCATCTGATCATTATCGATTGGGGAATTGGGCAAAAATTTGGCAATTCTAGTTATAAATACATCCTTCATTAACTCTCCTTTAACGCAACAGAGGAATAGTAGTCTTTCTCCCTATTTCTCTTTTGGTACATGGGCAAATAAGTCAACAAAAATACAACAAAAACTATTGGTGCTATGACCCATATGGCAAATAACAAATAATATTTGAACATTGCAATCCATTTAAGGCGTTTGGGATTTCCAGGGCCGCCCTTTTTTATAATCAAATTCGCCCATTTTGCAAAAATCGCATTGCCCCTTTCATCTGTCAACACAAGATAGGGATCAACGATTACCGCTTTAAGGGCGATCAGGTTTTGCTGTAACCCTAAATAGGCATCATTTAGGAGTGCTTCCCGGATAGGAAGACCAAATCTTTTGGCATTTTCGATATCAGTATCCGATACGCCGGGTTTGGGAAAGAAGCCCAAGTAACGGTCTTTTCTGCCGGAAAACATCCAATGTGATATTGTAATAACACTGATATGGTTGATATGCCGGTCTACCAGGGCAATATGGCCGACCAAATTGGCTTGGGTAGCCATCAAAAGTCTTTTCATTTTTTCCTGTGCCTGGATCCACATGTTCCTACAGGCCAAAACGGTTATGACTGGGGTGTTTTTCAGTAACTTTTCGGCATATTCTGATTTTAAAAACGAATTGATAGGGATAGAAGGCGTCAAAAACCAAACTTGATATCCTAGAATTATCAGGTCATATTTTTTGGCAAGAATTTCTGGGGAAGGAGGGTGTAATTCAACAGGAAGCTGCAAAAATGATTCTGGAAATGCATCGTAGAATTTTTCTTGTTTCCATGGAAAATCAAAAGGTTTTTTGGGAACGATCTCGTAGTAGGAAATAGTGATGTTCGCCCCATCAAGAATGGCAGAAATGTTCTTAAGAATATTGAAGAGCTGACCTGTTTGGGAATAATAAATAATTAAAACTTCTTTCATTTTTTCTTTATAGCGTTCCAAAAATCAAAATAATTGAACCATTGCAAGGGATATTTTTGCAAGATCCCTGCAACACTTTGGGTATAGTCGTTCAATAAGCCTTGTGCGTCCCTATTTTGTAGATTGGCCTTGCGGGCAAAAAGATGATAGTGATTCTTGGCCTCTTTCATAACGTACACAAAAAGAATGGGCACCTTGAGCCGGGAACCCAATAAAAATGGCCCGGCCGGAAACTTGGCTTCTTTACCCAAAAAGGATTGTGTCAAGGTTTTTTGACCTTCTGAATAGCGATCTCCGGTAAAGCAGATCAATTCCCCCCTTCCCAAGGCATTATTGATTTCAAATATATGTGACAGATCTTGTCTGACCAATATAAATTTGATTTTTGATCTAGAGGTTACCCGCTCTAAATACGATTTTATGTTGGCGTGCTCGGCATCGGTGGTGACGAGGTTGATCTGGGATTTTGTATCCAAATCCTGAAAAAAGAATTCTGCAATCTCGAAGTTACCGACGTGGGCACTAATCAGAATTCCGCCTTTGCCATCCTTTAATAATGATTTTATATGTTCTACGCCATCGAATTCATAGGTGAATTTATGACGCATTCCCGAAGAAATGGCTACTTTGTCGATGATGGTCTGTCCAAAAACATAGTAACTATTATAGACATTTATAAGGCTTTGCAATCGTGGATATTTTCTCCTTTTTCGAAAATAATAATAGATTGCCTGTGCATTTTTACCTGAAAAGAAGCAGAAATAAAAGGCAACAAAGCGAAGCAAAAGATACGCTGCACCTAGGCCTAAGTTTTTAAGGAAGAAGATAAAAATTCTATAACCTAGTACCGTGCCCCTGGATTTTCCTTCCCATTCAGTCGCCATGAGAATTCATTAAGGATTTTAGCGAATTTTACGCTCGATAAGATCATAAAAATTTTGGAGGGTAATTACATTGACAAAATCCTCGCCCGCCAATTTTACGCCAAAGTTTGCTTCTACGGCGACCACCAGATCGACAAAGTCAAGACTGTCTAGTTCAAGGGTATCCTTTAAGTTGGCTTCTGGCGAAATTTCCTCTTCCTCAACCTCAAACTCATCTATAAGAAAGTCGTTTATCTTATCAATAATAACTTCTTTATTCATCTATAGCGCAATTTTTTATGACCAAGGCGGAGTTGGTACCGCCAAACCCAAAAGAATTTGACAAAAATACGTCAATTTTTTTATTTAAGGTTTTGTTAACTAAATTTAATTTGGCCGAATCTTCGTCAGGATTTTCTAAATTGATATTCGGGGCAATGAATGAATTCTGCATCATCAGAAGCGAATAGATTACCTCGCTTGCCCCCGCCATCCAACATTCGTGGCCCGTCATTGATTTGGTCGAACTCACATAAGGTCCATTCGCACCAAATACTTCAAAAATAGCCTTCGCCTCGTTGGAGTCACCCACCGGGGTCGAGGTGGCATGTGCATTTACATAGTCTATGGCCGAGGCATCTAAATCAGCATCTTTCAATGCTTTTCGCATGGCCTTCGTTGGGCCTTCGACATTGGGGGTCGAAATGTGATCCCCGTTCGACGAAAAACCATAACCGACTACCTCTCCTAGAATTGGTGCGCCTCGTTTTATGGCAGATTCATAACTTTCCAAAACCAAGGTCGCACCGCCACCACTGGGTACGAGACCGTTTCTACCAATATCGAAAGGGCGTGATGCCTTTTCAGGTTGATTAATATCTGAGGCAAAGACTCCTAAACCGTCAAAACTTGCCATGGCGAGATGGTTTATTTCCTGGGCCCCGCCACATATGATAATATCTTGTAAACCGGTTTTTATCAGCTGGTAGGCCATTCCTATTGCATGAGAACCACTTGCGCAAGCCGCACTTAACGTAAAGTTTATCCCGGTAAGCTTAAATATGGTAGAGAGGTTCATGGTAATTGTTGAGTTCATAGCCTTGAATATGGCCCCCGAACCAACCAATGTGGTATCTTTTTTTTCACGTACCGTATCGATCGATTCGATAACTGAACGCGCAGTGCTATCGTTGCCATAAATGATCCCGATTTCGTGGAGGTCGAGATACTCTTGGGTCAATCGGGCATTTTGTAAGGCTTCCTTGGTAGCTACATAGGCAAAAGCGCCTTCCTCTCCTAGGCTTATGCGTTGTCTCCGCGATAATTGGCTTTTTAAGTCGGGTTCTTCGACCTTTCCCGTTAATGGGGACCGGTACCCAAATTTTATGCGTTCCTCGTCAATCACGATTCCAGAAACACCATTGTACAATGAGTTTTTAACCTCGTCAAGATTTTTGCCGATGCATGCGTAAATCCCCATCCCCGTAATTACCACTCGCTTCATTTTCATAAAATTCCAAACATACGCTAGGAATAGATTCCTCCGTTGATATTCACTACTTCGCCGGTAATATAAGATGCATTTTTAGAAACTAAAAATGAAACCAAATGCGCAACCTCCTCGGGATTTCCAAATCGGTTCATGGGAATCATTTTCTTTAGTTCCTTTTCATCAAGTCCACTGGTCATGTCGGTATGTATAAATCCGGGCGCTACGGCATTGACAGTAACGTTTCTTTTGGCTACTTCTTGTGCCAAGGCTTTGGTGGCCGCAATAATACCGCCTTTAGCGGCTGAATAATTTACTTGTCCGGCAGTACCTTTTAGACCGGAAACCGATACCAGGTTCACGATTCTGCCATATTTATTCACCAATAGTTTTTGGATCAATTGATTGGTCACATTAAAGAAGCCATTGAGACTGGTATTGATAACATCATGCCAATCTGCTGGGTTCATCCACATAAACAATCCATCCCTGTTGATACCGGCATTATTGACGACGACTTCTATGATGTCATTTTCGTGGTCTTTGTGCCAAGTATCAAGGACGTTTTTAACCATTTCTGATTCGGCCACGTCAAATTGCATCAATTCCCCGTTTCCACCTACATCCTTGACCATGGCCAAGGTTTCTTGTGCGGCATCTTCGTTTCGGTTAAAATTAATAAGCAGGTGGTATGCATGATCTTTGGCCAATTGAATACATATAGCCCTCCCTATACCGCGGGAGCCACCTGTAACCAATGCATATTTTTTACGATCATTTTTCAAATCCATACCCTTCAATATATGCTACTCATTCGTATTCACAAATAATTCGGCATTTTTATACCATTTATTTCCTAAAACTTGCCCTTTTTCATTTATGAAGGCCCATCCTTGCTTTGTTTTTACACGCGCTAGACCATTTATAAAACCTTTTTCGGCATTCTTTTGAAGGAATGAAAATCCGACTGAAATATCGTATTCCATCGGAATCACCAAGGTACCGGTGGTATTGATAAAGCCCCAATCCTTATCCTTAACAGGGGCCAGTCCGTCATCTGAAAACACCTCGGCATCCTTATATTTAAAATCGATTACCTGCTCTCCTTTTTCATTGATGTAACCCCATAATTTGCCATTGACAACGGGAGCAAGTCCTTTGTTGAAGGCCCGGGCCTTATCGAATTTGGCTTCAATCACCCAATTGCCTTGATTATCGATATACCCAATTTTGCCATTGCTCTTTGCATAGGTAAATTTTGAACCTTCCTTAAAATCATAAATATCCTCTACATTAGGGACAGGCGTAAACTTACCATTTACGAATACACCAAAATCACTTCCTTTTCTTCCCCAGACCCCACTTGGATTATAGGTGCCAACTTCTTCATATTCAGTTGGAATAGTCAGCGTTCCCTTGTTATCAATCATCCCCCAAAGATCCCCGTTACGAACCTTGGCACGCCCGTTCCAGAAATTCTTGATCTCATCAAAGGTAGGCTCCACGATCAGTTTGCCATCGGTACCCAACAAGCCGATTTTGTCGCCTTGCCTAAAAATGGCAACACCATCATTAAAATCGTAATATTTATCGGAGGTAGGAGTCTGTAAGGTCTTGCCCGAAGTATCTATATAGCTCCATTGGTCTCCACTGGCGACCAGCGCATACCCGGAATTGAATTCTTTTACCTTGTCATACGTTGGCTGAATGGCCCATTGCCCGGATGTATTGATATAGCCCCATTTTTTGTCCTTTTCGGCAGCGGCCAATTTTCCTGAAAAGCTATCGGCATTGTTAAATTGCGGTTCAATAACGTAGGCACCTGAGGCATCAATATATCCAACAAGGTCTTTTTCCTTGACCATGGCCAGATTTTGAGACCAAATGTTGCCAATTGAAAAAAATAATGATAAAAGTAAAATGTGTCGTGATTTCATGATTTTAATTGTTTTCATAGTTCATAATTAGGTTCTTTACTTCGTTAACAAAAGGATACATTACGATATCCTCGGCAAATGGGGGAACTATTAATCTAATCATATCATACATATTCCGTGTCTTGGAGGACACTTTTTCCTGCACCTGAAGATACTCTATGGCCTGAACGACCGAAATAAGCTCGATTGCCAGTACCTCAAAAGCATTTTCGATTACCTTTTTGGTGATAAGTGCGGCATTCGTGCCCATGCTTACGATATCTTGATTGTCATTATTATTGGGAATGCTGTGTACATACATTGGGTTTGATAACATTTGGTTTTCGGCGGTCGTCGAAGTAGCCGTAAATTGAACTCCTTGCATGCCAAAGTTCAATCCGAGTTTACCGAGATTCACAAAAGGGGGCAAAATATCGTTGAGTTTTGAGTTCATTAAATAATTCAATTGCCGTTCGGCAAGCATGCTCAGTTTCGTCACTACGATCTTCAATTTGTCCATTTCCAGGGAAACATAATCCCCATGAAAATTCCCGCCGTGGTATACGTGTTTTTTGGCAACATCTACGATCGGGTTGTCATTGGCCGAATTCACTTCTTCGATTAAAATGCGTTCCACCTCATTTAAGGTATCTAAAATCGGTCCCAATATTTGCGGCACGCAGCGAATCGAATAGTACTCCTGAACTTTTTCCTCAAATACCGAAACCCCATTATTTTTAGTATAAAGATGATGTTCTCGCTTACGTGTCAAGGCACTATCCGAAAGGTGGCTTCGCATAGCCCGTGCTATTTCACGTTGCCCTTTATGTTTTTTAGTCTGATTAAGCTCATACGATAAATGATCATCATATGCCTGCACAATTTCATTGATCGCCGAGGAGCATGCAATCATCCATTCCAGTAGTCGACGCGTGTAAATGGCATTGATCACACCGATACCGGTCATAACAGAGGTACCATTAATCAGGGCTAGCCCTTCTCGAATTTCAATTGAAATGGGCTTTATGCCCTGGAGTTCAAAAACTTCCTTGGTTGCCCTGCGTTCGCCTTTATAAAACACCTCGCCTTCCCCGATAAGCACAAGGGCCAAATGGGCCAGTTGAACTAGATCTCCACTTGCGCCAACCCCGCCATGCTCATAAATTAGTGGAATAATATCCTTATTGATCAATTGGCTCATCGTTTCGATTACCGAAACGTGTACACCTGAATTACCAAGGCTTAAGGTATTTAATCTTGCCAACATGGCTGCCTTAACATATTTTGGGGAAATCGGATTTCCGGTGCCCGATGCATGGCTTCGGATCAAATTGTATTGCAATTGAATACGTTCAGAATCCTTTATCTTATATTGGGCCATTGGTCCGAAACCGGTATTGACCCCGTATATAATTTTATCCTTTGAGAACTCCTTCAAAAAATCAAAACTATCCTGAACGGTTTCGATGACTTTTTTTTCAACTATGATAGGTTCTCCTTTGAATATTGTACTATAAAAATCTCCAATTCCTAACTTTCCCTCTATTTTTGGCATCTATGGTTGATCAAACTTGATTTGGCATCAAAATAATAAATAAAAATAGTTAATTTGGATGTCAAATTTAGCATAATTAACGAATCTAAGGCAACAGCTTCAAATGATCAAGGAAATTGTCGATGTATTGATAATAGGTGCAGGACCTTCTGGAAGTGTTGCGGCTTCCTATTTGTTCAATGATGGCTTTAAGATCAAGGTCGTTGAAAAAAGCAGGTTTCCAAGATTCGTAATCGGTGAAAGCCTCCTCCCTAGGTGTATGGATCATTTTGAGGAAGTTGGCCTTTTGGATTGTCTTACTAATTTTGGATTCGAGATTAAAAGAGGTGCCCGGTTTATGAAAAAGGGCAAGATCTGTAATTTCGATTTCAGTAAAAAACATGGCCCGGGCTGGAACTGGACCTGGCAAGTCCCCAGAGCCGATTTTGATAAGGTGCTTACCGATGAACTTACGGCACGAGGAGTCGATATTGCTTTTGAACATGAGGTGTTGTCGGTTGAATTTTTTGAAGGAGGTTCGCTTACGACGATAAAGGATGCCTCTGGAAACCTTTCGACTGTTCAGGCAAAATACATCATAGATTCAAGTGGATATGGCAGGGTTTTACCGAGGTTATTAGACTTGGATACCCCTTCTCCGATACCGAAACATGCCTCGATCTTTACCCATGTAAATGATACAAATCGTCCGGAAGGTCAAGAAGGCACCTTGATTACCTTCGATGTCCTAAATACCGAAACCTGGTTTTGGGTAATCCCGTTTTCAAATGGCACAACCAGCATTGGGTTTGTAGGGCCCACTGAATATATGGAGTCGTTTACGGAAAGTGGCCCGGAAAAACTGCGCACCATGTTACAGCTTTCAGAATATTATCAAGGACGTTTTTCGGATGTAGATTTCTTGTTCGATCCCATAACCATCAAGAATTTTTCAAAGTCGGTAAAACAATTGCATGGCCAAGGATACGCCTTAACGGGCAACAGCGCAGAGTTTTTGGATCCCGTATTTTCGTCGGGAGTAACTTTTGCTACGGAATCTGCCTTATTGGCCGCGAAGCTTATCGGTCGGGAATTACGTAACGAAAAGGTCGATTGGGAAAAGGAATATACACACTATATCATGTCAGGTGTAAACGTATTCGCAACCTACGTTAAGGAGTGGTACACCGGGAATCTTCAAAAAATCTTCTTTCATGAACCTGAGAATCCTGAGATAAAAAAACAAATCTGTGCGGTATTGGCGGGCTATGTTTGGGACCAGACCAATCCGTTTGTCAAAAATCACCATCGCTTGGTAAAAACAGTAGCCCGGATTACCGATATGGAAAGAGAGACGAATGAACGATATTAATTAGGCATTGTGAAATGCCTTTGGTTCGCCCGTAGTTTCGAAATCGTACTGAAAGTTTTCTAAGAATTACGTTGTCAGGAAGCACGATTTTGAGCCGGATTGAGAAATAATTCTGGACTATTACCGATTACCAAGGCTTAAAACGACGCTTTCAAAATCATTTTCGCGAACGATTTGCCCGTCTTGGCATATCCCTCTCCAATACGATCTTCATTCTTGAAACTGCTTCCCCATTGATCTCCGGGGGAATTTTCACTTGAGACTTCGGCCAGTACGTTATTTTTATTCGTGGTTTCAACAAACTTTAATAGCGTTGTTACTTTTGCGGGTTGTTTCATCACACCGGCATCCCAACCCGGGTAAACCCAAATCGTATCAACGATTAGGGTATAGGTGGCATCGGTGAGCCCTTGATCAAAGAAAATACCGTGGTCATCATGAAAAGATCGGTTCATCAGTTCTAAAAATTTAGGGGCATAGATCAACTCACGAGCGGCAAGCCAATTTTTTTCCCATGATTTTCCGGTGCCTTTGGTCTTTTCCTCCAATTCGGCCGAATGCTCTTTAACATATTCGTCGTTGGTAATGTTTTTTTTCAAAAGCTTCATGTTGTCATAAACAAATTCAACATTGACTTCCTTTTGGCCTTTAAGGAAATCAAAGTCGCCTTTCACTAGTTTAAGTTTTTGGGCATTTGTAACGACGGAAAAAAGGATTAATAAAAGAGTCAGTTGTTTTTTCATGATAGATTCTGTTTAGATTCGTTTGCAATGATTTTAAATTCCAAGGGTAACATTTTGAATTATTTTAGTCATCAACTGTGGTAAATACCATTTGCCTGAATTTCCAGGATGTCTGGTCTCCGGTATCCCCTTGAGTCTGTTTCATCAAGATACCAATGATTTGCTCCTCCGGGTCGGCAAAATATTGTGTATTGAAATAGCCGCCCCAATCAAAAGTCCCTACGCTTCCTTGGCCGCCCATGTCCTGACCTTTTTGATTTAGAATGGAAAAGGCCAAACCATAATCTTTTGGCCCATCGGCCCATATCGTACCGATCTGGTTTGCCAGGATACTTTGCACCGTTGTTCTACTTAAGAGCCGTATCCCGTTAAGCTCCCCGTCGTTCAGGTACATTTGAAGAAAGGTGGCGTAGTCCTTGGCCGTACTGGAGAGTCCTGCCCCTCCTGAGAAAAATTGCATGGCCCCTTTTTTGGGATAATCGGTATCATAAAAGGTCACGGGATAATTCTTCCATTCCGAATTTACCTGCTGTTGTACCGCGACCAAACGATCCTGTTTTTCTTTAGGGAGATAGAACCAGGTATCATTCATTCCCAAGGGATCAAAAATGCGTGTCCGCAAAAATTGATCAAAGGGCATTCCAGAAATTATCTCAATAAAATAGCCTAGTACATCAAGGCCTTCGCTGTAAGTGAATTTTTCGCCAGGGTTTTGATGTATTGGTAATTTTGCCAATTTTCGTACGCTTTCCCCGATACGAATATTTTTTGTGGTAAAAAGATCGGTTATGCCAGCTTTTGCATATATTTTTTTAAATCGTTCATCCCCATCAATAACACCATATCCCAAGCCTGATGTATGTGTCATTAGATCTCGGATAGTAATTTGATCTTTGGCGGGGAGGGTTGTATAGGTAGAATCTTGCTCATTAAAAGTGTCCAAAATTAGGGCTTCCCCAAACTCGGGAATATATTTTGAGATTGGGTCATCTAATTGAAACTTCCCTTCTTCCCAGAGCATCATTACTGCGGTGGCCGTGATTGCCTTTGATTGGGAAGCTATCCTAAAGATTGCATCGGTAGTCATGGCTTTCTTTGATTCATTATTGGCCATGCCATATGCCTTCTCAAAGACGATTTTCCCGTTTCGTGCAATCAAGGCGACGATTCCTGGCACTTGTTTATCATCTACCGCTTTTTGAAGCATGGCATCAATGCGGTTAAGTCGTTCTGAAGAAATACCAACGGTTTCAGGAGATACCTTTGTTAGTGCGCCGGTTTTTTGGGTTTGGGATGACTGGGCAAAGGTAGCGGTGAGAACCAGCGCAAATACGAGTGTAATTAATTTTTTCATTTTGATAGGATGTTATTAATTCATTGACTTTACAGGAACAGGATGCTCCATCGTTTTAAAAAAATCATTTAAGATTGCCGCTTTATCGAAGTTCTCCCAAATTGAAATTAGTCTTTTATTATTCGGTCTTTCCACCCAATGATTGTTTATCAAAATTGGGGCGGGAATATTTTTTTTCTTTCCCCAATCAGGATTTTTTATAATTGCCAAAGCGACCATATCGAATAAGGCTCGAGTCTCTTGAGCAGAATCATAATGTATATGATCAAAAAGATTGACCGAATAGTCACCGAAATGTTTGAATTCGCCTCCATGTCTCCCTATGACCGGTTGAACGGCCTCGGGCCCCAGCCCGGGCATTTTTTTATTGATTTCGGCATGTGAGACTGAAACGGCCCCTGATCCGGAAGGCTTTCCGTAGCGTACGGTAACCATTTCAAAGGCAATCGGACTGTTCAATACATAATTCAAGGCCAAGGTGTCATTGTCCTGGTTGTATTCCCCGGATTCAGGATAGTTGGAGCCTAACCATACAATTTTAGTTCTTTTTGAAAACGATGGGTCCTTTTTAAGGGCCAATGCAATATTGGTCAACTTGCCGACAGCGACCACAACAAGCGCTTCTTTTTTTGTTTTTTTTAAAATAAAATCGACCGCAGGCTGGCCGTCGAAGTGGGTCGCATCGAATTTTTCGGATATCTCTTTAAAGTTTTCGTTGGCACCTTGCAATAAAGGAATCTTTCCGTTTAGATTACAAAGTCGCATAATCCTGTCTGCTTCGTCATAGTGTTTTTGAATCGTACTGCCGTTGTTAGTAGCATTCACAGTAATTCCTACAACCTCGAAGCTATCGCCATTCAGCAGCATGTAGGCCAAAGCATGCTGGTCATCAAGTTCATTGTTGGCATCGGTATCAAAAATGAGTCTGGTCTTTTTTGGTTCAGGTTTTGTTATTTCACCAATCTCCTGCGATTCTTGCTTTTTAGTTTCCTTGCAGGAAGCTAAAAACAAGATGCATAAAATGACAGAAAAAGACTTTACTATCGGTTTCATTGTGTCGATGCCTTTTGGTAAAATTAAATGTAAACATAATGGAAGAAAAAACCTATTGGTCTTTAAACTACCAATGCGTTTTATATTGGGTACCCTTAGACCTACCTTGCGAAAGCTGGCTATTGGAACGTCACTACGGGAAATTTATGCATGAATTAAACCTGACCGCCAGTTCATATCGCCATGCGACTCGTTAAACCATTTGTATTTGGTAATGGTATTGTGACTGCTTCACCTTCGGGCTAAATGATTGTGATTTATGATTTACCGAAGCATCGCTTTCCTGTGACAATCGATACCGCCATTTTACGATAATAAGGCATCTTAAGGGCAACACACTGTAGGTCAAGTACGGAGTTCTAACTAATTACCCCGCCATTGCCAACGTTCCCCTCATCGGGGTTCACAAATACCAGTTTTCCTTCGGAATTTTCGACCATTAAAATCATTCCCTCGCTCTGTACGCCGCGCAGATCTCGAGGCGCTAGGTTAATTAGAACAGCAACCCTTTTTCCGATTATACTTTCTGGCGTGAAGCTTTCTGCAATCCCGGAAACAATGGTTCTTGTATCAAGACCTGTATCTACTTTGAGTACGAGCAATTTTTTGGCCTTTGCCATTTTCTCGGCAGATAGAATGGTGCCTACCCGGATATCCAATTTAGAAAAATCTTCGAAGGTAATGGTCTCTTTTTGGGGCATTAAGGTTTTATTTTCAGATTGATTGCTTTTTTTGGTAGCTTCCAATTTTTCGAGTTGTTGGGCTATTGTATCATCCTCCACTTTAGAGAAAAGTAAGGCCGCCTGACCAATTTGATGACCCGAGGGAAGTAGTGTTTCCTTGGCGGCGACCGTATTCCAGTCAAGAGATGCCTCGGCTGTCACTGGTTGCCCACTTTGGTCACTTGACCTAGCCGAAGCGACCTGGAGCATTTTTTTAAGTCTTTCGGAAGTAAATGGTAAAAAAGGTTCACTAAGTATTGCCAAACCTGTTGCGATTTGTAGTGCCACGAATAGGATGGTCTGAACGCGCGATTCATCTTCCTTTATGACCTTCCAGGGCTCTTCATCAGCTAGGTATTTGTTCCCAAGACGTGCCAAGTTCATTAGTTCTTGGCTGGCTTCCCGGAAGCGGTAGCGATCTAAAGCACCAGAAATGGTCAGAGGAATTTTTCTAAGTTCGGCCAGGGTGTCTCTATCGATTTGCGTAAAGGCACCTGGCATCGGAACCACGCCATTATAGTATTTATTGGTCAAGACGACTACTCGGTTGATAAAGTTCCCAAAAATGGCAACTAGTTCATTGTTGTTCCTCGCCTGGAAATCTTTCCACGTAAAATCGTTATCCTTGGTTTCAGGCGCGTTAGCGGTCAACGTATAACGCAATACATCTTGCATATCTGGAAAATCCTCTAAATATTCATGGAGCCAAACAGCCCAGTTTTTAGAGGTGGAAAGCTTCTTGCCTTCCAAATTTAAAAATTCGTTTGCCGGCACATTATCGGGTAAGATAAAATCGCCATGGGCCTTTAGAACCGCAGGGAAAATAATACAATGAAAAACAATATTGTCCTTTCCTATAAAATGTACCAGTTTCGTACCTTTGTCCTTCCAGTAGGGCTCCCAATCCAACCCCTCCCTTTCGGCCCATTCCTTGGTGGAGGAGATATAACCGATCGGGGCATCGAACCAAACATAAAGTACTTTGCCTTCCCCACCGGCAATGGGTACCGGAATGCCCCAATCCAAGTCACGGGTAACGGCACGCGGTTCAAGACCCCCGTCGATCCATGATTTACATTGCCCATATACATTCGGCTTCCAATCGTTTTTATGGCCGACTAAAATCCATTCCGTTAAAAAATCGGCATAACGGTCTAACGGCAAAAACCAGTGTTTTGTTTCCTTCATCACCGGGATTTCGCCTGTAATGGTCGATTTAGGATTGATCAGGTCTGTGGCATTTAAGGAGGAACCACAGTTTTCGCACTGATCGCCATATGCTTCTTCATGACCACATTTTGGGCAGGTTCCTATGACAAAACGATCGGCCAAAAACTGTTGGGCCTTTTGGTCATATAATTGGGCCGTGGTTTCTTCGACAAAATCACCTTGAAGATATAATTTCTTGAAAATATCTGAAGCTGTTTTATAATGTATCGGCGCCGAGGTCCTCGAATAATTATCGAATGAAATCCCAAAATCGGCAAATGATTTTTTTATAATGCCATGATATTTGTCAATGACTTCCTTCGGGCTAACTCCTTCTTTTTTGGCTTTCATCGAAATGGCTACCCCATGTTCGTCACTACCTGATATAAAAGCCACATCGTTGCCAGTGAGCCTCAAATAACGGGCATATATATCGGCAGGAACATAAACTCCTGCCAAATGCCCTATATGTATGGGTCCATTGGTATATGGCAGTGCCGCTGTAATCGTATACCTGTCAACTTTTTTGCCGGTTTTCACTGGTGGTGCATGATGAACCATTCAAATTCAAATTAAGGCCCAAAAATACAGATTTTTGTGTGTGTAATGCCCAGAAAATGGCATAATAATACATCGCCATAAAGCGCATAGACCTAATAGAGGTTTGTGCCGACCCGTTTCACGGTCATGTTTTGGGAAGTTGTCAAATGCATAGCATCTTTAAACACCAAAGCCCCCGGCCTGTTAAAAGACATATCCGAAGGCTAAGTTACATAGTGGGGAACTCTTATTAAGCGACCATAACCGATTTACTCATTTTTTGGTCCTGTACTTGTATTCTGTAAATATATTTTCCAGTGGCCAGATGATTCGGCATTCGCTCTCGAATATTAATTTCAATCGACCCTTCCATCATCATCTCATTGAAAACCGTGCCTACATTTTGCCCTAATATATTATATAACTGGATGTCAACATGGGCACTAAATGGCATTTCCAAATAAATTGAGGGAGTGCTATCCGTTGGATAAAATGGTTTATGTACAATCGCGTTCATTAACTCCGGATTTGGCGGAGTCCCATCAGGAGGGGTAGGTAACGTAGGATTACCATCACTATAGACTATATCCGGGAAATCAATGCCACTACAATTGAATCCTAGATTTACGGGTGCGTAGGGGTGATCTAACAAATGTTGCTCTACCAAGGGGATTGGAATACAGAGCCATTCTGCCATAACCGTAGCATACAAGTCCCTAAAATCCATCGTATATTCCAGGTTTCCGCGGCCATCAGGGTTATCCAATGTCGGGTGGTCGCCTACAAAGGCACTCCCGTTTAAGCCCGAGCCAAAAAATAGGGTAGGAGCAGCTTTACCATGATCGGTACCATTCGACCCGTTTTCAAAGATACGTCTGCCAAACTCCGAAAAAGTCATACTCAATATCTTGTCGTCTTGTTGGGTAAAGGCGACATCATCGTAAAAATTGTCAATGGCCACCGAAAGGTTTGTCATCAAACGTTCGTGAGCCAAAGGCTGATTCCCATGCGTGTCAAAGCCTCCCATGGAGATCATATAGACCTTGGTTCCTAAGTTTCCCTTGATCAATCTGGCCAAAAGCGCCATTTGTCGGGCAAAGTAATTGTCTTGATAGGTAACTTGATTCTGACCACGCATATAGGCTTCATGAATAAGGCCCGAATACTCATAGGTGGTATTGGCAACCCCGCGTAAGAATTTCAATTGATCACCGTACATACAATCCCCGAACAAGGTTTGGTCCAAACTATATTGCAATCCTGATTCTGCAATCTGTTCGAGCTGGTCGATATTTGAGGTAACAAAGGCATAGTTGGTTTCTTCTCCTTGAAAGACCAAGCTTCCGAATTGGCCAATTTGTATGGCCGCCGGAGCAGCTGGAGGGTTTATTAAATAATCAGGGTAAATATTCTCAAAATGCCTGCCCATCCATCCGGTATTTTCTCCTGTAAAGTTGGTAGTGGTCAAATCGGTATTGGCAAAAATGTCAGAGCCCGTAAAATGCGAAAGACTTTGATTTTGATAGCCAACACCATGTACTGCCTTGAATTGGCCGTCGCCCCACATCGATTGTAAGGCTCCCATGTAGGAAGGAACACCAAATTCATCGGTCAATTTCAACACCTTGCTTTCGGGGATGTAAATGTTGGGCCTGGCATTGGCATAGGCGTCATATTGCTCAATGGGGATCACCGTACTTAGGCCATCATTACCACCCGATAAGCGGATAAGGATCAAAATATTGTCGGTCTCGGCAGCGGCAATGGCTGCTGTAAAAGGGGATGGTGCCGAAGCGGTCAACATACTTGAACCTAGCATCATCGATCCCGAACCGGCGATTCCGAGTGCTTGTAAAAATGAACGTCGACTCCAATATTTATGTTCAAAGTCGTGCTCTTCGTTTTTATTGATTTTTATGGGGATATGATTGTTGCACATAGTCGTAGGTTTTACTTAAGTTGAAATTCAGGTTCTCTTGCTAGAAATTGCATTAATAAATATACTTGGAAAGGTGCCTGTGGCCACATGGCCAAGGTCCAAGTCGGGGTTGTACCTCCTTCGTAATAGGTTTCATCTACATCACTTCTAAAAGCGGCAAATCCCCTTTCATAATCGGTTTCGGTAAGTAGCCCTTTGGGAAGTATGAAATCGATTATGGGCCTTGCGATCTCATCGGGATTATTGCTCGTAAGACCAACACCCCCAACGATCGACATGGCGAAATCCCTGAATTGTTCGTTGTTGTTTTGATAGAAAGCATCAATAAGCGCTTCTATCGTCAACCAACGTCCTATAATGAAATTGGTATTGATCCAGGACCTATCACGTTGCCAACCTGCAACATCTACGGGGTCGAACAAGGTCTGGCTCAACATTGAACTGTAATTGATTACTCCTGCTAAATCAGTGTCGGTATACGCAAAACTTGATTCCTTGAACAGGTTGAGGTAAAAGTCAAACGGACTCTT
Source organism: Flavobacteriales bacterium (assembly GCA_038316335.1). GTDB lineage: Bacteria > Bacteroidota > Bacteroidia > Flavobacteriales > Flavobacteriaceae > JALHST01. The sequence continues at coordinate 41,387 of JBBQAM010000014.1, forward strand.
AATAATTACGCCAATGGCTTCATCATCGAAAAAGTGCTGACTTTTAAAAAGTTGCGATAAGACCGGGGCAATTTCAAAATTATTCGCAACCATCGTTGCTGACATCCCGGAAATAATTGCCTGTCCGTTTCCCGTGGCGTCCATTGAATCTGGATGTACAAATAACTCATATAATTTTCGACAGATAAAGCCGGCGATTTCATTAGGCCGTTGTTGAAAAAGAATATTGATGACATCGTCATAGCCCCAATTCCCGGTCTGCCCAAGGATGGTCTTGCTACCTGTGTCGTGTTTCGTTGGGTCGTATGTCACTTGCATACATCCCTCCGCGCCGCGTTCAACATATCCTGAGAGTGCCCGGGCGGTTTCGATGATATCTTGTTCAGTATATCCGTTTCCTTCGCCTAAGGTGAATAGCTCATAAAGTTCACGGGCATAATTTTCATTGGGATTGTCGCCATTATTATATACCCCATCCAAATAATAAAGCATGGCACTCGTTAGCCCAATTTCGCTGACGAAGGTCTTGAAATTGCCTATGGCATTGCGTTGTAGGCAATCGGTATAATAATATAGGAACGAATTACAGTTATATACATCCAATTCAGTAACGAAATGATTGCTCCAGAAAAAGCTAAGCCGGTCCCTAAGATTGTTATTCAACAAGTCATTGCCATACGCCATACGCCATTCGTCCCGTTGGGCATTTACAAGTTGGTTTCTCGCATCGTCGTCGGCGGGATAATTGGTGTCGTTCCAATTGGCCCAAACCGGGGGCGATAGTGCGGGCATGCTGGTCGCTTGATTTATAAGATTGTCGACTAAACCTGAAGCCGTCTGGCCTACAGCTAGATTGATAGTGCTTACCGAGGCACTGAACCCCAGTCTTCTGTACAAATGCGCAGCCCTTGTAATGTCCAAGGGTGTTGTGTACGGCGCTAATGTAGAAGTGTTACAATTAACGAAGTATTCCATAGTATTTTAAGGCTTTAAGAACAGTTCATGTGCGTAGGGGCAAATTCTTAACGCTTAAAGATTTTGGATAGTATATTTACGCAAGTATTTTCGTCATATGGTGGGCCAATTTAAGTTGATTGTTTGTAAAAGTGCGACTAAGTGCCTATATTTTCGATGAAATGCATAAAATAAGCTAATTTTTTGAGGGTACGATGGGCAAGCATAATGAGTTCGGAAAGGAAGGGGAAGACTTGGCGGCGAATTATTTGGTCGAAAACGGTTATACGATCAAATGCCGGAATTTTAGATATTTAAATTCCGAAATCGATATCATAGCCCAAAAGGGGAATGTGTTGGCCATGGTCGAAGTACGGTCTCGTAGTAATGATCAAATCATCAATATAGCCGACACGATTACCAAGAAAAAAATACGTCTTTTAGTCATGGGGGCTGATTATTATGTGGCCGAAAACGGTCTCGATGTTGAGGTTCGATTTGATATTATTGCCATTTTAAGAAATCGCAGGATTTTTAAAATCGAACATTTAAAAAGTGCCTTTTATCATTTTTAATGGCAGTTGCTAGTTACTTACCTAAATGAAGTAGCAAGTATCCTGGGAAATTCAGGGTATGCATCAAAGAATGGCCTTCTGAATCGTACTTCTTCTTAAGTTGATAATTTGGAATAGCTTATTATTTGTTTTATTTGTAACAATTTGTTATTTTTGAAATTCAATCAATCAAATTGTTACACCAAAATGAAAACCATTTCCTCTGTCGTAGAAAATTACATTAAAAAGAAGCCATTTCTGCAAAGTGCTTTGGCACAAGGTATCATCAACCTTACTTCACTATCACGGATCGTTCGGCCTGAGATTGAGCATGAACTTGGCAAGGACATTCGCAATGGGGCGATTGTCATGGCACTCAAACGGCTGTCCGACGATTTGGAGTTTCGGGCCACTCATAAGATTATCAGGGTACTCAAGAATATTGGCGAGATAACCGTTCGATCTTCCTTGACCGATTTTACTTTTTTGGTATCAGACTCGATTTTAGAGACTCAGACCCTTCTTTTAAAAGAAGTCAATAAAAATAAAGACGTTTTCTATACTTCCTCCAGAGGCGTTAACGAAATGAATATTGTAGTCAGTAATATTTTGGATAGTACTGTGGAAGCTCTTTTTAAGGATGAAAAATGCACGCAAAAGGCCAATGAGCTTTCTTCTATTACTGTAAAACTACCTGCGGAAAACGTTTCGGTACCTGGCATTTATTATTTTATTTTCCAGCGATTGGCGTGGGAAGGTATCGTCTTATATGAAGTCATTTCGACTACCAACGAGTTTACTATTTTAGTCGATGATAATCAGGTAGACGTGGCATTCAAGACCATCAAAGATCTAAAAACCCTTTAAATCGGGTAGGGCCAACGACTTTTTGATCGACCAAAGGCCAACTTGTTTTTGAACGTACCCCTTCACGCTATGGTAGCCTCTCAATCGAGCGATTTCAGGAATGGGCTTCTCAAATTAACCGGTTACCATCCTGTTTTTCCTTAAGATAGCGTAATTATCAGCTTCCCTGCACAGATGGGTAATATGAAGAAATCGTTTAATTCGATAAGAATTTTATAACATCTTCCTGGGTCTGTGGTTTACCGATGATGCGTTTGTCGCTGTCCAAGATATAATAGGTTGGCGTCTGGTGGACATCGTAGAGTTTTACGTATTGGTTTTCCCACTTGCCAAGGGCCAGGGCATGTTCAAAGTGATTTAATTTAGCCGATTCTACCTTCCAGGTCCTATCATCTTCTTCCAATCCTACGGCCAGCACTTTTACATGGGGATATTCAAGGAGTTTTTTGTGAAGCTTTGGAAGTTCGTTCAAGCAATGTGGGCACGTGCTGCTCCAAAAAATAAGTACGTAGCAATCAGCATCTTCCAAGTCACTTAAATACATGGTCTTATTGCCCTCTTGCCATGTAATTTCTGGCGCCTTGGCCCCGACCCGGAGGCGATTGTGATTGGCAATCGCGTCAATGGCCTTTTCGTTATTGGTCGCTTTGGCCAAGGGTTGAATATAACTATTAAAGATAAAATCAGCTGTTGCATTATATTCGTAGGCGACCGCCTTATTCCAAAGAATTTGATACAAGTGCAATTGATAAACCGGGCTAGATCCCTTTAATTGTTCATTCAAAATGCGGCTATTTTGTATTTGGGTCTTCTCGGTACTCTCTTTGGTCTGCTTCTCCGAGGTTGTCGGCATGAAGACATAGTTGACCACCTTGTCACTTATAAAGCTTGAAGCCTCCATGAGGGGGTCATTTAGGTCGATATGCATAAAATAGTCGTCCTTTTTATGCTGCCAATACGTCGCATTCGATTCAAATTTTTCAGGAATATAGGGGCGATTCGCTTTGATCAAATTCTGCACAAGCAATCCCTTACTGCCCTCTTCATAGGAAGTCTGTATCTGATTTAGCGCAACGGCTAGTTTTTCATAACTGCTTGCATCCGTTTTCCCAGCAGCATAGAAATCCATGATGCCTTGTTTCGCCGAGTTAATTTCGCGCAAATAGGCGTCAAAGATTTTATTTTCTTCCGATACTTTATAAGATACCCCATTTTTGGCATCGAAGGAAAGTTGAATATCTTCCTGGCCATCATAAAGTACGTCGAAATAGAATTCGGTTTCCGGTACCCCATAGACCAAACGATAGATACCAGGAAGGCTGGCAGCGGGTAAGGTAAGCGTAAATTTGCCATTTTCGAGTTTGGTGTCTGCAACATAGGCTTGGGTACCAGGGTTTATATGATAGGCAATCAGCCATTTGTACTCTTTGGCCGGCGAAAAATCGCCGGAAATAGTATGTTGTGCCTGGAGGGTCATAGATAAAAGGGCCAATAGAGCAAAAAAATAATTTTTCATAGTGTAAAGATCCAAAAATCAATAATTAGTAGCATGTTGTAGTCGTACATTGACAAATGTAGGTTATTCTCCAATTTAATCCTTGATTCTAGGGGCATCCCTTAACTGAAAGGGTTTGGGCTCGCAGCATTCTAACGTGCCTCCCACCTGGACCGAGGAAGATCCATAGACCTTAATAGTCGATTTTATAAAGTCTTCCTCATTGGCCTTATAGATGTTATCTACATATTTCTGCGGATTACGATCGATATAAGGGAACCAGGTGCTTTGTATCTGGATCATAATGCGATGCCCTTTTTTAAAGGTATGCAATACATCCTGCAAGCGAAAGTTGATATCACTTATTTGCCCTGGGACGAAAGGTTCAGGTTTTTCGAAACTGTTTCGAAACCTGCCCCGAAACACTTCGGAACGCACCAATTGTTGGTAGCCACCCATGATTATATTATCAGGATTATGTTCGTAATTCGGATGATCCGAAGGATATACATCTATCAATTTTACGACAAAATCAGCATCGGTTCCGGTCATGGAAACCTTTAATTTTGCCATGATTTCACCGGCAAGCGTTCTTTCGTTTTCGAGTTCTTCCGTTTCAAAAGTAAGTACGTCAGGCCTACGCGAAGCCTCACGCTGATCATCTGACATAAACCTCCGGGGCGTAAAGGTCAGGCCTTCTATCTGCGAGGTATAGGGAATCGGCTTTCTGGGATCGCTGGTGTATTCGAAGGCAGTTTCCTTATTGGTAGGCTTGTTGATGCTTAATTGCCCGTTTTCCCCAAAATAGAGGGTTACAGGTTCTATTTCCTTCGGAGGCCAGGCATCGAAGGTTTCCCATTTTTTTGTACCTGTGTCGAACATATAGGCCTCTGGCAGGGGGTTGGTTACTTCGTCCTTTAAATAATGCCCGAAGAATTTGCGTTCAATTTCCCTTTGGTAAAAGGTTGAAATGCTATCGCCGAAATAGATGTGGTTGTGGGTAGTCTTGCCTCTTTCGCGTGCCCAACCGCCGTGGTCCCAAGGCCCCATGACAATCGTGTTATTGGCTTTCGGACTTGTGGCCTCTACGGTTTTATAAATATTCAAGGGCCCATATAGGTCTTCGGCATCGAACCAACCGCCTACCGTCATTACTGCAGGGGTTATGTTTTTCAAATGGGGCAGGATGTTTCGTTTCTGCCAAAATTCATCATAATTGGGATGATCTATGATTTGTTTCCAAAAAAAGTTATCGTTGTGAAATTTTTCGGTAATGTTTTTTAAAGGCCCCAACCTTAAATAAAAATCATACGCATCTGCTGCGGGATTCTCGTAAAAGCGTTTAATTTGATCGAGGTACCAAGGGGCGCGGGTCAAGCCTTCCTTTTGATACCCAAAAACGGCAAATGCTGCGGTATAGCTTTCTAGATAAGCTCCTTGATGATGAAAGTCGTCAAAGAAAAAATCAGCGATGGGGGCTTGTGGAGAGGAAGCCTTCAAAGCAGGATGTGCATCGATCATGCCAGCCGCTGCATAGTGCCCCGGATATGAAATGCCGTACATTCCGACCTTGCCATTGTTCCCTGGGAGCTGTTTGATCATCCAATCGATGGTATCCCAGGTATCTGAACTTTCGTCAATATCGGTTTTGTTTTTTGGATCGTTTCCGGGAATATTGGGGCGCATATTGTCGAAGGTGCCATCAGACATATAACGGCCTCGAACATCCTGGAAAACAAATATATAACCATCTTCGAAAAGGTATTTAGATGGATAACCGTGTAACTCAAAATTGCTATATCCAGATGCGTTGTAACAGGTTCTGTTAAGGAGGATCGGATATTTTTTTGAGGTATCCTTAGGCGTATAGACGACGGTAAAAAGCTCGGCACCATCACGAACTGGGATGCGATACTCCTTCAGGTCGTAGTGCTCGCGAATGTATAATGAATCTGAGTCTTGGCCCCAGGCAACTGTTGAAAGAGTTAGTATTGTGTATAAAAAAATCAGTTTTCGTAACATGTGCATGGTTTTGGATTTTAAAGGCGGTAAAGACCCAATTGCCCCCCTTTTATTTTTTTATCGAAAATAATCATTTGCTAGCTTTAAATGGCCCATACACTGCATCCCTAAAAGCATGGTGAAGGCCAATTGGATCGTATGGAAATAATTGAACGAAAAGTACGGCCGTAATCTCATTAACGGGATCGACCCAGAAGAGGGTGCTGGCCGCCCCGTCCCAAAAGAACTCGCCCACAACCCCCATGTTTTCTTTCGCATCTTTAGGAGGGGCAACCCGTACGGCAAAATCGATACCGAAACCCATCTGGCCCTTGCTGGGTAAGAAAGATCTTGGCTGAACGCTATCGGCCAACTGATTGGTCGTCATTAGCTTGACGGTTTCCGGTTTTAGAATCGTAATCGTATCCAGGGTGCCTTTATTCAACAACATGCTTGCAAAGCGCATATAATTATCCAAGGTCGAGGTCAGACCCGACCCACCACGGGTCAAGGGCCAATGCTCTGTATAATTATCATAGGTGATCGAATCACGCACCAAGACGCCTTCATCCTTTCGAATATAGAGTGTCGCAAAGCGATCACGATCCACTTCTGGAATATAGTACCGGGTCTCCTTCAAACCAAGGGGATCCAATACATGTTCCTGAACATACTGGCCATAGGGAACCCCCGAGATGCGTTCGACCATAAAGGCCTGAACATCGACACATGGGCCATATTCCCATTGGGTTCCGGGTTGAAAGGCAAGGGGGGTCGCCCCCATTTTTTCGGCCATTTCAGTTAAGGTATTCACTCGATTCATCGCATCTGCGGCCGCAACGAGCATCCCAAGCCCCGTGGAATCCGCATTGCGGGGAAAACCCGCCGTATGACGTGTAATGTCACGAATGGTAATCTCGCGATGTACATCTTCCAAAATGGGTTTTCCCTTTTTGTCTTCGCCCACATAAACCTTCATATTCGCAAATTCCGGGGCGTATTTTGAGAGGGGATCGTCCAAATCGAATTTGCCTTCTTCCCACAAGGTCATCAGGGCGGTACCCGTGATGGGTTTGGTCATCGAATAGATCTGTACGATCGTATTGCGGTCCATGGGTCTATGGGACTCCCGATCAGCTTCCCCGAATGCACCGTAATATACTTCTTTATCCTTTTCAAATATCAGGGCCGATACCCCAGCGATATTCCCGGAAGCCACAAAGGCCTGTAAGGTGCTATCAATACGAGTTTTGGCTGAATCATTAATGATAAAATTTCCGGTTACTTCATTAGTTTGCGTTTTGTTTTCCCTACAAGCGGTAAGCGACAGTATTAAACTGACACCAATGCAAAGCGTCGCATGTTTCATACACTCCTATTTTTGGTAATTATATAGTATTCATTCCTTTAAAGGTGGTAGGATGGTTCGTTATACGATCCTTTCAAATTCATTTAGTAGGTTGGCATTTTCCAAGGTGCCCGATAATCGGGCTTAAGATAGTGATTCGCCTCGGCGTACTCGGGAAAACGTTTATTCAGGTCATCCCACTCCAATTTTTTTTGTGTTCGATAGGAAATATTCCCCAAATGGGCCAACGTGGCCGCATTACGTCCCATTTCAATCGTACAATTAGGGTCATTTCTACTTTTTATGCAATCGAAAAAGTTTTTAGTATGCGCATCCAGACCATTGCCCCAGCTTTTTCTTGGGGGTACAACTTCGGTTAAATAGGTGCCTTCCACTTCAATGGGGAGTACTTTCCATCGCGCCCTGTTAATCGCCAATATACCGTTCTCTCCAATAAAGGCGATTCCTGGCTCGCCAGATTCCTCCAAATACGGGGAGATGCCCATGGCCATAAATTGTTCCCAAATAAAACTGAAATCCCCAAAATCATAAACCGTGGTCAAGGTATCCGGGGTTTCGGCCGCATCGTCTGGAAAGGCGAGATTTCCACCAATGGCCGCCACTGATAGTGGGGCGGTCGCTTTCATGCCGGCCAAGACCATGTCGAGCATATGAACTCCCCAATCGGTCATAAGGCCACCGGCATAGTCCCAAAAATAACGAAACGTACCATGAAATCGATTTTTATTAAAAGGGCGTTTGGGTGCAGGTCCTAACCAACGGTCATAATCAACTCCTACGGGTGCCGCTGTGTCAGGGAGGTTATCAAAACCGCGCCCATAGTTAACATCGGCCCATGCCTTTACTTGCCGAATCTTGCCCAGGGTGCCTGAGTGTAAGTATTCAAGTGCTGCTATCCAATGTGGATCGCTACGTTGCCATTGCCCTACCTGCACTATGCAGTTATTTTTACGAGCCGCCTTTACCATCAAGTCTGCCTCATAGATACTGTTTGCGATTGGTTTCTCGACATACACGTCTTTCCCCGCTTCGCACGCATCGATCATCTGTAGACAATGCCAATGATCTGGGGTGCCAATAAATACGGCATTGAGCCCTTTAAGCTTCAGCATTTCCCGATGGTCATTAAACGTCTTGGGCCGATACCCGGTCTGGATCTCTAGTTCATCGGCCCGACCCTTAAGAAGGGCTGCATCTACATCGCAGAGGGCGGTGCATGCAGTTCCTTTATTTTTTAGAAAAGAAGTGAGATCCGCCCAGCCCATGCTATGTACCCCGATAAGGCCAACGTTAATGATGTCTTGTTTGGGGGTCGGGATTTTGGCGGTAATATTCCCTATTGGTAACGTAGAAGCCAAGGAAATGGAACCTACATCTTTAAGGAATTTTCGTCTGCTTGGCATACCATGAAATTCAGTCTTTGAAAATAAGGCTTTTTTACCAAAAAATGACCGGTGTTTTATTTTAAGGTGCCTTCAAAAAATTTTACAGCAACTTAATAGCTGCTTGATCAATCGATTATGTAAGGTTATGCAATGCTGGTTTCAATGAGCCATATATGACCAAAAGGATCCTTGATCTGCCCTTGTCGATATCCGTAATCATAGGTCTTTGCAGGAGAAACGACCGTTGCCCCAGCTGTGATTGCCTGCTGCATGACGCGGTCTACATCAGTAACAAATAGTCCGATAATTACTGTTGTTCCCTGCATATTCAGTGGATCAAATCGACCTGCCATGGGCTTTTCTTCATGCACTTGAAACAGCGCCGCTTCGATCATAAGTTCAGCCACATGGATGCTGAGATCATCATTCGTGAACCGTCTAATTTCGACCGCGCCAAAGGCATTGGTATAAAAACTGATATCTGTAATGCCACTTTTAATAAAAAGTTGGGGAGCAAAATGGAATTGGTTGTCTTGTATCATTTTGGGTTATACCTCGTTTTAGAAAATGGTTCGATGCGACCCCTGTTCAAAGTTACCATGCGTTTATCGTTAACTTTTAGGAGTCTTGACCGATACCGATGGAAGCCAAAATGGAAAAGATCAAGGTGACCTCCTTTTGATGCACGAAGCCATCGGCTTTTGCCATATCCTTCAATATGCGCGCCAAGGCAACCTTCTTAACCTCAGGCATGCCAGCAAGGATCAACATACCTTGTTCAGTTGCAACATTTCTGGCCTGCACGATAAAATTGCTATCAAAATCAATATGGTGCATCAGAAGACCGAGCGCATTGATTTCTCCGTTATGAATGATGCCATCTGCATACATTACGGCGTCGACTGCATGTACTATGGCCAATTTTTCGGCTAGTGTAAACTCCAAGGCGTATCGGATTATGAGTGTTCGAAGGTACGTATATTTTGTGTAAACGGGATACCTTAAAAAGTTAGGGCCAGCAATCGTATCTTCAAGAATATTAGGAGGTGGACATGGGAAGAAGCCATTGGAAAGTGAGTAACCATGGGCGTAGATTCCATTTTATGAATAGATGCCCTCATTTAAATAGGCTCGTTTTAAGGCTTTCAAATGGCCTTATCGCAAATCTTCAGTACCTGTCATCTTATCTATTGATCTTGAAAATATCTAGTTTAATATCATCCAATCCCACATCGTCAAACGGATATTCCAATTGATTTTGAATATTATATAATGAGATTAGGATAAACTCACTTGAAAGCACAATGAAATAGGTAACCCACTTAGCAGCACCGAAACCAATACTATGAATTATGGTAGGGGCATAGATCAGTGGAAAAACATAGATAAAAATAAGGCAATAGGCCTTCAGGCTAATAGGGGTTCTGTGAATATGAATGGCGTGCAGATTTTCAATAGCCTCATGAAGATCATTAAGGTATCTGAATATTTTGTCCCGGAGTCCCTTAGGAATCGTCGCGTTTTTGTCTAATATGGTATGATACAGTTTATCGACGATGGCATCGAGGTCTGCCGTTTCGTGATCACTACTTTTGAGATGTTCAACGACCTTATCGCTTATTTCCAATAGGATCTTCGAGAATTCCGATTTAATTTCCGTCGATAAGTTTTGGTCACAGGTCACGAAATATTGAACGGTCTTTAACGAAGCCCTGAACTGACTTAGATGTTCCAATGCCTTTTCACGTCTTCGGAAAGATCCTCGAATAGTAAATACCAATGGGAAGATTACAGCGATGCTGATTAATGTCAAATCGACATTATAGCTTATTTCATATTCATAGGAAACTAAAATGGTAACAATTGATATTATCATTACTAAAAGTGTCCTATAATTTAAAATGGTCAGGTAATTTTTCAAAGAAGGTTAACTTTTGGCTATATTTATTAAATCTAGCTGAAATTTCATGAAAAAGCAAGTCATTCGTCCATTCCTTTTCGCTCTTTTTGTCCTAACGTATTCCTCATATTCACAGGAAGTTGCTGAAACCGAGGCACAGCTCGATGTTACTGAGCTTTTTGCAAGTGAATCGATATTGCCTATAAAATTGAGTTATTCCCTCAGGGATGCAAATCGGGAAACGAATGACAGTACCTATATAAAAACGGCGCTATCCTATGAGGAGGCCGATGGTACATGGCGAACTTTCGAAGTAGAGATACGGGCACGAGGTAATTTTAGGCGCAAAAACTGCTATTTCGCGCCTATAAAAATGAAAATTGATAAAAAAGTATCAACGGGAACTTTGTTTGAGGGGAATAAACGGTTGAAGCTGGTCTTGCCATGTTTATTACAAAAAAACACAAATGACAATATTGTCAAGGAATTTATGGCCTATAAATTATTCGAGGTCATTTCCCCGTACCATTTCAAGACCAAAATGCTTTCGATAGATCTTGAGGAGCTGAAAAATAAAAAAACCGTCGAACATAAGATCAAAGGATTTTTCATAGAGGATGATAAAAAAGTGGCGGCACGCCATCAGGGCAAGGTACTCGAGCGATCTGTGCATCCGTTGCAACAAGATGCCGTTGCCTCGCTTCGAAATGACCTATTTCAATACATGATCGGCAATACCGATTTTTCGTCGGCGTACCAACACAACGGAAAACTTTTGTTCATTGATAAAAGTACCATCCCGATACCCTATGATTTTGATATGGCGGGACTAATCAATGCCAGTTATGCGACCGTTTCCCAAATACAAGGGGAGACGCTTGAGATTACCAAGGTAACCGATAGAATGTATCGTGGCTTCAAGAGGGACAATCAAGTACTGCAGCAGGTAAGACAGGAATTTTTGGATAATAAAATACGCATGATGGCCATTATAGATGGACTACAGGCGAATTTTGACGATCCACGCGAATTTTCTACCGCTAGGAAATACATCGCGGACTTCTTTGAGATTATGGCGGATGATGCCCGGTTTAAAAGGGAGATCGTAGATCGTGGTCGCACTAAATAAGACGTAAAGGGCATTCTAAGAATCGGCTCTATAAACTGTTTTTATCAGGTAGGTTCAATCGATTGTTTTATCGCATCGAACGTATAAAAATTTTCGCATTTCATCCTTAAGAATGAGGATTTCTTTCGATTTATTGGCCTTTAGCCTGAAAGATTTCAACCAAAGGTTCGCCTGTAGTCCCGCTCGGTAATCCGATATTAAGTAGCATTGCCAAACTTGGCGCAATATCGATAGGCGCCACTTTTCGCACTGATTCTCCTTGGGGGATGCCCGTACCAAACCATACCAAAGGAACATGCGTGTCATAGGCAAAACCAGAACCATGCGTAGTTCCTTTTACTTGCGATACTGGGATTATTGAATTTGGGTTTTGGGTAAAACCTGAATCAAATGACAAAAGAACATCCCCCGAACGTTTTGCGTAATAGCCATTTTGTACGAAGTGCTTTATGCCCGAGTCATAATTCATAGACCTTAGATGATGTGCCGTTAGCACATTTTGAATTCCCGGCATATCGATCAAGACGTCTGCGACTTCCTGTTCTATGACATTTAAATCTAATTTGAGATTCGCGATCAAAGATCGATTGAGATATAGCTGTTCCCCATCAAAATTTTCAATCCAGGCATTCTGACCATATTTTGAATTCAAGAAATTGATCACGGCGTCTTTGTATTCCTTAATACGAGCGACCCCTGCGGGTAACTTATGGTCTTTCAAGAAAGATGCCACAGGCATGGCCGCATGGTCTGCAGTCAAAAAAAGGACATAATTATTTTTGCCGACCATGGTGTCTAAAGAATTTAAAAGTCGTTCAATATCCTTATCAAGCCTAAGATATACATCTTCGATTTCCACCGATTGTGGTCCAAAAGTATGGCCCATAATGTCTGGCACGGTATAGCTGATGTTTAAAAAATCGGTAATTGCATCTTGCCCAAGTGCTTCGTTTTTTACGGCTTCGAGGGCAAAGTCTGTAAGTAGGGAATTCCCGGCCGGAGTCACCCATATCAATTGATATTCCGAACCCACTGCCTTATATTTTTCGCGCATATTTTTTAAATCATAGGGAAAGGTCGGACTCGGTTTACCGCCCAATGAAGGCTCATAGTTATTGTTGTCGGCTTCACTTTCAGTATAGGTCTCTATAGGATATAATGTATTCCAAGTGGTGTTTAGATAGTCACTTGATTTTCCTAATTTATTAAAGGCACTTACCCATTTTGGTAATTCATCCATGTAATACGTGCTTGAAACGAAATTCCCAGGGCTAGTTACCCAATCATGCCAATAGGCCGCATTCGCGGTATGGCCCCCCGGTAAAATGGCGCCACGGTCCTTAAGGGAAATACTGATTACCTTGGCATTAAAATTGGTCGCTAGGCGAAGTTCGTCAGAAATGGTCGTTGTCAAAAGATTTTTAGGCGAAGCTCCTAAGGCATTTTTTTCAGTAGACCCAACAATTGTTTCAGTTCCATCATCTACATTGCCGAGCAATTGATTCGTATAGCGATCATACCAACTATTGCCGATGATACCATGAACAGCTGGGGTAGTACCCGTATAAATAGAAGCATGACCAGCTGCTGTGACGGTCGGCACATAATTATAGTTGGCATTTTTAAAATTATAACCTTGCCGAACCAATCTCATGAAACCACCCGTCGAATATTTTTTATCATATCGATAAAGCTGATCAGATCTCATTTGATCTACCACGATGCCTACTACCAACTTGGGTTTCATGTCCATAGCGTTTTGACCCAGCAAATCGGATCCAGGCAGGAGGGAAATTATAGTGAAAAATAGGATACGCTTCATCTTGTCTGATTTATGATTTTATGAATGTGCATGAAGTATAGCACCTGCTAAAGTGTTTTTAATCAGAAAAGATACTAAATTCAAATAGTATTCAATCAATTTTTCAATGACCGAATGAAAGGAATCGAAGGAGAAAGTGATAGGGATCGTATCCACTTTTTTAGTATTTCACCGTGGTCCTTTCTTTATGGGTTCTAGGTCTATTGAAAGATACCGTACTTCGAAAAAGCGAAGTTTTTTACAAGAACACGCACTTAAAATAGTTATTTTTAATATCCTAAACGTGGGGATACGGCCACATGTTCTAGAGAAATGCCATGATCAGGGGGCATTTTTAGTTTCCTGAAATCGTTGTGAAGCATGAAAGGATATTACAAGCTTAGACATAAGGCTTTTGAAATTTTAAGGACGCGATTGCCTAAGGAATTATATTATCACGGCTTCGACCATACCTTAAATGTGCTAAAGACCTGTAATGCCTACATTAAACGTGAAAAGGTAGAAAAGCGAAATGCCAAACTTCTGAGGATAGGGGTCATCTTACATGACATTGGTTTTACGATTTCGAATGTCGAACATGAAGAGACCGGTAAGGATCTGGCTAATGATCTAATGCAGTCATATGGATTTTCCCAAAATGACATACAAAGTGTACAAGGTATGATTTTGGCAACGCGCATACCCCAATCCCCTAAAAACCAATTGGAAAAAATTATTTGTGATTGTGATTTGGATTACCTAGGTAGAGCTGATTTTTATACAATAAGTGACCATCTTTACAAAGAATTAAGGGCAAGTTCTAAGGTCGAAACCAAATCAGAATGGAATAAAATACAAATCAAATTCTTGCAAAACCATCGCTATCATACTGATTTTGCAATTAAATACAGGCAACCTGAGAAGGAAAAACGCATTGATGAGTTGGTTAAATTAGAATTAGGCAACTGAATGGACGTTCTTAATCCCAATACATAAAAAACAACTTGAGTTTAATTGCTGAATTGTAATCAATAAAATAGTATATTTATAGACGTTCTTTCGTTTCATTTCGGTATAAAATATCGAAAAACGAAAAAATGCCCCCCACAACAATGTTTTTAATGCGCTATTTAAGGACCTTTGGTCTTTAATGATTTTGTCGCACTTATTAAGGAGCAGATTTCCCCCCGAGATTCGGTTTGTTATTCCATCTTATTGCTAATTATCTAATAATTATGGAAAATGTCGATAAGCGACTTTTGATACTCATTTCGTTGGTATTGTGGCAGGGTTTTTTGAATCCAATAACCGCACAGGATACCAAAATAAGGGGTTTTGTAGATATTGGGGCAAGCCTTCGGGACGATAAACTCAATTTTGAATTTGGGGAATATGATTTATTCGTGACCTCTGAGTTGAACGATCGTATTTCCTTTTTGGGAGAAACGGTATTTAGATTTGATGCCGCTGAAGATGACCATCATGGGTTTGCCGTTGGTGTAGAGCGGGTAATAATAAATTACAATTATAGTGGCAACCATAGCTTGCTGATCGGCAAGCAACATACTTCCTTAAATTATTGGAACGAGACCTATCATCATGGACGCGTTTTTTTTCCTACTGTAGGCAGGCCGCTTCTCTTTGAATCCCGAATTATCGACCTGCACACAACCGGGGTTGCCCTGCAGGGCCTAAATCTGGGTACGTTGAAATTCGGATATAATGTCATGGTAGGAAATGGCCTGGGAGCTGCCGATATCAAGGATAACGACAAGTATAAGTCGTTAGCGGCGTCGGTTCATTTTAAACCGGTGGACAAATTACAAATTGGCGCCTATTTTTATAATGATATTATTTCTTCCGGGGCGGAGCTATTCAATGTGGCAATCGATGAAAAGATAAATCAACAATTATATACAGGCTCGATTGCCTATTTCGGAAGCAAGTATGAAGTATTGGCAGAAGGAACTTTGATAAACAATAAAACGGAAAGTGCAGGCAGTCAAAAATCTTTTGGGGCGTATGTATATTCGGGAGTTCGAATAAAAGAAAAATGGGTGCCCTATGCGCGGTTCGATTATCTGAACTATCAGAACACCGACTCTTATTTGGGGATGGATGACACCACGTCTATCTTGGCGGGTCTGCGATATGAAATCAATTATCTAATGGTCGTCAAGTTAGAATATCAGCATTTGGAGAGAGATATAACTGGAAGTACGAATCGTCTAACCGCCCAGTTCGCAATTGGATTTTAAACAAAAACCTATGGTACGTATACTTCGTAATTTCATACTAGCCATGACAATGGGTCTCTTGTTGCCTATGTATATGTATGCCCAGGATGACCTGTTGTCGGTCGTAGCTAATGGGGAGTCGATTCCTGAAGTGATGGATATGGCACAATTACGGGCAGTTCTAATGGGAGAAAAATTGCGATGGAATGATGGCACAAGAGTTAGTATTGCCCTTATGAAAACCAATACGCCTATCGGTTCCTCTACGTGTGAAAAACTCTACAAAATGTCTGGGAATGATTTGAATAAATATTTCTTGGCCCTTGTCTTTCAAGGAAAAGTTAAGGCACCGACATTCTTTAATTCGACCAGTGAGTTGGAAGCTTATGTGGCACAAACACCAGGGGCTATCGGGGTAGTTCCCAAGGCAAAGGACCCCTCGTTAAAAATAATTACGGTAGATGGCAAACAACAATTTTAGCAACTGACCAATCGTCAGGGCGGCTTCAACCTGTTTGCAGAATACTTTTATGAGAAACGACTACATGATTTTATCAGTTCGTAGTAAAATATTGCTTACGGTTCTATCCGTAGTCATGCTATTCGCACTATTTATTCTTTTCTATTATCCGGCTAGGCAAACGGCCTATCTTCTGGACAACTATAACAATCAGATTGAGAATTTGGCCAAAACGGTTGCATTGGGCGTCCGGATTGCATTGAACGAGGAGAATTTCGAAGGCGTTGAAACGGCCATTGATTTTGTGCGGCATGACGATCGATTAAATTATGTAAGCATCATACAATTCGATACAATATGGGAGGCCGATACTAAAAATTTCAAGATCCAAAAGAAAATCTTTTCGACTTCGCCGGAAAATGTTGAGGTAGATCCAGAAGCGGTTTCTGACGATCTCTATATAAATAAAAGTGCGCCTTTTACATCGAAAATAATGAATGGGGAGATAAAGGTCAGTTTTACCACGACCGAAATCGAACAAGGGAAAAGACAGATACGATTGGCGTCTGCCGCAGCCAGTATCACTGTTTTCATAATCGGTCTATGCATAGGTTATTGGCTGGCTCGAAACATTTCGAAACCCGTATTGGCATTAAGGGATGCAGCACACAAAGTGGGTAAGGGCGATTTGACGCAATCGGTGTCCAATAAATCCCGCGATGAGATCGGGGAGTTGAGTGTGGCCTTTAATAAAATGGTAAAAGATTTGAATGTCGCTCGATCCGAGGTCAACCAACGAACACATGAACTTACCAAGGAAAAGGAAAAATCGGATGAATTGTTGCTTAATATTCTGCCTTTGGAAACCGCCGAAGAGCTAAAAAATACGGGAACGGCCCAAGCTAAGTTCTACGATTCGGTCACCGTTATGTTCACCGATTTTAAAGATTTTACCCCTAAATCCAAAACGATGTCGGCCAACAAGCTTGTGGCAGAATTACACGATTGTTTTAGTAGGTTCGATCATATTATTAAAAATTACAATATCGAAAAAATAAAAACCATTGGGGATGCATACATGTGTGTGGCCGGGCTGCCTGTTGTAAACGACACCCATCCTTTCGAGGCTGTCAATGCCGCCATCGAATTGAGGGATTGTATGCTTGCCTATAACAAGGAAAAGGAGGCCATGGGCGAACATGGCTTCGATGTGCGTATCGGGATTCATACAGGCCCTGTTGTGGCAGGCATCGTTGGGGTAAATAAATTTGCGTATGATATTTGGGGCGAAACGGTAAATACGGCAGCCCGATTGGAACAAAACAGTGTGGCTAACATGATTAATATTTCGGCCTCTCTTTATAACATCATTAAAGATGCATATGACTGTGAGCTACGCGGAAATATTTTTGTCAAGGGACTTGGTGAATTGCCAATGTATTTTGTACACGGACTTAAAAAATAGGTAGTATGCTTATTCGTAGTCTTTAGGTGAAATGTCTTTGCACAAAAGGCGTAACTGCCAGGTTTTTAAACCCCAACCGAACCAGGAATTACAGAATGAGTCTGGAGGGTTGACCACCGCACGCTACCGTTCAAAAGAAGTATTTTGCCGCACGTGCCTGGCGGGTAATTGGAAGTTTCCAAATACCCCATTTACTTTAAAATTCTTGATCATAATGAATGCCGACCCGAGAGAATATCTTCAATACCAAGTTGATTTCCGCTTCGTCGACTTTTCCATCTGCATTCGCTATTTCCTCTAGGATTATGGCAAGTGTCTTCTTTTTGCTCGGCGACATTGCACTAAGAATCGAAAGACCTTCCTCGGCATCAATATTTCTAGCCTCTTCGATTAGGGCCCTATCAAATTTGAGTATGGGCATCAATTGCAGTAAAACCTTGATTTCTCCAGAGTTAACTACTCCATCGGCCAGTATTACCTCGTCGATTGCCTTTACGATTGCTAATTTTTCAGCTAAATTAAACTCCATATAATCGTCGTTTTAGAATTCGTGTATTCTGAATGCTCGGTGGTTTATAAGGTGGTCATCCATCTTTTCGGGGAAGAATACTTTGTTTTCTTTGGCGCACTCTAAGGTACACAAAAATTAGATGCTATTTGTAAAGATTTTTAAACAATTGGCGATGTGGTGTTCTCAATTGACCATGAGATTTGTCAATAGATACGGCCACATAAGCAATTATAAAAAAGGGTTTGCTATAAATGAATTAAAAAAAACGAACCTGGGGATTTTGGGGAACCTTAGATGTCGAAACTGATAAAGACGTCAAGCGGTTATCTTTGTGGATTCAGGGATTTCGAAAGGGGAAAGGGCTAATAGTGCTTTTTCGATCGATGTTATCTTTTCGAAGGTAAGGATCAATCGCAGTCCGTTGCGAGTTTGTTTTTCCTTTATTTTACAGACTTGGTGGTGGGATTGTACAAAATGTAACACTTTGGTAAAGGTCGTACTCTGATAAAATTCCGATTGTTGGTCCGCGATGAAATATCCTAGTAGCTTCCCATTTTGCAAAAAGATTTTTTCAAGGCCGATACCATTGGCAATCCATTTGATGCGAACAGAATTCAAAAGATCCTCGGCTTGGGCAGGCAATTCACCAAAACGGTCGATGAGTGCGGTTTCAAATTTTTGCAGGTCAGCTTCTTTTTTGATTTGACTAAGCTCGGTATATAAATTCAAGCGTTCCGTAGTATTATTGATATAATCATCTGGAAACAGCAATTCAAAATCTGAATCGATCTGGGTTTCTTTAACAAAAACTTTCTCATGATGTCCCTCGACCTCCTCATACAATTGCTTAAACTCGTTCTCCTTGAGTTCATCAATAGCTTCCACCAATATTTTTTGATAGGTCTCAAAGCCTATCTCATTGATAAAGCCGCTCTGTTCCCCACCCAGCAAGTCCCCGGCACCACGAATCTCCAAGTCTTTCATGGCAATATGGAAACCGCTACCTAATTCGGTAAATTGTTCAAGGGCCAGCATTCGTTTTCGCGCATCGGCCGTCATGATATCGTAGGGTGGGGTAATAAAATAGCAAAAGGCCTTTTTGTTGCTGCGACCAACCCGACCGCGCATCTGGTGTAGGTCGCTCAATCCAAAATTATTGGCATTGTTGATGAAAATGGTATTGGCATTCGTCACGTCCAATCCACTTTCAACGATGGTAGTAGAAACCAGAACATCGTATTCCCCGTTCATAAACGACAACATAAGTGTCTCTAGTTTTTTACCTTCCATCTGGCCGTGTCCTATCCTGATTTTCGCGTCAGGGACCAGACGCTGGATCATTCCGGCTACTTCTCTGATGTTCTCGATCCGGTTGTGAATGAAAAAGACTTGGCCACCACGTTGAATTTCGTATTGTATGGCATCTCGAACGGTCTCTTCGGAAAATCGGATTACCTGACTTTCAATCGGATATCGGTTTGGGGGTGGTGTATTGATTACCGAAAGATCCCGGGCCGCCATTAAACTGAATTGCAGGGTACGCGGAATAGGGGTTGCCGTCAATGTCAATACATCAACGTTCTCTTTGATGGCTTTTAATTTATCTTTTACCGCCACCCCGAACTTTTGTTCTTCGTCGACGATCAATAGTCCTAGGTCCTTGAATTTTACATTTTTATTGACCAATTGATGTGTTCCGATGAGAATGTCAACCTTGCCAGATGCCAATTTTTCAAGGGTATTTGAGCGCTCCTTGGTAGTTCGAAACCGGTTGAGATAATCAACGCTGACTGGCATATCAGCTAAGCGTTCGGTAAAAGTGCGGTGATGTTGAAATGCTAAAATGGTAGTAGGTACGAGCACGGCGACTTGCTTTCCGTTATCGACCGCTTTGAATGCCGCCCGTATGGCGACCTCGGTTTTTCCGAAACCTACGTCACCACAGATGAGTCGATCCATGGGTCGTTCGCTTTCCATATCTCTTTTAACATCCTCGGTGGCTTTACCTTGGTCGGGCGTGTCCTCGTAAATAAAGCTGGCTTCCAATTCGGTTTGCAAATAGCTATCGGGACCAAATTGAAACCCTTTTTCGAGGCGTCTCTTAGCATACAATTTGATAAGATCAAAGGCGATCTTTTTAACCCTTGACTTGGTTTTCTCCTTGATTTTTTTCCAAGCTCCCGAACCTAGTTTATAAATTTTTGGAACCGCCCCATCCTTACCATTGAATTTGGTAATCTTATGCAGGGAATGGATACTAACATACAGAATATCACGGTCCCCATAGAACAATTTGATAGCTTCTTGTTTTTTTCCCGCTACATCGATTTTTTGCAGCCCACCAAATTTTCCGATGCCATGGTCAATATGGGTCACATAGTCCCCGATTTCGAGTTTGGTAAGATCTTTGAGGGTAATCGCCAATTTTTTGGCATACCCATTTTTAAGATGAAATTTATGATAGCGCTCGAAAATCTGATGATCCGTATAGCACACCACTTTAAGTTCATCGTCAATAAATCCTTGATATAAAGAAAAAACGATAGTTTGATAATGAACGTGTTCATTTACTTCCTCAAAAATTGCCTGGAAACGCTGAGCTTGCTGATCACTCGAACAAAAGATATAATTGGTATAGCCATTTTGTCGCAAATTGTTAAGGTCCTCGATCAGCAAATCGAATTTTTTATTGAATGCGGGTTGGGGCTTGGTAGTAAAGGCAAAAGTGATGGGGGTCGTTCTCTTTGAGGTGCTAACTTCCCCTTTAAGGACTTGGGCTGTATTCGAATTGCCAAAGTTGATGAAACAAAACGCCGTCAATTGGTGCTTCAACGACTTTGAATCAACAAAGAGCTCTGCGGGTTCAGCATGCTTTACCGCTTTTGAGAGTTCTTTAAATGCGTCTTCGGCCTTTTTGTAAAAATCATCCAACCGGGCCATTAAAACGTCTAAATTTTTGTTGAGGACGACGGTATTTGAGGAAACGTATTTTAGGAAGCTTTCTCGAGTCTCGTTCAGGAATTTATTCTCAACATTGGGGATAACGGTAATTTTCGCCACCTTTTCAGTTGAGAGTTGTGTCTCTACATCGAAGGTCCTGATACTTTCCACTTCGTCCCCAAAAAACTCGATTCGGTACGGTTCGTCGTGCGAGAACGAGAAGACATCTACAATTCCCCCACGAACAGAAAATTCGCCAGGCTCACTAACAAAATCGGTTCGTTTGAAACGGT
Source organism: Flavobacteriales bacterium (assembly GCA_038316335.1). GTDB lineage: Bacteria > Bacteroidota > Bacteroidia > Flavobacteriales > Flavobacteriaceae > JALHST01. Next base: position 62,748 of record JBBQAM010000014.1, read on the forward strand.
ATTCAAAAAGCACCTCGTTTAAAAAATCAAGCGAAAGCCGGTCACCAATCTTAATTTTCAGTGTATTCCTATCCAACTCTTTTCGAGTAACGACCTTTTCAAATAAGGCATCGGGATAGGTAACGATAACCACCGGTTTTTTCCGGGAGTTGATTCTATTGAGTACCTCGGCCCTAAGGAGCACATTGGCATTATCGGTTTCTTCGATTTGATAAGGTCTGCGATAACTTCCAGGATAAAAAAGAACATCCTTTTCGCCGATCAACTGTTCAAGGTCATTTAAATAATAAGCCGCTTCTTCCTTATCATCGAATATCAATAAGAAAGGAACCTCCGAATTTTTAAAAGTTTCAGAAATAACAAAGGACAACGAGGAGCCGACAAGGCCCTTTAGGATGATGTTCTTTTCGGTACGGGCAATAGCCTCCCGCAGATTCTGCATGTGCAGCGCCCGAGAATACAATTGTTGGATCGAAGAATGCGTCAATCAATACAATTTGAGCAGCAAAGATACTACCCGCTTTGGGCCGAACCTAAAAATGGGCCGGTTATTTCGAACGACGTTCCCTTAATTTTTGAAAGGGATTTGTCCGGCGATTGCGATACGCATGAATACACACCACAATGAAAATAATACTACTGCCTATGAGCGCCGTATTGGCTATTGGCACATTAGTTGTTGCATGGCGTATATAAATTGCAAACAGGGCCCAAATGCCTACCAGGCCAAATTCCCGCATATTTCTTGTTTTGATTATTAGCAGGTTGAGGAATACGGCGATGACGATCAGTATTTGGGTCCAGGTTGCTTCCGATAGACCTCCGCCATTCCAACCCAACATGGTAAGGTAGGCTGCAATATTCGCGATGGTCGCAACCGCTATCCAACCTGAATAAATACATATGGGCCACCAAACAAATACAATAATCCCTATCGGTGCATCCCAACGTTCCATGTTTGTTTTTATTACGATTCTTAAAAGCGCGTATAGGATTCCAAACATGATCAACACCGAAAGTCCTATTTGGTCATACACAAAGGCGAAGACCCATGCCGAGTTTAGAATATTTGTAATTGTAAACCAGTACCCTGTCTCGGTAATGAATTCTGAAGGTTTCTTAGAAAAAAAAGCACGTCTGATTTGAAATAGTGAATAGGCCACCAATCCTAAAAAAATAAATCCCCATATCGCAAATGCATAGGAAGCCGGCGTAAACAGGTTTTCATAACGCTTACTGATTTCGCCAATGGTGGTATTGTTCATACGAAGTGCCTGGGAACAATAATTCACCCCGATAACAACGATTACCGAGAGCAGGTTTAGGATAGCCAAGGTTTTTTTCATGCCTTTGAACGTAATAAAATTATGTATTGAAGTTGAATTAAAAAATCCCAAATAGTTTTGGGGCTATGCCGGCCACCGAATTGATCTTAGATAGGCCGTTGATCAAAAACAGGTCAAAAGCCTATCGAAATCGACAGCTGAATTATAAACGTTCGGGGAAATACGTATCGCCCCTCCTCGGTAGGAAACATAAATGTTCTTTTCGGTCAACCGCTGTTTCACTACTTCCATATCAGTATCCCTGTTCAAATAAATTCCGAAAAGGTGTTTTGCCCGAAAGGCATCCGTTTCAATAAAATGACCTTTTGACCGCAATGCCTCGATGACAGGTTTTGAAATTTCTTCGCAATAGTCCTGTATAACGGCTGTTTTCCATTCGAGGAGCTGTTCTATGGCACGTGTTAGCATGGGAACCAGAATAAAATTGCTCGATTCGCCTACGGAGTAGCGTTCCGCTTTTTCTTGATATGCATCTTCAAACTGGGTCAAGCGCGAAAAGTCTTCACTATGTAATCGATTGATCCAATTTTCCTCAATCGGCCGACCCTGGTTGAAAAAATCACTATAGTAGGCCAATCCCAATGAATAGGGCCCTAATAGCCACTTATATCCGGCACAGATCAAGGCGTCGGGACGTATTTCCTCAATCGAAAATGGAAGTGCGCCAACGCTTTGGGTCCCGTCAATGACGAGCAACGCCTGTACTTCCTTGGTTTTGACCCTGATTTTTTCAAGATCGAAGCGTGTGCCGTCTGCCCAATGTACGTGCGGCATTGCGACCACGGCCGTTTTCTTATTGATCGCTTCCAGAATTGAGGCATTCCAAGATTTACCACGATTGACAAAGGCCTTAGAAGGTCTGATGGTTTTTATCGATGCACCCTGTTTAATCGCCACGGTCTTCCAGATATATACATTGCTGGGGAATTGTTCATCTACTAGAAGTATTTCATCACCTTTTTTCAAGGGCACATTATTGGCAACATTCGCCAAACCGTAGGATGCCGATGGTATGATGGCTATATTACGATGGTCTGATGCCCCAACAAGCTCGGCAAAACGCCTTTTTAACGTTTCCCTCGGATCAAAAAAATCGGACGCCGATATTTCATAGGGTAAATTCTTCCTTTTCAAATTGGTAAGACCTACCTCTTCTACGCTTTTGAGTTGAGGAGACATATAGGCCCCGTTCAAATAGGTAACTGTGTCCGGCAGGTTGAACCATGCTTTTTTCGAACTTAACATGCTTTTTGTTTTGAAACTAAAATTACCTCGTTTTTTGTAATCGCATAAATTTCATCATCCTTTTGGGCCCGTAGGACATGAGTCCCAGTGAACTCGCCAAAAGCAGGAAGGATCATATGATTTTTACGTTTAAAGAAGCATGGCAGCCGTAAAGATTGTCTACCGTGCCCATGCAATCGAATTGCCGGGTGTATGTGCCCTGAAAAATTATAGAACCCTTGTCTTTCTTCAGGATGATGTGTCAATAAAAAAGTATCCAAAGATAGTTCGTCAACAACTTCAATTCCCGCGGCTTCATATTTTAGGTGCGAGATGATGTCATGGTTCCCCTTAACAAGGATGATTTGTGCCTCTACCCCGGAAACCCATTTTTTAAAGTATTCCCATTCCTGATTCATCGCAGAATGAAACAGGTCACCCAAAAAACAGATGGTCTTCGGCTGAAAGAAAGTGACTACTTCCTCTAATAATTCAAAGTTTTTTGCAATCGCCTTTTGGGGAACTGCCGCTCCATATTTTCGAAAGTGTGAAATTTTACCCAAATGAACATCACTGATCAGCAAGCATGATTTTTTTTCCCAAAACAAAACGCCAGAAGGATGCAAAATGAATTGCTGAAAGTTTAGTATGATCGTTTTTGTTGTCACCTAACCAAAGGTACTAAACCTTGCTTGTTTTTATTAAACGGAAAAGCTATTTTGCAATTAATATTATAGTCCTCAAAGGATGCCTAAAATTATCGTTGTCGGAAGTTCAAATACTGATATGGTCGTTAAGACCGATCGGTTTCCCCTAGCGGGAGAAACCATCCTAGGCGGCGATTTTTTTATGTTCCCTGGCGGAAAAGGGGCCAATCAGGCAGTGGCTGCGGCGCGGGCCGGAGGCGAAGTTGTCTTTATTTGTGCCGTTGGTGACGATGTTTTTGGACAAACCGCGCTGAAAGGGTACCAACAGGAAGGCATCGATATTGTGCATGCCCAAGTGATTAAAGACACAAACTCTGGTGTTGCCCTAATTACGATAAACGATGAAGGGGAAAATAAGATCGTAGTTGCTTCTGGGGCCAATGGTTTGTTATCCCCAGACCGAATTTCGAAAATGATCGAAGGGATCGATAGTGAATGTCTCTTTCTCACACAATTGGAAACACCCATTGAAACTGTCGAATACCTTTCAAGTTATTGCAAGATGACCGATCGGCGATTGATTATCAACCCGGCGCCTGCACAGGCATTGACCGATGAAATATTGGAGGGTCTTTTTTTGATCACCCCGAACGAAACCGAGGCGAAGATCTTGACGGGGATCTACGCCACCGACGCGGCGTCAATGCAGGCAGCCGGACTTTCGTTATTAGACAAAGGCGTAAAAAATGTATTAATTACCCTTGGGAACAAGGGAGCTTTTTTTATCAATGCGGAAGAACACTTTTTGGTGCCCTCCCGAAAGGTGCGTGCACTAGATACAACCGCTGCAGGAGATGTATTCAACGGGGTCTTTGCGGTTTGTCTTGCGCAGAACTTGTCATGGCGGGAGAGCGTCGATTATGCGAACAGGGCGGCTGCCCTCTCGGTGACCAAAATGGGTGCCCAAGGTTCTGCCCCCTTTAAAGAAGCTATCAACCAATTTAAATAACTATCATGTTCATTATCGACACGTACGGAATCGCCGTTATATTCTGCGTAATTACAATGTTGGCCTGGGGTTCATGGGCGAATACCCAAAAACTTACGGCCAGAAGTTGGCGTTTCGAGCTTTTTTATTGGGACTACGTTTTTGGGATTGTGTTCTTTGCGCTGTTTTTCGCTTTGACTGCTGGTAATATGGGGGTAGCGGGGCGTGCTTTTTTTGAAGACATTTCCCAGGCAAGTTCAGAAAATATGGGGTCTGCCTTATTGGGAGGAATCTTATTCAATGGAGCGAACATACTCTTGGTTGCGGCCATTGCCCTGGCCGGGATGTCGGTGGCTTTTCCTGTAGGGATCGGTCTGGCGTTGGTAGTTGGCGTGATTGTGAATTATTTGGATGCCCCTGTAGGTGATTCGACCCTGCTGTTTGGTGGGGTCGGACTCGTAGTTTTGGCAATTTTATTGAATGCGAATGCCTACAGAAAACTTGCGGCACAACGTCAAAAAGCACCAGCAAAAGGATTGATCCTGGCTGTCGTTGCAGGTTTGCTGATGGGGTTGTTCTACAAGTACGTTGCCAACTCGATGTTTCCCGACTTTAGCAATCCGATCGAAGGTAAGTTGAGTCCGTATACCGCGGTATTCTTATTTTCACTGGGCATTTTAGCTAGTAATTTCCTATTCAATACCCTTTTGATGGCAAGGCCGTTTGAAGGAGCCCCTGTTCGTTTTAAGGATTATTTCGAAGGATCTTCCAGGAGTCATCTCATGGGCTTTTTGGGCGGTATTATTTGGTGTGTTGGGATGTCGTTCAGTATTTTGGCATCCGATAAGGCCGGACCGGCCATTTCCTATGGTCTGGGACAAGGGGCGACGGTCGTAGCTGCCGTATGGGGTATCTTTGTTTGGAAAGAATTCAAAGGAGCGCCAAAAAATGTTTTGGTCATGTTGAACGCCATGTTGCTATTGTACATTGCGGGATTGGCCATGATCATTGCCGCACGCTAGGGCTACTTTTTCGTTAATACCGCTATCATGCGCTTAATGCGATCCGTGAGTTTTTCGCTTGATAATTTTTCACGCAATCTGTCGGTGATAATGGGGAAGGAAAAAGGGGTTGGCTCCAAACATCGCTTCCAAATGATTTCTTGTTCGGCAATTCGTTCAAGAGCTAGACGCAATCGTCCCTCCTCCAATTGGTGTTCAAAAGTTTCACGAAAGGCTTGCTGATATAATAGATTCTCGGGCTCATAGTCCCGAAAAACATCAAATAGCAATTGTGAGTTACTTTGCAAATGTTTCATCTTTATGCCTTTATTGGGATATCCTGTGAAAACCAGGCCACTTATGACGGCAATATCCCTGAATTTACGACGCGCCATTTCGGTAGCATTCAAACTCTTTTGCAGGTCGTCTAACATGTAATCGGTTGAAAACAGCGCGTTGTCAAGAACTTGTTGCATATCGATTTCTTGGTCTGAGAGCAATTCAAAGCCGTAGTCGTTAAATGCCAATGAAAATGTTATTGGGCCCAAGAGGCTAATGCGATATCCTAGTAAACTGCCCATAGCCTCATGAACAAATCTGCCTTCGAATGGGTAGAATATATGATGGTACCCGTCAAGGGTCTTAAAGGTCTCTATGAGAAATTCATTTGGCTTTGGTACAATGCTTTCTACTTCCTGCCTTTTAAATAACGGGGCTAAGGCAAGGAGTTCCGTGCCCAATCCTACTGAGGTCGGGGAGGCAAAAACCATTTTTTTCTGGGGAAGATCTGGTGTGCCAATTGCCGGTTGGTTTCGGGTCGAGGCAAGCGAGGACACCTTGTAGAGTTCATTTCTGAGCAGTTCTGACATCTGTGCTGACAGGGTCAACCGGCCGCCCATCCACGCCGGCACCTTGTTCGTTTTTTTGGTCGTATTACGCACATAGACCTGCATGTCCTTAATTCGAATGAACTCTAAATTACGACCGGCAAAAATAAACACATCACCCTGGGTCATTTTTGCAACAAATGACTCTTCGACCGAACCTATATAGCCCCCTTTTTGATAGCGTACCGATAAATTGGCGTCGCTTACGATCGTACCAATCTGAAATCGATGCCGCATGGCTACTCCTCGATTGTTCACTATCAATTTTCCATCGTGTGCGATCGCTACCTTTTTATATTCGTCATATGCTTGGAGGCTCTGGCTGCCCATGACCAAAAAATTCAAGAGCCATTGCCATTGCTCTTGGGAAATAGCTTGAAAACAGAAGGTTTGCTTGACCTCCTTAAAAACTTCATCGGGGTAGAAACCCTCCGATATCGCCAAGGTAATCAGGTATTGTAGCAATACATCAAAACTATTGAGATACGGAATACGGTCTTCAACGGCATTTTGTTTGACTGCTTGTTGCAATGCGGAAGCTTCTACCAATTCGATCGCATGTGTGGGCAGGAAGTAGATGATACTCTCTTTTCCCGGACGATGGCCACTTCTTCCAGCCCGTTGTAAAAAACGAGCAACACCTTTGGGACCTCCAATTTGAACAACGGTTTCTACGGGGGCAAAATCGACCCCGAGATCCAAACTTGAAGTACAGACTACGGCTTTTAACCGTTCATCACGGATGGCTTGTTCGACCCAAATACGGGTCTCTTTATTGATACTGCCGTGGTGCATTGCAATTTCGCCAGCAAATTCCGGATGTTTTTCCAAAATTTTTTGGAACCAGATTTCGCATTGACTGCGGGTATTGGTAAAAAGTAAGGTAGTCTTGCTATGGTTGATGATAGGTATGACATCTTCCAAAAGATGCAGGCCCAAATGCCCACGCCAAGGAAATGATTCGATTTCCTTTGGGATGATGCTTTTGACCGTAATCTTCTTTTTTATATCGGCCTTGATCATCACCGAATTTTGCAATGCCGGACTCCCAGGTCCCAACAAAACTTCCATGGCTTCCCCTAAATTACCAATAGTGGCCGAAATGCCCCAGATTCGGAGATTTTTTGAAATTGCTTTTAGTCTCGAAAGGGCGAGCTCCATCTGAACACCTCGTTTTGTTCCCAGTAATTCATGCCATTCGTCTACTACGATGGCCGTGCAATTGGTGAACATCTTTTGATACCCTTTGGAAGCAAGCAACAATTGCAGGCTCTCTGGTGTAGTAATCAAAAGATCGGGCATTTGATTTTTCTGCTGTGCACGTTCCTTGGATGATGTATCACCTGTGCGTATTCCGACCGTCATCTGGGTTTCTAAATCACTCGTAACCCGCTCTGCAGACTGCTTTATTTCTTGTGACAATGCCCTTAAGGGCGTTATCCAAATAGCTTTTAAACCTGCACGATGTTTCGTTTTATAATCAGGATGCTTTTTGATGTGGCCTAAGATGATCGGAAACCAAAGGGCATAGGTCTTGCCACTACCAGTCGGGGCGTTCAGTAGCCCATGCTTGCCTTGTAAAAAGGCGGTCCAGGTAGCCCATTGAAAGGGGAAAGGTTTCCAGTTTTGATTTTTGAACCATTGATTGGCAATTTCAAAAAGCACTTCATTCTTTTTCATTTCATGCTGGCCATTTGATTTTTTTGTCTCCTGCCTTGGTCATTCCATCGATTGTTCACTAAAATCAGGACATTTTAAAACCCCATGAAAGTGAGGCCCAAAGCTTTTTGATAAATAACCGGATTTTTTTTGACCCATCAACGCGCGATGAATTTACGAATTTACGGTTGAAACAAAGTTTATTTGTATACCCTATATGACCTTCAAAAAAATTATATTTGCCCATATTAAAATTGAATACTAGATGTCTATATTAGATTTATATGGTAGTGGCGAGCATAGAAGAAATTTGGCACATTTTGCTTCTATTGCTACATTGGCTGCTGTTGATGGGGAGTTGGGTCCTGAGGAAAAACAATTGTTGGATCGTTTTGCGAATAAACTTGATATTACCGAGGCGGAGTATAAGGAGGTAATGAAGAAGGAAAACAAATATCCTATTGAAACACCTACCAGTCATGAAAAGCGGCTAGAGCGTCTATATGACCTGTTCAAGATTATTTTTATCGACCACATTATTGACCAAGATGAACTGGTACTTCTGAAAAAATATGCAATTGGCTTGGGATTTTCTGGGGATAAGGCTGAAAAATTACTTCAGCGGTCAATCGATATATTTAGTGGAAAGGTAGATTTTGAGGACTATCTGTATTTGGTAAAGCATTAAGTGCCTTTCTAGGTTGGGTTTGTTGGCAAAAGCTGCTATGTGCCGATGATGCCAAAAATTATATCCTACGAATCATCGCAGGAATTCTTCGGCCTTTTCGACCATTCTGGGACTGCCGCAAAAGAATGGAACCCGTTCATGAAGTTCAGTAGGTTGTATATCAAGGATACGCCGTTGGCCATTGCTGGCTTTACCCATGGCTTGTTCTGCAATAAATGCCATAGGATTGCATTCATACAATAATCTAAGTTTACCATTCGTGGCCAAACTACTTTTCGGGTACATATAGATGCCGCCTTTTATCATGTTTCGATGGAAATCGGAAACCAACGACCCGATATATCGCGATGTATACGGGCGATCATCCTCTTCTTTTTGGCAATATTTAATGTAGTCTTTTACACCTTGGGGAAAATGGATATAATTGCCCTCATTGACCGAATAAATTTTTCCCGTTTCGGGAAATTGCATGTTCGGGTGCGATAGGTAAAAGGTACCTATCGCGGGGTTGAGCGTGAACCCGTTGACTCCGTCGCCCGTGGTATATACCAACATCGTCGAGGTACCATAAATGATGTAGCCTGCCGCTACCTGATTTTTTCCGGGTTGTAAAAAGTCTTCCAAGGAAACAGGGGTGCCAACGGGTGTAATGCGTCTATAAATCGAAAAAATCGTCCCTACTGAGACGTTCACATCAATATTTGATGAACCATCTAATGGATCGATCAATACGATGTATTTATTCTGGTGTTGATTGTCATTGCTATTGACACTGATGAAATCATCTGATTCCTCGGAAGCAATCCCACAAACGATTTCCCGGTTTTTTAAGGTCTGAATGAATTTCTCATTGGCCAAAACATCCAATTTTTGCTGATCTTCACCTTGAATGTTCGTTTCGCCTACAGCCCCCAGCACGTCTACGAGCCCTGCCTTATTCACTTCATGATTGACTACCTTGGCGGCGAGGCGGATGGCATTGATTAGTTTTGATAGTTCTCCGGAAGAATATTGAAAGGAAGATTGGTTTTCAATGATGAATTCACCTAGGGTGGTGTTTTTCTTGTTCAACATGAATAGTCTGTTTATATAGGCACAAATATCGGGTATTTTGTGAAACTATATGATTTTCGGAGAAAATACCGTTTTTAAATATTTAACTTTGTGTTTTATTTGTAACAATTATGAAGTACACAATTCGAGAAGCAATGGCAACCGATATGCCGGAAGTTTGGCAACTGATAAATGAATTGGCCGTATATGAAAAGGAAGCTGACGCCGTCACGATAACAATCGACGATTTGACCAACGATGGTTTTGGCGCGAAGAAACTTTTCCAATGCTTTGTTGCTGATTCTTTGGGAAAATTAGTTGGATTGGCCTTGGTGTATCCGCGCTATTCAACTTGGAAAGGACCGGTTATTCATTTAGAAGATCTAATCGTAACCCAAAAGATGCGGGGAAGTGGTCTGGGAACCGCACTTCTTGATGAAGTGGTTCGGTATGCGGCCCAATTGGGCGTTAAGCGTATTAGCTGGGAAGTTTTGGATTGGAATGAGCCGGCCATAAAATTTTACGAAGGAAAAGGAGCTGCTGTAATGCGCGATTGGGATGTTGTGCAACTCGATGAAGCCGGCATCAAAAGATATCTTGATAATATTAAAAACTAAAGGCAAACTCTTATTGTAGGGTAATGTAAAGAATGGGCACCTATGAAAATATTTAAATTTGGCGGGGCATCGGTGAAGGATGCCAAGGGCATACAAAATGTGGTGAAAGTACTGCAACATACGGGCTATGATAATACGTTGTTGGTCATATCGGCCATGGGGAAAACGACCAATGCCATGGAAGAGGTAGTCAATGCCTATTTCAAGGACAAGGCAAGTTTGACCGCCGCACTGCAGGAAGTAATCAAGTATCATAACGCGATTTTATCAGACCTGTTTTCGAATGACAACCACCCTATCTTTCAAAAGGTACGCTTGCTTATTGAAGAAGTCACCGGATTTTTGGCATGGAACAAATCACCCAATTATAATTTCGTATATGATCAGGTGGTATGTTATGGGGAGTTGCTTTCGACAACGATCCTTAGCGAATATCTGATTGAGGTCGGTATTAAAAATGAATGGGTCGACGTACGCAGACTGATCAAGACCGATACCAATTATCGGGATGCACAAGTGAATTGGGAAAAGACCCAACAGGGTATTGATGCCCTTTTAGACCCAAAAAAATTGAACCTTACGCAGGGGTTTTTGGGCAGTGACGATAACAATTTTAGTACGACATTGGGCCGAGAAGGATCCGATTATACTGCCGCGATTTTGGCTTACTGTCTCAACGCGGATTCGGTAACGATATGGAAGGATGTACCAGGCGTACTCAATGCCGACCCACGGTATTTCAAGGAGACACAATTGCTCAATAAAATCTCCTATTTAGAGGCGATCGAGTTGGCTTTTTATGGGGCTTCGGTGATCCATCCAAAGACACTACAACCTTTGCAAAAGAAAGAGATCCCGCTGCATGTAAAATCATTTATCAATCCGGCAGATGCTGGTACGACTGTTGGCAAAGGAATCGGTATTGAGCCCTTGGTGCCTTGCTTCATTGTTAAGAAGAATCAGGTGTTGATGAAGTTGTCGTCACTTGATTTCTCATTCATAGTAGAGGATAGTATGAGCGAACTTTTTAAGCTCTTCCACGACCATAAAATGAAGGTTGACCTTATTCAGAATTCGGCAATCAGCTTTTCGGTATGCGTCGATAATAAATTTGGCCGTTTGCACGAACTTTTGAATTTGCTCAAAAGTAGGTTTAAAGTTGTACATCAGGAAGACGTATCGCTCTATACGATACGTCACTTTACGAATGAGGCAGTCGAATCTTTGATCAATGGCCATGACGTGCTTTTGGAACAGCGCGGGAAAGAGACTTTGCAGCTCGTTGTGAAATAGGTAAGAAGCCATTTTGCATATAAAAAGGGTCGCTCCTGTCCTGATTTTCCTATCTTAGCCAATATTAAATAATAATAGGGTATGGGTTTAGTGACCGCAAAAGAAGTGGCCAAAGCAATCAATTTGGATAAATACGGATTCTTGGGAACTTCGATGGGATGGGCACTTATGAAGGTCACACGAATTTCGGGAATCAACCGATTTTACGAAGAACACAAACATTTGGAGGGCCTTGATTTTTTAGATGCGGTCCTTGAACATTATGGGATCGTCTTCGAAGTACCCGACGATGATTTTAAGCGCCTTCCCAAAAATGGCCCCTTTATTACCATAAGCAATCATCCCCTTGGGGGAATTGATGGGGTACTGCTTTTAAAACTGATGGTGGGGCATCGTTCTGATTATAAGATCATGGCCAATTTTCTGCTAAATCGGATAAAGCCGATGGCGCCGTATATTTTATCGGTCAATCCGTTTGAGGAACGCAAGGATGTTAAAAGTAGCCTTGCGGGATTTAAATCTGCCTTACAGCATATTCGGGCAGGTCATCCTTTAGGTGTCTTTCCGGCCGGGGAAGTATCTACATACAAGGATGGAAAACTGATTGTTGATCGCCCGTGGGAGGAAGCGGCCTTGAAGCTGATTCGTAAGGCTGAAGTACCTGTGGTGCCTATTTATTTTCATGCCCGTAATAGTAAACTCTTCTATTACCTATCAAAGCTTCATGATGTTTTTCGAACGGCCAAGTTGCCCTCGGAAGTATACTCACAAAGAAATCGTCCGATTAAGGTTCGCATTGGGCAGCCCATTACCGTGGAAGCCCAGAAGGAAGAAGAAACCTTGGAAGAATTTGCGGATCTGCTGCGGAAAAAGACCTATATTCTTTCGAATGCCTATGAGAAGGAGCGCTTGATCGATCAAATCCCTACCACGTTAAAGCTTCCAAAATCTCCGAGAAAAATAGCCCTGGCCGTACGCACGGAGGTTATTCAGGGGGAAATTGAAAAGCTTCGGGAAAAGGATTGCCGTTTATTGCAAAGTAAGAATTATGAGGTTTTCTTGGCCCAGGCAAAAGAAATGCCCTTTATCCTAAAGGAAATAGGGCGGCAGCGCGAAGTTACTTTTCGGGCCATTGGGGAAGGCACCAACAATTCGATCGACCTCGATCAATTCGATGAATACTATCATCACCTGTTTCTCTGGGACGATGAGGAAAAAACCATCGTTGGGGCATATCGAATGGGTATGGGGTCTGAGATTTTCAAAAAATACGGTATCGACGGTTTTTACCTTCAAGACCTTTTTCGATTCGAGCCGGAGCTTTTTCCAATGATGGAACAATCAATTGAAATGGGAAGGGCGTACATCGTGAAGGATTACCAGCAGAAACCAATGCCACTCTTCTTGTTATGGAAAGGCATCGTTCATACGACCTTGCGTTTTCCAGAACACAAATTTTTGATCGGGGGAGTGAGCATCAGCAATCAATTTTCGAATTTTTCAAAATCGTTGATGATCGAGTTTATGAAAAGTAATTATTGGGATCCCTATGTGGCCCAATACGTTCGTCCAAAGAAGGAATTCAAAGTAAAACTGAACGATGCCGATAAGGAATTTGTCTTTGATGAGACCGAGGCCGATCTCAACAAGTTTGATCGTTTGATCAATGAGGTCGAACCAGGGGATCTTCGCCTCCCGGTACTTATAAAGAAATATATCAAGCAGAATGCAAGAGTGGTCGCCTTTAATGTCGATCCCCTCTTCAATAACTCGGTCGATGGATTGATGTATATCAAAATAGCCGACCTTCCTGAAAGTAC
>JBBQAM010000115.1:0-3157 GCA_038316335.1 Flavobacteriales bacterium
GAACGACTCGGGCATTCCGACCGATGGCGTCCTAACGGTGACCGACCCGGCCCATGGCACGGTAGTAATCGATGACAACGGTACGCCCGATGATATTACCGATGATACGGTGACCTATACCCCCGAAGCGGGCTATAACGGAGAGGATAGCTTTACATATACCGTTTGCGATACTTCAGATACCTGTGATATGGCGACCGTAACGGTGACCGTTGGTACCCTATTGACCATTGATGCAGTAGACGATGATTATAGTGCCACTGCTGTAGATGGTTTAGAAGGTGGTGTTGTTGCCGGAAGCAATGTATATGATAATGACACCTTGAATGGGGAGCCATTAAATCCTGAGGATGTTATTTTGACATCGTCTCCTACAGGTCCTTTAACCATACATTCCGATGGTACGGTGGAAGTCGCCGCGAATACATCCGATGGCACCTATACTATCGAATATACTATCTGCGAGCAGCTAAATCCCGGGAATTGTGATACTGCCACAGTGACCATAGCCGTAGCGAATGATACCGAATCAATTCTGGTAAACCAATTGGTGACTCCGAACGGTGACGGAAGAAATGATTTCCTATTTATTCGAGGTATTTCTAGGACAATAAGCAATTCAATCAAGATTTTTAATAGATGGGGTGTCGCCGTTTATGAGGGAGATAACTATAACAACCAGAATAACGTATTTGATGGCCGGTCGAAAGGAAGGTCTACTTTGAGTGTACAAGAATACCTTCCGGCAGGAGTTTATTTTTATATATTTGAATATCAATTGGCGAATCAGGATCCTATAACTGATAGTGGGTATCTATACCTCAGTAAATAATTTAGTGAATAACAAATGATGCAACGAAAAAAAATTTTTCAAACACTATTTTTAATACTGGCTTTTATAGGGATGGTTCAGGCCCAACAAGACGCACAATACACCCAATACATGTACAATACTATGAGCGTGAATCCTGCTTATGCAGGATCTAGGGGACAATTGAGTATTGCTGCGCTGTATCGATCTCAATGGGTCGGACTCGATGGGGCGCCAAAGTCGCAGACGCTGAATCTACATTCCCCGATTAGAAATAGCAAACTTGGGTATGGGATATCGATAGTGAATGACAATATAGGGAATGGCGTGGTTCAGGAAACCAATTTTGATGGGGTTATTTCATATACGCTCGACGTTTCCCGTGAAGGTAAATTATCGTTTGGATTAAAAGTGGGTGGTGATCTGCTTAGCCTCGATTTTGCTGGATTGCAAAATTTCGACAATGAGCCCATAAATGGAAATAATATAGAAAATAAATTTTCACCGAATTTTGGTTTGGGTATCTATTACCATTCCAATTCGTTTTATGCCGGACTTTCTGCACCTAACTTAATGCAGACCGAGCATTTTGATAATTCGCAACGTGATGCAAATTCAGTTCAATTCCTTTCGAAGGATCGAATCAATTTTTACTTTATTACGGGGTATGTTTTTGACATGAACCAAAGTTTAAAGTTCAAGCCTGCGTTGTTGACGAAGGTGGTTGGTGGTGCCCCCTTACAGCTGGATCTTTCTGCAAGCTTTTTGTTTGACGAGAAATTTACTTTTGGTGCTGCCTATCGTTGGGACGCTGCCCTCAGTGCCATGGCCGGATTTCAAATAACCGATCAGTTTATGATAGGTCTGGCCTATGATAAAGAGACCACCGAATTGGGTGGCACGCAATTTAACGATGGATCATTTGAAGTGTTTTTAAGATATGAGTTACTCAAATCTTTTCAAAGGCTTATATCACCTCGTTTTTTTTAAATCTGGTACTACATGACGAAAAAAGGAACTATTTTATTGATCTTCTTGACACTGGTTTTTTGTGGGACGGTTGTTTCCCAGGATAGACTGTTGATAAAGGCCAATGAAAAATATGAGTATTATTCATTCAGCCCGGCGATTGATATTTATAAAAGGGTCATGGACAAAGGCTTTGTTTCTGCAGATCTCTTAAAAAAGCTGGGGAATTCATATTATTTCAACGCAGAATATCAAGAAGCGGCCGATACCTACAAAAAATTGGTTACGGAATACCCATCGGAAGTAGGCCCCGACTACTATTTCAGGTATGCCCAGACCCTTAAATCATTGGGAGACTATGACAGTGCAAATGCCATGATGGGTAAATTTTCAGAGGTGGCTACAAGCGATCTAGTTGCCTCGGCATACAAAAGTGAGAAGGATTATTTGTCCGAAATCAAGAAAAATTCAGGCCGATATAACATCGACACGTTTGCATATAATTCACCCTACTCTGAATTCGCACCATCTTATTATAAAGAAGGGCTCATTTTTTCTTCGGACAGGGATACGGGCAATTTGGCCAAGTACCGGCATACCTGGAATGGCCAGGATTTTTTGGATTTATACCAGGTCAATACGGATAGTGCTTCCGCAAACGTCGTCAAGAAACTGGGCGATCTAGTGAATACTAGGTTGCATGAATCGAATTCGGTTGCGACCAAGGACGGTAATACCCTTTATTTCACACGAAATAATTTTAAGGAAGGCAAACCTGTAAAGGATGAAAATGGGGTAATCCGCCTCAAAATATTAAAAGCCAATCTCGTCGATGGGGAATGGGCCAATGTAGTAGAACTTCCCTTCAATAGCGATACCTATTCAGTTGCGAATCCCAGTTTAAGTGCAGATGAAAAGACCCTGTATTTCGCTTCTGACATGCCTGGGACGATTGGCGGATCTGACATATTCAAAGTTGCCATTAATGAGGATGGCAGTTACGGGAAACCCGAAAATTTGGGAAGCAATATTAACACCGAAGCCAGGGAAACCTTTCCTTTTGTAACCGATAAGGATATACTTTACTTTTCTTCCGACGGGCATCCAGGGCTTGGCGGTTTGGATGTGTTCGCTACGAAAATAGCCAATGGAAAATTTAACGGTCGTGTAGTAAATGTAGGGGAACCAGTAAACGGCAAAATGGACGATTTTACGTTCATCATCAATGAAGATACTAAAAAAGGGTATTTTGCCTCGAACCGTACCGATGGCATGGGCGCTGATGATATTTATAGTTTTTTAGAAACGCGGCCATTGAATCTAGATTGCGTTCAAGGAATTACGGGGACGGTAAGAGACAAGATATCGAATGAGTTA
>JBBQAM010000013.1:0-77646 GCA_038316335.1 Flavobacteriales bacterium
CGGGATGGCATCTTTTTCCTTGACAAAATCAAGTACTTTCAATATCATCTGTAGGGCTCTGTCTAAGGGATCCTCTTCTTCCTTCCCTTCCACCGAATAGTCTAAAACAGAAGAAACACCTTTGCTCCATAGCTTGTCGACCACTGGCATACAATCAGCTTCGTTTACACCTCCGCAAAAATGATCGAAAACGGTGGCACGAATCAAACCTTCAACAGGGAGATGGGCCTTAATGGCGAAATTAGTGACTGCCGTTCCCATTCTAACAAGGGGTTCATTCGCTATCATTTTGAATAGAAAATAGGCACGTTCCAGCTCTGAGTCCGTTTTTAGGGAGAATGCCGTTGCCGTATCCTCAAATAGTTGCTCCATACATATTAAATTAATCGCGATTCAAAGATAAAGACACAATTTTTATTCCTTGGACAAAAAATAACCTTTATTTTGCGTGTTTAATAAAGCTAAAAGAGTTGAATAGCTACTTTTATAAGCTCATGCCATATTTTTTGTTGCCCTAATGCACTTCATGATGAAATCAATAATTACCGCTTCATATTCAGTCTATTTTAACGAAACGGCTTATAAATCAATCGCCCAGCATTTGTCGGTTACTGACTATTCAAAGATTTTTATCCTCGTAGATGAAAACACAAAAAAGCACTGTCTTCCAATCTTTTTACAAAATATTGCTTCTGACAGTACTATGGAGGTCTTGGAAATACCTTCGGGCGAAAGGCATAAAAATATTGCTACCTGTACCACCCTTTGGGAGCGTTTGTCAGATCTTGACGCCGATCGCAAAAGCGTATTGATCAATCTTGGCGGTGGAGTCATTACTGATCTCGGGGGTTTTGTTGCCTCAACCTATAAACGTGGCATCGCGTTCATCAACATCCCCACTACCCTATTGTCAATGGTCGACGCGTCGGTGGGTGGAAAAACCGGGGTGGATCTCGGGTCTTTAAAGAATCAAATCGGGGTGATAAACCAACCCGAAATGGTCTTAATACTGCCGCAGTTTCTAAAAACATTAGAAGCACTTGAAGTGCGGAGTGGGACCGCAGAAATGTTGAAGCATGGTCTTATCCAAAGTCGATCTTATTGGGAGCGACTACGACTAAAAACAGACATACATGATATAGACCCTTTAATCTATGAGTCGGTAGTCATAAAGAACAAGATCGTGCTTGAAGATCCGACCGAACAAAACATCCGAAAGATTCTCAATTTCGGGCATACACTGGGCCACGCGATCGAATCAAGTTTTTTAGCGAACGCTGACCGCCAGACTTTGTTGCATGGGGAGGCCATTGCCATTGGTATGATTTTAGAGTCCTACCTCTCTTTTAAGATCCTAGGCTTACCATTACAAGAACTAAAAGATATAACTGCGACCTTTATTGATCGTTTTGGGAAAATTGCCTTTACAAATGACGATATTAGCAGTATTCTATCACTTTTAAAATTCGACAAGAAAAATTCCCACGGGCATATTAATTTTGTGCTTCTCGAAGCGATAGGGAAACCAACAATCGATGTTAAAATTCCCGATCATTTGTTCAATGAGGCCTTTGCATACTACAAAGAACTTTAGGTTCACCTACTAATTTCAGGTTTTGACAACTCTTTGAATTTTCCAATATGAAAATTGCATAGTTTAGGTCATGTTATTCAAATGGGTCATCAGCTATCAAAGAAAGACCCTTACTGAATCAGCATAAAAAGTAACTAACCAACCCAGCTAATTTTGGGACAAAACTGACCGATATGCTTAGAAAGATTGTAGATTACAAGAAACTCGACCATCGATTGGCCGCACTTTTGATCGAAAGTTATCCAGATGGCTATGGAGACGAAGATATTATCGCGTTTAAAAATTTAAATGGCGAAATCGTCGAGGCTGTCGAAATCAAAACCGACGATGTTGTTTATCTGGTTAAGATAAGTAAAAGTCTCGCGAATTTTATATCTAATTTTGAAGATTCGATCGAAAAAGAATTGGAGGAAGACGTTGATGCCGACCCGGTCCTAGAGGAAGTGGATTCAAACGGCCTGGAATATGAAATAGACGGTGAAACAGATATCGAAGGGGATTTAGAGTTTGACTAAATTTCAAAGATATCTTTCGCGAAGAATATTTCTATGGTATTTTTGATGGCCACAGATTACAAAGCCCAAGGCCGCTACACTCCATTCAATGTTGCTTGCCGTTCCCACTCTTTCCAGATTACTTCGATCCAAATGCTCAAACAAGGCAATGGTTGATTTCCGAACGATTTTATATTCTTCTAAAATACTTTCCTTAGAATATCTAGTCGCATTTAATCCGTTAATATAATGGTCTTGATCAAAGCCAGGCAATGGGGTCTGGTCCCCGCGACAGAAACGCAACGCCCTATATTGAAATACCCGTTCGGTGTCTATCAGATGAAGAAGTACTTCTTTGATGGTCCATTTTCCATTGGCATAGGCATAGTTCATTTTATCATCTGGCAGGCTTTCGATAAATTCAGGAAAATTCACCAATTGGCGTCTCAGTATATCCATCAATTCTATATCCCCTAAAGTATCTATATAGGCTTTATAAAATGGGGCCGATTCAGGTAACTTAAGCTCTGAAGTTCGCATACAAGCATGATTTTAAATCCCAGGTTTTGAAATACTGAAGCTGAAAAACAGAATTAAATAATCATATTTCATTAAAAATGGTATGCATCAAACGTCTTTTATCGTTGATACTTTCTTCCAAGGAAATCATCGTTTCAGTTCTGCTGATACCATCAATATCGTCTATTTTGAAGATAATGTTCTTGGCGTGATTGGTATCCCGGGCCCTGATTTTACAAAAAATATTGAACTTGCCCGTAGTAATGTGGGCGACAGTTACATTTGGAATTTGTTCCAAACGTTCCAAAACGAATTTGGTCTGATGGGTCTTCTCCAAAAATATACCTACATATGCAATAAAGGCATATCCTAATTTTACATAATCCAAGGTAAGGGATGAACCTTTGATAATACCGGCATCTTCCATTTTCTTGACACGCACATGAACCGTGCCCGCAGAGATGAGCAATTTCTTGGCAATATCTGTAAATGGCGTTCTTGTATTGTCAATTAATAAATCTAAAATCTGGTGATCTATTTCGTCTAGTTTAACTTTGCCCATATACCTATTTGATTTAAGCAAAAGTAAAAAATTAAGAAATTAAACGCATTAATTCTTATCTTTTTTTAACAAAAATGTAATTTTTTGCAATAATACTAGTAATATTTATAATATCAGCTCATTACAAGCTGCCAATACGCCTCTTTTTTAAGACGACTTACGTCAGAAATATTACGGCAATTAAATACCATATGCCCATAATTTCCAGCAAGGTTACCGATTTTAACGATTTCCGGGACGAATGCGATATGGTCATTTTCAAGGACTTCATTATATTGAATGCCGATATCGGTTGGCGAATGAAAGGATGACTTTACAAGATCGGCCCGCTTAATCAAGATATCAAAATACCGCTTTTCATTTTCGGGAATGTCAAAATACGATGCCTGATCGAATGTGTCGATACCATTGTCGGCAATGGTACAAAGGGCTATATACAATGCCTGAAATACCAGCCCCCGCGTTGTCTCACGCTGGTAGTCATTATGAAAATGGCCTGCTTCAAAAAGAAGGGTGGGCGTTGATAGGCTTTGAAAAGTATCCCCGACACAATTAATATTGAATGCATCATCATAGCGTCCGATCTGGCCTGGAATAATTTTTTGAAGGCTATTGTTTATGGCAACAATCAATTGCATACTTGTACTTCTCGCCTTTGAAATACTCCGTTGTTCGTCATGAGCCGGTGCCAAAAATGAAAGTGTAGCTGGTTTAGACGCCGCACCCACATTAAATATAGTACGTTGATCATGTAGGTTAAAACAGAAATGGGGTTTAAATTCTTCATAAACCTTGCGCAACACCTTACTTTCGGGTTGTGACCTTGCCTGGGCATCCCTGTTTAGGTCGACCCCCTCAGCATTAAAACGCGTATAGCGTTCGGCACCATCAGGA
The DNA here is from genome assembly GCA_038316335.1 of Flavobacteriales bacterium. Taxonomy (GTDB): domain Bacteria; phylum Bacteroidota; class Bacteroidia; order Flavobacteriales; family Flavobacteriaceae; genus JALHST01. The sequence goes on from JBBQAM010000013.1 coordinate 4,064, forward strand.
TTAAGCATTGGCAGTATACAAATTGTGCAGTGTCTAAGAATATTTTGTGAAAGATCCATACCGCTTCCAAGAAAATTGACCAGATCGAGTACGGCTTTCGTAGTGGTCGACTCATTGCCATGCATCTGTGACCACATGAAGATACGATTTGGGCCAGATCCCATTGTAATCGAAGGGATAGTTCTCAGCGCAACGGACCTCCCAAGAGTTAAAACCTTGAAATCTTCCGGGACGGTTTTCAAGAATTTGACAATTTGATCATGAACGACATATCGGCCATTTATGGACTTTTCATAGATACTGTTATATATTTCAGGAGCTACCATTCTTCCATTAATTTCAGTTCATTCACAAAAATACGATCAATATATATTACATATGTAAACAATGATAGTTACATTTGTAATATGTATAAGAATTTCGAAGTACTTTGAAATTACAATTGTCAACATGACAATCCAAACATTTTAAATCAGCATTTATACTATTGTATATCAGTTTTTTATAATCATTTATATATAGTATATATTTATTCTATGTCATGTTTTTTGGCAACTGGATAGCATCCTTTTCATCCTATTTTTTATATTTAAAATGAAATGTCCACAATGGTAAACTCTGAGGAATTCATTAATCGACTAGAGCAGATCTTGCAATATTACGGTCTGACTGCCGCCGCTTTTGCCGACAAGATCAATGTGCAGCGTTCGAGTATATCACATTTACTCCTGGGGCGCAACAAACCTAGTTTAGATTTTGTATTGAAAGTCGTCAAGAATTTTCCCGAGGTCAATCTTTATTGGTTTTTAAATGGCAAAGGGACTTTTCCTTCCAAGGATACCCCCAATGACTCCGCTAGTTCGAATCAAAGTTCAAGCTCAAAAAAGCATTCGATAACTTTTGATAAGGACAAACTCGACATTGAAAAAATAATAATTTTCTATAAAGACGGGAGTTTTAGCTCCTACGAAGAACGAACTACAGATTAAATTCGGTGGGGATTATTGTTGATTGATGTTTCTGTATACTCTTAAAAGCTTTATTTTTGATAATGCTAAGAAGAGTTCCCGTATTATTGATCGTTTTTGCAGTTGTTTCATGCTATCAGCCACGGCGAGACTGCGCGTCTTTTAAAAATGGCCGCTATTTGTTCAAAAGCATCCTTGATGGTGAAGAAAAGACGACTACTTTCTCACGAAATGACAGCATTGAAATAGATGATTTCGAAGGTAAAATCGATACTTCTTCCGTTCGTTGGCTCAACGATTGTGAATATGTCGTAAAAAAAATGAACCCAAAGACAAAATCGGAAGAAAAGTCGATTCATATCAAGATCTTGTCAACCACCGATAATTCGTATACATTTGAATTCAACGTTATCGGAGATAGCAAAAAATCCAAGGGTACCGCTATTAAAATCAATTAATTATGTTTGAAATCTTTACAAGTCCGAACGCCTGGGTCGCATTGTTGACCCTTACGTTTTTAGAGATTGTCCTTGGCATTGATAACATCGTCTTCATTTCGATTGCCGCAAACAAACTCCCCCAAAAAGACCAGCAAAAAGCTACCAATCTCGGATTGCTATTAGCCATGGTGCAGCGGATAATTTTATTATTCGCAGTTTCACTGCTCATTGGCCTCAAAAATCCTTTTTATTATATTCATTGGTCTTGGCTAGATACGGGGATTAGTTGGCAAGCCATTATCCTATTCTTTGGCGGCCTCTTTCTTTTGTTTAAAAGTACATCTGAAATTCATGAAAAAGTTGAGATTCCCGAACATGATGAAGCTCAAATTAAGGCCAAGAACATTACCACTTTATCGAAGGCTATTATACAAATAGTTATTATTGACTTTATTTTTTCAATTGATTCGATATTAACTGCTGTCGGAATGACCAATGGTATCGGCAATAAACCGAGTGATGCTTTAATTCTTATGATCATTGCGGTTGTTATATCAATCTCAATTATGATGGTGTTCGCTAATCCCATTCGGGTTTTCATCAACAAGCACCCATCGATGCAGTTGCTGGCACTTTCCTTTTTGATATTGATAGGATTTATGTTGATTGCCGAAGCAGCCTACTTAAGTCATACCAAAATTTTTGGACAAGAAATTGGCGCCATTCCAAAGGGTTATCTGTATTTTGCAATCACGTTCTCTTTAATGGTTGAGTTTCTGAATATGAAAATGAAGAAAAAGCAACTTCCAAATAAAGTCGAATAACTTAAGAATCAAGCCATGGACAAAGCACTACAGTCAATGATTGACAATATGCCTGAAAAAACCGGCAAATCATTAAATGAATGGAAAGACATTTTAAAAGCCAAAAAATTCGAAAAACATTCTGAGGCCGTTAAATTTCTTAAAGGTGACTATGGAGTTACGCATGGATTTGCCAATACGATCGCGCATTTGACCAAAGATGTCGACAGTAAACCGGTAGACTTAATACGTGAGCAATATATCGGTAAGGAGGCTTTATTGGATATTTATGATACGTTGATTTCCGAAATCAAAAAACTCGGAAATGATATTGCCATAACCCCAAAAAAAATGTCGGTAAGTATCATTCGTGACCGGCAGTTCGCCCTTATAAAGCCCGCCACAAAGACACGAATTGACTTGGGATTGAAAATTGATGCGATGCCTTTTAAGGGCAGACTCCAGAATTCAGGTCCATTTGGTACTATGTGCAGCCATAGGGTGCAATTAACTAGCGCAAAGGAAGTTGATGAGGAGCTTCTAAGTTGGCTTCACGCAGCGTATCGCGATGCTTCTAAATAAAATCGATGAATCCACCCCAACAAGGAATCGATCCTTTAATCAATTCGGCCTACTAAAAGAGACTTCGGGATTTTCTATTTTTTGCTCCTTGAATAATTGCTGCTGTTGTTTAACAGTCAAGGTACTGCCATCATGACTCCACCCAGGAGGGCCGAATATATACATTAGTTTGTGGGATAATTTGTCCGATTTTTTTATATCCTTCCAGATATCCTTGAATTCATGGGTCAAAATAACCATAGGGTTGTGGGAATTCGGGGCATGAATGACTCCGTATTTAACATCGACATCATCATCGAGTTCTTTCCAAGTCCCAAATACCTTATCGAAGATATTCAAAAAACCTCCATGGTTTTTGTCTAAATACTCCACATTTTGCGCATGGTGCACTTGATGCATCGTATGGGTGTTGAATATTTTTTCGATAAAACCCATTTTTGGCACGTAAACCGAATGCAATTGGAACTGCCAAAGTGCCTCTATCCCGAGACAAACCATCACCACTTCGGGAGGAAAACCGATGGCTGGTAGCCACATATAAAAAAGTGGTTTGTATAAAATAGTGAACCACCCGTTGCGCACCGCAGTTCCCAAATTGAAATTGTCAGAGGAATGGTGCACGATATGCGCGGCCCATAAAATACGAATTTCATGATTCGCCCTATGAAACCAATAATAGGTAAAATCATCTGCCAATTGGCAAAGAAGAAAAACCCACCATGCGTAACCGAACGACTTATAGCCTAGCAAATTGGTTCTGATGCCGTCTATTTCAGGATTGAAGAAATCAAAGGTAAAAGTAAATAGAGCGATAGCAAAAACCACCTTGAAAAATGGGCCTATGATCGCAGATCCCACTCCCATAAAACCACTGGCAAATAAATCTTTCCATTCGTACAAATGATCGTCACCATGGGTCTTGCTGTACGTTAATTCCAATAAAATAAAGGCTATAAAACACGGCACGCCATATACCAGGGGGTTGGTAAAATCCATTATAAGAAAATTATTTTTAAAGATATGAATATTAAAATACACTTGGGAACTATTATTTCCCAATGTGTAGTTAAAGCACGTACTTAAACCTCAGGCATATAGAATTTGATGAACAGTTTTTTAATAGGGCCGAATAGTGTCAGCTCGTTCGCTCAGATTTAAAACAGGGTGATCTGTCCTTCAGGTTCCTCGTCCTCCCCTTTGCCAGATGCATCATTCGTCGAACGTTTTTCAATTGCGTCAACCCCGTCCACTTTCATATTCGCTTTCACGTTCTCTTCATCGATTACTTCGATTTCGTTGGGTTCAACCGGGCTTGGTTCCTCATAGGGAAGCGGGTCTAAAACATTGATATTCTTAACCTTTTCCGAAGTAAGTTGATTACCTAAAGCTTTTATTCCTTTTATCGATATAAATTGTTCTAAATCAATTATTTGATTTGGCTTTAAATCTTTCCCTCGATGTTTTGTGAATTCTATTTCGACCACCGGGCGCCAATCAGTATCGACAAGCTCAAGAAATGATTTTGGATGCTCCGAAATGAAAAGTTCTTCCTTATTTTCATTTTCGATCAGAAACCGTTTAACATAATATCGGTCTTTCTCGCCCTCATAATAAATTACCGACAACGGCTTTTGAGGGTTCCATTTTTCCAGAACGATCATATCGTCATCGAAATGCGACGAGAGGTTAGGGATAACTGTTTTGGAGAATCCTTTTTGTGTCACGATCAATAGCATATCATCTCCTTTGAATTCTCCCAAGAGTTCACCCCTGCCATCGACATTCAGGCGGCGGACTACCTCATCGAACCATATTTTACGAGGCTTTAAGGTAGATACTCCTTTTTCTTTTAGCTCGACCCGCTTCACAGAATACTTGGTCACGATATTTCCTTTGGAGGCGCGCCCCTTGATAATCACATCGGCAAAATCAAGGTCCCATTTTAATTTTTTAATACTGCCTACTTGCCTTAGATTAATGGTAATCACTTCGGCTTCCCCATTGGGGTTAGCGGAAAAATAAAGAATTTCAGAGCCAGGTTTCCCAGTGGTTAGATCGTACATTTTATCCCTTGTAATCCCGGCAACATTAAATCGCTTGATGTAGCTAGGACCGCCTTTTCCATCTTTATAGACCATATTATAAATGGTGCGCTTGTCTTTTTTCTTGAATACGGCCACGTGAATAATGTTCTTTCCCACAAAGGTCTTAGCATCTACTCTGGTGACCATCATCTGGCCGTCCCTGGTAAATACTATAATATCATCTATGTCGCTGCAATCGGCGATATATTCATCTCGTTTGAGCGACGTACCTACGAAACCCTCTTCGCGGTTGGCAAAAAGCTTGGTATTGCGTATAACGACCTTGGTAGCCTCGATATCATCGAAAATGCGGATTTCAGATTGCCGCTCCCTTCCCTTCCCATAGGTAGTTTTCAGGTTTTTGAAATAATCGGTAGCATATTCGATCAAATTCGCTAAATGATGTTTGACTTCTGCTATCTTGCTTTCAAGATTGTCCAAATTCTGTTGTGCCTTGTCGAGATCGAATTTGGAAATACGTTTTATTCGAATTTCGGTCAAGCGAATGATGTCGTCATGGGTGACGGCTCTTTTAAGGTTTTTGGTATGTGGCTCCAAACCCTTGCCAATGGCTTCAATTACGCCTTCCCATGTTTCCTGGTCTTCGATATCACGGTAAATTCGATTCTCGATGAAGATGCGCTCAAGCGAAGCATAATGCCATTGTTCTTCGAGCTCGGAAAGTTGAATCTGAAGTTCTGCCTTGAGCAATTCGACCGTGTAATCGGTAGAACGTTCCAACATTTCGGTTACCCCGATGAACAATGGTTTATTATCCTCTATAATGCATCCCAACGGGGATATAGATGATTCACAGGACGTAAAGGCATACAAGGCGTCAATCGTTTTATCCGGTGAAATACCTGGTGGCAAATGCACGAGAATTTCAACTTCTGCAGCCGTGTTATCCTCGATTTTTTTTATTTTGATTTTCCCTTTTTCGTTTGCTTTTAGGATTGTATCGATTAAGGACGAGGTATTTGTTCCGTAGGGTATTTCATTAATGACCAATGTATTTTTGTCCAATTGCGAAATTTTCGCCCGTACCCGGATTTTACCCCCTCTGATTCCATCGTTATAGCTGCTGACATCTATTATGCCGCCGGTAGGGAAATCAGGAAACAACTTAAATTTTTGGCCTTTTAAATGTTTGATAGACGCATCGATAAGTTCTATAAAATTATGGGGCAATATTTTTGTAGATAGGCCTACCGCAATACCTTCGGCACCTTGCGCCAATAGTAACGGGAACTTTACCGGGAGGTTGACAGGTTCTTTTTTACGGCCATCATATGACATCTGCCATTCGGTAATCTTAGGACTAAAAACTACCTCAAGGGCAAATTTAGATAAACGTGCCTCAATATATCGCGACGCTGCCGCGCCATCACCAGTTAATATATTTCCCCAGTTTCCCTGCGTATCGATCAGGAGTTCCTTTTGGCCGATTTGGACCATGGCGTCCCCAATACTGGCATCCCCATGTGGATGGTATTGCATGGTGTGCCCGACGACATTGGCAACTTTATTATAACGCCCGTCATCAAGTTCCTTCAAGGCATGCATAATCCGGCGCTGAACCGGTTTGAATCCATCCTCAATGGCAGGCACCGCTCTTTCTAGGATTACGTAGGATGCATAATCGAGAAACCAATCCTTGTACATCCCGGATACCCTGGTCAGGGCATCTTGCGAATCATCGGATCCTGCCGCTTCCGGCAAGCCGTTATCTTTCTGTGCTTCGTTCTGTTCGTCGTTCTCTTCCATTCAAGACAGATTCGTAATTATATGGTTTCTAATTGTTCTTCCTCAATTAGATCAACTTCCACTTTAAGATTATTTATAATAAATTCCTGTCGGTCCGGGGTATTTTTTCCCATGTAGAATTCTAAAAGGTTTTCAATCGACATGGCCTTATCCAACATGACAGGTTCTAGGCGTATGTCGTCTCCGATAAAGTGCTTGAACTCATCCGGAGATATCTCACCCAACCCTTTGAAACGGGTGATTTCGGGTTTACCGCTAAGTTTTTGGATGGCATCAAGTTTTTCTTCATGACTATAGCAGTAAAAGGTTTCCTTTTTATTACGTACACGAAACAAAGGCGTCTGGAGTATGTACAAATGGTTCTCCTTGATAAGTTCAGGGAAAAACTGCAGGAAGAAGGTAATCAGCAATAGGCGTATGTGCATTCCGTCAACATCGGCATCCGTAGCGATTACAATATTGTTATAGCGTAGGTCTTCCATCGACTCCTCGATGTTCAGTGCCGCTTGTAAGAGGTTGAATTCTTCGTTCTCATACACTATCTTTTTTGACATGCCATATGAATTCAAAGGCTTTCCCCTTAAACTGAAAACGGCTTGGGTATTGACGTCCCTTGATTTGGTTATAGATCCGGAGGCAGAATCCCCTTCGGTTATAAAAAGGGTACTCTCTAAGCTACGTTCATTCTTCATGTCACCCAGATGAATGCGGCAGTCCCTTAATTTCTTATTATGAAGGCTGGCTTTTTTGGCCCGTTCCTTGGCTAATTTTCGAATGCCCGAAAGCTCTTTTCGTTCGCGCTCGGCCTGCATGATCTTGCGTTGTAACTTGTCGGCCGTCTCCGGATTTTTGTGCAGATAATTGTCAAGCTGTGTTCCCACAAAATCATTGATATAGGTGCGAACTGTAGGAAGGTCTCCTCCCATATCGGTAGAACCCAGCTTGGTCTTTGTCTGACTTTCAAAAATCGGTTCCATCACCTTAATGGCTATCGCCGAGATAATCGACTTACGAATATCCGAAGGGTCGTAATTTTTGCCGTAATAGTCACGAATGGTCTTTACTAGTGCTTCTCGAAAGGCTGTTTGATGTGTTCCACCTTGGGTGGTATTCTGCCCATTTACAAATGAATGGTATTCCTCACTATACTGTGTTTTACTATGGGTGATGGCAACTTCGATATCCTCGCCCTTCAAATGAATAACAGGATACAACATGTCGTCCAAACTGTTGTTATCCTCTAGAAGATCCTTGAGTCCGTTTTCAGAATAATATTTTTCGCCATTGAAGAGTATCGTCAATCCCGGATTTAAATACACATAATTTTTGAGCATGCGTTCTACATACTCGTTGCGGTATTTATATTTTTTAAAAATGCCCTCATCGGGTGTAAATGAAACTTTGGTGCCCTTTCTTTTCGAAGATTCATCAGGGCCTACTTCCTTGATTAAATTACCTTGATGGAACTCAGCTACTTTAATTTGATTATCACGGGTTGATTGTACCTCGAAAAAACTCGAAAGTGCATTGACGGCCTTTGTACCTACCCCGTTTAGACCCACCGATTTTTTGAAGGCCCTGGTATCATACTTCCCTCCTGTATTCATTTTCGAGACCACATCGACCACTTTCCCCAAGGGAATGCCACGACCATAGTCCCGCACTTTGACTACATTATCCTTAATGCCGATTTCAATTGTTTTTCCGGCGCCCATTACAAATTCATCGATACAGTTATCGATAACTTCTTTCAGTAAGATATAGATACCATCATCGGCCGAAGAACCATCCCCTAGTTTCCCGATGTACATACCAGGACGCATTCGAATGTGCTCTTTCCAGTCAAGAGATCGAATATTATCCTCGGTGTATTGCGTTTCGCTGTCCATTAAAAAAGGGGCTTTGTTGTAAGAGTCGCTAATATAGGAAGTGTTATAAAAAGATAAAACCCCTTGCAGTTAAAGTAATTAACAATACGATAAAGCGTATTGTTGATAGAATGCCTCTAAGTGACCTTCCACAAGAAGGTACTATTTTAAATACGATCCTAGTTATTTTTGATTCTGGAAATTGGGGTTGTTTGGAAAATTTCACTTGGAAAACTAGACATTAAAGCGAAAATGCATAACATCACCATCCTTAACGATGTACTCTTTTCCCTCTACACGCATTTTTCCGGCCTCTTTTACTTTGGCCTCACTACCATATTTCACATAGTCGTCATAGCCGATAACCTCTGCTCGAATAAAACCCTTTTCAAAATCGGTGTGAATGATCCCTGCGGCTTGTGGTGCCGTCGCTCCAATCGGAATCGTCCAAGCACGTACCTCTTTTACGCCTGCGGTGAAATACGTTTCCAAATTTAACAATTTATAGGCTGAACGAATCAATTTTGCTGAACCCGGTTCAGTCAGTCCAAGATCTTCCAAGAACATTTGGCGTTCCTCATAGGTTTCCAATTCGGTGATGTCTGCCTCTGTGCCAACTGCCAAAACAAGAACTTCGGCATTCTCGTCACGAACCGATGCCTGAACCTTTTCAACATAGGCATTGCCTGTGGCAGCCGAATCCTCATCAACATTACACACATACAAGACAGGTTTGTCGGTAATCAACTGCATGGGTCTTATAAATTCAGTTCGAGAATCGGCATCGATTGCTATTGCACGAACTGACACTCCTTTTTCGAGGCCCTCCTTTACTCGCAACAGTGCAGCTTCTTCTTTTTGCGCTTCCTTATTGCCCGTCTTGGCCGCCCTTTTTACCTTTTCAAGTTTTTTGTCTACGGTTTCCAAGTCCTTTAGCTGCAATTCCATATCAATGGTTTCCTTATCACGAAGCGGGTCTACCTTGCCATCTACATGCACGATATTATCATCGTCAAAACAGCGCAGCACATGCAAGATGGCATCAGTTTCCCGAATATTTCCCAAAAACTGATTGCCAAGCCCCTCGCCTTTACTGGCACCTTTGACAAGCCCGGCAATATCGACAATTTCGACGGTGGCCGGCAAGACCCTTTCGGGATTTACCAATCCTTCCAGTTTTTGCAAGCGAGCATCTGGCACGTTCACTACACCTATATTCGGCTCAATGGTACAAAAAGGAAAATTGGCACTTTGTGCCTTCGCATTAGACAGACAATTAAAAAGAGTTGATTTCCCCACATTCGGCAATCCTACGATCCCTGCTTTCATTTTATTGACGTTTTAGTCCAGAACGGACAGCCTTTGACTCACTTTTATAATTCGGGTGCAAATATAGTTCTTAGCATACTAACAAACCATGAATTAATATCGAATTCCGTTAAATCGTTCCATTAATTAAACCTCTTATTCATAGCAAAGTCGAGTCTGAATGGTGCTAGATAATTGTAGTGGCTATTTATTTAAAATTCAACTTTGTCAGCAAATCAAGAATAAAATTTATGCACTTACTGTATTCTTAATAAAAAAAAGTGCATTTGTCGTATTTTATTAAAAAAAACACATTTTTTAAGACCACACCCCATTACTATCAGAACCACATTATCAATGGAAAAAAAAGTATTCGGTCTTGCTAGCGGTATGCCTACAGGTAGGCTTTACGAAGAAAGGTCATGATCATTCGAAAAAGCTACGGTATAATACATGACATCCTCTTAATCGACTATTCAAAACGAATCAAATCTGATTACCTTTAACCAAAGGTACTCTCAAATGACCTATGATGGTTTTCATTTTTGCCAGGTTGGGACTTTGTTCAACCTTTCGGTTAATTATAAATTTTAGAGAACGATACCCATGAATTATTTTGAAAGCTGCCTATCTTTAGGCATCTTTTTTACTTCAAATGTTTAAAAAAATAGTTCTTCAAGGAATTTTATATGACGACAAGTCGTCTTATTTAAAAGGTCCTGCCATGGCCCCTCCATTGATTCGAAAAGCCTATAACAACCCGTCTGCCAACTATTTTTCAGAATCGGGAGTTGAAATTGACCCTGGTCTATGGGACGATCAAGGCGATTTTACTGTTGCGGATTATTTTGATATCGAACAGGTTACATCTCAAAACGTATGTCCTGGTATTCCATTGATTACCTTGGGAGGAGACCATTCGATAACCTACCCCATCATTCGGGCTTTTCATAAGGTTTATGGCCCATTGGATATACTGCACATCGATGCGCATGCCGATCTTTACGAGGAATTCGAAGGGGATAAACATTCGCATGCTTGTCCGTTTGCCCGTATCATGGAGAATCAACTCGCCAATCGATTGGTGCAAGTGGGGCTACGAACTTTGTCTAAGCATCAACGGGATCAGGGTGTGAAGTTTGGCGTAGAAATGGTGGAAATGAAACACTTTGACCTTTCACGTAAGCCAGCATTTGAAAATCCCATCTATTTGTCATTAGACATTGATGCACTGGATCCGGCATTCGCCCCAGGGGTTTCCCATCATGAACCCGGAGGTTTGAGTACACGACAACTCATCAGCCTCCTTCAAGGACTTGAAGTGCCTATCATTGGGGCCGATATTGTCGAATACAATCCCTTAAACGATGTGCGTCAAATGACTGCCATGGTCTGCGCAAAAGTCTTGAAGGAAATTGCTGCCAGCATACTTCAAAATGGGTAAGGGCACTATTAAACGGTAATCATACATCCTTAAAAATATGAGCGAACTGTATGGAAAGGATTTATCAAAGGTTTTTGATAAAATGTACCAAGGATTTATCGATTACGATGAAGAATATCGATTTTATGCCAATTTGTGCCGATCGAAAAATGCCCAAAGTATTCTTGAAATTTGCTGTGGCTCTGGTAATCTGGCCACCAATTTTAAGCAGGATTTTCTAGAATATATGGGGTTGGACTACAGTCAACATATGTTGGATCTAGCGCTGCAAAAAAATCCAAATGTACAATTCATGCAGGCAGATATGCGGGATTTTCAATTGGCCCGTACCTTTGATGCCGCTTTGATCACGGGAAGATCCATAAACTATCTCCTAAGCGCGGAGGACGTTTTAAATACGTTTGGTTGCATCTATGAAATATTGGGCGATACCGGTCATCTTATTTTTGATTGCATCGATGCCGACCGCTTCATACCCCATATTCAGGAACATCCGATAGTTACACATACATCTGAGGTCGAAGGCATAGGTTATCGAAGAAACTCCAAATGGCACCTTAAGGAAGTTGGTAAAACGATTGTAGACTGGTCGGCAGATTACTTTAGGGAAGAAGCGAAAGGGTCGGTATTCCTTGGGAAGGATACGTCCTTCTTTCGGGTCTTTACAATCTTAGAAATGACCTTATTTTTAAACAAGTCCGGTTACGAGGTCTTGGAATCATTTAATCGTCCCAGTTACGCCTTCGATACCTTTGTAATGGTTGCCCAAAAAAAAACCTAGCTAAACAGGAAGCTATCAGGAGGTTTTCTAGTACATTACAAGATTAAGAATCAGGATGCATAAAACGTTGTTTGCCTAACAAGGTTGCCTCAGATTCAACGTGGTCATCGTCAGGCACGCAGCAATCGACAGGGCAAACGGCAGCGCATTGAGGTTCATCATGAAAACCTTTACATTCGGTACACTTGTCTGGAACAATATAATATATCTCGTCACTTACGGGCTCTTGTACCACGTCGGCATTCACGTTTCTGCCATCGGTCAATACAACCTCGCCTTTGAGGGAGGTACCATCGGCATAACGCCATTCATCAGCACCTTCATAGATCGCGGTATTCGGGCATTCTGGCTCGCAAGCTCCACAATTTATACATTCATCGGTTATAATAATCGCCATAATCTTCTTTTTCTTTCTCTTGAATACATTTCGGTATTCGTCGCTATCAAGTTCTACTTCTTACAGTATCAAAAATTCTGATAGTATGCCTATTTTTGCGCAAAGTTAATCTGTAATACAATCCTAAACAAATATAATGCGAGACCTTCGTCAACCGATCATTGCTTTTGTGAAACTTGGGGATTTCTTCCGGAGCTATTGTGAATATGCTAAAAATGAACACCAGGACGTTGAAAATGAACAATCTTGGTTTATTAGGTTTGATGAGGCCATTGCAATAGCGAAACATAAAAATGGCTGGTTTACCAAGAAAAATATACTTTTTTCCCTCGAGCAATGGGGGCAACTTTTGGTCGAGGAAAATCTTGAAAAATGGATGCTGCAATATAATCTTGCGCCAAATACCCAGAAAACGGTAGCCTTGATAATGGCAGGAAATATTCCGTTGGTCGGGTTTCACGATTTTTTGTCGGTGCTGATAACGGGTAATACGGTCATGATCAAGTTGTCGTCGAATGATACTATACTTTTGCCATTGATTGGCGAATACCTTATCGAAATCGCTCCACCCTTATCCCAGAAAATTATTTTCAAAGAAGGCAAATTCGAAAATTTTGATACCGTAATCGCCACGGGCAGTAACAATACTGCACGCTATTTTGAATATTACTTTGGGAAAGTACCCCATATCATTCGCAAAAATCGAAATTCGGTTGCCGTGTTAACGGGCAATGAGACAACTAGCCAATTACAGGCCTTAGGCGAGGACATTTTTCGCTACTTCGGGTTGGGCTGTAGAAATGTTTCCAAGCTTTTTGTTCCGAAAGAGTACGATTTCACTTCTTTTTTTTCCGCCATCGATTCCTATAGGTCATTAATGGACCATGCAAAATATGCCAATAATTATGACTATAACAAAGCGGTGTATTTGATGAGTGAATTTGAATTTATTGACAACGGCTTTCTCATTCTTAAAAGAGATAGCGGATTTGGATCCCCGATTGCGACTTTATTATATCAGGAGTATGATTCATTAAAGGCCTTAAAAAATGAAATAGCAGCGCAACGCGACAAGATCCAATGCATCGTGGGGAAAGGCATTTTAGAGAACGAGGTCAACTTTGGTGAAACGCAAAAACCGCATCTGGATACCTATGCCGACCATATTGATACTGTTGAGTTCCTGTTAAAAACATCGTAGAATTATTTAGTATCCGTGCCCTTTTTTACCTATAAATTTATGACCTTAGCACCTTAATTTAAATGAGGATATGAAAAAACATAATTTCAGTGCCGGACCCTGTATCTTACCTCAGGAAGTACTTTTAAAAGCTTCTGAAGCAGTTCTTGACTTTAATGGTTCTGGTCTCTCCTTGATTGAAATTTCGCATCGGAGTAAGGATTTTGTCGCAGTAATGGACAATGCACGTTCATTGGCATTAGAACTCCTCGGGCTTGCCGATTCGGGCTATCAGGCCTTATTTCTTCAAGGCGGTGCGAGCCTACAATTCGTCATGGCCGCCTACAATCTGCTTGAGACCAAGTCGGGGTATCTGAACACGGGCACATGGAGCAGCAATGCGATCAAGGAAGCAAAACTTTTTGGCGAAGTATTTGAAGTCGGATCCTCTAAAGACGAAAATTTCAGATACATCCCAAAAGGATATAGTATTCCAAGTGGCTTGGATTATTTGCACCTAACCTCGAACAATACGATTTTTGGCACTCAGATCAAAAAATTTCCGACGACCGATACTCCGTTAGTATGTGATATGAGTTCTGATATTTTTTCAAGGCAACTCGATTTCTCTAAATTCGACTTGATTTATGCCGGAGCTCAAAAAAATATGGGCCCGGCAGGAACCACCTTGGTGATAGTCAAAGAGTCACTTTTGGGAAAGGTAACTCGAAAAATACCCTCGATATTAGATTATCAGGTGCATATTTCCAAAGAAAGTATGTTTAATACGCCCGCTGTTTTTGCCGTATATGTTTCAATGCTGACCTTGGAATGGTTGAAGAAGCTCGGTGGAATTTCGGCGATTGAGCAAGTCAATGAGAAAAAAGCCCAGCTGCTCTATTCCGAAATTGATTTAAATCCGGTTTTCGAAGGATATGCCAACAAAGAAGACCGCTCGATCATGAATGCAACCTTTACGCTCGCAGACAACAACCAAAAAGATACCTTTGAAGCCCTTTTAAAGGAAGCAGGAATCATTGGTTTAAATGGCCATCGTTCAGTCGGGGGCTATCGCGCGTCAATGTACAATGCGCTTCCTTTGGAAAGTGTCGGTGTCCTAGTAGATGTAATGAGTGAGATGGAACGTCGTGGATAATTAAAAAAACAAGGGCACTTAGGCCGCTACTCTATTCCAAAAGTTATAAATTGTTATCGTGATACAATGAAAATACTAGCGAACGACGGTATATCATCCTCTGGTGTCGAAGCCCTTAAAATTGCAGGCTTCGAGGTATTGACTATCACGGTGGCCCAGGAACAACTAATCGATTTTATTAATAAAAATGAGATTGTTGGGCTTTTGGTACGTAGTGCTACCAAAGTTAGGAAGGATATTATTGACAGCTGTACCTCCCTCAAACTGATCGGTCGCGGAGGTGTGGGAATGGACAACATCGATGTCGACTATGCCAAGGAAAAAGGATTACACGTCATAAATACGCCTGCCGCCTCCTCTGAATCGGTTGCCGAACTTGTTTTCGCCCATTTGTTCGGGGGTGTTCGATTTTTGTATGATGCCAATCGGAACATGCCCTTGGAAGGCGACAGCAAATTCAAACTGCTCAAAAAAACGTATGAAGGCGGCACAGAACTACGGGGAAAGACCCTTGGTATCCTAGGCTTTGGTAGAATTGGCCAGGCAACTGCCAAAGTGGCGCTCGGAGTGGGCATGAAAGTGGTCTACTACGATCCTTACATAGAAAAGGCAGCCATCGATATTACTTTTTTCGACGGCCGTACGATTCCGTTTGAATTTGAAGGTATGTCGCTAGAATCGGTCTTAGGAACTGCTGATTTCATTAGCTTACATGTACCGGCGCAAAAGGAATATGTCATTGGAAAAAAAGAGTTCGAAATGATGAAAACCGGGGTAGGTATCGTGAATGCCGCGCGTGGCGGTGTATTGGATGAAGTAGCCTTGGTGGACGCTTTGGAGCATAAAAAGGTCTCTTTTGCTGGTTTAGATGTATTTGAGTCCGAACCAAGTCCCGAAATCAAAATATTAATGCATCCTAGTATCTCATTAACTCCCCATATTGGGGCAGCAACAAAGGAAGCACAAGATCGAATAGGCGCTGAACTGGCTGAACAGATTATTGCCCTCTTGATTTAAAGCTAACAAGTATGGTATTTGATTGCCAACGATTATTATACAAATAGTAACCCATTTAAATTAACTATAAAATGTCAGGATTATTAGATTTATTGAACAGCCCAATAGGCAAGCAAGTAATTAACGGAGTCGCCAACCAAACTGGGCAACCAGAAAATAAAACGGCTGATGTTCTCAGTATGGCAATGCCACTTATTTTGGGAGCAATGAAAAAAAATGTTTCTACCCCGCAGGGCGCTGAAGGCCTTATGGGAGCATTAGCCGCAAAGCATGATGGCAGTATCTTGGATAATTTGGGAAGTTTATTTGGCGGTGGGGTCGAACAGTCGGTAGTCGATGATGGTGCCGGTATATTGGGCCACGTCTTTGGCAACAAACAGCCACAAATAGAAAATGCCTTGAGCCAAAAATCAGGATTGGATGCCAGTGCGATTGCAAACATATTAAAAATAGCTGCTCCCATAATTATGGGATTCGTAGGGCGTCAAACGGCTCAGAGCAATGTCTCGGATGCCGGTAGTATGAATTCTCTTCTTGGGAGCATGCTCGGAGGACAGCCAAAACAGAACCAAAGCCTAATCATGAGTTTATTGGATGCCGATGGGGATGGCAGCGTACTTGATGATGTTGCCGGAATGGTGATGGGTGCCTCTAAGAAAAAAGGAGGGTTATCAGGACTTTTGGGAGGTCTTTTCGGAAAATAATAACACTATTTTTACAACAATTAACGAAGGCCGTTTGTCATACAAACGGCTTTTTTAGTATCTTAAGTTGCCTTCATTCGTGGCCTTTTTGAAAGGAATTCGATTTAAACCCGACCATCCCATAAAACAATTGAAAATGAAAAAGATATCTCTCAAATTTACGGGGCTCTTGATTTTTATTTCCGTCCTCTATGCTAGTTGTGGCAGCAGCAAGCAAAACGTTCACCTTTTGGAAGATGAAAAAATCGCTTTTGAACAGACCAAGGGAGACACAATTTCCTTAGCAAATTCCAAGATCGAATATGAAGTAATGATAATAGAACCAGGATTTAATTTTTGGTTGCGAGGCATTGCGAAACCTGCAGGCTATTATTCCCAATCATTCCTAGAAAATCGGAATCGGATCTATGTTATGAATTGGAACCAAAGAGCGTTACTTCCCACCCAATATGACCCAAAACTCTACGAACAGCCTATAAATTATGATGCCAATATTGATTATGGGTATGACGTAAATTATAAACTCTATAATTACTTTATCTATTTTCAGCGAAAATACAATCAACGTTTGGGGCCTTGGTCGCCACAAATCTAACACATAGTATTTTTGGTGCCTGCAGAATTTTTGAAAGTTTACTGGTCAAACCAATCTTTTCCTAGCTATCGACAAATGATTTATATACGCGATTTTCGATACCATAGAATATGATTTTTTTAACATTTGACCATCGATAATTTCATAGTTTTGCGCCATGAGGCCATCCAACCAGAAAGTACTATCGGCATCCATTGCGTTCCTGCTGGTTGTTTGCATCAATATTCCCTCCGTTGTCAAGCTTACCCATTATTTAATTGGTCAGCATTTGTTGGGTTGTCAAGAAAAGAATGCCTTACATATTCATAAGGCTGAATTTGATTGTGCCTTTCAGAAATTTAAGCTTGCCCCCCAGGTCTTGGTTGATCTCCAAAAAATAGAGTTCATCCCGTTTGTGATTATTCACGAAGGAAACCATCCTATTTATGTGTTTCAAAGCAACTACCAGAAACTTCATTTTAGCTTACGGGCACCTCCAAGCGTAACATAACATAGCTATTAGAAAACATTAACGAATTCAACACTTAAGTTATGAAAAAAATATTCTTTTCATTGCTCTTTGCAATGTCTTATTTTGTTTGTTCATCCCAAAATTCGCTTACAGGCACGATTAAAGATAACGCGGATAATACCCCCTTGGAACAGGTAGAGGTATATTTCCCACAATTGGAAAAAGGTGCCGTGACCCAGGAAGAAGGCACTTATAACCTCGATAATTTACCATTGGGTACGTATAAGATTGTAGCATCTTATTTGGGGTATAAAACGTTTTCCCAGTCAATTGAAATAAAATCGGGCGTCAATACGCTCGATATTACCTTGGAAAGCAGTGCCATAGAAATGCAGGAAATCATAGTATCTACACCTTTTCATAAATTACAGAGTGAAAATGTCATGAAAGTCGAGCAGGCCAGTATGGCGGAAGTCAAAAAAACAGGGGCCTTAACACTGGCCGAGGGCATTACCAGTATTCCCGGGGTTCAAAGTGTTTCAACTGGGGTAAGTATCGGAAAACCGGTCATTAGGGGCTTAAGCTCGAATAGGGTTTTGGTATACGCACAGGGCATTCGACTCGAAAACCAACAATGGGGAGGCGAGCACGGATTGGGCGTAAGCGATGCGGGCATCGAAAGCGTCGAGGTGATCAAAGGGCCCGCTACGTTGCTATATGGATCTGATGCCATGGGCGGCGTTATTTACCTGAATCCCGAAAAATTCGCTTTACCTAAAACAACCGATGGCGATATTAATTTTAATTATTTTTCCAATACCCAAGGTCTAGGAACGAATGCCGGGGTAAAGACTTCTGGGGAAAAATTCAAATTTATGGCCCGAGGAAGTATCGCATCCCATATTGATTATAAAACAGGTGGGGACCAAAGGGTTACTGATTCACGGTTTAGGGAATATGATTTTAAAACCGGTGTTGGATATCAAGGTACCACCTATAAAACCGAACTACGCTATAATTACAACAATTTAAAATTAGGGATACCCGAAACAATAGGATTGCAAAGCACAGACCGTACACCCGAACTACCATTTCAGACCATTGACAATCATATGCTCAGTTCCAAAACAAATGTGTTTTTTGAAAACTCAAGTCTTGAAGCGACCTTTGGCTATATTTTTAATGTGCGTAAAGAATTTGGGGAACAAGTTGATGTTGCCGGTCTGGATATGCATTTAGGCACCATGAGTTACAATCTACAATATGATTTGCCTAAAATGGGAACTGTTGAAACCATCTTGGGATTGCAAGGGATGCACGAGCGTAATACCAATTTCGGCGAAGAAGTATTGATACCTGATGCTATCACCAATGACATTGGTTTGCTAGGCACATCACACGTTCATTTCGCAAACCGAAGTGACCTGCAGCTCGGTCTCCGCTACGATCATCGCGGCATTGTAGGGGAAGAATCGGGAGTAATTGGTCAAGAATCCTATATTGCAGCTTTGGATAAAAACTTCAGTAGCTTTAATGCTTCCGCGGGTTATAAAATAGATTTTGTCAAAAATTTGGTGACTCGATTAAATCTTGCTACTGGTTTTAGGGCCCCAAATTTGGCCGAGCTTACCTCAAACGGGGTTCATGAAGGAACCAACCGATATGAAATAGGGAATGCTGCGCTCAAGAATGAAAAGAATTTACAGACCGATCTGGCGTTAGAATATAGTAATCAGCATATTGAAATCTATATCAACGGATTCTACAACACCATCAATGATTATATCTATATAGAGCCCAATGGCCAGTTTATTAATGGCAATGCTGTTTTTCTCTATACCCAACGCGATGCCAGATTATACGGTGGGGAGGCGGGCTTCCACTTGCACCCGCACCCCTTGGATTGGCTGCATCTTGAAAGCACCTTTGAGACCGTCACCGGTAAATTGACGCGTGGTGACTATCTACCCTTTATCCCAGCAAATAGCTTGACCAATACCTTACGTATCGAGTTTGACAAGAACAAGGAATGGCTTGATAAGGGCTATACTTTTGTAACCCTGAAATCGGTATTTTCCCAAAACAACGTGAATGTATTCGAGACCCCTTCCGAAGGGTATAGTTTATTGAATATCGGACTAGGAGGTACCGTACATATCCTTGATCAACTCGTCGATGTGCGCATCAGTGGGAATAATATTCTGAACAAGACCTATATAGATCATCTCTCTCGATTAAAAATTGACGGCATACCAAATATCGGACGGAATATTAGCGTCGGAGTAAGTGTCCCCCTTTAGATTAGGGGCTCTTGGTTTTTGATTTTCGGCCAAAAAATCCGAAACGTATTTGCTTTAAAAAAGTTGCTGGCACCATTTCATCCCCTGGAAAACCCAAGGGGATGGTGCCACTTTCCTCGGGAATATGGTTGGTCTTAAAAATATAATCCCAAAGACTTAAGCTAATCCCGAAATTGACCCCATACGATCCTTTTGGCAACACATAGGCATGATGATATAAATGCATTACCGGATTATTCAAAACATATTTCAAAGGGCCCCAGGTAATCTTAATATTCGAATGATTAAAGTGTCCGATTGCAATGGCAAAAAAATGGACTATAAAAGCCTGTTCCGGTTCAAAACCCCCTAAAACCATAACTCCTAAGGTTTTTAGAGGCTTATAGAATATATTTTCCATCCAATGATATCTTAAGTGCGCTGCAAAACCCATTTCTTTCACACTATGGTGAATTTTGTGAAATTTCCAGAGGAATTCATATTTGTGAAGTAAGACATGGGTAAACCATTGAACAAAATCCAATACCACAAAAAACACGATCAATTGCGCCCAAGTTGGCAGGGATGACAAATCTATTAGGGTCAAACTAGACTTTGAAATGCCGATGTCTGAAAAAAAGATTTCCAATAATTTATAAAACCCTGCTATGAAGATTGCGAAGACGAAGAAATTAAAAAACATATAAAAGCCGTCTAGCCAAAAATCCTTTCTAAAAACCGCCTGACTTTTTCTCCAAGGAAATCGTATTTCCAAGATCCAGACGAACAGGGATAGGATGATAAGGCCCCAAAAATAATTCATTTGCCAAGGAACTTCGAAAATAATCGAACGCCATGTGTAGTTCACTGTACCAAAAAACGAATTTATAAATGCTTGCCAATAGGACATTCAATCTTATTTAATCTTTGAGATCATACCACTCAACATGCGACAAGGCTTCTCTTCTTCCCTTGTTTATTATAGGGTAATTTGTGACCAAATAATTTACAATGATGGCTTCATTCTCCCCTAGATCCCATAAGTTCTGCGTTTTCTGCATCCATCGTATCGTGGCTATCCATCGGTCTTTGTCCATTCTATTTTGCATCACATACTGCGCAGAATGGCAATTTGTACAATTATTCACAACGGCCATCATACCTTCTGCTTCTATTAAGCCTGTTCTTACATGAATACCGTCAACAATTTGATCGGGGTCATCAGAGGTCGAGGGTACTGAAGTATATTCGGCATTAGAAGGAATATTTTCATCGTTAGAAGTGGTACCCTCTTTTAGGAAGAAGATGGCAGCCACCGCTACGATTACCATGAGGGCACTGATTATAATAAGGATACGATAGGCCCCGCGTGATCTTTTCCAATATTTTGGCTCTTTCATCTTTAGGTAATCTTTACTGCGATGCGATGGCATGCATTGTTCAAATACCCCTTTGGATTCCAACCTGGAAGCAACATCGGCTGTGATACACCCCGTGAATCGGTTGCTTTGGCCCAAACCTCATAGTACCCTTCTTGTGGGAAGGTTATGTCGGCCGAAAAATGTTGCCATGCCAGGCGGTTTATAGGCCTTTCTACAGGACAAGAAATCCATGTAGCCCCAAAATCAATTGAATAGTGCATTTGGGCGACTTGCAATTCGCCTGCCCATGCATGGCCTCGAATCTTCAGTCGTTTTCCTTTTGGAAGTATGGCCCCTGATTTGGGATAGGTTATAAGTGATTTGACCGGCATTGATTCTATGATACACATCTCTTCATCCGGAACTTTTTCGCCTGGAGCGACCGGTTTACAGGGCATGCGATAAGAAGATCCTTCCATCTTTTCCCCATCATGTATTTTATCACGGATACTGATTCTATTGATCCATTTTCCAGAAACCGACGCGGGCCAGCCACCCGCGACCAACCGGAGTGGGTGACCATGTGCTAGGGGAATATCAGTCCCATTCATTTGATATGCCAATAGGGTTTCGTCTTGAAGTGCCTTTGACATGGGCACTCCACGCGATATTGGTTCTTTACCGGGATCTCTGCTTAAATGCAAGTCAGCGGCATGGTAGCCAATATATACGGCATTCTTTTTAATTCCGGCATCTTCCAAAACATCCCGAAGCCTGACCCCGGTCCAGGAAGCACAAGAAACCGCGCCTACTGTCCATTGATTGCCTTTCGCCGGGGGGTCGAATTCACTTCGCCCATTACCACCGCACTCCAGAAGTAGCTGATAGGTGTATGACTTGAATTTTGTTTTGAGTTCCTGTATACTATAGGTCTTTGACTTGCTTACAGATTCCCCATCGATGGTCAGCGACCAGTTGTCAAGGTCTATATTTTCGGGAATAATGCCATTGTTTCGTACAAACATGACCTTATTTGGTGTAATAGTATCATCCAACATATGTGCTTTTGCCTCAATATTCCAAGGCTTATCGCTCAGAACCACCATCTCAGGATCTAATTCAAACATTTTAAAGGGGTCTGGATCTTGTAATGCCAAAGGCACATAATCAAGAGGAAGTAGCTTGCCAAAAACGATATCAGTTCCCAAGGTACTGATCATTGTTGCCAAAAGCGTCTTACTTACAAATTTTCTTCTTTCCACTGCGTAGGTAAAAATTGGTTGTCCCGTAAAGTTAGGATATTTAATCTCAAAATCGGTAACTTTGGTTACTTAGGATCGATAGGCTAGATTATAATCTTTTATCAAGGTGCAGTATAATTAACTAGTATCTTTCGATAGTAAGGAACTTGAATTTTTGCTACGCTTAAAAACATAGGTGTAAAACCACATCATTGTAAATGTGGGTAAGAAATCCATCCCCGGTAAAATTTCCTCAATAAAGGTTACCACTCCTGCAATTTCGCCGATACGACCCTTATACATGCGAGTCATCAACCAAGCGGCTAAGGGTGCCCAAATAATATCGGAGAATTCACCGATAAAGGGAATTGCGAAGGAAAGCATTCCAATCGCATCGAATAGCAGACTTAAAAGTAAAAGCCGTTGTTTTTTATTCTTGTCCTTAGGCATACCTAAAGGTACGACTTACTCCCTTTCATGACAATTAGGAGGCCTAATTTAACAGCATACGGTTAACTTTGAATTGAATTTTCATTCATCCCTTTTTACTACTTAAAAAGCATATCCTTCCTTTAGGATAAGTGCGAACTTATTAACTTTAAAAATTCGTTCCTGGTTTCGATTTTCTCGAACTGCCCCCTAAATCCAGAAGTGGTCGTGACCGAATTCTGCTTTTGTACGCCACGCATCATCATACACATATGTGCTGCCTCGATTACGACAGCTACGCCTTGCGGTTTAAGGGTTGTATTGATGCATTCAAGGATATCATGTGTCAATCGCTCCTGCACCTGCAATCTTCTCGCAAAAATGTCGACCACCCTAGGTATTTTGCTCAAACCTACAATGTGTCCATTCGGGATATAGGCAATATGGGCTTTCCCAAAAAAGGGCAACATATGATGCTCACATAAAGAGTACACCTCTATGTCTTTTATAATTACCATCTCATCATAACTTTCAGCGAACATGGCACTTTTAAGAATTTCAACGGCATCCTGCTTGTAGCCCTGTGTCAAAAAAAGCATGGCCTTGGCGGCCCTTTCCGGGGTCATCGCCAATCCTTCTCGGGTAACATCCTCCCCAAGTTCGCTAATAATGCCCGAATACCTGCTTTTCAGTTGGTCGGTTACTTCTAAGTTATATTCTTCTAAATTTCTATATCGAGACATATGGGAATGTTCAAGTTGGTATTTCTATTTTTGCATTCTATTTGATAAATAAAGCACCTATTTACGATATCCCCTATTTCAAATGAATGCAATATTAACGTTAATAATCAAAGGAAATAGTATCTTACCCATCAGTCGTTCGACGAAAAGGAAGCTAACATAGAAACATTCGTTAAAAATAATACACATTCGTCATACTTTTGTAATGTAAGGGTTAATGTTAACTTTGCGAGCCACTAAGTGCAACTACATGATAATAGCCACCAATATTCAGAAATTTTACGGCAAACTACAAGTATTGAAAGGCGTCGACCTTCATATCAAAAAAGGGGAAATTGTTTCGATTGTAGGGCCCTCAGGTGCTGGAAAGACCACCCTGTTACAAATTCTAGGAACATTGGATTCGCAATCGAACAAGGCAGAGAGTCGATTGGTCATCAACGGGAAGGAACTCAATGGGCTTTCAGAAAAAGAACTGGCAAGATTTAGAAACGAGCATATTGGTTTTATCTTTCAATTCCATCAATTATTGCCTGAATTTACGGCCCTTGAAAATGTTTGTATTCCTGCTTACATTAAAAAAACTTCGCGGGAAGACGCTGAAAAAAAAGCAAAAGAATTGCTCGATTTTTTGGGGCTTGCCAAGAGATACGACCATCGACCCACTGAATTATCAGGTGGTGAACAGCAAAGGGTAGCAGTTGCCAGGGCATTGGTAAATGGGCCCTCGATTATTTATGCCGATGAGCCTAGTGGAAATTTGGATTCTGAAAGTGCGGATAATCTCCATCGATTATTTTTTGAACTTCGGGATACATATGGGCAAACGTTTGTCATCGTAACCCACAATGAGGAACTGGCCGATATGGCCGACCGTAAATTGACCATGGTAGATGGCTTAATAACCCAATGAAATGTTGAATTCAGTTTGGGTATTTTTAAAATATCCACGGTATAAACAGGATGAAAACACGAACTTCGATTATCGCTTTCGTGTTTTTAGAAACCTACTGGCGATTTCGATTCTGATAAGCCTAACCCTTGGGATGGCTATCGGCGTTTTCGAAATGATCTTTAAATTGAATTTTGGAACCAATGCTTTAGATGTGCTCTTCGAAGATGTTTCGATGCTCGGTTTCTTTACATTGGCGGTTTTCATTGCGCCGATTTTAGAGGAGCTAATTTTTAGGGGACCCATGCGTTTTTTTAAAAATCATAGGGTCTTTGCGTACGTTTTTTACATCTTGACCCTAAGTTTTGGATTTTACCATCTCACCAATTTCGAAATTACCACCACTACCTTACTTTTTTCACCATTGTTGGTAGCACCGCAAATAAGCGTGGGCATTTTTCTAGGGTATATTCGCGTACGATTCGGGCTTATTTGGTCGATTTCATTGCATGCCGCTTATAATTTGGTACTCGTAGGGCCCGTATTGCTCCTCCGATTCCTTAACCCAACTTTTGAATGACACACATCGAATTACGGGAATTTTTAAATGCCAAAGTAGCACAATATAATCGTCCGACCTTTTTGTCAAGCGACCCGATTCAAATACCACATCAATTTTCAAAGAAGGAAGATATCGAAATCAGTGGGTTTTTAACGGCAACCATTTCTTGGGGCAATCGGAAAAGCATTATCAATAATGCCATAGCTATGATGCAACTTATGGACAATGATCCATATGATTTCGTCTTGAACCATCAAAAAAGGGATCTTGAAGGGTTGTCGCGTTTTGTTCATAGAACGTTCAATGGGGAGGATCTCACGTACTTTGTGGTAAGCCTGAACAACATTTATAAAAAATATGGGGGGTTGGAGGAAGTCTTTGGTAAGAATGCCATCAAGCAACCTGTTCAAGAAGCCATTTCTGATTTTAAATCTATTTTTTTTGAACTTCCCCATCCCAAAAGGACCACCAAACATATAAGCGACCCATTAAAGGGTTCTGCCGCCAAGCGTATCAATATGTTCTTACGGTGGATGGTCAGGGAGAATTCGACCGGTGTCGATTTCGGGATTTGGAAAAGGCTCTCCCCTGCTCAACTCTCTTGCCCATTAGATGTGCATACCGGGAATGTAGCTCGAAAATTGCACCTTTTGAAACGCAAACAAAACGATGCGAAGGCAGTCTATGAATTGGATAATTTGTTACGACAACTAGATACACAAGACCCGGTAAAGTACGATTTTGCCTTGTTCGGTCTGGGAGCTTTTGAAAAGTTTTAAAATTCGTTGTTTATTGGAATCATGATTTGGTCAGCGCCCAAATTATCATCAAGAAGGTGTTGGTCACCTTTTGACAACTCTTAATTCTCCCATATACAAGGCGAATAGACTGCATCTTTCGCGCACGCTTTGATAGTTCGTGTTGATAATTTTCAACGCGCTTACCCATTGCCCCCTGGGCCTAATTCGGTATCCAATTGGGTCGCAACATGAAACAAGGACCCGTGATGTTCCTGTTCACAACAATACCATACGCATCGCGTATTAAAAACGAAAAACCACTGCCTTTGGGGCAATGGTTTTGCAAAGCAATACTACACACCATTTACGGCATAACTACTGTATCGATGGCATGTATGATTCCGTTTGAAGCTGGTACATCGGCCATAATGACCGTAGCCATTCCACCTTTAGAATCGGTAAGGGTAACTTTACCGTTTACCAAGCTTAGGCTGATTTTTCCACCATTTACTGTGGTAACCTCAAAAACCCCATTATTGGCTTTAATCGCATCTACCACTGCAGCGGCATTAAAAGAACCTGCAACGACATGATAGGTCAATATACCACTTAACGTGGCCTTATTTGAAGGTTCCAATAAAGTTGCAATTGTGCCATCAGGCAATTTGGCAAACACATCATTGGTAGGAGCAAAAACAGTAAACGGACCTTTCCCGTTCAAAGTTTCGACAAGATCCGCGGCCTTAACGGCGGCCACCAAGGTTGAAAAATTCTCGTTTCCTGCCGCGACGCCAACAATGGTAGGAGTCTCCTCAAGGTTGATGGCATTTGACGGTTCTGAATTCATGGCAGTTTCATTCGAGTTCGGCATTTCTTTTTTTGTTTCCCCACAGCCCATAATCAAAAGGCCAGCGAAAGACATCGTTGCAATCGTTTTAAACATTTTCATAACTTTTTTTTTTAAATTCATGTAAAAGTAAACGAACAAAAACGCAATTGTCTTAAATTTTGTTTAAATTTTTACATTATTTGTTAAACAAAAAAGTTTTTAGAGGGCCTATCCTTTTTGCACGCTGCCTAGGTCGGCCGCATAATGATCTATTCTATTAAAAAACTGCTGAGAGTATGCGATGATCCCATCAAATTCCCTATTTTTAAAAAATGACTAAAACGATATTCTATGAAACAAATGTTACTCCTTATTGCGATTGCATTCCTGCAATTTTCCCCATCAAATGTGTATTCACAAAAAAAGAAAGAAGATAGGGCAGCAAGCCCGATGAAAACTTCCCATAATAATGAACGGCACCTTCCGATCGATACGATTGTGACCACACAGCACAGTGTCACGGTCAACGGAACTGCCTTTCAATATACTGCACAAACTGGGACACAACCTGTTTGGGATGAGGCTGGAAAACCAATTGCTTCGTTACATTATACATATTATACACGCAATGATGTCAAGGATCGGGCAGCGCGTCCATTATTGATATCCTTTAATGGGGGACCCGGTTCGGGATCTGTTTGGATGCATTTGGCCTATACGGGTCCACGAATCCTCAATATTGATGACGAGGGGTACCCTGTACAGCCTTATGGGGTCAAGGAAAATCCTTTTTCGGTATTGGATGTCACTGATATCGTGTATGTAAATCCAGCCAATACGGGCTATAGTCGTACTATTCCTGAATCAGGGGACGAAGTAGATCGCAAAAAGTTCTTCGGTATAAATGCCGATATCAAATACCTGGCGGAATGGTTGAACACCTTTGTCACTCGCAACAATCGCTGGCGTTCACCCAAATATATCATTGGTGAAAGTTACGGCGGGCCCCGCGTCATGGGCTTATCATTGGCATTGCAAAACCAGCAGTGGATGTATTTGAACGGAGTTATCCTGGTTTCCCCTGCCGATTATAAAATCATTCGAAACGAAGGGCCTGTTGCCGAGGCGATCAATCTTCCTTATTATACTGCGGCGGCATGGCATCATAAGGCGCTCCCTGCAGAACTACAACAAAAGGATTTACTGGAAATATTGCCAGGCTCTGAAGATTACACTATCAATACCCTGATACCCGCACTAGCGAAAGGCGGATTTATAAGTGATGCAGAACGTAATTCGGTGGCAGAAAAAATGGCCTTATATACCGGTCTTTCTAAAAAAGAAATTTTAGACCAGAACCTTAACGTACCGACCGATTATTTCTGGAAGCATTTATTGAATGATCGCGGATATACGATCGGCAGATTGGATAGTCGTTATTTGGGCATCGATCGTCAAGCGGCTGGAATGGAACCTGATTACAGCGCAGAGCTCACCTCTTGGCTCCACAGTTTTACCCCGGCAATCAATTATTATCTACAGGAAGAACTCAAGTTTAAGACTGATATTAAATATAATATGTTTGGGCCGGTTCACCCATGGGACAACTCGGATGAAGAGACGCGAGAGAATCTGCGCCAGGCCATGGCCCAAAATCCGTATCTAAATGTGCTGATACAATCGGGCTATTATGATGGTGCAACTACGTATTTTAATTCAAAATATTTAATGTGGCAGGTCGATCCAAGTGGTCGTATGCGTGATCGTTTTGAATTTAAGGGCTATCGTTCCGGTCACATGATGTATTTACGTCATGAAGATCTTAAACAAGCCAATAACGATATACGCGCATTTATTGATCGCACCCAGGCTAACGGGAAAAGCGCCAAGTATTAATGCAACATTGTCCGCGATCTTGTCAAATTAGTGACCACTCGATCCAAGGTGACTATCGAGTAACTATTTGGTTATCGTACCTCTAAGCCGTTCATAATGAAGGTCAAAGTTGGCGTAATACAGGAGTCCCCTGAATTCTTTAACAAGGAAAAAACGCTCCAAAAGATAGAGAAATTAACGGCGACCCATGCAAAACAGGGTTGCCAATTGTTGGTCTTTCCGGAGTCATTTGTTCCTGGATATCCCAGGGGGTTTGATTTTGGGGCTAAAATTGGCAGTCGCAGCGAGGAAGGTAGGAAATTGTTTGCCGAATTTGCAGCCAACAGCATCGTTATACCAAGTATCGATATTGTGCGGTTGGAACGCTTGGCCCAAAAAGAAAAGGTGTATTTGGTCATTGGGGTAACCGAAAAAAAGGCGCCAAGGGGTAGCTTGTACTGTTCAATGGTATACATTTCCCCTACCAAAGGATTATTGGGCATACATCGGAAGATAAAACCAACTGGCACTGAAAGGCTCGTATGGGCCGAAGCTGACGGGGAATCGCTTGTTACCTTCAATACGAAGATCGGCATATTAGGCGGTCTTATCTGCTGGGAGAATTATATGCCGCTAGCTCGTATGGCCATGTTTCAAAAGGGAGTTGAAATTTATGTGGCCCCAACTGCCGACGCACGGGATCAGTGGACTGCCACTATGCAACATATTGCCCTCGAAGGCCGCTGTTTTGTTCTGGGTTGCAACCAATATTATACAAAAGCGATGTATCCTGAAGAATATCAAGGTCTCGTTCGTGATGAACCTGAAAATCTATGTCGTGGCGGCAGCATTATAATTTCGCCCATGGGCAAGATACTGGCAGGTCCGCTTTTCGATAGAGCAGGTGTACTTGTCGCAGAATTAGATCTAGAGGACATTCAAAAAAGCAAACTTGATTTTGATGTGATCGGACATTATGCGCGGAACGATATTTTTGAATTAAAGGTGAATGGGCAACCGGAAACCCAATCGGAATAAAAACACCTTGTAGGGTCTGGCCGATTAGTACAACGACAAAATCAATCGGTCAAAGAGGCCATTGAACAGATAAGTAACTATATTTATAAAGTTTCTAACGACAAGATATGCATACTAATTTCAAAGTTCTATTCGGGATTGTTTTATTTTTTTGCCTACCTACCAGTTTGTTTGCGCAAAATTTTCTCTATGGAGACCCACTTCCCGATGCTCCTGAGCTTGCAGCACGCGGCGATTACCCAGTCGGAGTGCGCACATTGGGCCTGGTCAATAAGAATCAAATCGATATTTTACATTCAAAAGATGGGGTTGATCCTCTGTATGACCGCCCGTTAACGATTGAAATTTGGTATCCGGCGGTTTTGCCATCAAATTCCCAAGCTTCGGTAACCTATGACGAGTATATGGGTACTGCCGGAGACAGTCTGCGTCCGTTGATCCCATTTACTTTTAAGGGCAGGGCTCTTCGCGACGCCGTGCCGGTTACTTCCGAAGGTAGTTTTCCCTTGGTCGTAGTCTCCCATGGCTATGTAGGATCACGATACCTGATGACCTACCTAACTGAGAATTTAGCATCAAAAGGGTATGTTGTTGTTGCCATCGACCATACAGATTCTACCTTTAAGGACGCCAGTGCTTTTTACAGTACCTTATTGAATCGATCAAAGGATATTCGTTTCGTCATAAATGAGATGGCTGCTTTAAGCAAGAAAGGAAGCAACCAATTTCTTTCAGGGCTGGTCGATGCAGATAACACCGCCATTGTCGGTTATTCAATGGGAGGATATGGCGTATTAAACACAGCCGGTGCAGGCTATAGTGATGGCATGACCCAATTTTTTGCGGGGATGACCGGCGGTAGTTCTGCCATTGGCGCGCTTGCCGCTAGTAATCCTGAATACCAAAAGCTTGTCGACCCAAGGATCAAAGCCGTGGTCGCTTTTGCCCCCTGGGGGATGGAACGAGGTGTTTGGGATGCTGAAGGATTAAAAGGTTTAAAAACACCTACTTTCTTTGTTGCCGGAAGCCAAGACGATATTTCGGGATATGAGAAGGGTATTAAGGCGATCTATTCAGGTGCCGTGAATGCCGATCGCTATTTATTGACCTATAAAAATGCACGACATAATATTGCCCCTAACCCACCCCCCCTGAATCGCTGGCCCCGGGTCTGAATATAAACGAATATTATCGCTACGCCGATGCTGCCTGGGATCAACGCAAGATCAACAATATCAACCAGCATTTTGTGACCACTTTCCTTGGTATCTATCTAAAGCAAAAGGATTTTTATAAATACCTCGAAATTCAAGAAGATTCGAATGAAAAAGATTGGACAGGTTTTAAACCAAGATCGTCAACCGGTATGGTACTCCTTCATGCAATGCCCGAATAAATACGTACGTAGCTATTATGGGCAGATCCTGATTAAATTCTAGACTTATTTTGCGTATTCTACCTATGAACCCTTGGCGGATGATTCGTATACACTGGTAATGATTTTAAATTGGGATGGCCCTTAACAAAAGATAAAAGTGGAACCAAAAAAATTTATAAGAAGCTTGCGCATTATACATTGGTGCTTCCTCACCGCCTTGTTGGTGTTAACAATATACGTTTATAAGGATAGAACAGGTTTTAGGGTCGGGACGCCTGGAATTAAGGATGATTATCTTTTTCTTGTGCCCCTAGCGGCGCTTTTCGGGTATTTTGGAAGTCAATTACGCTATCGCAATGAAATGCGGCACATTTCATCGGGGGAATCACTCCAACAAAAATTAAGAAAATATCAAAAAGCAACCCTACTTAAATATATCCTAATAGAAGTACCTGGCTTTTTGGCGCTTTATGCATTTTATAAAACCGACACGGCTCTATACTTTGTAATCGCCATTTGTTTAGTTGCTTATTTGTTCGTGCAGGGACCAAAAAAAAGCCGCTTAATCAATGAGGTACCATTTAGCTTGGAGGAAAAAAAACTATTTGATACATTACAGTCGTAATCAAGAGCAGGTATTATGAAAAAAATAAAATTCATGCTATTATCCCTCCTAACCTTCTTAGGAATTTCGCAAAATATGCAGTCCCAGGATTGGGCCAATCTTGAAATGTTCAAGGAAGCCAATGCAGCGCTTTCCGCACCAGAAGCAGGTGAAAATCGGGTCGTTTTTATGGGCAATTCGATAACGATTGGTTGGTTGAATACGCGTCCTGAATTTTTTCAGGAGCACCCTTATATTGACCGGGGAATCAGTGGGCAGACTACGCCACAAATGCTTTTGCGTTTTCGCCAAGATGTGATCGATCTCAAACCCAAAGTTGTTGTCATACTCGCCGGAACCAATGATATTGCGGGGAATACAGGCCCAATGACCCTCGAACAAATACTTGATAATCTTAAATCCATGGCTGAATTGGCACGTCAGAACCAGATAAAAGTAGTACTGTCATCAGTTTTACCGGCCTATGATTATCCATGGCGCCCTGGATTACATCCTGATGAAAAAATTCCGGCGTTGAATGAATTGATAAAGGATTATGCCGAAAATAATGGTATTGTGTATCTTGATTATTATACAGCCATGGCCGATGAACGAAACGGACTCCCAAAACGGTATGCCGAAGACGGCGTACACCCCACTTCCGAAGGCTATTCAGTGATGGAACCTATGGTAGTAGCTGCCATTGCAAAGGCTTTGACCCAAAAAAAGTAATTATTTTCCAGTAGAAAAATTGAATTTCGCGTTGCACGATACCCCGAATAGCAAATCACCTGAATATTTTGATTCGATTATCATTGGATCGGGTGCCGGTGGCCTTGCGACGGCCATCTGCCTTGCACGGGAAGGTCAGAAGGTCCTGGTCTTGGAACAACACGACGTTCCAGGAGGATGGTGCCATAGTTTTTATCTGAAGGGCCATCGCTTCACGCCCGGGGTGCATTACGTTGGCCTATTGAATGAAGGTGAATCTACCAATGAACTCTACAAAGGGCTTGGAATCGCCAATGAACTTGTATTCTTCAGAATGAACCCCAATGGCTATGAACATTGTTGGATAGGGGATGAGCGATTTGATTTCCCATCTAGTCTGGAAGCACTTATTGATCGACTTTCCATTCGGTTTCCCAAGGAAAAAAAACGCATACATACCTATCTTACATTGGTGCGAAATGTAAGTACCCAATTACAACTCATTCCGAAATTAAGCGGATTTTGGGAAAATATCACGGTGCCATTCCGTACGCGCCATATGGGAAAATTTGGACTTTTCAGCCTTCGTAGGGTTATCAATTGGCATATAAAGGATCCCCTACTAAAAAATATCCTCAACGTGCAATGCGGCGATCATGGCCTGCAACCAAGAAAAGCAAGCTTCCCGTTGCATTGTGCTGTAATGGAACATTACTTTTATGGGGCCTATTACCCTATGGGCGGCGGCGGAGCGTTGATAAAATCGATGACCAACGCCATCAGGAGACATGGGGGGGAAATACGTACCCATCAAAGCGTGAAACACATCCTGATCGAGGGGGAACGGAAAAAAAAGGCAGTGGGCGTCGAACTCGAGGACGGTCGAACATGCTACGCCAAACATATTATTTCCAATGCTGACGTAGGCATGACCTATCTCAATCTGGTGGGCCAAGAACACCTAAGTAAAAAGCTGCTTAAAAAGTTACAGAAGACGAAATATTCCTGCACCTCCCTAATGCTATTTTTAACTGTTGCAATGGACTTGCGTGCAGCAGGACTTGACTCTGGAAATATCTGGCTAATGCCCAATGAGGATGCCGATGCACTTTATGATACGATGATGAAGGAGGATATTTTGAATGGAGAGACTTTCGGAGGCATGTTTATTAGTTGTACTAGCCTAAAGGACCCAACAAGTTTCGATGGCAGACACCATACTATCGAAGCAATAACCTACATCGATTACAAGGCATTCGAACCTTTTGAAAATGAAGTTGGCGAGCGTTCGTTGGGGTATTTACAATTTAAGGAACAGTTGGTCCAAAAGATGTTGAACGGTCTAGAAAAGGTGGTCCCTGGAATACGTGACCATATTGTACATCATGCACTGGGAACACCGATTACCAATGAATATTATATCAATACGACCCGGGGAAATGTGTATGGTACCGAAAAGAGTCTACGGCATATCGGGCCATTTGCCTTCAAGGCCAAGAGCGAAATTGAAAATCTGTATTTATGCGGGGCTAGTATCCTATCACATGGTGTCGCCGGCGCCTCCCATTCTGGGGTGAATACGGCCGCATTGATATTGGGGAATAAACCAGACGACCTGCTTCAGCACGATAACACACAAGAACTTAGGATCTACGAAGCAGAGGATGCGTCTAATTATCCTGATTGGATGTTGAAAAAAATGGAGGTGAAGCGTTCCAAGGAAGCTTCCAGAAAAGAAAAACAATCGGTCTAATCGCTACCATGCGTAATTTGGTAAATCTTTAAGAATACCTATCCATTAAATAGCAAAGGGAAGAACTTACCTTGCATTTTACCACCCTTGGGAATCGGGGGCACCCCTTTCAATAATTCATCATCGGTATTGCTAATCGTCCCATCGGCGAAGACGTTTAGGACAAATGCCCTCCTACTTTGATTCGAGGTGTTTTCATAAGAGCCATGCACCATTAAAGGATGATGAAACGTGGCATACCCTTTTTTTAATTCGATGGGAACGGGTTTAAACGCATCCAATTGGTCGGGGGTCAGGTAATCTTTGATACCTTCCATGTTTCCAGCCAATTCAGGGGCATTCAATAAGCCCCATGTGTGGCTTTTTGGGATGTAATAAAGACATCCGTTTGCCGTACTCGCATCGTCAAGTCCCGTCCAACACGTTAGATGTTGCATAGCAACAGTTCGGGTCCAATACGAATAATCCTGATGCCAAGCCACTACCCCGCCGTGTTTTGCCGGTTTATAAAAAAGCTGGTCGTGCCAAAAACGAATGGGCTTATTCCCCAATAATTGGTGGGCGGCCATCAGAAAAGCTGGATTCCATAATGCATCGTGAAAACCCTCGGTAATTCGCCAATGGCCCAATGAATGAAATAAAACCGAATTTGGATCACTTGATTCATTGCTATGAAATTCGTAGAACAAATGATGACCAGGGTGTTTCGGGTCCATAACTTCTTGGAGTTCTTTCCGTAAAATGGCGATTTGCGAATCCTCCAACAATTTTATTCCTGATACATAACCAAATTCATGAAAATGTACTACCTGATCATCGGTCAACCGATAGGCTTCCCAATCTGATTTGCTTTTGGGCATCTTAAAGAGTTTAGATACCAGTTCATGTCTTTCCGCAAGATCCCTAAATGATGACTTATTTCCCATATACACGTTTTATTCCAATAAAATCGACTCTAGTTAGGGCTTTTTCTATTAATTATCAATTAAAACAAATGCCATCAGCCCTTGTATCACTAGGCAACAAAATTAATCAAGGTGCCAATGTGTTCTATCTGAATTCGTATTTCGTCACCGGATTGCAACGTAAAATCATCGGGCGGAATGATACCGGTTCCAGTCATAAGAAATACCCCATTCGGGAAACTGCATTCCCGAAAAAGAAACGTAACCAACTCCCCATGCTTCCTTTTCATATTGCTAATCGCAATCTGGCCCTTAAAAACGCTTCCTTTCTGGCGAAATATCTCCAAGGAAATCCTGGAATCAGGGTCAATTGGCATTTCAGGAACATAGATGCATGGTCCGAGCCCTGCACATCCATCATAGGTTTTCGCCTGAGGTAGGTATAAGGGGTTTTCACCCTCTATGCTGCGCGAACTCATATCGTTGCCGATCGTGTACCCCTCGATACTACCCTCGGAGCAAATAAAAAGTGTCAATTCGGGTTCTGGCACATCCCAGGTCGAATCTTTTCTGATTCGCACTACGCCGCCATTCCCGACGGTTCTTGCCGGCGTGGACTTGAAAAATAGTTCAGGGCGCTCCGCATCATAGACTCGGTCATAAAATGATCCACCACCCGCTTTTTTGGATTCCTCCATGCGTGCCTCCCTACTGCGTTTATAGGTTACCCCAGAGGCCCAGATTTCCTGTCCTCCAATAGGTGCCTGAAAGGCAGTAACGCTATCAAAATCGAACAACTTAGGCCAATCTACTATTTCGCTTTTCAAAGTCTGATGCAGCCCTTTACGATTGACGAAAGTATCCCAAATCAAAGGCGCCTTATGATAGAAATTATTCTTGTATTCAATAACTACTCCGTCTCTAAACTTATATAATTTCATGGGTCCCTGTTTGAAAAATGACCTAATCTGGATCGACCAATCTACTATGTTGATCAGGTGGTCTTAAAAATGAGAAACAAGATAGCAAAGAATAATTTGACAATCGATAAAATATAGCGCAATCCATGCGAATATTTCATGACACGATTTAGTATCTTACTTCTTAAAACTTCCTGATATGAAACCTTTACAATTTCTCCTAATCGCACTTATGGTTTATTCCTGCTCTAAAAAGCCAGATCATGAGGCCGATATATTGGCAATTAAAACCATTTTAGATGAACAGGAAAGGGCTTGGTCGATGAACGATATTGAGGCCTTTATGGATGGCTATTGGAAATCGGATTCCTTGAAATTCTATGGTGCAAACGGCCTAACAAGAG
The DNA here is from genome assembly GCA_038316335.1 of Flavobacteriales bacterium. GTDB lineage: Bacteria > Bacteroidota > Bacteroidia > Flavobacteriales > Flavobacteriaceae > JALHST01. The sequence continues at coordinate 40,273 of JBBQAM010000013.1, forward strand.
GATGGAATGGGGCACTTGCCAATTATAAAAAGCGCTACCCGACCAAAGCCGAGACCGGTAATTTGAAATTCATAATCGATGACATCTCTATGATAAGTGATGACGCCTACTGGGTAATGGGGCAATATCATTTGACTCGGGAGGTGGGCAATGCCAACGGGAAGTTCTTAATACTCTTTGAGCGCATTGAAGGGCAATGGAAAATCGTAGCCGATTCTTCCTGTTAAAATTTGCGATCAGGATGGAACGCGCTAATATCCATCGATGTTTTAATACCGCCGATGATTTCAGATATTAATTTCCCAGTCGCTGGGCCAAGGCTCCAACCCATCATAGCATGACCTGTAGCAAAAGTCAGGTTCTTGAGAATTTCCGACCTTCCGATATACGGCAACCCATCAGGGGAAACCGGTCGTAGGCCCGTTCTCGCCGCGCCCATCTCGGTCTCGGTGATTTCCAGTTCAGGATAAAAGGATTTAGCGCCTTGGGCAATTGCCTGCACTCTTTCTTTTCGGATAAAATCGTTGATGCCAGAAAACTCCATGGTTCCGGCAAAACGTGTAAAACCTTGCATGGGAGTAACCGCCATACTGGCTTCCATCAATATTGCGGGCATCGAAATGCCCGTAGGTCTTGAGACGTTTATGCGATATCCCTTACCCGCCTGCAACGGTAAATTTATATGGAGTTTTCTTGAAATTTCGGCACTCCATGACCCTGCTGCCAGAATCACTTCGTCGGCTGTATATGCATCTTTCGATGTCGTTATCCGGGTAATCCTTCCATTCGAGACCGACAAATCGGTAACTTCTTCATTGATTCTGATATCGACGCCAACTTCCCGCAGATAACCCACTAATTTGGGCATGATCTCTGTTGGGGTCGAATGACCGTCACACTCATAATGAATCGCCCCTTTGGCATCTATTTTAATGTTCGGCTCTATTGTATCTAAAGCGGCTTTACTCAATTCCTTGACTTCCAGGCCTAAAAATTGTGCCTTTTGGGCTACTTCCATTTCATGTTCAAACGAGGCATTCGTCTTGTATAGCATCAACAAACCCTTTCTCTCTAACTGAAAATCGCCCAAATCCCCCGATGCCTTGATCTCCTCAAAAAGTCCGCGACTCAGTAAATTTATTTCCTTTATAACAGGAATGGCCTTTTCGACTTTTTCCTTGGTCGATGATTTATGGAAGTACCAGGACCACTTGAAGAAATCGATGTCCCAACGTGGTTTTATATAAAAAGGGCTCGATGAATCGAACATCCATTTAATTCCTTGGGCAATCTTCCCTGGGGAGGCCAAAGGGATGATGTGGCTAGGTGTAATATATCCGGCATTCACGAAGGAAGCGCCAGAAGTAATGTCAGATTTATCAAGAACGGTCACTGTGTGGCCTTCCTTATGCAGAAAATAGGCCGAACTTAACCCTACGATTCCACCTCCTATGATGACTATATTTTTCAAATTTTAAAGTGTGCTATTACGTTGTCTAATTTTTTATAGGACGCCTAATGATAAACAAACATACACGTCATTTTAAGTACCATTCAAAGGGTCAAATTACTTGAAACCCATGGGCATAGGGATCATCTTCTTCGTCGATGACTATCGTATTATGACCATATATCTTAGCCCAGCCCTGTATACTCGGCACTATGGCCGGTAATCCTGTTAAGGAAGTCTCTTCAACAATCCTTCCTATAAACTGGGAACCTATAAAGCTTTCGTGAATGAATTCTTCCCCGACTGAAAGCTTTCCTTTTGCATGCCATTGTGCCATACGAGCCGAAGTACCTGTGCCACAAGGTGACCTATCGATGGCCTTATCTCCATAAAACACGGCATTGCGAGCAGTGGCATTGGGGGAAAGGGGCTCTCCCGCCCAAAGAATATGGCTTACATCACGAATGGTCGGTTCTGTGGGATGAATAAATTTATCGGGATATTTGGAATTGATATTTTTCCTGATTTCCTGACTGAATTGTACCAATTTACTGGCAGTATAATCCTGGATTCCCTTAAAATTCCTTTGTGGGTCGATAATGGCATAAAAATTACCTCCATAGGCCACGTCAAAGGTCAAAGTGCCCAAATCACTACTTTCGACCTTCAAATCAGTGGCTGCAACATACGATTTAACATTGGTAAGTTTTACCCAATCTACTTTGTTGCCCGACTGTTGATATTCAATATGTACCAAACCTGCCGGTGACTCCATACGCACCTTTCCAGGTATCTTCGGTTGAATGAGTCCCTCTTCGATACCAATGGTTATTGCGCCTATTGTACCATGGCCGCACATTGGTAAGCATCCGCTGGTCTCTATAAACAAAATACCAAAATCGTTCTCAGGATGTGATGGTGGGTAAAAAATGCTTCCGCTCATCATATCATGACCCCGTGGTTCGAACATGAGACCCTTTCGGACCCAATCGAATTCCTTTAAAAAATGCTGCCTTTTTTCTACCATGGTGGCCCCTTCAAGTCGGGGGCCTCCTGAAACCACAACCCGTACGGGATTACCGCAGGTATGGGCATCAATGCACGTAAATGTTGTTCTTGGCATATGAAATCAGCTCCTTATTTACTTGATTCGAGAAAAGCGTCTATTCGTTGTTCCAAAATAGGAAGTGTTACCGTGCCTTGTTCAAGAATTACCTCATGAAACTTACGGATATCGAACTTAGGGCCTAAAGCCTTTTCACATTTTTGACGTAATTCACGAATTTTTAATTCGCCCATTTTGTATGAGATGGCCTGACCTGGCCAGGCGATATAACGGTCTGTTTCAGTATTGATCTCATGTTCCGACAAAGCCGTATTGGCAAGCATAAAGTCTAAAACCTGCTGTTTAGTCCACCCTTTTGCATGAATTCCAGTATCGACCACCAATCTACATGCACGCCACATTTCATACGTCAGTTTTCCAAACTCCTCATAAGGTGTGGTATAGATGCCCATATCATTGCCTAAAAATTCGCAATACAAAGCCCAGCCTTCTCCATAGGCCGATAAATAAAGATTTTTTCTGAATTTTGGGATACTATCCCCCAGTTCGGCATTCAAGGCCCCTTGCAAATGATGCCCAGGAACTGCCTCATGGGCCGTGAGTGACGGTAGTACATACAATGGTCGGCTATCCAGTTTATAGGTGTTTACCAAATAATATCCCGGTTGAGTATCGCTTGAGGGTCCGGAATACCTACCTCCGGTATACTTCGGCGCGATGGCATCGGGTACTTTTTTGATCCCATAGGGCCTTCTTGGCAACGTACTAAAATATTTTGGAAGTTCTGCGTCAATGCGTTTGGCAATGTCACGGGCGTCCTTTAACAATTCTGTTCCTGTTTTTGCATAAAATTGTTCGTCTGTTCGAAGAAATGTCAAGAAATCGGTAAATGTGCCCTTGAAGCCGACTTCGGCAATGATTTTCTCCATCTCTGCCCTGATCCTTGCTACTTCCTTTAGACCGATATTGTGAATATCCTCGGCAGTATATTCGTCGGTAGTCGTATAATAATTGATTCGGTTTTGATAAAATTCAGCACCATTAGGTGTCTCCGATACCCCGATTGCTTCGCGGGTATTTGGAATGTATTCTTCTTCAAAAAACATTTTTATCTTTTTGAAAGAAGGCACTACGTTCTCCTCAATGGCTATCTTGGCGGCCGATAAAATAGAATCTTTCTGAACTTCCGTCAGTGCATCTGGCAAATTCTCAAATGGGGAATAGAAATTACTCTTGGTATAATCGTCAACAATATGTTCGTCGTAGGTCGATTCATATCCTTTAAAAATTATTTTTGGTTGGGAAAGTCCTTTTTTTAATCCTTCCTGCAATAGCACCAAATGCTGATCGGTAAATTTGGGAATTGCATTTAGGGTTCTCAAATAATTTTTGGCATCGGCATAATTCAATATCGGCTGGATCCGATAATTTAAATTCAAATGAAATCCCTGATCTGATTGTATGGGATTGAGATACATCTTATAGGTGTATTCGTCTACCCTATTTTTAAGGGTGAAACGTAAGAGTTCCAAGGAAATGGACTCGGTTTCCGACAAATCGGTTTCAGGGATAGAATCTAATCGGGTCAGCAGTTCTGTTGCGAAATCAGCATCCTTCCTTTCCAAAATCGAGTCATACAACCCTAATGGATACTCCGTATAGTCATACAATTTAAAATTTTCGTCAGCGGCGATAATATCTTTAAGGTGTTGGGATGCATCCCCATTTTTTTCCTTGGAACATGAAAATTGCCAAAGGAACAGCAGGATGCCCAAACAGGATTTAATAAGTATTTTGCCCCTGATATTTCTCATAGTTCAGCCTTGGTATTTTTTGAATCCAAGAGACGCATAATGTCCAAGGGGTTCGAATTTTTTAAGGCGTCGGGCAAAAGTTCGTCTGGCCAGTTTTGAAAGGATATTGGTCTGACCCATCTTTTAATCGCAGACTCCCCAACCGAAGTAAACCTACTATCGGTCGCAGCCGGAAAAGGTCCGCCGTGATGCATCGAAGGACAGACTTCCACCCCTGTGGGTACGCCATTGAAAATAATACGCCCTACCCTACTCCTAAGGCCATCAACCACATTTTCATATTTTTTCAATTCAGCTTCAGACCCTAAAATCGTGCCTGTCAACTGACCCTCCAACGCATTTAAAATAGCCGTGAGCTCTTTGTCGTCATCGCATCGAACGACAACTGAAAAAGGGCCGAAGACTTCCTGATGTAATTTTGTATTCTTTAAAAAATTGGCCCCGTTGACCGTAACTACCTTTTGACGAGCATAATTGGGCTGTACGTCAGATTCATATGCGCCTACTATATTCACACCTCCTTGGCTTGCCAACGTGTCCTTTCCTTTTTCGAACCTGTCATGGATCTCAGGATGTAACATGCAATTCGGCGCAAGGGTGGCAATTTCGGCTCCCAATATTTTGCTGAAATTATCTAGTGAAGTACTCTTAATTCCAAAAATCAATCCAGGATTCGTACAGAACTGGCCTGCACCGAGCATTATGGATGCAGCATATTGTTTCGCCCAATCCGGCCCTTTTTCAAGCAATGCCGACGGCAAGACGACCACGGGATTGACGCTTCCCATTTCCGCAAACACCGGAATGGGCTCTTGCCTTTCATTGGCTAATTTATAAAGTGCCATGCCTCCTTTTAAGCTGCCCGTAAAACCAACTGCCTTGATCTTGGGATGCATGACCAGCTGTTGACCTACTTCGTGGCCACTGCCGTTGAGGTTTGAAAATACGCCTTTCGGCATACCAGTTTTTTTAGCTGCCGATGTTATGGCGAAAGCGACTAGCTCTCCCGTACCTGCATGCATGGGATGGCTTTTAACAATAACCGGACATCCAGCTGCCAGTGCACTCGCGGTATCTCCCCCTGCCGTAGAAAATGCAAACGGAAAATTACTTGCACCAAAAACAGCTACGGGTCCTAAGGGAAAGAGCATTTTTCGAATATCGACCTTCGGCAAGGGAACCCGCTCGGGTTTTGCCGTATCGATAGTCGCTTCGACCCAGGAACCTTCTTCTAGCAACTGTGCAAACGCCCTTAATTGTCCCGTGGTACGGCCTCTTTCTCCTTGTGCCCTTCCGAGGGGAAGCCCCGATTCTTTCACATAGGCTTGAATCAAGGCATCGCCCAAGGCTTCCATTTCATCAGCTATCGCCCTTAAAAACTCAGCCTTACGTTTCCCTGACATGTTTTTGTACAAAGTAAAAGCTTCATCGGCCAAATGAACGGCCGCGTCTATTTCGGATGTGGTCGCTTCATGGAATATCCAGCCGGTCTCCTTATTGGCTTGGGGATCGAAGGTAGTGAACGTCTTTTCCCCTTTGGCCGATAGCTCATCACCTATAGTATTTACACCTTTGATCATGGTTTGTTTTGTCATTTGTGATGCAGTACTACATCAATTTGATTCTATGTAATTGTTCTTCTGATAGGTCGCTTGTCCTGCCGTTTTGGCCGCATTGATTCGCTTTGGAGACTACCACTATCTTGAGGACCAGTATGTTCCATGCACCCTCTAATACATGCCGTTCAAAAAGTACTTGCAAAGGTACGAATAAGGAGGTTTTTAGTGGCTAACCACTCGTATTTTTAAATTTTTAGTAGCCTTCTTATTCCTAATTTCCCTTTCTAACCAAGCATAAGGGATTTGTAATCGGGCAAAGTCGGTCGGTGCGCCAAACTATCGGAGATGATCTTTAATACCCTTTTTCTTTCATCACCCTGTAACGGCAGCCTAGGAGCCCGAACATTTTCGGTTCCAATACCAGTGGCTACCTCGGCTAATTTTATATTTTGAACCAGTTGCGGGCTTATATCCAATTCAAGCAATGGCAAGAACCATCTATAAATGGCGATGGCCTCTGACACCCTTCCGGCTTTTACCAGTTCATGTATAGCCACAGTCTCTTCAGGGAATGCGCATACGAGTCCGGCGACCCAGCCATCGGCCCCGATAAGGATACTTTCCAAGGCCAAAGTGTCTACACCGCATAAAACCTTAAGACGATTCCCAAAGCGATTCCTAATTCTGTTTATATTCGATATGTCACGAGTCGATTCCTTTACGGCTTGAATAGTAGCATGTTGTAGTAAATCCTCAAACATATCAAGCGTGACCTCGATTTTGTAATCGACCGGATTATTATAGATCATTATGGGCAAGTCGGTATTCTTGGCGACCTCCTTAAAATAGGTTACCGTTTCAAAATCGGTGGCCTTATAACGCATAGGCGGTAACATCATTAAGCCACTCGCACCATATTTTTCTGCCCTATGAGCTGCATCGACAGCACCTTTTGTTGTCTGCTCCGCGATGTTTATGATAACCGGGACTTTCCCTTCCGCAATACGCACGGTTTCTTCGATCAACGTCTTTTTTTCCGCATCGGTCAGCGTACTGGCCTCTCCGAGGGTTCCTCCCAAGATAATACCACTGACACCGGCCTTGAGCTGCGCGTGGATGTTCACTTCGAACATTTTCAGATCTAGCTGATCATCCTTGGTGAATTTTGTGGTTACTGCAGGCATTACGCCTTCCCATTGTACTTTCATATGTGCAATTTTAAGCTTATTCGATTTATCTATGTCTTAATGAACAACAAAAGTAAAAGAGTTTGAAAGAGATGTGTTAATCACATTTTAACCAAAATTGAGCTTATTTTAACCTATTTTTGCAATAATACTTAAAAAAACTAATAAAATCGACATATCTAAAACAATGAAAGTACGGCCCTTTAAAATTCCTAAACCCGTAGACCAATCGTTGGTCGTTCAAGTCGATATAGCACCGAGTTTTTATAGCCAGCTTCATCAACATGCCGAAATACAAATTAGCTATATTGTAGAAGGAAACGGGAAGCTGATCGTGGCCAATAGCGTACACCCTTTTTATAAAGGCGATATTTTTATAATTGGAGGGAATATTCCCCATCTATTCCAAAGTTTGGCAAATAAGCGAAAATCGCATATGATCACTCTTTTCCTAACCCCGGAAAGCCTAGGTAATGATTTTTTTAAAATTCCGGAACTTAACGAAATCAACCGCTTTTTTAAACATGCGATTGGTGGCATGCGTGTACTAACCGGGAAAAAGTCAATTTCCCATACCATGATCAGACTGCCAAAGGCCGAAAAGTTGCAAAAATTTATGCTCTTTTTAAAATTAATACATGAAATTAATAAAGCCAACTTTTATGAACTAACTGGCTATGTGCCAACTAAAAAGTTATCGAATACCGAAGGGAGACGACTACAACTGGTTTTTGATTATACGATGAATCATTTTACAGAGACTATTTCCCTCGCACAAGTGGCCAACTTGGTTCATATGACCATACCTGCATTCTGCAGGTTTTTCAAACAGCGCACCAACAAGACCTATTTTGAATTTCTGATCGAGCTTCGCATCGCACACGCTTGCCAAATGTTGATGCATCCAGATAAAATATCGATAGCGGCCATCTCGGAGGGTTCGGGATTTAGTTCCATTTCAAATTTCAATAGAAAATTTAGAAAGCTTAAGGGGATGACACCTTCCGAATTTGTCCAACAAACCCATTTAAAGCTGACCTACTAACCTTTTATAATTTTTGGCACCTATGCGTTTATAAACTTTTTTGCGTTTTGAATAAAGGGATCTGCTTAATCCTTCGATTTTCACTATTTTTGTAAAATTTTGAATGTATTCTTGATACCTATGAAACACATCCTATTTGTAGCTATGCTTTTTGCCATGGCCTGCAATTCTTCCCAGAAAATCTCACAGGAAACTGCCACGATACCCAATACTGCGAAGGCGGTACAAGGCCCGACAACTTTTGCAGAATCCATCACCGAAGCAGAATTAAAGGAGCACTTGTATACCTATGCTTCCGATGAATTTGAAGGCCGTGAAACCGGTAAGGAGGGACAACAAAAAGCAGTTGCATATTTAAAATCAGAATACGAAAAATTAGGTATTCCCGCAGCAAAAGCCGATGGAAACTACTTTCAGGAAGTGCCGCTCGAGTTACAAAATCTGCCATCTGGAACCATCAATGTAAACGGGGTCGAATATACCATCGGCGATGATTTTTTATCATTTTCAAAAGCTACCGGAGTGCAGGATAACATCTTGTTTTTAGGATATGGTGTTGAGGAAGGTACGTATTCGGATTATGCCGGACTCGATGTAACCGACAAATGGGTACTAATAAAAGCCGGGGAACCCATGAACCCAGATGGCACTTTTGTTGTATCTGGAAATGACGAAAAATCCGAATGGAGCAATCTTTCCGAGTCAATTGCCAAGAAAACCCAACTTGCCGCTGAGAAGGGTGCGAAGGGTATTTTTTATTTTGATGAAGCCAATTTTAAGCGCTACAAGGGCTATTATAATTATATGAAGAACAATGGATCAGGGCAAATGGTCTTTAAGGATATGGATAGGAATTCGATTCCAAGCCTATTCATCGATGATAAATTGGCCACTAAGATTTATGAGGATGTTGAAAAAGATGTTCATGCCAAAAGCATCCCGGTCAAAATACGATTAGACCTCCAAAGCAAAAATGTCGATGTACAGGCCGAGAATGTTGCGGCCGTCATAAAAGGCACTGAAAAGCCGAATGAATATGTCATTATTTCCTCACATCTAGATCATATCGGAATCTCGTCGAATGGGGAGATCAATAATGGGGCCGACGATGATGGTTCTGGAACAGTGGCACTATTAGAAATTGCAGAAGCCTTTAAAATGGCTTCCGATGCAGGCGATGGGCCGAAGCGATCCATCGTATTTCTGCATGTTACTGGTGAAGAAAAAGGCCTTCTCGGCTCTCAATACTACACCGATTATGATCCTATTTTTCCGCTGGAGCAGACCGTTGTCGATTTGAATATCGATATGATCGGGCGCATTGATCCAAAACGTCAAGGAGGAAGAAATTATATCTACTTGATCGGATCCGACATGTTGAGTACCGAACTGCATAATCTCTCTGAGGACGTTAACAATAAGTATACGAAACTTGAGCTTGATTATAAGTATGACGATGAAAATGATCCCAATCGCTTTTATTACAGAAGCGACCATTACAATTTCGCAAAGAACAAAATACCCATTATATTTTATTTCAACGGGACACATGACGACTACCATAGACCCAGTGACACGCCCGATAAAATAAATTATGATCTTCTACAGAATAGGGCCCGTTTGATTTTTTACACCGCTTGGGAAATTGCCAATAGGGAAAATAAAGTTCAAGTAGACAAGGCAACAAAATAACCGATGCCTTTACGTACAAATACCTTGAGGCAGTTTATATAATTGGCTTTCGGGAACGAAATCAAGTTCAGAATGCATGTTATGTAGTGTACTAGTATTTCGCGAATAACAACTGATCTTGATTCCAAAAAAAACGTCCTATCTTAAAACGACACGGTTTTTTTCATTGAAAATATGATTTAATTTCACCTTCAAATCGTACAAAAACCCTCACCCCACCACGTGATATTAAATTAAAAAGCCCAATCGAATACGATTGGACTTTTTTAGAATTTCGGGTGGAAGACCGGTTTCGAACCGGCGACCTCTAGAACCACAATCTAGCGCTCTAACCAGCTGAGCTACAACCACCGTTTGTAAGCGATGGCAAAGGTAATTTTTTTTAGCTATTCCATCAAAATAAAACAGCTCCAATTTAAGACCATCCCTTAGGTAGAAATCTTTCAATTTTTAATCACACATTTTTATACTGCTAAGAAGTCATCAAAAATCGATGAAATGCACTCTATTTCAGACAAAACACACAATTTTGGGCGATTCACAACAAAAATTAGATGGGAGTACATGACAATATTAAATTTAGACTTCTAAATCGACCGTAAAAATGACATCTTCGCTTTCGCTATTTTTAAACACGAAGAAGCGCTTCAAAAATGGAGTCGGACTTACGTTGATTTCTTTTTTCATTGTATTCCATAGTTACTCTCAAAAGGCTACAAAGGATAGTTTAATAAATGCCCTTCATGTTTTAAAGCAGCAAAAGGACTTTAGCACCAAAGACTCTATTTATATTAAACTTTTGACTGACCTTGGTGACGAAATGCGTTTTTATAAGGCCGACAGTCTTATCAAATTATCAAATGAAGCCTTAAAGCTTAGTAAGTCTATAGCCTATAAAAATGGGGAAAGCCTTTCCCTCCTAGGAATTGCTCACTATTATTCAGACAAGGGAGACAACTCAAATGCCCTCAAAAACTTCAATAAGGCGCTAATGATTGTTAAGGATTCTCAAAATAAGGATCTTGAATTGCGCATTTTAAGCGATTTGGCGAACGAATACGGCTATATTGGTGATTATGGAAAAGCCTTGACTTCCTATTTGGATTGCATAGAGGTCGCCAAGCAATATGATAATAAAAGGATCTTATCGATCGTACACGAAAATATCGCCAATTTATATGTTAGTCAAAAGGACTATCAAGAGGCCTTGCTTTATTATAAGGAAGTTAAAAAATTAAATAGGGAAATCGGAAGTGCAGTAATTATGGCGGAAACTGCCAGCAACATGGCCTCATTATATGCTGACATGGGCAAATTCGATTATGCTATTTTTAATGTAAATAGCAGTATAGCCACATTTGAAAAGTACCAGATTTACGACTGGCTTGCATATGCCTACGAAATAAAAGGGAAGACGTATTTGATGCAGGAGAAATACGAATGGGCTATGTATTGGTATAGCCAATGCGAAATGCTGCATACAAAAATTCATGATGAGCGTGGTGAAATTGACCTTTATAATGGCATGGCGGAAGCCAATTTCGGATTAAAAAAGGATAGTATCTCAGAAGTCTATGCATTAAAGGCCTATGAAATCTCCTCGCGATTAATGTTTAAGGAAGGCATGCAAAAGTGTGCGAATACCCTATACAAAATTCATAAAAATCATCACGATTATCAAGTAGCCTTGCAATATCATGAAGTATATCAAAAACTGACCGATACACTTTCAAGCAATGAGAATAAAAAAAGTCTTGCGATGTTAAAAAACAAGGTCGAATATGACACGCAAAAGAAGAGCCTAATAGCGAAAAGCGAGAAGGCACTCGCCCAACAAAAAAAATATGTTTATACAGCCCTTGCTATTTTAATAATTTTCCTAATCGTCACGTTTTTGGTCAAAAGAAGTGAAAAAATACAACGTAAATTGAATATCGAACTAAACGCCAATAAACAGTCCCTTGAGAAAAACGAGCATCAACTTCGGGATATAAACAAAACCAAGGACAAACTGTTCTCGATTATCGGCCATGATCTGCGCGGACCAATCGGTGCATTTCAAGGGCTGCTCAAACTTTTTAAGGACGGCGAAATAAGTAAAGATGAATTTCTTGGTTTTATCCCCAAATTAAGTGCAGATATAGAACATATTTCCTTCACGCTCAATAATTTACTCTCATGGGGCCAAACCCAGATGAATGGGGCTACCACCAAACCGAGTGTAATTTCATTAGATACATTGGTAGCCGATAATATTAAATTACTTTCTGAAATTGCTGTCGGTAAATCAATTAAAATGATAAGCCAATTCACTGGGAATACCATGGCATGGTCTGATGGAAATCAAATTGACATTGTCATCAGGAATCTCATTAGTAATGCCCTGAAATTCACACCCGTGAATGGAATGATTACTATTGGTGCCACTGAAAAATCTGACCAATGGGAAGTTTTCGTGCGCGATACGGGAGTCGGTATGCCCAAGGAAATCACTGAGAAGATTTTTTCTGAAAATTCAAATATTACCACGTACGGTACCAATAATGAGAAAGGCACCGGTCTGGGATTGTCGCTTTGCAAGGAAATGGTCGAAAAAAATAAGGGCACGATATGGGTCGATAGTATCGTCAGAAAGGGTTCCTGTTTCTTTTTTACAGTGCCCAAGGCAAAAAAGGAGTATCAAAAAGCTAGTTAGAGCAGGCTGCTCAAATAGGGAATGGCTACATATCTTTCGACCGTGAAGCCTTCGGCGTGCTCCACTCCGACTAATCTACCTAGATCCCTTGCCCGATACGCAACACTGTCAGTGAAGTTCTTACTACTGATCGGGGTCTGTGGTTCTGAACTCTTTGGGTCATAAAATTGGGAGCTATAGGCCGAAATGGCCTCAAGTTTTTTGTCGATATATCCTGAAACATCTACTACAAAATCAGGTTCAATCGGTTTCCATTGTATATAATGATATACATTTTTAGGCCGCCATGCCTCCTGCCATATATCATCGCCTTCAAACTTTGTGTCGATTTTGATCAAACCACTCAAGAAACACGCATCACTAACTAGTTTACTACCTTTTCCATGATCAATATGTCGATCATCGATCGCATTGCATAGTACAATATCGGGCCTGTATTTTCGAAGCATCCGAATGACCGCCATTTGATGATCGCTATCGTTTATGAAGAATCCATCGGCGAACTCCAGGTTTTCCCGAAATGCTATGCCAAGGATCTTTGCCGCTTTTAAAGCCTCTTTATCCCTGATTTCAGGTGTTCCGCGGGTTCCAAGTTCTCCTCGTGTCAAATCTACGATTCCAACGCGTTTTCCAGCGGCCACTTCCTTTGCGATTGTAGCGCCAGCGCCAAGTTCGGCATCATCGGGATGCGATCCAAATACAAGTATATCTAATTTCATGCGCTTTTGTTGTCGTTGTGTGTTTACCTTCTTTAGGGCAATTTTTTCATGCTGGTTGGGCACGCCGCGTTTTATTTCCTGTGATATTCAATCCCAACATACCGCTAAATTTACCCGTCATAAAGCGGTAAACTTCATGAAATTTGGGGAAAAGGTTGGTCTTATAAAACACGTTCCGTTGGGCCTAAATTTGGGAAACCATTAACTGGTTGTCACAGCTGTGTTTGCCAAGGTCTTTTCTAAGGCTTGCTCTATATCGGCCATTAAATCCTCTGTTTCCTCAATACCGACCGAAAAGCGAATCAGTCCGTCTGCGATGCCCTGTCTTTTTCGTTCCTCGGGGCTCAGAAGAGCGTGGGAGGTCAATGTTGGCGAAAGAACCGTACTTTCCACTCCGGCCAAACTCATTGAGGATTTAATAAGCTTCAAGGATCTTTGAAAAAGGGCGGCATCTAATTCAGGATTCAGCTCAAACGACATCATACCGCCAAAGCCATTCATCTGTGCCTTGGCTAAAAGATGGTCAGGGTGACCCAACAGGCCTGGATAATATACCTTTGCTATTTGCTTGTGGCCTTCTAAATATTCCGCCAACCTTAGTGCATTTTCATTTTGAGCCCGAACGCGAATTCCCATGGTCTTCATGCTTCGTTCCAATAGCCATACCGTATAATCACTGAGACTCCCCCCGAAATTTTTGGCAAGGCCAAAAATGCGTTCCATATATTCCTGGGACGAAGCCACGGCACCGGCCAGGATATCTGAATGTCCCCCCATGTATTTTGTAGCGCTATGAATGACGATATCGATGCCAAAATCAATCGGATTTTGATTCACCGGACTGGCGAAGGTGTTATCGATCATCGAAATAAGTTTGTGTTTTTTGCAAATTTGGGCAACTGCTTTCAAATCGGTTATCGTCAATAACGGATTCGAGGGTGTTTCTATAAATATGACTTTTGTGTTTTCCTGTATTTGTTCCTCGAAATCAGATGGATGTAACCCATCGGTAAAAGAATATGAAATACCGTACTTCCCAAATTCCTCGGTGACCAAATTATAAGTGCCACCATATAAGGTCTTTTGAAGGACAATATGGTCTCCAGCTTGCAGGAAGGCCATTAAGGCAGTGCTAATGGCAGCCATGCCGCTACCGAAAATCAGGGCCGCCTCCGCGTGCTCCAAGGCAGCGATCTTCTTCGCGAGACCAACTTGGTTCGGGGTATTGAAATAACGAGGGTACCTCTTAATGTCAACATCTTCAAAGGCATACGAAGTGCCCATATAAAGGGGAGAAACCGCCCCTTTGAATTCTTTGTCCTCCAATTGGCCCTCATGGGTGCAGATGGTATTCAGTCCTTTTTTTCGCAGCTCCATTGCTTGTTTTTAATAGAAGCTAAAGTTACAAAAATCGATTATACTTCGAACTTTTTCCACTTCCCTTTTCGAAACCATAAAATGGCCATTATGGCAAGTATCACTTCTGCCAAAGTGATGGCCATAAAAACGCCCAGTGCGCCCATTTTAAAAGTAATCGCTGCCAAATAAGCAAAAGGCAATTGAAACATCCAAAAGGCAAAAAAGTTTATTTTTGTAGGTGTTCTGGTATCCCCAGCCCCGTTAAAGGCCTGTGTAACGACCATTCCGTAGGCATAAAAGATATAACCCATGGCTATTATTTGTAAACAGAGACTGCCATTTTCGACGACCACATCATTGGTATTGAACCAACCGATTATTTCTTTGGCGAATAGCAGATACACCAAGGAGACCAGCCCCATAAAATAGGCATTATACCTCGCGGTTTTCCATACCGAGGTTTCTGCGCGTTCTGGTTGGCCAGCCCCAAGGTTCTGTCCTACTAGCGTTGCTGCGGCATTGCTCATGCCCCATGAGGGCATTAGGGTAAATAGGATAACCCGGATTGCAATCGTATATCCTGCCAACACTTCGCTACCGAATTCAGACATCATCCGCATTAGAAATATCCAACTTGACGTGCCTATCAGGAATTGGGCGATGCCACCCATAGAAACCCTTAACAGATCAACCATGACTTTACCCCGAAGCACCGCATCTTTTACACCGATCTTAATCCGGCTCCAGCCAAAATAAAGTACCACCAATTGGAAAACCACTGCCGAACCCCTTCCTATATTGGTCGCAATGGCAGCTCCCATAACTCCAAATTCAGGTACAGGACCCCAACCGAAAATAAAAATAGGGTCTAAAATAATATTAAGGCCGTTTGAGAGCACCAAGGCCCACATGGCAAAGGCGGCATCCCCTGCTCCCCTAAAAATGGCATTGATAAGAAACAGCATTACGATGGTAATATTCCCGCCAATAAGTAATTTGGTATACCCATGGCCTTCGGCTATCAAATCTGCTTCAGCCCCCATCAAGGCCAATAGCTCCCTTGAAAATAAAATCCCAACAACACCCACCACAAGGGAGAGCAAAATGCCAAGAGCCATCGCCTGCACCGCAGATTCTTTGGCACCTTTAATATCCTTTTCCCCAATACGTCTCGCGACCATTGCCGTGGCAGCCATGCTTAAACCTATAGCGACGGCATAAACGAGTGTAATGACCGATTCGGTAAGGCCAATAGTCGCTACTGCGTTCACACTGACCCTAGAAACATAGGCGATATCTACAATGGCAAAGATCGACTCCATCATCATTTCCAAAATCATAGGAATGGCCAGCATAAAAATAGCCTTGCGGATACTTCCCGACGTAAAATCGGTTTCCCTACCGGTTACGGCAATTATAAAGGAGTCGAATACTTTTTTTACACTTAATTTATCTGGATGGGCCATTTGAAAATAGGATTATGTTCGTAGTAGTAATAAATGTCAATGCCTCGAGAATAAAAGGACTTTTAATTTTGGGTCGAAAACCCACTGACATTTATCAAAAACATACTTCCTATCATTAGATGAGGACATAAATATCGCATATTTAAAAAACCTGACAAAATTTTTTTGCGTTCAACCCCTGGTTGATCAACGACTTGAACTTTTTAAGATTATTATACGAAATCATTTCGTGTTCCGTTATTTAAATTGAACCCAAACTCCGTCCTGGAAAATCACTCACCAATGAATTTTCATAAAATTTATATACCCTTGTTTTTATTGATTGTTTCATGTTCAAAAGACAAAATAAACGGGGACATCACCATTATTGATGATCAAGGGAATACGGTAACCATAGATCCTTCCGACAATAGAAAATCAGTAGGGGATTCGGCCATTGATCTACTGCAGGATTTAAAATTTGACACGGTACATCTCGAAATTTTTTATGTCAAAGGGCTGCAGCCAACCGTAGCGACCCTTCAGAATTTTAAGTCTTTTTTAGACGCCCGATTGCATAAATCGGGTGGTATCGAGATCGAACTTAAGGAAATCGAATCCCCAGGACAGGCCATCTATTCGATAGCCGATATCAAAAATTTGGAGGATGGTCTTCGCACCGCCTATAATTCAGGGAATAAAATAACCGTTTTTGGACTTTTTATTGACGGTGGATATTCGGAAAATACAGATAATGGCTCCGTACTCGGTGTTGCCTATCGAAATACCTCATTCGTACTCTTTGAAGAAACGATAAAAAGTTTTAGTGGCCAACCTTTGGCTCCCAGCACGACCGTTTTGGAAACCACGGTCCTAAACCACGAATTCGGCCACTTAATGGGCATGGTTAATGCAGGGACCCCATTACAAAATAATCATCAAGATACGGCACACGGTCGTCATTGTACCAATGAGAATTGCCTAATGTATTGGAGTGCCGAAACTGGCGAAGGACTATTGAATATGATTAGTGGTGGGACCATCCCCGAGTTTGATGATCTTTGTCTTGAAGACCTTCAAACAAATGGCGGCAAATAACATTCATAAAGCTTATCGGCCATAATTGGCCCTGTAGCGCCAGAAACTAATCCCACCAAGAATACCAACACCCAAAACAATATACCACACATAGTCAGGGGTAATAGCCGCAGCGCCGCTCTGACCATAGCTGTGTAGACCAACCAGGTAGTAGTTGACCCCAAAATAGGTCATCATAATACTGCCAAAGGCCGCTACACTTAAAAAATTGAATATCCATTTACTCCGAAGGCCAGGTACTAAACGGGTATGTATTACAAAGGCGTATATCATAATGGATATCAAGGCCCAGGTTTCCTTGGGATCCCAACCCCAATAACGGCCCCAGCTCTCATTGGCCCATTGGCCCCCGAGAAAGTTCCCGATTGTCAACATGACCAAGCCAACGGTCAAGACCAATTCATTGATAATCGTCAATTCCGTTAAATTGATTTGCATTCGCTCCTTATTCTTGCTATTGGTAAGTATCATGAGCACCAACGACACCATTCCCAAGATCATTCCTACGGTCAGAGGTCCGTAACTCGCCACAATAACGGCAACATGTACCATCAACCAGTAACTATCGAGTACAGGTACCAAATTAGACACCGAGGGATCTACCCAATTCTGATGTGCGATCCATAATAACATGGCCGTCACAAAAGCCGCTGCTGCGACTGTCATTTCATTTTTTCGAATAAAAAGCAACCCCATCCCCATGGTCGCCCAGGAAACATAAAGAATACTTTCATAGGCATCACTCCAAGGGGCATGTCCCGAAATATACCAACGTAAAATTAATCCGGCCGTATGCCATAGGAATAATATCAAAATGGTTCCCCTCAGGAAAAAAGACGCCACCCGCCAAACTTCACGATTTTTGAATATCTGAAAAATAAGCACAAAAAATAAGGAGAGACCGGTCAACGCATAAAGTCTGTACAACCAATTATAGATATTCAGTTTATTGTATATGATTTCGGTATCTATTTTATTGTCGGGAGGCAATACCTCGCTCCCGTGATTTTTTTGATTCTGTTTGAATGCCTGCAATAATTTATCGGCCTCCGAATAATCCCCGGTTTGTTTTGCCTTATCCAATGTCATCAAATAGTAGGGAATGGCGTTCTTTATAAAATTTGCATACAGCGAATCGCTGACTTGAAACTGACCGGCCCTAAATTCAACGGCCGAAATCCATTTATTGTTTTCATCGTCCAACAAGGGGAATATTTTGACAATATCGCCCCCAAGGGCCTGATTCAAAAGCCCCAAGCGTATATTCGCATCCTTGAAATCCTGTTGGAATTTATTTGGATTATTCGTCGCGGTCGCCTCCCTTATATAGGGCTCTAGTTTGTAATTGCCTTGGGCATCAAAAAAATCGGTTGCCTTTACATTTCGCTGGCCTTCAGGTATTCCGATGATTTTGCGAATACTATCGTTTTTTCCCTGTTTGTCTAAAGCGATGAATTCGGTATTGTACCAAAGTGCGGGATTCATCATCATCGACAGGAATACCTGATCAGGATTCATGTCTTTGTAACTATTTTTACCACTAAGTTTACGCAAAAGTTCGGATGCAAAGGTATTGATCGGCTTCATGCGACCCCCTTCATCCTGAATAACCAATTTGCCAAATTGGGCTGCATGCTCTTTATCTACCTTGGTAGCTTCCAGCATAGAATCAATTTGAATTTGCCGCGGTTTCATCGAATGTTCATGGCTATCGTCAACTACTGGTTGTTGGCCAGTAGCATGAATCACCATTCCCAAGAACAAAAGGGTGGTCAGGGCAGCCTTCTTTTTCTTCAATTTCTCAAGGGAGTCACCCAAATGCTTAAATCGGGTCTTCCCAAAGAACATAATCCCCATCAAACCCGAATACAATAGAAAATAACCGAGATAGGTGATCCAAGTACCCCATTGGTCATGGTTGACCGAAAGAATCGTTCCTTTTTCATCCGGATTAAAACTTGCTTGAAAAAAACGATATCCCTTGTGATCCAATATATGGTTCATATAAATATCATAATCGAAAGGGCGGTCATCATCGACCGTAATTTTACTCATGAACGATTTGTAGCCTCGATCGGTACCAGGGTATTTTTCGGCAATAAAGTCGTTTAACTTTATAGAGAATGGCAATTCATATATTTTTGAACCAAAGGCCAACGAAAAATCGAGACCGCCTACCTTGAATTTATCCGTAAAGTTCAATGTACCCTTCCCGCCCAGTAATTTCTTTTGCACTGTTTCGCCATTTGAAGTGATGGATACCACCAAAGCATCTTGAGTCGCTTCGGTAACCTCGTTCTTCGGGACCTTTACCACGCCATAGGAACCTTTTACCAGTGGCTCCGGCACCACGAATTGTATCCCGGCCATGGAATAAAGCGAGCGAAGCATTAGTGGCTGAAGGCTATCCTTCATTAAATTTCCCTGAAATTGGTCGGCCATGCGCATAAAATTGCCATCGAATGGGGACCTTATTTGATACACAGAATCGGTTGTGCGAATATTTACGGCACCATCAGTCGGCTTGTTCAAAGAGAAGAGAAGTCCATGAATACTTGTGACCTGGCCATTTTCGAGGTAGTGATCATGCCGCTGTCCATCACCAGCCTCGACGATCTTGAGGTATTCATTTCCTTGTTCGGAAGGAATGAGCCCCAGTGCGGCTCCTTTAATGAAATCTACGTATTTTATCGAAAAATCGTGCCCGTTAAAATCATCCTTCCAAGGCAAGGAAGATTTTAAGGCTTCAGGGGTCACCATGATGGCATCCTCCAAGACCTTTCTTTTCATTTCCCCATTGATATCACCATCAATATTGGCCGTAAGGAAGGTCTTGTCGGAATAAAAAATATTTTCGGTACTTCCTTCCCGAATGGGCATCATACCCTCAAAACTAATATATCGGGTGACAAAGGCACCAAGTATGATCAGTATCCACGACAGATGTAATATCAATACCGGCCACTTCTCCCATCTCAATAGACGGTATCTGAACATATTCCCAATAAAATTGATGACAAAAAAAACCATGATAAGCTCAAACCACGTGGTATTGTAAATCCATATCCTGGCCGTCTCCGTACTATATTTACTTTCAATGAAGGTCCCGAAGGCCATTGAGGTTGCAAAAACAAGAAACAAAATTGCCATCAAACGGGTGGAGAAAAAAAACTTTTTAAGAAACTCGGTCATCAGGGGACGCATTGGTTTTCAGAGAACAAAAATAGCCCCTTTTTATGATTTAAGACATTTTCAAGGCACATAAAAAGAGAATGCACATTGTTAATTGTTTCTTAAGCCCCAGGATATTTTTATTTGTATTTTTGGGCATGATCAGGGTTGCACTTATGGGTACCGGAAATGTGGCCCAACATCTATTCGAAGCATTTTTGAGCCATTCCCAGATTGCTGTAGTACAGGTTGTAGGCAGGAATGAGAAGGCCTTGGAATATTTTGGGAAATCGACAAAAACCGATATAAGCCCGACGTTTACAGAGGAGGCCGATGTCTATATACTAGCTGTTAGTGATGATGCTTTGCCTCTGTTGGCAGACTCCTTCACTGGTTTATCTGGTCTGGTGGTTCATACCTCAGGCAGTACTTCATTAGCGGTTTTACCAAATACCATACGACGCGGCGTATTTTATCCTTTGCAGACCTTTACGGTTCATAGAATGCTCGATTTTAAAAAAATCCCAATCTGCATCGAAGCCGAAAACACCTACGATATCAACCTATTGAAAGACCTTGCTTCCATCGTATCAAACAAAGTGATCCTCGTTAATTCAGAGCAGCGCAGCAAGCTACACCTCGCTGCGGTATTCGTAAACAATTTTACCAACCATCTTTATTTTATTGGTCAACAGCTATGCGAAAATGCCCATCTGCCATTTGAGATCCTATCTCCTTTAATACAAGAAACAGCTCATAAAATTGAGACGTTAACGCCTTTTGAGGCACAAACAGGTCCGGCCCGAAGGGCGGATGTCATCACCCTCAAAAAACAACTTAAACAACTTGAAAAAACCGGTTTTGAGGAAATTTATACCCTCTTGAGCCGTTCAATTGCCAATACCTATGGACAAAAGCTATAAAGAATACCTGGAACATATTAACACGTTTGTTTTTGATGTTGATGGCGTATTTACCGATGGTTCGGTGCTAATTACGACCCAAGGCGAACTTTTGCGAAAAATGAGCGTGAAAGATGGTTATGCCTTGAAGACGGCCATCCAAAAAGGATATCAGGTCCTCATCATTTCTGGCGGGACCAATGAAGGAGTCCGGGAACGATTGAAAGATCTAGGGGTGACCGATATTCATATGGGCACGCATCAAAAAGCCCAACCCTTGAAGGATTTTATGACCCTAAAAAGTATAGCACCCGAAAATGTCCTTTATATGGGTGATGACCTTCCCGATATCCCGGCCATGCACCTAGTAGGTCTACCGACATGCCCGCAAGATGCCGTGCAAGAGATAAAGGCGATATCAAAATACATTTCCCATAGAAATGGGGGCGACGGATGTGTTCGCGATGTAATCGAACAGGTCTTAAAAGTGCGTGGCGATTGGTATGGAAATTATGACGCTTATAATACCTAGATCATGCTGCATGAAAAGTTGAAGGACCATAGGATCATTCTGGCTTCCGGCTCCCCTAGAAGAAAACAATTTCTCAAGGAAATGGGTTTTGATTTCGAGGTCAAAATTAAAACCATCGACGAAGTATACCCGGACGATTTAAAACACAGCGAAATAACCGATTATCTGGCAACCTTAAAAGCGTCGGCTTTCGAAGGTTCCTTAGGACCCAAGGATATCCTTATAACTGCGGATACTATAGTCTGGCACCAAGACAAATCGATTGTCAAGCCAATCAATGAAGATGACTGTTTTACCATGTTACGCGCACTTTCGAATGGGTGGCACGAAGTAATCACTTCGGTCTGTTTCACTTCGGTACAGCATCAAAAAATTGTAAACGCCACTACAAAAGTCAAGTTCAGTACTTTGACCGATACCGAATTATGGTACTACATCAAAACCTATCAGCCCTTAGACAAAGCCGGTGGATACGGCATTCAAGATTGGATCGGCTTGATCGGGGTAGAAGAAATCATCGGCTCTTATAGCAATGTGGTCGGGCTTCCGACCCATTTGTGCTACAAAATGATCCTCAACATGGTCAGCTGAACCGATTTTGGTAAATTTGACTAAAATATCGATTATGAAAAAACGGGTCGCTACTATTCACATCATTCTTGTCATTCTTTGTTTTGTAATTGCCAATGCGTGCCAGGAAAAACGAACCAGTAATGATGCGAAAAAAACCTCAGGTGATACGGCCGCTTTAATCAAGGACACGCCAGCTAAAAAGAAATTGTCGGAGGAGTTTCAGAAATATTGGTATTCGGGAGTCGCCGAAATTACGTCCTACAAGCTTGAGCAGGCCCGATATGGCGAACTTCGAGAAGGCCATGCGGTGCTAATTTACGTGACCGAACCTTTTTTGGCCGACGCACAAGTGAAAGCCGATCATGACCAAACCGCTAACATCCCCGTTCTTAAACTGAATACTACCAAAAAATTTATTACCGGCATTTATCCCTATTCGATAATGACCAGTAGTTTCTACCCGGTTTATGATAACCAACATGCCGTGAAAGTTAGTTTTTCTTCGCAGGAATGGTGTGGTCATGTCTATATGCAATTAAATAATCGGCACAACTTTGATATTACCTCTCATTCCTATTTTGAGGCAGAGGCAGACCAACAACTTGAACTGGGAAAAACCAATTTGGAAGATGAACTATGGAATAAAGTACGTATCGACCCAACAGATCTTCCAGTTGGGAAAATGAAGCTTATCCCCTCTTTTGAATTTATCAGGTTGTCACATAAAGAACTAAAGGCATATGATGCCCAATTACTACTTACAAAAAATGATACCCTGTCAACGTATGAAATCAGGTATCCCGAATTGGAAAGAACACTCACTATCAATTTTTCATCCAATTTTCCGTATACTATAGAAAATTGGACAGAAACCTCAAAAAGCGGTTTCGGCGCAAACGCCCAGACACTGACCTCTACCGCTACTAAAATAAAAACTTTAAGGACCGCTTATTGGAAGGAAAATCGAAATAAGGATTTACCTTTGCGGGATAGTTTGGGAATATAGAATATGGAAAATTTTATAATTAACCATCAGAATGAATTACTGGCAACCCTTATTGCGGTTGTTATCTTATTTATAATAAAATTCATCAGTAATAAAACGGTGCATCGTATTGGTAGGATAAGCGATATTGTTGAAGCACGCACCATACTCATTACCAAATATATATCGGTTACGCTTACCTTTCTGGGATTGTCAGCAATGACCTTTATTTGGGGCGTGAATCTTGAAAAGCTGGGCCTTTTGTTTTCCTCGGTATTTGCGGTAATAGGGGTTGCCTTATTCGCCCAATGGTCAATTCTTAGCAATATCACTTCGGGTGTCATTCTATTTTTTTCCTTTCCCTTTAAAATTGGCGATCGTATCAAGATCTTGGACAAGGATATCCTGGAATGCGATAAAGAGAACCATGGTATCTTCGTCATCGAGGATATTCGGGCCTTTCATATACACCTCAGGAGTTCGGCTGGCGAACTTTTGACATATCCCAACAATCTCATGTTGCAAAAGGCGGTATCACTAATTAATGAGTATGATGACGCCCATGAGGATAGCGACGCCCTCTAAATTTGTTAAAGAAGTTCTAAAAATAGGCTGGTAGTAGCTAAACTTGCTATATTTGGAAACCAACTAATTTCAATGACATGCGCCGTATTCAGGTAATTTGTGCCTTCTTATTACTAATTACCCAACTTTCTAGTGGCCAAGCTCCAAAAAAAGAAACCTCTTCAGACCTATTTCATTCATTACAAAAATTAAACTTTTTAGGTACCGCCTTATACATAGCGGCGCACCCTGACGATGAGAACACACGTCTGATATCTTATTTGTCAAACGATGTGCATGCCAGAACAGGCTATCTATCGCTCACCCGAGGTGATGGGGGACAGAATATGATCGGTCCCGAACTTCGTGAGTTGTTAGGGGTGTTGCGTACCGAAGAATTGCTTGCTGCACGGCGTATCGATGGCGGGGAACAATTCTTTACAAGGGCAAACGATTTTGGCTATTCAAAAAATCCGGACGAGACCCTTAAAATTTGGGATAAAAAAGAAGTTTTGGGCGATGTGGTGTGGGCCATTCGCAATTTTAAGCCTGATATTATTATAAATCGATTCGACCATCGGAGTCCCGGCACTACGCATGGCCACCACACGTCTTCCGCTATGTTGAGCGTAGAAGCTTTTGATTTGGCCAATGATGCGGCCAGCTATCCCGAACAATTGGGCCTTACGCAGGTTTGGCAACCCAAACGCCTCTATTTCAATACTTCGTGGTGGTTCTATGGGAGCCAGGAGAAATTTGATCAAGCCGATAAGTCAAAAATGCAGCATCTTGATACGGGGGTGTATTTTCCGTTAATGGGCGTATCTAATAACGAAATCGCCTCTTTGGCCAGCAGCCAACATTTGTCACAGGGATTCGGGAGAATGGCCACTCGCGGCACCGAAAACGAGTATCTAGAATTGTTAAAAGGCACAATGCCAAAAGATTCGACCAATATCTTCGAAGGGATCGATACTTCCTGGTCTCGAGTCGAGGGTGGAAAAGCCGTGGGTGAAATTTTATATGCCGTTGAAAAGAACTTCGACTTTAATAATCCCTCAAAACACATTCCAGAATTGGTCAAGGCATATGAATTACTTCAAAAAGTAGCCGACCCATATTGGAAATCGGTTAAATCGGAGGAACTAAAAAAATTGATTTTGGCATCGGCAGGTCTCTTTATCGAGGCCTCTAGTGAAAATGCCTACTCAAATCCAGGAGAACAAGTGAAGGTGAGCATCGAGGCCTTGAACAGAAGTAACAATAACATTATACTGAAATCGGTAGGAATCACTCCGACCCAGACAGTACTAAAAACTGGGCTTCCACTCAAAAACAACGAGAAGCAGGATTTGGAACTTCTTTTCGAGGTACCAGAAAATACAGGGTACACGAGTCCGTATTGGTTAAATAAAAAGGGCACCCTGGGAACCTATCGCGTCGATGACCAGAAATTAATTGGAAAACCTGAAACCCCTAGGGCCTTTTTCGCCCATTTTGAGTTGGATTTTAACGGATATGAAATAGGTTTCGACCAACCCGTCGTCTACCATTTTGCCAAACCAGACAAAGGGGAACTGTATGAACCCTTTGAGATTCTGCCAGAGGCTACCGCAAGTTTTAAGGACCCAGTCCTTATTTTTGCCGATGACAGCCCCAAGGATATCGCAATTAATATTACGGCACAGAAAGATAGTATTCAAGGGGAAATTCAACTTTCTATTACAAAAGGATGGCGGCTCGACCAAGAAATAAAACCGTTTGAAATCGCTAAAAAAGGAGATCAAAAAACGGTGGTCTTTAAAATTTGGCCTCCTGAAGGAGAAAATGAAAGTTACATTTCACCCATCTTAAAATTACACGGGAAGGAATTTACACAAGAATCGGTGACCATTGCCTATGAGCACATCCCGACCCAGACAGTGCTCAGACCATCGGAGTCAAAGGTCGTTCGTCTTAACATCCAGAAGGCCGGTAATGACATTGGTTATATTGTTGGTGCGGGCGACGAGGTACCACAAAGCTTGGAACAGATCGGATATACGGTACATATCATAGACCCTAATTCGATCGGTCAAGGTAGCTTAGATAAATATGATGCAGTAGTGGTCGGAATACGTGCTTATAACATTATCGATGCCTTACAATTTAAGCAGCCGTTTCTGCTTGATTATGTTAAGAATGGCGGAAATTTAATCCTGCAATACAATACGGCGGGTCGATGGTCGGAGCAATTTGAAAATATTGCTCCTTACCCCCTGGTTATTTCCAGAGACCGGGTAACCGATGAAAATTCGGAAGTCGAAATCGTTGCCAAAAACCATTCCCTTGTAAATTTTCCGAATAAAATAACCCCGCCAGATTTTGAAGGTTGGGTTCAGGAACGTGGACTTTATTATCCCAATAAATGGGATCCAAAATTCACCTCCATCTTATCAATGAAAGATCCCGGGGAAACAGCCACTGAAGGAAGCCTTTTGGTAGCACCCTATGGCAAAGGGAATTACATTTATACTGGGCTAAGTTTTTTTAGGGAGTTGCCCGCAGGAGTTCCCGGTGCTTATAAGCTGTTTGCCAATATGTTATCGATCGGAAAGGAAAAAGTAGAATCAAAAAACAATATCAAGGGATGAACGGATTGGATAAAATAGTCTGGAAAAAGGAATATTCTACTGTGTTGATTCTAAACATTATTTATGTTTTGATCTTTTATTATCTAATGACCGCATATACATGATATGGGAGCACTAGATTGGTTTATTCTTGCAGGCACATTATTATTTATAGTTGTATATGGTGTTATACGTACTCGCGGTAGCAAGGATGTTAGCGACTACGTTCTAGGAGGTAATGAAGCAAAATGGTGGACCATTGGCCTTTCGGTGATGGCGACACAGGCCAGCGCGATTACGTTTTTATCAACACCTGGACAAGCTTTCCATGATGGAATGGGCTTTGTGCAATTCTATTTTGGACTCCCCTTGGCGATGATCATTATCTGTTTGGTCTTCGTACCTATATATTATAGACTTAATGTCTACACAGCCTATGAATTTCTGGAAAACCGATTTGATTTAAAGACGCGATCCCTTACGGCCATACTTTTTCTGATGCAGCGCGGGCTGGCCGCCGGAATCACGATTTTTGCACCTTCGATTATTCTCTCGGCCGTTCTTGGGTGGGATCTTCGTCTTTTGAATATTTTAATTGGGTCTTTGGTAATCGTTTATACGGTTTCTGGAGGTACCAAAGCGGTGAGTGTGACGCAAAAACAGCAGATGTTCATCATCATGATGGGGATGTTCATTACCTTCTTTTTTATCCTGGGCTATCTTCCTGAGGATATCACATTTGCAAAAGCCTTAAAAATAGCGGGTGCTAGCGACAAGCTCAATATCCTTGATTTTAGTATGAATACAACCAGTAGGTATACCTTTTGGAGTGGTATTACTGGGGGACTATTTTTAGCTATGGCCTATTTTGGTACGGATCAAAGTCAGGTACAGCGTTACTTGACCGGAAAATCGGTTCGTGAAAGTCAATTGGGATTGGTTTTTAATGGGATTTTTAAAATCCCGATGCAGTTTTTCATCTTGTTGGTAGGCGTGATGGTATTCGTATTCTATCAATACAATCCTTCGCCGTTGAATTTTAATCCTTCGGCGACCCAAAAGGTACTCAATTCAGGCTATGCCGATGACTATCATGCATTGGAGGATGCGCAAAAGCAATTAGAAGCCCAAAAGAAAATGGCCCAAGATCGATTTTCCGCGGCGTTGGAATTGAAGGAATATGTCGCGGTCGAAGACGCCAAATTACAGATAATAGCCATTAACAAAAAAGATAGTACCAATCGGGTCTTGGCAAAATCGATTATTGAAAAAGCCGATAGCAGTGCCGAAACCAATGACAAAGACTATGTGTTTATTCATTTTATCCTGCACAATTTACCCAAAGGACTTATCGGACTTTTGTTGGCCGTCATCTTGTCGGCAGCCATGTCGTCGACGGCCTCTGAATTGAATGCCCTGGGTACGGTAACGGCCATCGATCTTTACAAACGCAATAAAAAGGGTACCTTCTCCCCAAAACATTATGTAAACGCTTCAAAAGTGTTTACGTTTTTATGGGGAATAATCGCTATTTCAATCGCCTGTGTTGCCAATTTGTTCGATAATCTGATCCAATTGGTAAATATTATAGGATCCATATTTTATGGCAACGTCCTGGGCATATTCCTATTGGCCTTCTTTTTTAAGTTTATCAAAGGGAATGCTGTATTCTTTGCTGCGATCTTGACCCAGATCTTAGTGTGCATCATCTATTACAACTATATTCACATTTATCCTTCTGGTCAGGAAAAATTAGGGTATTTATGGCTGAATTTCATAGGTTGCGGCCTCGTCATAATTATGTCCTTTATTTTGGAAGGTTTTGACAGATTGCTTAAAAACCCGCCAATCAGAACCTAAAGTCCCTTAGTATCAAACTACATAGCCCTGAACCACCTTGTACCGTCTTCGCAGTTAGATTGACTGACCTTTCTATATAGATAGTCTAGTAGCTACATGGAAGTCTCTGGGAAACGAGACATAAATAAAGCAATGTTTTTAATCGTACTGCAATCACCAAGATACCGAATTGATGCCGACGGCAGGCCTAGGAAATAGGGCTGCTCAAATGTTCTGGCGTTCCATTGTCCACAAAAAAGCCCCGAATATCCAAATACCCGGGGCCTTATTTAATTTGTCGATTTAGGGCTACATGCCACCCCACTCTTTTAATGAGTCAGTATTTAACTTGATATAATCATCATTTTTTGCCTCTTTTGAAGCTGCCAACGATTTCTTCGCCACCTCGATCGCCGCCTTTTTATCACCTGCCTTAGCATAGACCAATGATTGCTGACGAAGTTGCCAAAAGGCTGGGTTTTCGGTCATAGCCATCGCCTTGTCCATCCAAACCTTGGCCTTATTGATGTCCTTGCCCGAATTCATATAATAAACCGCTGCGGCATAATAATCATCAGCGGATGGCCCGTTTAACGCCTGCTCAATATTTGCGGTTACTGCTGCATCCGTAGGAACAGAAAACTTCACTCCAACATAGACCTTTTCCCACAACATGCCCAAAGTAGCCCCGTTGTCATTTAAATCATCGATTGTAATCGTAAACGTCTCGACGTTCATCTCCATTGCATAAATCGGTACGGTCACTTTTGCCGCAACCTTACTCTCATCCCATTCACCAGGTACTCCACCTCCTTGGGTGTCGGTATAAAAATAAACCTCCCAAGAGGTAGCACTTGGTTTTGTGAAAATAGCATAGGTACCAGCCTTTAAGAGGGTACCATCAATGGTAACATCGTTACTAAAAGATACCGTTGTGCGTGCATTTGCACCTGTACGCCAAATTTGACCATAAGGTACAAGGTCGCCAAAAATCGTTCTTCCGCGCATCGATGGTCGTGAATAGGCTACCGTAACATCGGTTAAACCCACCTTTTGAGTCAAAGTAGATGACGGACTTGGCGGTGGAGTTTCAATCTGTGCCTGCACAATTGTGGTTGCAAACGCTGCACAGAGTACTAGTAATAACTTCTTCATAGTATTTTGTTTTTCAGTTTTCACAAAATTATGGATAAAGCCGCGCGCCATTTGTTAATAAAATCTTAAATAACAAGGGATTGGTCAACCCCAATTGTAGCCTTTTCAGAACGAATTTGCCGCGCTCTATAGTGACATCATTTTGATACCTACCAACGATAAACCTTGCTGCTTTCATCATTTCTTGGTTACAGCTCGTAATTAGTACCGATTCAACTAAAATCCTATTTGGTTTCTCGGCGACCTCAAAGCGGGCATAATAGCTACGATTGCAGGTATCTACATTGCCAAAAGAAGGAAGAATTGGTTTTGTCTTTAAGAATGTTCATTTCAAGTGTTCTATTTGACTAGGCATCGCCAATTAGTTGCCTGCTGGTGCTGGTTGTAATCTTCCTTTTAAGTCGACCTTAAAGGAGAACAACCTGTTTTCTGAAGTGATCGACGGGCTTTTCCTGCTAAAATATTCAGAGGAAAAGAAATAATGATCTGCCGAAACATAGGTAATCCCCTCGGCTTGAACGAATCCCATTTCCAAATCGGTACGGATGATTCCACCAGCAAAAATCGCGTCTGGACTAGGATTTTCTACCCGAACCAAAAAAGGAATCAAGTAGCGGGAATACCCTATGAGATAAAGCAATTTTGTTGCCTTATTATAACTGGCACCCGTAATCCTTCCCATATTTGAAATACTATCCAATTTTTTTGCAACATAGGTTCCGGGAAGCTTTGGGATACTGTACGCGACCGTCCCATTACTTTGCCATTGTTTGGTCAAAATAACCAATTTGTCATCGATTGCAATTAGGGACTCGGCATCCCAGTCGCTATTGCCGTTCTTTTTTGTAAAATCGATCTGGCCCTCATACTTGAATGCTATTTTTTCAGCCATTACCGTCTCAGACCGATTGTAAGCCGTTTTGCGAATGCGATACACTGCCAAATTTTGCCGTGTACCCTTATTATTTCCAAAATCGCCCACATATATAAATTGCTCGTCTTGGTCTATATCTTCCCAATCCCTATTTTCTGCATTGATTATGGTGACCCTGCGAACAATCTGAAGGGTTAGGGTATCTATTTCAAATAATTGGGCAGAATTGCCAGAATCATTATGGCTGATAAGGTGGCCGTTATAAAATATCAGTCCTGACGATTCGGACAAATCCTTTGGCAATTTTCCATTTATTTTGACGCCTTGCGACCAAATACAGGACGATACTAATAAAAGCAACCAAGTTAGTATCTGATTTTTCATAAAGGAAATTTATCGAAATTACAAAATTGACGGTCTTTCTGGAAAATAAAGGGACGAAGGTAACCAAATCCCCTTCGAATGCACCGCCCTAGTTAAATCCCCCAAGCTGCGAATTGGGACAGTAACATGCGTTTTATGTATTGTTTAACTTATTTAATTTTATGTTAAACATTATTACCTTTAATTTTGATAAATACTTTTTATGAAGCTCTACCAACTCAGTTCAAAACAATCGCTGCCCATCTCCCCAATGGAGGCATGGGAATTTCTTTCGAATCCTTCAAATCTAAAGGTAATCACCCCATCGAATATGGGATTTCATATTCTATCGGGAGACGACCGAAAACTATATGCAGGCCAAATAATTCACTATACGGTATCCCCTTTTCCAGGCTATACGACCCGATGGGTGACTGAAATCACCCATGCTCAAACTGGCGAATACTTTGTTGATGAACAACGGTTCGGACCGTATTCCCTTTGGCACCATAAACACTTCATACGCCCCATATCAGGCGGTGTGGTCATGGAGGACCTTGTTGACTTCAAGCTGCCCTTTGGTATTCTTGGACAACTGGCCTATGGACTCTTTATCAAACGCCAATTATTAGCAATATTCAGATATCGTGAACAAAAGCTTTTAGAATTGTTCGGTTGCATGCCAGATGCATCCAACGAATTACAATTAAAATCTATTTAAAATGAAAAAAAATATCGTAATGATCGGGGGCTCTCACGGAATTGGCCTTCAAATTGCGGAACAGTTAATGGCCGATTATGAAGTTTACGTGGCGTCGCGTACATTGGGCGCCTTAGAAGGCATGAACGTTCATCATCTTATGCTTGATGCACTTACCGACTCCTTTGACGCCAACGACTTTCCTAGTACAATCGATGGATTAATATATTGCCCAGGGAGCATCAATCTGAAGCCCCTTAAAATGCTATCACTCGAAACGTTTAAGGCGGACATGCAATTGAATTTTTTCAGTTTGGTGCAAGTGGTCAAGGAGCTAGTTCCGAAAATGGCGAAAGGTAGCAGTATGGTCTTCTTTAGCACCGTGGCGGTCAGGACGGGCATGCCCTTTCATACGAGTATTGCCGCTGCGAAAGGGGCTATCGAAGGTTTTGCAAGGTCGCTGGCCGCCGAATACGCACCGAATATTCGGGTTAACGTCATCGCTCCCTCCCTAGTAGATACTCCATTGGCCAACAGATTATTGAGTTCTGAAAGCAAACGGGAGTTAATGGCGCAGCGCCATCCTTTAAAAAGAGTCGGTGAACCCGTTGATATTGCAAACTTGGCGGTATTTTTGGTAAGCGATAAGAGCAGTTGGATGACCGGCCAGGTCATTACGGTAGATGGAGGTATTGGTAGTATGAATATTGGATGATCCCCGGGGAACTATATCATATGAAATCGATACTGCGGTATCTAGGAGTCTTAATAAAGTGCACTACGGAAAATGCTTGAGAAAATAGCTGTATTTTGGTTTAGAAGAGATTTGAGATTGGATGATAACGTGGGATTTTTAGCGGCTTTAAAAGGGCCGCACCCCGTCTTGCCAATTTTTATTTTTGATCCAGGGATTCTTGACAAACTACCTGTTAATGATGCCCGGGTTTCTTTTATTCATGAGACGTTGAAAAGTATGCAAAGTGCCCTGCGGGATAATTTTAATGGGAGCCTTGCCCTCTATCATGATAAACCTGTTCAGGTTTTTGAAATCCTTACTAGGGATTTTGATATTCAAGGGGTGTATACGAATCGTGATTATGAACCCTACTCCCACCAACGGGATGCGGACATCAAAAGTTTCTTGAATGCCCGTGATATTGCCTTCAACTCCTTTAAGGACCAGGTGATTTTTGAACAAAACGAGGTAGTAAAGGGCGATGGCGACCCTTATGTGGTATACACCCCATATAAAAATAGATGGAAGGAAATTTTTAATCCCGAAGACCATGTGCGGCTGCATACGACCAGCAACGTATTGCACAACCTCTTACAGAATGCATCAGTTCCTGATCTTTCACTTAAAGACATTGGCTTTGAACCGGCAACCCTTAAAGTCCCTTCCTATGAGGTAACGGGCGATATGATTAACAACTACGAACGTACGCGTAATTTTCCGGCAATAGATGGGGGTACTTCAAGATTGGGCCCGCATCTGCGTTTTGGAACTGTCTCTGTGCGAAAAATTATGAAACAGGCCATTTCTGAAAAAAATGAAATATTTTGGAATGAACTTATTTGGCGGGAATTCTTTATGCAGATTTTATGGCATTTTCCACAAACCGTAACGCATGCCTTTAAACCTAAATACGACCGCATCGCTTGGCGGAACGACAAAGATGAATTTGAAAAGTGGAAAAACGGCCAAACAGGGTTTGAGCTGGTCGACGCAGGTATGCGCGAACTGAACACCACGGGTTACATGCACAATCGCGTACGTATGTTGACGGCAAGTTTCTTGTGCAAACATCTTTTAATCGATTGGCGTTGGGGCGAAGCTTATTTTGCCGAAAAGTTATTGGATTTTGATCTGAGTGCTAATGTGGGCAACTGGCAATGGGCTGCAGGCAGTGGTGTTGACGCCGCCCCCTATTTTAGGATATTCAATCCCATGACCCAAGTAGCGAAATTCGATGCCCAAAAGGATTATATTTCAAAATGGGTCCCTGAACTGGGCCAGGCGGGTTATCCAGAGAAGATGGTCGATCACAAATTGGCTCGCGAACGTTGTTTGGAGACCTATAAACAGGCTGTCGGGTAGTCAGTTCCCTTCTTTACCCCTATTCTTTTACAAGCTATCGGGCAAGTTGCCGTTGCAACTCCCTGTACTCGGCCAGGCGTCGGTTCAAAAGATTGATGTACCGCAAGGCTTCCTTGTTATTATAGTCCGAATAGGACCTCGAGGCCCAATCAAGTGCCTTTTCGAGATCGCCATTTATTTCGCTGATGATTGCCATATTATAGCAGGCCCTACCAGCGACTTTCGCTTTGGGATTATTCAATTCCTGTTCCCATAATTTAGCGGCACCATCCCAATCCCCAGTTTGGGCACGTCGTTTGGCAATTACAAAATTATCGGTCCCACTCACAAAATAATCTCTAGATATTCTTTTTCGTAATGGCTTAATAATCAATCCATAAGAGTTTCCAATATTGTTGCTCACTTGAAGTACCGCTTCCTTTCGGCCAACCACCGCCTCAATGGCCTTTACTGGATTTATGCCTTCTCCGACCGATGTTATAAAATCGTTAGACACATACTCGTCCAAGAGTTGTTTCGAAACCGGGTCATAAATACGCCATCCATTTTTTATGGCTGTATTCAACGTAACCTTATGACCTGGAATCTTCGCGTTGATTCCCAAATTGTTGGGTATTGTCACCATGGTCGACTCGTAGGCCACTTTGGTATCGGTGTCATAAAACTCCAACGAGAACAAAACATCGACCCCGTTCGTATTACAAATTTCTTCAACGGTTGCCCAACTTAGGGCGGCCGGGAAAACCCCAAGACCTTTTCTTTGGGATTCAGAGGCTTCGATTATCTTGACATCCTCAAAACGATCGTCTCGGGTAAGTTCGTCCGATAGCCCGGTAATGGCGGCCTTAGCCCCTTCCTTGTCCAAATTGCGGCCTTCAAGGGAAAGCACTTTGTCAATTTTATCGATTGTTTCGTTTGCAGAAGATGGAATGCTGCGATTTAATATACCCACCTTCGTAATATCAGATGAGAGGTGTACCTGGGCAGGCTCAATCGCGCCCATAGTCAATTTGTTGGTGGCACTACATGCACCTAAAAGTAGGGTCAATAAGCACGTTAGGAATAGGATTTCAATTTTTTTCATGATGGTTATGGCTGGTAATGATTCGGCTTGAAATTTGTCCAAATGCTAGGTAGTTAACTGTTTAGGCCGCTAAAATATTGCCTTACACCCCATTTATTCGGCGAAATGCCTGGTCGACATTCTTGTTGGGACGAGAGTAGCAGCATCTATCCATGGTTCCTTTCATGTGGCTTCTGCGCAAAAGCGTTCATGGGAATCGAAAAAAACCTAGAATTTGGTATATTTACCTGTGCCCAATGGCCCACTATGAAACGAACCTAAGGAATCTTTACTAACTTGAACACAATTGAGAATCAATTATGAAAAAAAGCTTACTTCAAATCCTACTGCTGCTAGGTTGCATGTCGCTAACCTCCCAAAAGATGGACCCCAATAAAAAATTCATCATCGCTTCGGTTGAAAAACAACAAGCAGCCCTAATTAAAATAAGTGATTCGATCTGGTCTTTGGCGGAAACCGCCTTCGAAGAGACCAATTCGTCCCGGATCTTGGCAGATTATGCCCAAAAGAATGGTTTCACTGTCGAGCGCGGGGTAGCGGGCATGCCTACCGCTTTTGTCGCCACCTATGGTTCAGGAAGTCCGGTAATCAGTGTATTGGGTGAATTTGATGCCCTTCCGGGTATTTCACAAAAAGCACAACCCACGAAAGAGCCTCTGCAGGACGGGGCCGCGGGCCATGGCTGCGGGCATAACCTTTTCGGGGCTGCCAGTTTGGGTGCCGCCATTGCCGCCAAGGAATTAATGGAACAAGGAAAACTCCATGGTACCATCAAATTTCTTGGTACACCTTCAGAGGAAAAATATTTTGGAAAAATATGGATGGTGCGCGAAGGTCTCTGGAACGATGTCGATGTCAATCTGAGCTGGCACCCTAGCGCACAGACGATGGCCCCAGTACAAAGTTCATTGGCACTTGTAGATTTTATGGTAGAATTTTATGGTCAGGCAGCGCATGCCAGTATGGATCCTTGGAACGGGCGCAGTGCCGTCGATGGCTTGGAGCTGTATACGACGGGAATAAATTACTACCGGGAACATATTAAACCTACCGTTCGCATTCATTATCAAATACAGGATGGTGGTCAAGTAGTCAATGTGGTGCCCGATTACGCCCGGTTATGGGTTCGCGTTCGTGACAGCAAACGCAGTGGGATGATGCCGGTATATGAACGCGTGCGAAAAATGGCCGAAGGAGCGGCCATTATGGCCAATGTAGACTATAAAATAACCTTGATTTCCGGTATTTACGAGATATTGATCAACCGAACTGGCGCAGCAGCAGTGCAACAAAATCTAGAATTATTAGGCCCCATATCCTATACGCCTGAAGAAGTTGCCTTTGCCAAAAAAATACAGGAAGCAACCGGTACCCCCCAAGTGGGTATGGATAGCGAGATTCGTCCGCTTGAAGAAACCAAGGATAACCAGGGTAGTGCATCAAGTGATGTCGGGGATGTAAGCTGGAATGTTCCCAATATTAGCCTCGGCGTTACCACTGCCCCCAAGGATACGCCTTGGCATTCGTGGGCCGTAGTGGCTTGCGGGGGGATGAGTATTGGCCATAAGGGTATGCTACAGGCCGCCAAGACATTGGGAATGACCATGGTGGATCTTTTCGAAAATCCGAAACTGGTCGAAAAGATCAAGGCCGAATATAAACAAAGAAAGGGTGACGAAGTCTATGAGGCAATGATTCCCGCCGGTCCGCCTCCCATTGGTAAAAAATAAAATGCACGCTATGGATAACGAGGAATTGCCATTGATCGACAATTCGGAACGGAAACGCTACGAATTCCATATCAATGGGTTTGTTCCAAGAATCGAATATATCAAGGCCCAGGATAAGATATACCTCACCCACACCGAGGTTCCCAAGGAATTGGAAAGCAAAGGTGTTGCCGCGACTTTGACGCGAAAGGTACTTGAGGACATCGCGTCTAAAAATCTAACATTAGTGCCATTGTGCCCCTATGTGGCCATGTATATAAAACGCCATCCCGAATGGAAAAAATTAGTTTTAAAAGGAATTAACATTGAATAATCATGACAGAACGAGAAATCACTAAAAAATACACCAATGGTGCGCTAACCGTAGTGTGGAAACCGCATTTATGCATTCATTCAGGGAACTGCGTACGGGCATTGCCAAAGGTCTATAATCCGAACGAAAAGCCATGGATCAAGGCTGAAAATGCCAGCATTGACGAACTTAAGGCGCAAATCGCCCTTTGTCCTTCAGGTGCTCTTAGCCATGTAATGGCAACAGAAGTGCCAGATAATGAAAAAGGCGTAAATCACCCTGTAACCAAGGTCGAAGTGCGAAAGAATGGTCCCCTTATGGTGCATGGCGCACTTGAAGTCAACCACGACGATACGACTGACAGCAAAGAACGGATAACCGCTTTTTGCCGTTGTGGTGCTTCCGGCAACAAGCCTTATTGTGATGGCACCCATAACAAAGTAGCGTTTCAAGGATGACAATGGGCACGAACAGACTGGAGGCCTTTAGCGATGGGGTCTTGGCAATCATCATTACGATTATGGTGTTGGAATTAAAAGCACCCGAAGAGGCCGATTTGCATTCTCTGATACCCCTGATTCCAACCATATCAAGCTATAGCATTAGTTTTATCTATCTAGGGATCTACTGGAACAATCATCACCATTTATTCAAGGCTACTGAGAAAGTGAACGGTACTATCCTTTGGGCGAATCTGCATTTG
The DNA here is from genome assembly GCA_038316335.1 of Flavobacteriales bacterium. Classification (GTDB taxonomy): domain Bacteria; phylum Bacteroidota; class Bacteroidia; order Flavobacteriales; family Flavobacteriaceae; genus JALHST01. The sequence goes on from JBBQAM010000013.1 coordinate 77,579, forward strand.
TTATTTTGGCTTTCACTAGTGCCTTTTGTTACTTCATGGGTAGGAGAACACCATCTGGCCGCAGTGCC
>JBBQAM010000055.1:0-24933 GCA_038316335.1 Flavobacteriales bacterium
GGCGGCGAGCAACCCCTATGACAATACCGTTTCGGGCCTGGCGGCCAATAACGTACAGGCGGCGATCGACGAGATCAACGCTGCGGCCGGCACGGTGGCCCTTGTGGACAACGGGGACGGCACCTATGACTTTACGGACGCCTCGGGCACTACCACCACGATCAGCGACACCTCGGTATCCACCCTGGTTGACAACGGGGACGGGACGTACACCTATACCGACGAGGCGGGCAACCCCTCGACGATCGATACGCGGGCGGCGAGCAACCCCTATGACAATACCGTTTCGGGCCTGGCGGCGAACAACGTACAGGCTGCGATCGATGAACTCAATACGGGAAGTACCGATGACCAGAATATTAGTGGATCAGGACTAGCCGGTACAGATTTGACGATTGGCATCGAGAATGGCACTTCTGAAATTGTAGATCTTTCTTCCTTGGCCGAGACTGTTGTAGCAGGAACTGGAGCCATAACAGTTACCGATGATGGCAGCGGTAATTATACGGTAAATTCTACAGATCCCGACGAAGATGTAACCAATGAACTTACATTGATCGGTACCGGTGCACCAGTGGTAATTCCAAGCAATAGTGGCGTAACCTATGTAGACGATGCCGCAGGACAATTATATGTATACGATGGAGCCGCCTGGCAAATAGTTGGAGGCAGCGCAAGTCCGGATTTAGATCCAGATCCAGCGAACGAACTAAACACAGGTTTTGCAGTAAATGGGGCAAATCTTGAAATTACGGATAATGGTGGGACCTTAACAGTTCCTTTAGCTTCAATAGGTACCGATGACCAGACCTTGTCCACAACGGGCGCGGCAGGAAACATCAGCATCGAGGACGGCAACACGCTCAACCTGAACGTAGACGACGCGGACGCCGATCCTACCAACGAATACAATACCGCCTTCGCGGTAAACGGGGCCAATCTTGAGATTACCGACAATGGATCGACCTTGTCAGTACCGGTTTCCAGTCTGGGTACCGATGACCAGAACATCAGCGGATCGGGGCTTTCGGGTACCGACCTGACGATCGCTATAGAGAATGGCACCTCGGAGACCATCGACCTTTCCAGTTTGGTGGGTACTGACGACCAGAATATTACTGGCTCAGGTTTGTCAGGTACAGATTTAACAATTGGTATTGAAAATGGAGGGTCGGAAGTTATTGACCTTTCAAGCTTGGTAGGCACCGATGACCAAACAGCTGCCGAAGTAACTTATGACAACACGACATCGGGATTGACGGCCGGCGATACGCAAGCAGCCATCGACGAGCTTGCGGCCGGGAGTACCGACGACCAGAATTTGACTTTGGCCGGCAATACCTTATCCATAGAGGACGGGAACAATGTCGACTTGAGTGGGTATCTTGACAATACCGACGACCAGACGGCCGCCGAGGTTACCTATGACAATACCACCTCCGGATTGACCGCCGCGAATACGCAGGCCGCGATCGATGAACTGGCCGCGGGAAACAGCGACGACCAGAATATAGAAAACCTTGGATTGGCAGGTACCGTTTTGACGGTCGGCATTGAAAATGGTACTTCGCAAACAGTTGATCTGGCCACAATTAATACGGACCAACAAGACCTTAGTAATGCAGTAGTAACCCCCAATGAAAGTGTAGAAATACAGATTACCAATGGAAATAATACAACTATCGACATCAGGGATGCTGATTCGGATATAACAAATGAGCTTACCTTGATAGGATCTGGGGCTCCGGCTGTTATTCCCAGTAATAGCGGCGTCACCTATGTAGATGATATTGCCGGACAGCTATATGTTTATGATGGTAGTTCTTGGAACGCCGTAGGTGGAAGTGCTTCCCCGGATTTGGATGGTGATCCAACCAATGAATTGTCCGACTTAAATCTTACCGGTAATCTACTTACCCTGACCAATGCGGCAGCAGGTGCAACCGGAGTCGATTTAAGTGGCTATATAAGTACAGACGACCAGAACATAAGCGGATCGGGGCTTTCGGGCACCGACCTGACGATTGGCATCGAGAACGGTGGGTCACAAGTAGTAGACCTGTCAAGTCTGGTAGGCACCGACGACCAGGCCTTGTCCACAACGGGCGCGGCGGGCAACATCAGTATCGAGGACGGCAACACGCTCAACCTGAACGTAGACGACGCGGACGCCGATCCTACCAATGAACAAAATACGGCCTTTGCAGTGAACGGGGCCAACCTGGAGATCACCGATAATGGTGGAACACTCACGGTCCCATTAACATCCTTAGGCACCGACGACCAGAACATCAGTGGATCGGGGCTTTCGGGCACCGACCTGACGATCGGCATCGAGAACGGTACCTCTGAGACCGTCGACCTATCCAGTCTGGTAGGCACCGACGACCAGAACCTTACCCTTGTGGCGAACACCTTGGGTATCGAGGATGGGAACAGCGTAGACCTGTCCCCTTATCTTGACAACACCGATGACCAGAACATCAGTGGATCGGGGCTTTCGGGCACCGACCTGACGATCGGCATCGAGAACGGTGGGTCGCAAGTAGTAGACCTATCCAGTCTGGTAGGCACCGACGACCAGAATTTGACGGGCGCCACCTTGAGCGGGGCCAACATCCTTCAGATCGATATCGAGAACGGGGCCTCCACCACGGTCGACCTTTCAAGCCTAGACGATAGTGGCACCGACGACCAGGCCTTGTCCACAACGGGCGCGGCGGGCAACATCAGCATCGAGGACGGCAACACGCTCAACCTGAACGTAGACGACGCGGACGCCGATCCAACCAACGAGTACAACACCGCCTTTGCAGTGAACGGGGCCAACCTGGAGATCACCGACAATGGATCTACCTTGTCGGTACCGGTTTCCAGTCTGGGCACCGACGACCAGAACATCGCTGGATCGGGGCTTTCGGGCACCGACCTGACGATCGGGATCGAGAACGGCGGTTCACAAGTAGTCGATTTATCGAGTCTGGTAGGCACGGACGACCAGAATTTGACGGGCGCCACCTTGAGCGGGGCCAATATCCTGCAGATCGATATCGAGAACGGGGCCTCTACGACCGTAGATCTTTCGAGCCTAGACGACAGCGGCACCGACGACCAGAACATCGCTGGATCGGGGCTTTCAGGCACCGACCTGACGATCGGCATCGAGAACGGTGGGTCGCAAGTAGTCGACCTATCCAGTCTGGTAGGCACCGACGACCAGAACATCGCTGGATCGGGGCTTTCGGGTACCGACCTGACGATTGGTATTGAGAACGGCGGTTCACAAGTGGTCGATTTATCCAGTTTAGTGGGTACTGATGATCAATATGATGATGAGGTAGCATTAAGGACACCAATTGATATGGATGAGGGAGGCATAGGTTCACCAACATTGGAAACCAATGTTCAAGAGGTTATAAATGCTATTGCACCCATTACCTCCAAAGCAGCCAGGATTTTCTATCCACCTTCAATTGCCGTTGATGCTTCGACCAATGGTACTGGGCGTACCTTAAACTTGTATACACAATATACGACGCAGTTTGCAACTCCTGCGGTGGCTAGTGCAGGGGCACCATCAGCCGTACCTACTTATACCGCGGCTGAGCTCTATTATTATGTAACCTATTATGATCCTGCCGTGTTTGCGAATGTATCAATAAATGCCAGCGGGGTGATGACCTATGATGTAATTGCCCAACCAAGTTCATATAACTCACTGATCAACGTGGTATTTGTAGTTAAATAATAAAGACAGATACGCGAAGTAACCAAACAATTTGAAATTAAACCTCTTATATAGATCCCTATTCCTCAGCATTGTTTTAACAGTGTTGGGGATTACTGTATCAAGTGCTCAGTTCTTGTTACAGGCTCCCAACAGTGGAGATGAAAGCAATTATAAGTGGTATGAGGCATCGGATACAAATACAGTATTGGCGACCGATTTTTTTTATGAGACTTCTGTACCTGGTGTTTACTTTGCTACCTACGATGGTACCCTTTGTGGCTCGAATGCGACCGGTTACTTTATTTTGACCGATTGCACAAATCCGGATAACCAGGTAACCCTCGATATTTCAGCAAATGTCACAGGAAGTGGCGTGGTTAGTTGGTCGCCTGCGGTGGGGGGTAATCAATTGCGTCCCACAATAACGGCAACACCAAGTGTGATCCGATACACACCTACTTTGACCAAAGCAGGGAATTCGATCACACTCCCCAGTTTTACAGTCGTCTGTCTACAACAGGCAGCCAATTTAGTTGATGATCTTGTGGTTTTGAATGAGGATACTTCCGTAATTGTGCCCATTTTTGATAATGATAGCAATTTACCAAATGTTGGGACCCTGACTACGACCAATCCGACAAACGGAACGGTAAATATAAACACTAATGGTACTCCAAACGATCCGACAGATGATATCGTTACCTACATTCCGAATCCGGATTATAACGGCCCGGATTCGTTTGACTACACCGTCTGTAACACGCTTGGGGATTGTAGTACGGCAACGGTTTCGATTGATGTATTACCTGTTATGGATGTCCGGGACGACACGGTAGCAACAGTAGAAAATACGGCGCTACTTATTGATATGCTGGCCAATGATAATGACCTGCCCATACTAGGCACAATTACCACAACCAATGCCTCCAATGGCGTGGTAACCCTAAATAACAATGGAACACCCTCAAATCCATCGGATGATAATGTAACCTATAGTCCGAATTTTGGATTCCTCGGGACCGATAGTTTTACGTATACGATTTGTGACAACCTATCAAATTGTCTTACAGCGACAGTGACTATACTGGTAAATCCGTTGGGCAGCGATATTGATATAGATGATGATGGCATCGTTAATGCCTTCGAAGACTTGAATTCGGATGGTGATAACGATCCTGCCACGAATCCAACGGATACCGATGGTGACGGGATACCCGATTATTTGGATATCGACAGTGATGATGACGGTATACCCGACAATGTGGAAGCACAGACAACCGCAGGATATATTGCCCCAGGTCTTAGTGATGCCGATGGCAATGGTCTCGACGATGTGTATGAGAATGGTGGAGGTGTAGGTATCATTCCCGTCGATACTGATGGTGATGGCCTTCCTGATTATGTGGACCTAGATAGTGACAATGATGGTGTGCTCGATATGATCGAAGGACATGATTATGATCACGATGGAATTCCCGATGTAATATTCATCGGTTCGGATAAGGATAATGACGGACTCGATGATGGTTATGAAGGAAGCACTACGATCGATTATGATGTAAACGATGAGATTGATAGCCCAATAGATGACCTACCCAACACCGATAAGGATGAAGAATCAGATTATAGGGATATTGATGATGATAACGATGGTATAAATACAATTGATGAGGATGCCAATGCCGATAAGAATTACACCGATGATGATGTCGATGGAGATGGTATTCCCGATTATCTCGAACCCAATTTTACTGGCGATGATATCGAAGTCTTTAACGTGGTCACTCCGAATGGGGATGGAATCCATGATGTCTTGACCATAGGAGGCCTTGAGAATTATCCGAATAATACGATTCGTATTTATAACCGATGGGGGGTATTGGTCTATGTGACAAAATCATATAATTCGGAGGGGAATGTCTTTGATGGAACTTCCCAAGGTAGGGTTACAGTAGATCAGGATAATAAATTGCCGGTAGGCACCTATTTCTATATACTGGATTATGTAGATTCCCAGGAAGTTACTAAATCGATATCAGGATATATATATATTAACCGATAATAGCCATAATGAATCTAGTATATCTTTTATATAAGTCTAAGAATTTAAAGTTAAAAATGTTCTCTGGACTGGCCTTGTGGGCGGGCTTATTATATGGGCAACAAGATGCGCAATACACGCAATATATGTACAATACCGTGAGCGTGAATCCGGGATACGCAGGGTCTCGCGGTCATATCAGTATCGCCGCCTTGCACAGGTCGCAATGGGTTGGCCTTGATGGTGCCCCAAAAACACAGACTTTTAACATACATTCCCCCATTGGATATCGCGGGGTAGGCCTGGGTGTTTCAATCGTAAATGATAAAATCGGGCCAACGGTAGAAACGAATTTTGATATTGATTTCTCCTATACCTTATATACCTCTACCGAAGGAAGATTGAGCTTTGGTCTCAAAGCCAGTGCGAATTTATTAGACGTACGATTTTCCGAGCTTAACCAATATACTACTGATCCGACATTACAGCAGGATATTCAAAACAGATTGTCTCCGAATATAGGGGCGGGGGTCTACTATCATACCGAACATTTTTATGCGGGGCTATCGGTTCCCCGTTTTCTTGAGACCGCTCACTTTGACGAATCGTCATTGTCTACCGCCAAGGAACAGATGAACTTTTATTTTATAACCGGATATGTATGGGACTTGAATCCGTTCTTAAAATTCAAACCTACCTTGTTGACCAAAATTGTTCGAGGTGCACCATTACAAGTGGATCTATCGGCTAATTTCATGTTGAGCGAAAAGTTTATTTTGGGGGCGGGATACCGCTGGGATGCTGCATTTAGTGGTATGGCCGGTTTCATGCTGTCAAATAAGTTTCTTATTGGTATTGCCTACGATAAGGAAACCACCGAATTGGGCAGTGCCAGATTCAATGATGGCTCTTTTGAGGTTATTTTAAGATATGACTTTATAACCACCAAGGGCAAGGTAAAATCCCCCCGGTTCTTTTAGCATTTGTCGACACCATGTAACATTACTTCCCAATTCCGGTTATTTTATGATTGGGCTACCTAATTATTTCATAAAGATGTTATTTTTACCATATGAACGAAGAAAAAGTCATTTTGGTAAACGAACGGGATGAGGAAATAGGAACCATGCCCAAGATGGAAGCCCATGAGAAAGCCTTGCTCCATAGAGCCTTTTCAATTTTTATCCTCAACAACAAAGGGGAAATCATGCTACAACAACGGGCAGCCAATAAATACCATTCACCGCTACTATGGACCAACACCTGTTGTAGCCATCAAAGGGCTGGGGAAAGCAATTTCGAGGCTGGTAAGCGCCGGTTGCAAGAGGAAATGGGATTTAGTACCCCTCTAAAGGAATTATTTTCCTTTATTTATAGGGCACCATTTGATAACGGCCTGACCGAACACGAACTAGATCATGTAATGGTCGGTTTCTACAACGAGATGCCTCGAATAAATAAGGAGGAGGTTGCCGATTGGAAATGGATGTCACCAGAAGCAATTAAAAACGATATGCTTGCGCAACCAGAACGATATACCGTATGGTCAAAAATTATTTTTGAAAAATTTTATGGGCATATTCTTCAAAATCAAACGGCATTATGAAAGTAAAAGTTAGCAGAAAGGCACATTTTAATGCTGCGCATCGATTATTTCGAAGTGATTGGAGCTCGGATAAAAATGATGCTATTTTCGGAAAATGTAATAACCCTAATTTCCATGGACACAATTATGAGCTTATTGTGAGCGTAACCGGGGAAATAGATCTGGAAACCGGTTTTGTTATCGATATGAAGGTGCTCAAGGATTTAATACGAGACAAGGTTGAAGAAGTATTTGACCATAAGAACCTGAATATTGAAGTTCCGGAATTTGAAAAACTTAATCCTACCGCAGAAAACATCGCCGTTGTGATCTGGAACAAATTAAGACCTCATATTACTGCTGACAAAGAATTGGAAGTGGTCTTATTTGAGACTCCTCGTAATTTTGTGACCTATTCGGGCTAAGGCATTCCCAAAATATACAGTTATGTATCCATTAAAATTCGAGCCAATTTTTAAGGAGCGTATCTGGGGTGGGCACAAATTGGGCGATGTACTTGGGAAATCAATTAAATCGGATAGTACCGGCGAAAGTTGGGAAGTCTCGGCCGTGCCGGGAGATGTATCCGTTGTTGCCAACGGCCCTTTGTCAGGAAGCTCCTTACAAGATCTTATCGATGACCATGCTATCAATTTGTTAGGAAAAAAAATCGTACAACGATTTGGGAAGGAATTTCCGATCCTCATTAAGTTTATTGATGCGAATCAAGATCTTTCGATACAAGTACACCCTAATGATTTCCTCGCCAAAAAGAACCACGATTCATTTGGAAAGACCGAGATGTGGTACGTCATGGCTGCCGATGCGAACGCGAAACTGATCATCGGGTTCAAAAAGAAGGTGACCAAATTAGAATACACGAAAAGTATTCAGGAAAATACCCTATTGGATCTATTAAACTTTGAAGAAGTCAAGGAGGGCGATACCTTTTTTATAAATTCAGGTAAAATACATGCTATTGGGGCAGGGGTGTTATTAGCGGAAATACAGCAAACTTCAGATATTACCTATCGTGTTTTTGATTTTAACAGGAAAGATAAGGACGGAAATTATCGGGAATTGCATACCGAAAGGGCACTAGAAGCCATTGATTTTGAAACAAGGGATGATTTCAGGGTCAACTATACCAAAGTTAGAAATACAGTCAATCAAATGGTCGAAAGCCCATATTTTATTACGGGGTTTATCGAATTATCAAATGACTTGAAAATCGACCTATCAAAAAGAGACGCGTTTACGATTTATATGTGCGTCAACGGTAATGTTACCCTAGAAAATGACTTCGGTTCGGTGCAAATGAACAAGGGTGAAACCACTCTGGTATCAGCGAATTCAACATATATAGTTTTGAAGTCAAAAGGAGCCCGAATTTTGGAGGTAACTATTTGACGCGTCATTTACGACAAAATCCGTCGAAGTTCCTCAATCGCAACTTACAAGTATGGTGGTAAAGCAGTAATGTGCTTCTATATTCGCTGGTTTGGTTTGGAATTGATTTTTTCGGCAAGAATGTCCTTAAAAAGCCTACTTTTGCAAAAAAATAAGTAGTAATGGCAAGTATAAGGGAATTAAAAAAGGATATTAATTATGTATTGGGCGATATCATCGAAGCAGTTTCGATAATTGAAGTAGCCAATGGCAAACAAGATTCAAAGGAAGGCTCAAAAATTATTGACAGTGCCATAGCAACTTTCGATGAGTTGATCTCAAAAGTAAATCAAAGAAAGGTCGATGACAAAAAAGCACATTTGAAAAACGTGCGTTTAGAACTTGAAAAAAAGGCTACCGCACTGGTTGAGGAATTGAACAAATTGGGATAGGCACCTAAATCTGTTTCATAAAAAAGCCCATTATCATGGGCTTTTTTCGTTGAGGAGTTGTTTTTGTTGCTCTAAATGATTCTTTAATTCCCGGCCATATTTTGAGCTCGCAACGGCTGGACTCAAAGAGGTATATATTGAATCTAAATACTTGATATTGGCATCCGACACTTGAAGGGCAATATAGGGGGCAACATAAGAGTCCGTATGGCTCAATGCATAATTCAAGGCAAAGGCATATCCGCGTTGTACATTCTTATCGAGCAATCGTTGCACCGAATCTAGTTGCAGGGAATCCATTCCACCACCTGAACGTACGTTAGCGTTCATAAACTCTAAATTACGTGCATTGAACCGCGACATGATCTTCTGATATTCCATTAACTTTTCGTGGGTCTTTGATCCCTCGATCTTTGCGTTCGTATCAAATGTCTGCCAAGAGGTAGTGATCTTTATTGTACCGGGTTCCCCAAAAAAGGTAATCCGATCATTGATGTCATTATGGTCATTCTTATTTAGATATAAATAATAAATTTCAGGATTTTCCACCTCAGTCTTGAAAAGGAAGCCACCATTTCCGTCAACATTCATCGAATCAATGGTGACCAAGGTTGAGTCGGGTATGTATTGAAGGTATAAAACACCTTTTTTAAGCCCTTTGACCTGACCCTGAACGGTCATCGTATTTTTAGTATCCCCGCCACAGGAAATAAAGAGTGCACAGATGATACTAGCAAAGAAGTGGTTTTTCATGAGTGTATTTAGATGGCGCAAATATCAATAAACTTTGTGGATTATTAAACTTTGGAAGCAATTTCCATTAACAGCGCGCAAAGATAGGCCCCGCCGGTTCCTATTACATATCCGAAGACCGCTAATAAGATTCCGACCGAGGTCAAAGACGGATGGAATTCAGCGGCGACGATAGGTGCTGATGCCGCTCCACCTATATTTGCCTGACTTCCAACGGCCAAAAAGAAATAAGGTGCTTTGATCAACTTAGCGACAAGGATCAGAAGTATGGCGTGAAAAGAGATCCAAATTAGTCCAACAGCGATGAGACCGGGATTTTCAAGTACTTTCCCCAAATCCATTTGCATACCAATGGTCGCAACCAAGATATAGATAAACAATCCCCCTATTTTGCTGGCCCCGGCGCCTTCATAATTTTTCGCCCGCGTAAAAGACAAGGCGATTCCTATAATCGTTGCAAAGACCACCATCCATAAAAAGGTTGAACCCAACGATGATAAAATCTTGGTCGGATCCCGAATGAGCTCGAAGTTGTCTATCAGATATGTTGAAAAATGATTCCCTAAAAAATGCGCGGCGCCAACAGAAACAAAAGCCAATGCCAATATCATGATATAGTCGTGCAATGTGGTTATGCGTGTAATTCGATCAGTATGTTCTGACACTTTCTTTTTCAAGGTCTCGATGGAAGAGGTATCTGCCTTAAGCCATTTGTCTATTTGTTTGGTCTTGCCAACCCCAAGTAATATTATAGCCAACCAGAGATTCGCGATAACGATATCTACCAGTACCATCCCCCCAAATTTTTGTGGATCGTATTTGAATATCTCGAACATAGCCGCCTGGTTCGCTCCGCCCCCAATCCAACTACCCGCAATGGTCGAAAGCCCTCTCCAAACAGCATCTGGTCCGATACCGCCTACCGTTTCAGGTGAAAAAACAGACACGATCAAAATAGCCAAGGGTCCTCCGATGATAATCCCGGCCGTACCTGTAAAGAACATGATCAATGCCTTTGGCCCGAGATTCGCAATGGCTTTAAGGTCTACGCTCAAAGTCATCAAAACAAGGGCCGCAGGCAGTAAATACCTGCTGGCCATAAAGTAGAGTTTGGAGGTTTCGTCTGAAATCAAGCCAATACTGCTTAGGATACCCGGCAAAAGATAGCACATCAGTACCGTTGGGACGATGCTATAAAATCGCTTCCAAAATCCCGATGGGCGTGAAGAGGTATAAAAAACAAGGCCCAAGCAAAGCGCAAGCAGTCCGAAAACTACAGTATCATCGATAATCAATGGTTGTTTCATAACAGCATTACGTCTTGTATGTCTTGTATAAATATAATGAAATTAGCAAGCTTGACCTTTTTCATCATCACCCCGATTAAATATTCAGCCAGTAGGTCAATTTAAGGTTTATCGAACGATATCTTGGCGAAAAAAGATCCACAAAATAATTATCGTTATACACTAGAAAGAGATCCGAAAGTGGCGCAAAACGCCATTGCAGTCGTGAATTGAAGCCCAGGTTGTTGCGTTGGTTGCTGTATTGAACCAAGGTCGACCAATAGAGGGTTTTACTAAAAGTAATATCGACCTTCGGGCTTACCAACCAAATATCGGCACTGGCATAGGGTTTAGGTAGCTGAATGTTGTCGTAACCAAACAACATCGATATAAATACCGTGGGTTGTATGCGCAAGGTCATCATTGCCTCGGTCGAAAATTTTCGGCCATTATAGAAGGTGCCAAGAGAAGGTTTTAGACCATAGGTGAAAACCTTTCTACGATCCGATTGATAATCGAAGCTAACGCCATTGTTATAATAGCCCGTATCAGTAGGTAATAGTAATGCCCCATCTTCGCCAGTTGGTTCGAATTCATCGGTTGCCACCAAATAGGTATATTCATTGGCCATTTCTAGTTGAACTTGCGATTGGTCGTTGAACTTGGCTTCCCACCCGGTCATGATATTATAATCGGTTATTTTAAAATTTAGCTCGGGCCGCCAGATGACGATAGGGAAGAATTTAAATCCGTGTGAGTTGAGCACGCCTTTACTAGGCCAAAAAATGCGCTGTATTTGCGTAGCGATTTTTAAGATGTCGGTTCGGCGAACGAATCCTAGATCCGACCTGAAATTTTCCCCGACATAGACCCAGTCTGAAAAAATAGTATATTTTCTTGAATTAAAACCTAGGAAGGCCCCTGCCGATAAATCCTTATTCTTAATTTGAGGTTGAAAAGATTTGTGTAGATAGTACTTGCCATTCCATACGTTGTCTTTGGAAACTAAATTATAGTCTACTCCGAGAACCCTGTTGTATTTGTCAAGATCATCCACAAAATCATACGTTTTAAACGATTGTTTGTTGATAAAGAACAGGCTGATATTCGAACGCGAGAATACTTTCTGCTGTATGGCTAGCATCGTGTTATTATTGGAAGGTATTCTGTTGAGGACATCAGATGCCGTCTGAATATTCAAAAATCCAAAACGCAGGTCTTTATTGAGTTTTCCACTAAGCCTCAAGCCCCCTATAATTCGATTTTCTATCGAATTATCTGCCGTATCTACAGCAATTCCGATGCGCCGAGAGAAAAAAGGATTGGCATCCCGGGAACCTCCAAAACTTGAAAAAAGATCACTGTTGTCAATAAAAAATTGCCTTTTCTCGGGCAGGGAAACTTCGAACCGAGTGAGGTTTGTTACTTGGTCATCAACCTCGACCTGTGAAAAATCGGGATTGACCGTTATATCGAGGTTCATACTGTTTCCAATCGATATTTTGGCATCTCCGCCTACCTTTATACCATTACTTCCTAGAGCGGCTTCGCGATCATTTTCTGTTATGGCATTGATATAGGGTATCAAGGCCATAGGCGTCCTAGACTTCCCCAAGGGTTTTTCAAAGATCATATCTCCCATAAAGGTGAGCCCGAAAACATTTTGATTCTGCGGAATATTCATCCATGTACTGGTTTCATTAGACTGCGTATCGAATCGATAGCTATTGAATCGCCATTTTCTTGTTCCCTCCTCAAACTTAAATGAAGTCAGTGGAATAGTTAGTTCTGCAATATAGTGATCATCATAAATTTTGGCCTCCCCCTTCCATTTTACATCCCATGAAATCGTAAAGCCCCTTAAATCTAGACCACCCCCTGAAACTAAGCCTTCCCGTAACACTCCATACGGATTCGTTCCGAACAAAAACGCATTTGTACCATCATTGAAGGTGTCGAACAATAGTGTTATATTATCGGCATTGCCTGCCCTAAAATCGCGTTTCAATGACTCTATCGAGTATTTCGTGCCCGCAGCATCGACCCGAATGCCTATGTACAGGTTTTCATCGTCATAAAGCATTTTTATGTTGGTCTGCCGACGGGCCTGGATAGCATCCAATGGAAAATATTCCCAGAATTCGTTGGCACTATCGGCTGTCTCCCATACCGGCTCATCCAAGAGTCCGTCGGTGACCATCGTCTGGTTTATATATTTTACAAGAAGTGATTTATTGGGACTTTGGCTGTGGAGGTAGTATGTGAGAAGCAGGAAAAAGGGAATAAGGGTTTTTTGAGGCATTGCTGGCATTTAATTGCAGCGCCAAATTTAGAGGTTTAAAATGTTTTAAAAAACCCAAATCGAACTTACTCAGACTTTTTTTTAGGTTCTCTTTTAGCCTCTTTTAGACTTTTTTGCAGCATCCATTCAATTTGACCATTGGTGCTTCTAAATTCATCAGCGGCCCATTTTTCGATAGCTTTAAGCGTTTCTTCATTAAGCCGCAATGCGAAAGCCTTCTTTTTGCTCATTTTTCTGCAGTAATAAAGTCGATTATATACTGTACCAACATTTCAGAAATAGGAAATTCCTTTTCGATATACGATCTATTATTTTCAGCCAATGAACCAACCTCTTTCATTACATGATTCATTTTGGGAATAATTATTAGGGTGGCGTTGGGTTGCGCCTGTTTCAATAATTTGGCATCTTCAATCGATACTTGTAGATCTGCGTCGCCATTCAACAATAACAGGGGGATGGTGACTTTTTTAATTTCTTCGGCTGGATCCAACTGCATCCATTCTTTTATGAATTTTTGATTCTGTGGTGCAAATAGTGCCATGAGGAAGGGATTGACATTGCGGATGGTATCGGTGCGTTCGAGCTCCTCAAAATATTGCTTGGCAACATGTGCGAAGTCGGCATTTTGCCTTTTCAGTTGTTCGATTATGGCATGGTCGATGGTAGTTCCTGGACCCGCAATCGAAATGAAACTTTTCACGGCCTCTGTAATGGCCAACATGGCAACCAAAGAGCCCTGACTATGGCCAATTATATGAATCGAAGAAAAGCGAGGGTCATCCTGAAACCTATCGATGGCGATTTTAGCATCGTTTACAAAATCAAGAATGCTTATATTATTAAGTTTATCGAGATTGGCAGGGGTAGCCGTGCGTTTATCATAACGATAAAATGCCAGCCCGTGAGCATTCAAACTATCGGCCAAGGCCTTGATATATCCTACTTGAATGGGGCTGTTCGCTTGATTCCCATTTCGGTCAACATTGCCAGAGCCCGCTACAAATAGTACCAGGGGCAATTTTTTGGTGGTTCGTGGCATTGAGAGGGTGCCCGGGAGTTCTATGTTCCCATTGCGAAGGGCTACGTCTTCGGCTATAATATCTTGGGCCCCGACTTCAAAGGCGATAAAAAATAGTACGATCAATACTTTGTACATGTAGCTATCTTTTCTCTCGTTGAAGGATTACCTTTAAGGAACGGGACCTGTGATTAAAGACCGTATTTATTACTGACCATCCCTCGCGAGCATATTGATTCAGTTCTTTTTCAAATTCCAGATCCGTATTTTGAAAAAACCTTCCTTTTTGTCGTATAATTTTATATTCAGTCATTTGCGTTTGTATAATGGTTCACTCACAATAGAAGGAGTACGTGCAGCTTATGGTCGCTATTTACTGTCTGATTCACTTCAGGTAATGGAGTATAAAATAAATTCGAACGGGCTTCGTTTCAAGACCTTTTTTCGAAATATTGTTGAATTACCGCAGCCGCAGCCACTTCTTTTTGTGTTCCGATGAGTAGTTTATCCCCCGTTTTAAATACCAATTGAATGCCTTTATTTCCTTTTACATTCAGGGCTTTTCCATTTTTGCCAAAAGAGTAGCGGTAACCCCAGCCACCAAATTCCGTGATTGGTTTATAGGTTCTTACATAGCATTCTTGCAATGTGGACCATCGTATGGTTCTTTTTGATAAATGGAACGGCACAAATTGATAATGGATACCAATTTCATCTATTTCTGTCGTTAATCTTAAAAGAAAGAACAAGATCAAGACGAGCATCAGGGATATTATGGTAATCGACTGCCCTAGTGTATCTTCGGCCGCTACATTTCCCACAGATTCCTTTAAAACATACCATGCATATAAACTGTAAAGCAACATACACACCATTCCCAAATTAAGAAGCCGTAACCACCATTGATTAAAGCGCTGTATTTCTTTGAAAACACGCATTTTCAATGATTTAAGGTGCCTGTATTGACTATAGGCGCAACATCTTTGTCTGAACATAGGACCACCATAAGATTACTGACCATGGCAGCCCTTCGTTCGTCATCAAGTTCTACGACCTGTTTTTCACTGAGTTCTTTTAATGCCATTTCAACCATGCTTACGGCACCTTCGACAATTTTGTGTCGCGCGGCCACAATCGCAGTCGCCTGCTGACGTTTGAGCATCGCATTGGCAATCTCTTGTGCATAGGCCAAGTAGCCGATGCGTGCCTCTAATACTTCGATGCCTGCCATAGAAAGCCGTTCTTGGACTTCTTGTTCGAGCGCCTCACTTACTTCGTTGACACTTGAACGAAGCGTAATATCTTCATCGAGGCCTTCATCGGCAAAATTGTCGTAAGGATACATACTTGCCAACTTTCGTACCGCGGCGTCCGTCTGTACACGCACAAAGTTTTGATAATCATCTACATCGAATGCCGCCTTATAGGTATCGGTCACCCTCCAGACCAAAATAGTACTGATCATAATGGGATTCCCAAGTTTATCGTTCACCTTTAATCGCTCACTATCAAAATTGCTCGCACGCAATGATATTTTTCTTTTCGAATACAACGGATTCACCCAGAATAAGCCATTTTCCTTAATGGTTCCGACATATTTCCCAAAAAGAAGAAGTACCCGGGAGCTGTTGGGATTAACCAAAACAAAGCCCGGCAACATTAGGATGGCGGCAAAAATGCCTATAACCCCTATAACGTTCTTGATTAAAATAAATAAAAGTAAGCCACCAAGGAAAAGCAGTAAGGCGAATAGAAGCATGGTGTAGCCTGAGCTGGGCTGAAGATTCTTCTCGTTTTTCATAATAGGTCGATTTAAGTGATATTAAAATAATATCATAAAGATATGAAATTAAATTTATCTTCCCTATTTTTTCCGATTTTTGGTTCAGCCGTTTTTGGTCCTGAATTTTTTGACTTTTTTCCGATTAGGATTTTTAAAGAGCCGTTTAAAAAAACCATCCTTCTTGATAGGTTCACAGTCGAGTTTGTCCAGGACTGCCTGACTCGCCGGTTTAAAATGGGCCTTTGTCAAGGTATTGAAAGAGGTATCCTCGTTCAGTTTTTGCATCCACAGTGCAAATAGGGGTAAAGCGGCATTTGCACCTTGTCCCAAACTCGTACTTCTAAACCCGATTTCCTGATTATCAAGTCCGACCCAACTTATATGTACCATATGCGGCATCAAGGCCACAAACCATGCGTCTTTATTATTTTGCGTGGTCCCGGTTTTTCCTGCTATATCATTATTCAATTTATAGGTCGTACGAATTCGCGAAGCCGTCCCATCATTTATGGTAGATTTCATCATTTCAATCATAATTTCCCTATTTTCCTCTGAAAAGGCTGCTTCTGAAGCGATTTTGGGTTTAAATGTCGCTAGTACAGAATCTTTTTTATTTGTTATGGTTTGGATCAAATACGGACTAACGGGTTTACCATCGTTCACAAAGCTGGCATAAGCCCCTGCCAACTCTATAAGTTTTATTTCCGCAGTTCCCAAGGCCAAAGAGGGCTCATTGGGCAATTCGGTCGTAATGCCCATTTTATTGGCTTGTCGCATAACCTGCAATATGCCGGTTTTCTCCATTACCTTGACAGCAACGGTATTGACCGAATTGCTCAAAGCCTGTTCCATCGAATAATTGAGATAGGCCTCATCCTTTGATTCCGAATTACTGGGCGACCAACCCTTTAAATTTTCATAAGTTACTTCCTCTGCCGAAAAATACGTACATGGTGTGATGCCACTTTCCAGGGCGGCCGTATACACAATGGGTTTAAAGGTAGAACCTACCTGACGCCGGCTTTGTGAAATGTGGTCAAATTTGAAATATTTAAAATTGACGCCTCCGATCCAGGTTTTTACGGCTCCGGTCGCCGGGTCGATGGCCAATGAACCTGTGTTCAAGAATTTCATGTAGTGTTGTATACTGTCAATGATGCTGGCCTCACGCGATTTTTCGCCAGTCCAATCGGTCAGGATCATCGTCCTTTTTTTGGCTAGCGAATCGCTGATCTGCGCTTCCGACCAGCCGTTATTTTTCAGTTTTTTATAGGCATCGGTCCTTCGAACCAATTTATCAAGTAGTTTCTTATTTTTTAGCCAAGGTGCACTTGATCCATAACTTTTTTCAAAACTGTTTTGCAGGGAAGTCATATGGGTTATCATGGTTTCCTCGGCGAGTTGTTGCATTCTTGAATCTAAGGTCGTATAGATTTTTAATCCGGAAGTATAAAGATTATAATTGTTACCAAGGCCTTTCTGTTCTTCACTCCAACGCAACATTTCTTTGCGTACTTCTTCCCGAAAATAGGGGGCGATGCCTTCATTATAGTCGTATTGCCGATAATCGAGTGTTAATGGAATCTTTGAAATACTATCATAGACCTGTTCGGTTAGATACCCGTTCTTACGCATAGATTGCAATACTAAATTTCTTCGATCAAGACTTTTCTCTGGGAAAAGCCTAGGGTTGTAGCCATAGGTAGCCTTTAGCATTCCTACGAGTACAGCGGCTTCTTGGAGTGTTAGATCCGTAGTTGATTTATTGAAAAATTTTAAGGAGGCGCTTTCGATACCGAAGGTATTTCCTCCGAAAGAAACCGTATTTAGATAGTGGGTCAGGATTTCCTCTTTGTCGTAAATAGATTCGATTCTAGAGGCAATGATCATTTCCTTTACCTTATCGACCAGAAGGCTGGTTTTCTTGCGATCCTTTCTAGGATAGAGATTTTTAGCCAATTGTTGTGTCAACGTACTTCCTCCACCTGATGATTGGTCCTGCATAAGTAGTGTCTTTATGCCGACTCTGAAAAGACTGGGATAATCAATGCCAGAATGGTCATAAAATCGCTCGTCTTCTATAGCCACTAAGGCATCAAGCAAGTATTTTGGCATTTCCTCAAAAGAAATGGGTTGACGATCGAAGACATAGTATTTACCGATTAGGACACTGTCTGCCGAATACACCTCCGAGGCCCTCTGATATTGAAAATCAGAGAGTTCGCCAGTATTCGGTAGTTTGCCCCATAGACCCCATCGAACACTGAGTAAAAATACGAGGGTTCCTATAAAAAGGAATACCAAAATTAGTAGGCCAAATCTAAGAATAGGTGATTTCAGGTTCTTTAATACCACGTCATTTAATTTTTCTACCGCAATATCATACTTAATAATTTAAAGGCCGTCGCTCTTAACAATAGATTAAATTTCCTTTTTTTACTTTTGAACAAAATTTTGATTATGAAGCGAATTATTTTGTTGCTATTTATCGGGGGCCAAATGGCTTTTGGCAATGTTCCTTTTTGGTCAAAGACCGGGCATCGGGTGATTGGCGAGGTGGCCGAAGAGCACTTGACTGGGCATGCCAAGAGGGCCATTGAAAAATTGTTACACGGTCAAAGTCTTGCATCGGTCTCGAATTTCGCAGATGAAATTAAGGCCGATTCAGTATATCGCAAGTTTAGCGCATGGCACTTTGCGAATATTCCGGCCGAAAAGCACTATACTGATGTTGAACCAAGCCCGTACGGGGATTTGGTTACGGGCATACAGGCATGTATCGAAGTTATTAAGGACAAGAATAGTTCACAAGCCGACAAGGCTTTTTATCTAAAGATGTTGGTACATTTAATAGGAGACCTACATCAGCCGATGCATCTTGGCAGACTCGAGGATAAAGGAGGCAATGATATTCAGTTGCAATGGTTTAATAGGGGGAGTAACCTGCATAAAATCTGGGACACGAACATGATCGATGACCAAGGGTTGAGTTACACGGAACTTGCTGGGTCGTTGCCAAAACTTACAAAAAAACAAATAAAAGCGGTTCAATCAGGAACCATTACAGATTGGGTAGATGAAGGCCATAATTTGGCCAATACGATTTATGATTCGGTGGAAGTCGGTGAAAAATTATATTACCGCTATAGTTATGTTTGGTGGGATACTGTAGAGTCGCAATTGGAAAAAGGAGGGTTGCGATTGGCAAAAGTCTTAAATGAGTTGTTTTAATAAAATAGTTGAATAAGGTGGCGGGATTATTGGTTCGATTCGGAAGAAGTTCAGCATATGTGCCAATTGACTGGGTTCTTCAACCTAAAAAATGTGACGTTCGACTAAAATAATAAATAATGGCATCTGATTTGAGTTTATATAAGTGTCAACGGATGCGAGGAGATTAATATTTTATACCTGAATGTTAAAGGCAGTATCCTACAAAAAATTACCAGGGTATATAAAAAAATCGGTCAATAGGCCGATTTTTTTATAGGATACTTCGAAAGGTCAGATTGATTCTTTCCCCAATGATTTTTTTTGTTTTCGGAACCTGATGCAACCAATAATGCTGTGTCTCCCCTTGCATTATCAAAAGACTACCATGATTTAGCACCATTTTATAGCTGCTTGCCATATCGGTTTTGTGTTTTAGATGAAAGCTCCGTTCCTGACCCAGGCTGACGGAAGCGATCACGGGATTTTGTCCGAGTGACTTTTCATTATCGGAATGCCAACCGTTACTGTCTTTGCCATCCCGGTAGCGATTTAAAAGACAGTGCGTGAAAGTAGCCTTCGATAGCGCCTCCACTTTTTGCTTGATTTTTAAAAGTTCGGGTGTAAAATCATGAGGCTCCATAATTAAGTTCGAATAGGCGTACGGTTTTGCATTTTCGGCGAATAAAGCCGTAAGCCGTGGTTGTTGATATACCTTTCCATATACCTTAATTACGTCTTGTTGCCAGGCAATAGTTTCCTTGAGGGTTTCGAAATACTGATTGGCAGCTAGTAGTTCTAAAAAATTAGGATAGTATACGACGTGGCTATTGGGTAGCTGCAGTTTTATTTGTTGCTCCAAAGATTAATTCATTTATTGCAATACGGCCTTTAACTGTTTTCGATAATCCGACGGATTGAGGCCAGTAAAGGCTTTGAATGATTTATTAAAATGGGAAAAGTTGTTAAATCCGCTTTCAAAGCATACCTCTGTAATGCTCATCGGTTTTTCTGCCAGTAGTTTTGATGCATGTACCATTCTATATTCGTTAACGAACTGAACAAAGGTCTTGTTCGTTATTTTTTTAAAATATCGGCAAAAGGATGGTACGGTCATACTGACCATATCAGCGATTTCCTCTAGCGTGATTTCTTCCTTGAAGTTGCTTTTGACATGGTTGAATACAATATTTATCCGGTCATTGTCCTTTACCTCGGTTTCCAAGGAAAACCCTTCGGCATTCAAAAGTTTATAGTCTTCAGAATTGGCTAATTCATTCAAGATGTTCAAAATAGAGAGCAATCTCTGGAAATCGGTCTGATATTCCAAAATTTCCATTTTTTCCCCGATTTTTCTTTTGGTCTTACCTTGAAAAACAATACCACCCTTCGCCATTTCAAAGAGATCCTGTATTTTTTTCATTTCTGGGATATTGAAGAATTCGTTTCCAAGAAAATCCGATTTCATCTGAACCACGGTTTCACTCAAATTTCCCGTCAAATGGTCGGTCAGACCACAATGGGGCATATTCCCACCGATTAAAATTAAGTCGCCATTCGTATAATAGGAGATATGGCTACCGATTTGTCGCTTTCCCGAGCCGCCATTTACATATACCAATTCAATTTCAGGATGGTAGTGCCAAATCGTGTTCTTGTTCAATTTTTGTTCGTCGAATCTTTGATAGGTGAATGAATGCCCAAAATCAGGGGCTATAGCTTCTAAAGTAGGTTTTTGTTTTAGCATTTAATTTTCATTAATAACACAAAATTAAATAAGGCGATTATGGTAAATCTTTGCAAAATTACCTAAAATATGTTCAAAATTATCATTTAACAATTATTTAACCTCATATTGGGTTAAAATAGAACATAAATTAGATAAATCGCATGTAGTGGGGACCAGGATTCAGCGGTAAGTTTGTCCTGTAATTTATTCATTAACCCTAAAACAAATGTTATGAAAAAATTTTTGAAGTTAACAGCGGTCATTGCCTTTATGTTCATTACTATAAATGGTGTGGCAAACGAACCAAAACTAACTGTATTTAACAATGCAGGATCTAAAAGTCTGGTTTTTACCTTGGATTCAAATTCTAAGGAAACAATGGTCAAATTTTATGATGCAAATGATAACATCATATTCTCTGAAAGTTTAACAGATGGTATCTATGCGAAAAAATTTGATTTAAAGAGCCTTGAAAAAGGTAATTATGTCTTTAAGGTTGAAAACGAATTAACCACATACCTGTATACCATCGATGTGCGCGAGGAAAGTGTTGATATCGTTAAAAGGAAGGAGAACAGTAAGCCTGTTTTTAGAAGAGTAGGGGAGAAAGTACTTCTCAATCTTTTAAACCTTGACGAGAACGATGTGAATATAAAAGTAATCGACAGTCAGGATCGGATTGTTTATGACGAGACCATCGCGAAAGAATCGATCGTTCAAAAGGCATTTAATTTTGAATCGGCCATTCCTGATGGTTATGTAATTGTAGTAAAAGATGGTAAGGATACCTTTTACGAGGCTATCGTAATTAATTAGTTGGTTTAAGTTGAGTTAATCCAAGTTGAGGGAGGGGCTTTTTGGCCCCTCTTTTTTTTTGCCTAGAATTTCAAATACGTATAGGCCCAATACATTAAGGAAAACTGAAGGGGTATCCTTAGAATTAAGAGCCACTTGGCAATACCGGCCGATTCTTTTTCACCTTTAAGCATATTAAAATGCACCAAGAGAAACACGGTCAGCATCGCGATGATGGCATAAATCGAACCGTTTTTGGTAGCTGATAGGCACACCCCGATGCCTAGAAATATTTCGACGGCCCCACTTAGTTGCACAAGTAATTTATGATTTGGCAGGTAACGTGGCATAATACGCAGGTAGATTTTCGGTCTTACAAAATGCATAAAGCCGGCAAAAATATATAGTAGTCCCATCAGGTAAAGGTGCCAAGGATACTTCATAGTTTTATAGTTACATTTTAAAAATTCTTGAAAGTGTTGTTAAACAATATACATATGGCAGTGTCATTAAATTTCACGACGTTCGAATTATTGATAAGATAACACCGCCGAATATCCGTTTTTTGGTAGCTATCTCGTTACTTAGACTTTTTCTCAGTTAATTATACGGGCACAAAGCCTGCCTCCAAGACCTAATCGCTAAATTCACTTCAGGTAATTGTTTTACCACTGGCTGTTTCTGCTTTAGGAGCTGCATTATGAATCTACTGTCAGATTTTAAAGGATACAACCGGCCTTGGTATTGCAATCTAGCATTAGTTGTTGCTGAATCATACCAGAGGGGTTAAAAAATCAATTTGATATTGTGAACTATACTTAATATGGAGGTATTATAGATATTTTTTCAATCGATCTTTTTTATAGCTAGGTACCGAATCATTGTCCATCACCAATCGTAAAATAGCTGGATCTTTTTTAGGGGAATTCAAAAAATCGAAGAATTGTTTTGTTGTTAGTGGGTTTTCTGATTCCTGAACAAGCTCAAATTCATCCCCTGTTTTCACATAGCCCTCCTCGAGAATACGTACATAGGTTCCAGGGTGGCCGCGTTTAATGTATTGCCGTAAAATTTCCTGGTCACCAAAACGGATTCCTAGTTTGTAACAAGGCTCACGAGGCTGGGAGACTTGAACCAATGCTGTTCCGATTTTGTAGATGTCCCCGATACGCATCTGGGCATCATCCAAACCTGCCACGGTCAAATTTTCCCCGAACATACCCCAATCCCATTGCAAATCAGGATAAAGTGCTTTCCAATAGGGATATTCCTCCTTAGAGAATAAGTAGCACGCCTTATTAATTCCACCGTGGTTGACCCGGTTGATCAACGTGTCATTGGTCACATCCATCGCACCCAAAAACAAGGGTCCAGCAACGGGATACTTAAAAATACCTGTTTGTTCTTCTTTGCCATTCCAAAGAAAAGTAGTCGGCTTGCCGATATTCGTAGCTATTATTTTCACCCCCCAAAGATAAGAAAGCCAATTGTATTGACAGTAAGAAAAAAACGTGATCCCTCTATTCCCAGATTAGCAATGGCGTTGGGATTATTATTCGATATGGGGGTTATTCGACTTACGATTAAAGGAATGGGTCAAGTATTTTTTGAAAGATTGCTGCTTAAATTCGGTCATATGGAAAAACAGGATGTCTCCCCCTTTATTTTCCAGATCGCAAATGGCATTATTTTCATCATATTTAATGAAAGCAGAATCCCCTTTTTCAATACGCATTAGATTGATCCTCCCATCGGCTAATCGAGAGATTGCCAGCCCATTTGTAAAAGCTACCCAATTATAGTCAAATTTTATTTCCCGAAACGGGAGTCTTTCATTCGGCAAAAGTACTACTTCCCAAATACGAACATTTTCGTTTTCGTATAAAAGGTCGTGACCTAGATCAGTACTTAAATTTTTATCCTTCACTTCTTTAATAGTTGAAGGATTCCAGGTCTCAAAATTGCCCGGGGCGTTGATCTCTAAAATATTCATTTGCAATTTTTTTTCTATGAATTAAAGCATTAGTATAAAAAAAATGGGGGAACTTTTTATTTATAACTAGTAAGCAATTTTCAAATTGTAAGGAATTGATGCCTGACGTAAACTAGTATTGCGAGATGATAAAGTATACTTTGGAGTTATTGTTTGACCAAAGGTTCGGTTTTTAAACGTAAAAATCAGATTGTAGTATTTGGGAAGAAGTTCTGATTTCTGAAATTAGAACCAATTTGTGCTTTGAATCAGTATATCTGGTCGAAATCAGGAATCAGTACGTGAATTAGGAATGCCTTTTCAGGAATGCGAACTCGAAAACAGCCTAATTTTGCAAGGCTTTTATCCGTAAATTTTATAGGTTGGTCGGCTAAGCGACCAATTTTTCCTTGTATTTGGTTGGGGTAGTTCCGGTTTCTTTTTTGAAGGCGGAATAAAAGGCGCTTTTACTTTTAAAACCGACTTCGCTACAAATACCCTCCATGCTCAGAAAGCTATCGTCATTATTTCTTAATAATACTTCTGCTTTTTTTATACGGAACTGGTTGACGTATGAATTGAAATTCAGCTTTTTTACGGTATTGATTGCCGTGGATACTAACTTTGGATGCACCTTCAAGCCTTCGGCAAGTTCCACTATGGTCAATTCTGGATTCATATAATTTTCATGGGCTTGCATATGGGTATCTATTTTCTGCATGAGTTCCTCTAGTTTTTCCGGAACCGAATCCGCTGCATATTTTGGGTCTAAGGATATGTTCCCCGAAATTTCCGCTGGCAGTTTTTTGGACAGTACCGCCCGCACATTGCGTTGCACGATTCCAAAATAGGACACCCAATAAATAGCAATAAGGTCCATAATCG
>JBBQAM010000108.1:0-4715 GCA_038316335.1 Flavobacteriales bacterium
TTCAAGTCCCAATTTATTATCTACCTTATTATCCAACAAATCCTTGGCATAAATAATCGTAAAAGGAACCATAAGACCTAGTAAAAGCGAAGCCACATAAATAAGTGGAATCTTAGGACTTACCGGGAGTTGTGAGCCATACGCGTTATCGATGATTTTTGATTTCGGGGTTGCCGAAGCGTAGGCGATCTGCGATTCTTCACGCTTTTGCAACAAGTACAAATAGAGGCCTTCGGTCGTTTGTTGTTGGCGGGTAATATCACGCAAGGCCCGCTCATTTTTCGGGACCGAATAGATGCGGGAATTTATTTGGGACTGTTGCCTACTCAAACTATTGACCGTTAGACCCAGATTATTCGTCGCACTGCTCAAACTCGCCTGTAAATTATTTTTTAACCCGGCCAATTGTTGGTCTAAATTTATAATAGTCGGGTTTTTTTCATTGGCAGTCTTTAACAAGCGCTTTCGTTCCAAGGCCAATTCATTGTAGCGTGCCGTGGTGCTTGCAATCGAGGCATCGGATAGTCCGATATTCGAGGGGAGTACCTCAAAACCATCCTGATTCTCGACAAGGTCTTTCATGGAAGCCGCAATATTCAACTGATTGTTGGCACTTTGCAATTCCTGGGTTGTCGAGGCCCCTATGTTCAAATTGATATTGGCTTCCGAAGCAATATCGGTAATGCCCCGATCGGCCTTGAACTCCTGGGCCGATTGATCGGCGTCGGTCAAGCTCGAGGAAATATTTGTGATTCTTTCGTTGATAAAATCAGAGGTACGATCGGCGATGGTCTTTTTATCCTCAATGGCATTTCGGTTATAGGCCGATATCAAGGCATTTAAAACATGCTTCCCCCTACTGGGAATGGCATCATTGAGGGTTAGATTCACGATGTTCGATTGATCCCCACCCGACACAAGCACCTTTTCTTGATACGCATCGGCCACCCAGGAAACGGGAAGTATGGCCACATGGAATTTTTGACCGAAAAATTTCGAAAGATTGCCCATATTTGGGGTAAGTACAATATCCCCAATGGGGGTCTCTATATTCTTACCGAACGCGAAGACCTTTTCAGGGGCATCTTCCAATTCATTGAAACCAAAAGCGGTATTAGAGGTGGGCTCTATATAAAATTCGTAATCGGCATTGAAAATAATGGAATCTGACGCTATAAAATTTATCTTAAACGGTGGGTCGTCATATAATTCGGAATTTTTAATATTGCCCAACTGGGTTATTTTAATATTCAAACCCAATTTCTTTACAGCCTCAATACGATTGGACCGCGAATTGATAAGTTGAATTTCATCCTCAACCATATTGGCAGATCCGGATAGAATCCCAAGATCCTGAAAGACACTCAATTCTGAAGAACCGCCTTGCTCTTCCAACAATTGTATCTTCGCCTTGATCTCATATTCGGGAACCGCATAACGAATATAAACATACGCCAGCCCAACGGCCACGATTACCGAAAAAATAAACCATTTCCAATGATTCGTATAATTTCTAATAACATCCTTCAATTCAACATTCGTTGAAGTAGTATTCGATATTCCGGTTTCCATGGTGAGTATTTGGGTAAATAATTGATCTACAACCTCGTAATTAAGATTACCGCAGTGGTAATAAGGGTAGATATGATAGAAATGGTAATCGATGTCCGTTGATCCAACGCAGAGGACGCAATTGCCGAATTGTTGGGTTCTACATAGACAACGTCATTCTGGGTCAAATAGTATACTGGGGAATCAAGGACATCCTTTCTAGTCAAATCGATACGGGTATACACTTTGGTGCCATTAAAGTCACGAATGATCAGGACGTTCTTACGCATCCCCTTAATGGTCAAATCCCCGGCCAAGCCTAAGGCTTCCAATACCGTGATCTGCTCCCCATTGACTGGATAAGTGCCTGGTTGATTGACTTCTCCTAAAACAGTCACAGAATAATTCATCAACCGAATGTTGATAATCGGGTCTTTTAAGTAATCGGAAAGTTTATCACGAAGTAAATTTCTAACTTCCTCTGGCGATAGACCTGCAATCTTTAATTTCCCTATAACGGGAAAATCGATTTCCCCATCCCTATCAACTAGATAATCGACGGGTTGGGCCTGTGAGGTTACACTGGGAGAGCCACGAAAGAGATTAAATGGAACACTGGCCTCTGGATCCAAGGTTGAAATGTAAATGCTCACAAGATCATCTACCTTAAATTTCGGGACAAAACTACTTTTGTTGACCAAGGTTTCGAACTTCCCGGCATCCTGAAAATAAACAACATCCTTTTTTGAGCCGCACGCTGTAATAATTAGGATTGCAAGAACAGCGAATAAGAAATTAACATTTATTTTTCCGATTGTTTTAAGAACCATACTAGTATTTTTTAGGATTTATTAACGGGTACAAGATTACTAAAAAATTATGATTCTATAGTCATCACGGCTGTTATGTCACGATCATTTTTTGGATTTTTTTGATCGAGTTTGCAAAGCTCGGAATTGTTGGAAACATATTCAGGCACGATTTCCTTCATGATTTTTACGGTAGTTTCATTAAAGAACATATTTGAAACACATAGCTCGTCGATTTTAGAGCGTACATATACATAGTCGAGTTCCCGGGTCTTCCCGATCATGATCTTCTTATGATACGTAGGCAAGGTATTTTCACCATTGGCCAGCAATTCTTCATAGAGCTTCTCCCCAGGTCGTAAGCCGGTAATTTTAATATCGATGTCTTCCGGATATTTTAATCCAGATAACTTGATCATATTTTTCGCTAAATCAAATATCTTGACCGATTCCCCCATATCAAAAATAAATATTTCCCCACCTTTGCCCATTGATGCAGCTTCCAATACCAATTGGGAAGCCTCGGGAATCGTCATAAAATAACGGGTAATGTCTTTGTGGGTTACGGTCAACGGGCCCCCTTTTTCCATCTGTTTTCTAAATAGCGGAATCACAGAACCATTAGAGCCTAGGACATTCCCAAATCGGGTGGTGATAAATTTCGTTCTATTTTCTTGTTGCATACTACTGATGTACATTTCGGCAATACGCTTGGTTGCCCCCATGACATTTGTCGGGTTCACGGCCTTGTCGGTAGAAACAAATACAAATTTATCTACGTTATGACTCAATGATAGATCTACAAGGATCTTGGTACCTGCAACATTAATCTTAATGGCTTCGTACGAATTATATTCCATCAAGGGGACATGTTTATAGGCCGCGGCATGAAAGACCATCGTAGGCTTATACTCTTGAAAGAAGGTATTCATTCTGTTTTTATCCCGTATGTCAC
The DNA here is from genome assembly GCA_038316335.1 of Flavobacteriales bacterium. GTDB lineage: Bacteria > Bacteroidota > Bacteroidia > Flavobacteriales > Flavobacteriaceae > JALHST01. The sequence goes on from JBBQAM010000108.1 coordinate 3,316, forward strand.
CGACAATGGGAACAAAGTTGTGAAACCCGTTTTGCTTTAATTCTTGTTGAAGATCATACAATGCTGATTCTGCCTGATCGATAATGATTAAGGATTTATAATCATACCCCATGATTTGCCGAACGATTTCGCTGCCGATGGATCCAGCGCCCCCGGTTACTAAAATAACTTGATCCTTCAATTCTTCTGAAACCTTCGATTTCTTAATATCTATGGGTACCCTGTTTAACAAATCCTCAATTTGGATCTGCTTTATCTGCGAAACTTTGAGCTCTCCATTGATCCAACTTTCAACGGGTGGGACGATCTTGACCTGTACAGGCAATTCGACCAGCCCTTCGACCATGGCTTTTAGTTTTTTAGCATCTATATTCTGAATCGAGAAGATGACTTCAGAAATATTATTCTTGATAATAAACTCCTTATTCAACACATCCCTGTGAAAAACTTTCAGGCCATTGATCAACTTTCCTACCTTCTTGTTGTCATTGTCAACATATCCTACAACGTTCACCCTGCTTTTGGTGTGGTTTGACAAAGCATTTTGTGTCAAAATTCCAGATTCGCCCGCACCGTAGATCAACACATTCTTGCTTGCCTTAAAATTCCGGATCATGAAGGTATCGAACAACGATTTAAATACGTAACGCGAAGAAGTAAGGGCAATAAATGCCAAGAGGCTATGGATTATAATAATGGACAATGGAATGGTGAAATTCGACATAATATCCATTTCCCGATTCAACAAGACCATGACGATCATCAAAATGCTCGATAAGCATATCGCATTGAACAGATTATATACGTCCCGTACCCCGGTATGCCGAACAACCCCTTTGTAAGATCCCGTAACAATAAAAGAAAGGGCAGACAGCAATGCCACAAAAGGCAATTGATTAAAAAGACGCGTCGTATCGAAGTCAAAGGTCAGATTAAAACGGATCAGGTAGGATATAATAAACGAAACAGCGATCAGAAAGACATCGATGGTCAATACGAGCCATTTCGAAGCATATCTATGCGCATTGGTTTCCAAATAATCTTTAATCATTGTTCAGGGTTTTTAAAATTAGGGCAGTTATTCTTTCTAAATCCGCAGCCACCAAATTGGAACCACTAGGTAGACACAATCCCCGTTCGAATAGGTCTTCGGAGGTGCCGTCGGTATACTGTGGGTACTTTTCGAAAATTGGCTGTAGGTGCATGGGTTTCCATAATGGCCGAGACTCAATGTCTTCGGTCGAAAGGGCCAATCGAATGGTCTCCCGCATCTCAAATGACGGGGTTAGGATGCAGGTAAGCCAACGATTACAAAAATAACCGGCAGGCTCCTCTAAAAACTGGATCTCCGATAGATGGCCCAATTGCTCCCTGTAAAATTGAAAATTTTCCCGTCGGGC
>JBBQAM010000086.1:0-10198 GCA_038316335.1 Flavobacteriales bacterium
TTGGATTTTTGGAATTGATTCCTGTATGCGGTCATAAACTTTTGGATATTCCATTTTGAGCCTAAGACAAATCTGTTCATTGGCCAGTTCATCATTCTTTGCTTTTCCGACCACATGAATATATTTGGCATCAAACGGAATCAGATGAAAATTCAGGATTTCATTAAAATCATTGGAAAGATTATCGAAGAGATAGGTAACCTCTTGTTTGTAATATTCGGCAAAACAGAGAAGAAGATATTGCTCAAAGAACATATTAATATTCCTGATATTTAGATCTTTCAGGGCAACATGGTTTTCTTCTATAAATTGAATGGCACCTAGAGAATATGCTCGTATCAGTTCAATATTCTGCCCGCCAAAAACGCCCATATTGATTCCGAAATTGCCCTTTTTCTTCTTGACGGATGATTCGGCTTCTTTGGGAATGGATTGTAAATTTTCCATGATTTCCTCCAATACGGTATCGTAGAGATCTGGATCTTTTTCCAGGCTCTGTGCAACAATTTCAGAGGATATAAAATCATCCGGGAATTTTTCCCATATAAAGATATCACCATCAAAGTGAAGGAACGGCTTGCTCTGCAAACTATAGATAAACAGTTTGCCTATCGCCCATAAGCTCGTATCAAAATAGTCTATTTTGTCAAAAACGACCTTACACTCAGCATAGGGGAGGTGCAGTAAATCCATAAATATACTTTTACCAAATGCATCGGTGTACAAAGTTTTATCGGGATAAAACTCATTTAGGGTCAGGCAGCTAAGCGCCCAACTCGACAACAGTACTTCCAAACTCGGCCAACCGGCATACTTCTTAAAGGATGAATCACTGGCCAATTGCTCTAGTAAAGGTTTGGACCAAAAGCTTTGAATAATATGCATTGTAGAACAATTTAATACTTGAACAAATCCTTGAACTTATAAAACACCCGCTCCGCCACACTTAGGTCTTCCGTAATAATTTCAGCATTCCCCAAAAGTTCCTGGTCAAAACCCAAATTTCTTCCGTAGGATGTTTTTGTGCCTTCGGGCAAGGAGATATAGACGAAATAGTTTCCCTTGGAATCCGGCGAAACGGAAATGTTCTCGACCCTGCCCACCAACATGCCATATTGCTGAAAGGGATAATTGTCCAATTTCACCAAAACCTTTTGTCCCAAGGTTACCTTTCCGGCATTTTGGGCGGGCAGGACCAATTTTCCCACGAGCTTTGATTTGTCCAACGGCATGATCGTGTAAATCACCTGATTTGCGTTCACAAACTGATTGGTGCCCCAAAACTCCTGAAAGCTGACTATACCGTCAATCGAAGAGGTCAGCACATAGTTGTATTCCCAATCCCGGATCGCCTTTTCCAAGGCGTTGTAGGCCAATGCCAGATTTTTCAACAAGCGGGTATCGTCTTCCAATTGCCCGATCTTTGTTTCCCTAAGGGTCTGATTGGCCGAAGTGGTCGCCTCCCGCATCTGGGAAATGGAAATGGCCATGTTGCTCAAATTTTTTTGCATTTGCAGAAATTCCCTTTTTTTATTGTCATATTCCTGTTGTGAGATCACGCCTTTCCCAAAGAGCTGTTTATGCCTTTGGATATCGGTCTGTGCCAGTTCATATTCTTCTTCCAACAATTGTTTTTGTTTGATCTGGTCCACCAACCTTACCTTTATTTCGGCTATGGATCGTTGATTGCCATATATTTTATTGGAATAGGGTTTCAGGTCGCGCAACAAAAAATAATCGACATAGCTCTTTTCAAAATTGATATAGGCATTTTCAAGATCTCCCAAATTCAGGTTGGTGGTCAGTTCCATCGGAAATTCAAAATTTTGCTTGTTGAACTTCAAGGTATCCGTTATACTTTTTAGAAGATATACATCGTCCAATTCAGCCAAATTTTCGATGACGGCCAGCCTTTCGCCTTGCGATACGGTGTCGCGATCTTTAACGAATACCTTGTCCAATTGCCCGGAGTTTCTGGTTACTACCGTTTGGGTCGGTTTTTGTGTGGTTACAATGACCTTTGCCGTAACAAAATCGGGATATTTAATTATAAAGGAAAGGATTGCAATGATCAACGTAAATAAAAAGACCAAGGTAATGCCCCATCGCACGATCCAAGTGGGCGGATTGGTCAGGATTTCCTGAACTTCCTCGGAGCGAAGATTTAGATTATTTGGTAGTACGTTATTAGGCATTTTCGCTTTCGGTTATTTGTTCCAAGGCCAATTGGTTTTTGACGAGGCTATAATAGATACCTTTTTTCGCAAGTAATTCTTTATGATTTCCTCTTTCCTTGACTAGACCTTCATCGATGACCAAGATCTGGTCCGCATTTTTTACGGTACTCAGGCGATGGGCGATGACAATGGCCGTTCGGTGTTCGAAAAAAGTGTTGAGATGCTCCATGATGATACGTTCATTTTTAGAATCCAATGCCGAGGTCGCCTCATCAAAAAAGAGGATATCCGGATTTTTATATATGGCCCGCGCAATGAACAAACGCTGTCTTTGACCAGCACTCACTCCTATGCCCTCGTTTCCGATATTGGTATTAAATCCCAAGGGCAAGGATTGGATAAACTCATAGATATTGGCGATTTTGACCGCTTGTAGCAAACGGGGCTGGTCAATGGTATCTTCGCCGATGGCGATGTTATAGGCGATCGTATCATTAAAAACATACCCTTCTTGCATGACCGTACCACAAATGTCTCGCCATGCCTTATGGGAAATCGTTTGCAGGTCATCGTCCCCATAGAGGATCTTTCCTGAAATAGGATCGTAAAATTTCAACAACAGTTTCATCAGGGTGGTCTTGCCGCTGCCGCTGGCACCCACAATGGCGGTCGTTTTATTGGCAGGAATTTCAATGTTGATGCCTTTCAACACGAATTCGTCGCTGCCGGGGTAACGGAATTTTAAATCGCGAACTGTGATATCCTCATTTTTTTTGATTATTGAAATCAACCGGTTTTTCTTGCTTTCCTCATCTTCCTTGTCATGGATCTCGCCAAGACGTTCGAGACTGATCTTGGCATCCTGTACCGAGCGTATGAAATCGACCAATTGAGTAATGGGGCCGTTCAAATTGCCGATGATGTACTGTATGGAGAGCATCATCCCTAAGGTAATGGATCCATTGATGACCAAAAGGGCGGAGCTAATGGTAATAAAAATGTTCTTGCCCTCGTTGATGGCCGAGGACCCCACACTTTGCATCTGCTCCAAGCGCAGGCTTTGTACCGATACCTTAAAGAGCCTCGCCTGTACAAATTCCCATTTCCAGCGTTTTTGTCTTTCGGCGTTGTGCATTTTTATTTCCTGCATACCGTTGATAAGTTCTATGACCGTGCTCTGTTCTTGGCTTAGTTGGGAAAACCGTTTATAATCGAGTTCCTTTCTTCTTTTTAGAAAAAATACGATCCAGAAAACGTATAAAATACTCCCGATAGCGAATATGAAAAAGATGGTCAGGTTGTAATAGACGAGCACAAGACTAAAAACGACCAAATTGGCCAATGAAAACAAGGTGCTTAGGGTGGAACCCGTCAAAAGGCTCTCGATACGTTGATGGTCATTGATGCGCTGCATGATGTCGCCCGTCATACGGGTATCGAAATAAGCGATGGGCAGGTTCATCAACTTGATAAAAAAATCGGAGACCAATGATATATTGATTCGGGTACTCAGGTGCAACAAGATCCAGCTTCTAAAGATCTCCACGCTTGTTCTGCCCGCAAACAGCATGAGCTGCGCAAAGAGGATTACATAGATAAAATTGATGTCCTGGTTCTGTATGCCCACATCAACAATGCTCTGTGTCAAAAACGGGACGATCAATTGTAAAAGACTACCGACCAGCAGCCCTAAGGCAAGCTGCACCAGCAAACTTTTGTATTTAAAAAGATATTGGTAGAGAAACTTAAAGGATCTTTTATCGGTGTCCTCCCATTGTAGTTTTCTAAATTTTGGGGTGGTTTCCAATAAAAGGGCAATACCTTCTTTGGTTTGTTCGTTTGCATTATTGCCGATCCAACGGCTGATAAAGCCCTTCTTTGAATAGCTGATCAGTCCATAGGAGGGGTCGGATATATATACTTCATCCCCCTTAATCTTATACACCACCACAAAATGGCTGTTGTTCCAATGGGCTATGAGGGGCAGCGGAGCTTCTTTCAACTTTTTGTAATCTACCTTTATTCCCAGCGACTTAAACCCAATGGCCTCGGCGGCATCGCTCAATTTCATAAGGTTGCTACCCTCCCTTGTCGTTTCCGATAGTTCCCGTATCTCGGTCAATGAGATCAATTTGCCATAATGCTTGGATATAATACGTAGACAAGTGGGGCCGCAATCTTTGGAATCGGGTTGTTGGTAGAATGGGAATGTGTTTTTCAAAGTTGTTGCTATGTTTTCTCCAAAAGAGATTGTATCATCAAGGATATTTCCTTTTTAGCGCACTCTAAATTGATTCTATTTCAAATAAGTTAAAGTTTAACTAAGTCTGGTTACATTTTTCTATTTGCGTTCAATTTTTTAATGTACTCTAAGTATTCTTTTTCAGACATATGTTTTATACCATCTGGTTTTTTTATTATGACTTCATCTTCTGGACTCATTTCTATTTTTGTGGCAGTATATTTAATTTTACCATTCTCATAATCGGTTATTAATTCCAGAGTCATTCCCGGAAGTCCATTAAATGTTTGAATTCCAAAAGAAGTAGGTAAGTCTGGTGTGTACCAAGCTATAACAGGACTCATTAATTTAAATCCATATAGTTGTTCTTCATCTATACTGGCAGTTGCTTTGAAACACGTATATTCCCCAATTTTTTTTGTCTCCTTGCCCAACTTCCAATCAATTTCATTTAAATTCACCAAAACTCCCGGCGTCCAAAAACTTTCGTAATATTTTTCCTTCGTTTGTGAATTTGTATAATAAATGTTTTCTTGACGCGCAACATTATTAGTTCTATTAGGCTTATACCCAAGACTTACGTATTTTTGAGGGTCAAAGGGTGCTCGGTAAATAGCCTCGTTTCCATTGATATATAAATAGAACTCCGTTGGTCGAGTAGTGGAAATATCCTCCAAGTATAACTTTTTTAACTTTTCAGATACCAATGTGTCCTTAATCATCCGACCATAAAAATCATCGTTATCCAAACTTGCCGTATATGTTATTTTTGCTTTGAATACCTGCGAATAGGAAAGATTAAATATGACCAATAGAGCCAATCCAGAAATTATTTTTTTCATCTCTTAATATTTAGGACAATCCCATGAAATTGGGATGGGATTGTCCATTAACAGTTAATTATAATACTAGCAATTCCATCTTGTCATACAAGCACTAAAATCAGGATAACTAATGTAAACACTGCAGGCATCATATACACCAGCGCAATAAAAACCATCATATCCTCCAACAACAGTTTTCAACTGTTCCCTGTGAAGGACCTCGTTCGATCCCATTTTCAAATTCGATAAACTCAACTTTTTCATATTATAAAAATTTTAAAATTTATATTTGCCCTGGACGATTAGGGACACCCAAGGTTTATGTCCATTCTTCTCGAGAGAATATTTTTAAAGGCTATTTTCCAAAAGTTCTTCTAGTCGGTCAAACTGGATGTTTTTTTCTATGATCACCCCATGCACATCCAACAAAAATGTGGTAGGGTAAATAATGACCTTGTTCTTTGCGGCATCATTACCGTTCTCGTCCAAATATTGGGGCCAAATCAACCCCTTTTCTTTTATACGCTGTTGCCATTTTGGTATATCGAGCGTTTTATCTACAGAAATACTGATAATCTCAAAACCCTTATCATGGTATTTGGCATATAATTCCTTTAACTTGGGAAAAGCTTCCAGACAAGGGCGACATCGACTAAACCAATAGTCCACCAATGTATAATCGGCAGTTGGCAATCGCATCTTTTGAATTTTTAGTAGCGTATCCCTAAGCGATAGTGATGGAAATCTACTATTCTTTCTTATTTCAATATCCTTAAGGGTTTGATGGGCCAATTGCCAAAGTTTCCCATTTCTTATGTTTGTAGTGAAAGATCGTATGCCTTTATCCAAATTTTTGCTATAACCCTCGTTCTCCAGTTGCTGAATCAGGAACCATAATCCCACATAAGATTCGGGGTGTTTTTGTATATACTGCAGCAGCCTTTCCTCGAAAATCGAATTTTTGGAATAAAGCATATTTGAAAAGTCCCATTTTTCACAATCATATTTTTCTCCTTTGAAAACAAAAGGAATAAAAACATTCTTGAATTCCTTATTGGTTTTCCCGGTAACACAGCTGCATTCACCCAAGGAATCCACTTGGATTCTATTGCTGGTCTCATCTATAAAATAACTTCCACTCCTTAACACAATATCGTCCTGTTCACTTTTCAGGTTTACCATAAAGCGATGCGGATAACTTAATTTGGTGGCTAATTGGAATTTTCTTTGGTTAATTTCGGCACTTATCAATTTTTGTTCAAAGTATTTCCGGTCAATATCACCATTCGAAAAATATATGGTATCACCATTTTTAAAAGGCTCCAATGTTTCTCCGTTAATAATCAATCTTTCGTTAGGAACATCGGTTTGGGCATAGACATAGCCAGTAAGAAAGCAAAATGCTACAAGACAACAAAAGAGTTTATAAAAATAATTCATAGCAAAAGGAGGATTAGAATTTAATTTAAAACCAACTTCCCCGGGTTCAAGAAGAAGTTGGTATTAAAATTCGGTTTATGCTATGCAACAATAGCTGCAAACCCAGCCGCTTGTAGTACGACTTTCACAGCCCTTAGTGCAAGTACTTGCTTTGCAATTTTCCCCATAACCACCTACAATTGTTCTTAGTTGCCTACGATCTAACAAATCGTTAGGCCCAAAATTGAGGTTTTTTAAACTTAACTTTTTCATCATAATCTATTTATGATTCATAACTTTGCCTAGATGGATCTGGGCAGCTAGACTCTGCCCTTTCTTCTCGAGAGAATTCCGTCTATGGCCCAAAGCTTGCTTTGGGCTATTTTGTTTTTATATTAATACTTCGTTTAAATCCTCTACACCGTATTCCAGGGGCAGTTGATGCCCGTTTATAAATAGGGTAGGGGTATGTGTAATATTTTCCGCCTCACACCAACTATGCATACCAGCTATTTTCTTATCCTGTAATTCAAGTTCCCCGTTTAATGGGTAATTCTTGCAAAATAAATTGTAATCCTTCTTTTCTGAACCGTACCAGTCATCCAAGGCCAATTGTGTTTTTGTGCTGTCGCCCAAGGAATCGATTGCCAATAAGTGGCGAACGGGATCGGCCATCCGCTGGTCCTCGACTTTAGCGGTAAACAGAATTTGCAGGTTAATCCTTCCTTTTTGGAGCAGGTCTTCCAAAATTGGATGTGCCTTGGCACAGGGCCCGCAATAGGGGTTGCAGACTTTTATGATATTATATTTGTTGCTTTTGTTCGTGAGGGTTATACCTAGACCTTCGGTAGGGGTATTTATTTGTCGTGATTTGGACAACAGCCCGTGAAACACATCGGGGTTGTTCTTTATCTTTTTGAGTCCCCTTTTATAAAGATTGGTCTCTTTTTCCTTTTCTATTAAAGGCTTTATGATTGTCCAAGCTAAAATAGGCATTAGAAAAAGTGCGGCCAATAGCGGTATGTATTGAAGAGCAATGCTATTTTGGTAAAATTTGCTGAAAAGCACCAGCCCGATCTCCAGAACAAGCAGAGCCTGTACCATCATACAGAACTTGCACCATTGTTTGATAACCACCGCCTGATAATAGAGGGATAACAGAATTATGGGCAAAGAGGCGAGACTCAGCCAGCCCGTCAGGGAAAGCGATGTGTAGCTAAACTTGCCAACGGCCAAAAATAATAGCGTGCCGAAAAAATAGGAAAAGCCCAGTAAACTTAGACTTAATCGGCCGTTCAAAATTTGGGCGTACTTGGAGTTCAGCACGTAGTCACAATTGATCTTGCTCCCATGATCGCCCGAGCAAAAACTCTGTAGCGTAGGGTTGTACCGATCTACCTCATACCAGAGCAGGAGTACCCCGACAGTTAGTCCAGCAATTTTTAATAGGCCATAAAGGGCAGCGAATATCATAGCGGAGGTATCCGCAATGATTTCCGAATTTGTAAAGCTGATAATGCCCCAAATCAAAAGAAGGGAAAGCACTGCCACTTTTAAAACGGTCAATACTCTTTTATCGGCCAACCGCTTTTCTATTCCGGGTTCTTTGGATTCGGCTGTTTTTTCGACCAATAGGCAAATGCTGGTCCATTTCTCCAAAAATTTTTCCTTGGGTTCTTGAACCAATTTTCCGGTATCGTTAAAGTAGGCAACCTCCGAGCCGGAAATCGTTCTCAAAACTTGGAAGAGGGGGTTTCCCCGCTCCTTGATCTGTACGATACAGGGCTGGGGCACTTCACAAAGCTTGTCAGCATTTATTTTGACTACAAGGTTTTCAATTCGGTACTTTTCAAGGGTATCGGTGATGGACAACAGGCTCGGATGGTCGGGATGGGAAAGGATATTGTCTTCTATGTAACCCTTAGTGTGCCTTATCTTTAAAATAGTGAGCAATTTAGAGGTAGAAGTGGCACAGTTGTCCATACAATGTGTAATAATAAAATTATGGGGAAACCAAACTCACTTTGTAGTCTATTCTTTCTAAATCTAAGAAAAAAGTAATACGAATTGTTTTTTTTTTCTTGTTAAATAAATGTTAATTATAATAAGAATAATTTTTGATAGTGGAATATACCTCAAATTCAAGGGATGTATTAGTATAAACATTTCAAAAGATTATTGGGCTTAACTTTTGTACATAAAATGGGCTTTTCATAATTCTAACTTAAAAGATTGTTAATGCCGTTAATATTGAAAATATGGATATTATTTGAAAGTTTTGTTTAGTTCATTTCCGATTGGAACATACTAACTTTTTGCTCAACTTGCCCCCTGAAGTCGAGCAACTCTTCCACTACAAGCCGCCCCTTGCGGACGCGCTCCACCGGTCCGCACGGGAAGTCTTTCCGTTCCTGTTTTGAACGACCCTCTCTTGGCCGCGATATAGAACAAGTGGTGAAAGGCCGCTTGCCCTTTCTTCTCTCTGACCACGATTCTGCGTATTGCATTATCCACACCGAATTGATACGTTCGCTCATTATTTTCTATATAATCGCACTTCACAGCGTTAAAATTACCTTCACGTCCTTTTGACCATATTTGGCCGCCTAATTTGAATGCAAATTGGACACTGACATTTCAATTTTTTACCCTGACATGTCAGCATTCGGGCCCATACCTGTTTTCATCTGTTTACATTGGCCCTGATTTCTTTTAAAAGTAAATGGCCATTTACCAATTTCGAATTTAAAATATATGATTATGCACGAGGAAAAAAATGTAGTGGAACTCTTGCAGGACATTAAAGGTCTTCTTGCCCACAACAAGAAGGTAATGAACGTGGATGACCTTGCCAACTATACAGGGCTGTCCAAAAGCAAGATCTACAAGCTTACCCAATTGAGATTGATCCCCATGGGAAACAACAGACATATCCGCCAGAAATTCTTTGATAAGGAACTCATCGATGCTTGGTTATTGGGCGAACCTAATTTATCGGATGAATTCTTGGAAGCGGAATTCAACAGTGGGCTCTTTAGAAACAAGAAGCCTTAGATATTAACCATTCAAAAATGACATCTAAAAGCATTAGCTGCGAAAAAGCCCGTGCCGTTTGCATCGTAAAGACGATGGCAAAGGCAGGGCACTTTCCCAGCCGGGAAACGGAAAAAGAAGCTTGGTTCCCGAGTCCGTTCCGGTCGGAAACCCAAGCCTCTTTCAAGGTATCGAAAACCAAGAACCTATGGTACGACCATGGAGAAGGTATCGGAGGGAACGTCATCGATCTGTTGGTAAGACTTTACAAATGTTCCGTACGGGAGGCCTTGGGCCTTTTGGCCGAGGACCTACCTTCTTTTTCTTTTCACCCGCAGACCCCTATTAGGCCCTTTGAGGAAAAAATAGCCATAACCCGAATACGTCCTTTAGGGCATCCTGCTTTGATAGATTATTTGAACGGGCGAAATATTTCATTGGTAGTAGCGAAGGAATTCTGTCAGGAAGTCCACTACATTATTAGGGGCAAACATTATTTCGCC
>JBBQAM010000092.1:0-8430 GCA_038316335.1 Flavobacteriales bacterium
AACCTATGGAGTTTTTGATTTTAAAAAACAGCTAGAAACCCAAAGGTGCTAACCCGTAAACCGGCATTTGAAAATGATGATATTAATAAATACAAATTTATTAAAGTGAAAAAAACAATCGTAAAATCCTTTAAAATGATAGCGGCAGGGTCGCTAACTATAGTAACCGTTTTCTTATTGGTAGGCGGCTATCAATATTTGAAAGTGGCTTTGGCCCCCGAATATCATGCGGAAACAATGTCTTTGAACTATGAAGTACTAGGCTCCGGAGAAAGCCCTCTTCTCCTTATCCACGGCTTGGCTGGTTCCAAAAACTATTGGAAACAGGATTTGGAGGAAATCAAAGGAACGTACAAGCTTCTTTTGGTCGATTTATTGGGTTTTGGTGATTCTCCCAAACCTCAGAGCGACTATACACTTAAAACCCAATTAGAAGCACTTGAAAAAATAATAGTCAAAGAAGGGTTCAACAAGGGACGAACGGTTATTGTAGGCCATTCATTAGGTGCCATTCTTTCCTTGGCATTATTTGCAAAACACCCGGATTGGTTTGCCGGGACTGCGGTAATCGGTCTCCCGGTATTTGAAAGTAGAGATCAATTCACTGAGCAGATGTCCAACGACCTTCTTTTTGATCGTATTGCGATAGGCCCATATGGGAAACTGTTCTGCATGCTGCACCCGCTTTACCTCTCAAAATGGTTAAAGCCCGAAAATCTGACCGATGAAGTATTTTCCGATTCAAAAAAGCACACTTGGCAAAGCTATTACTATTCATTGAACGAAGTCATTCTTAAGACCGATCTCTATGATATTACCAAGAACATACGCGACCGAAAAGTACTTTTCATTCAGGGAACGAAAGACAAAATCGCACCCATTACAAATGTAAAAAACTTTGCATCAACATTCACCAATGCCCAATTCATTGAAGTAAAAGATGGCGACCACCAATTATTTCTAAAAGAACCTTTTGAGGTCTGGGGACTCATAAGTAATTTCTATAAGAATAATATTAAAACATAAGAACATGATAAAACAGACAGTAGATACAAATGAACTATACGGACTAATGCATACCGATATCGAAGGTGTGGAATCCCTTATAGAACTGGCCCTGAATATCCGCTGGTCGTGGAACCATGCCTCCGATAAATTATGGCAACAATTGGATCCGGAACTATGGGAACAAACGAATAACCCCTGGGTAATTTTACAGACCGTTTCAAGAGAACGTCTGGAGCAGCATTTGGCCGATTCGGTGTTTCGGGAGAAAATACAAACTCTTTTGGACGACAATGAAAAAGCACTATCAATCCCTACCTGGTTTCAACAAAAGCATCCTAAGGCCCAACTTACGAAGGTTGCTTATTTTAGTATGGAATACATGCTGAGTGAGGCATTGCCCATTTATGCAGGTGGTCTGGGCAATGTGGCAGGTGATCAACTAAAATCCGCAAGTGATCTCGGCGTTCCTGTGGTGGCGGTGGGCCTACTGTATGCCCAAGGGTATTTCCGGCAGGTTATTGACAAAGCAGGTAATCAAAACGAACAATTTCCTTTTAACGATCCCGGGCAATTGCCAATAACGCCGTTGCGCCTCCCAGATGGTGAATGGCTGCGGATAAAGATCGTATTTCCCGGCCATCCCCTATGGTTACGCGCTTGGCAGGTACAAGTAGGAAGGTTAAAGTTATATCTTTTAGATAGTAATGATGCCATCAATTTGCCCGAGTATCGCAGCATAACCGACGAGTTGTACGGTGGGGGACCGGAAACAAGGATAAAACAGGAAATTGTATTGGGCATTGGGGGCTACAAATTGCTAAAGGCCTTGGATATAAAACCCGAGGTATGCCACATGAACGAGGGCCATGCCGCTTTCCTTGTTTTGGAAAGGGCGCGTGAATTTATGAAAGAAACCGGAACTACTTTCGAGGAAGCGTTGGCCGTTACCCGGGCCGGAAACCTATTTACCACCCATACAGCTGTTCCCGCAGGGTTCGATCACTTTAACCCTGCCCTTATGGAGCAATTTTTTGGTACGTACGCCAAGGAAGAACTCGGTATAGGTCTCAATAATCTAATGGCCCTTGGACGGGAAGATGTCAACAATCCCTCCTCCTATTTTAATATGGCCTATCTCGCCACCCGTGGCAGCGGCGCGGTCAATGGGGTTAGCCGGTTGCACGGCGAGGTAAGCAGAAATCTTTTTCGGAACCTTTTTCCGCGCTGGCCGATACATGAAATTCCCATAGAATATGTGACCAATGGAGTGCATATGCCCTCTTGGGATTCTGAATATGCCGATGAAATCTGGACCGAGGCCTGCGGCAAAGACCGCTGGCGGGGGGAACTGGTAGATCATGAAGCTCATATTTCGCACATCGGCGATGAAAAACTTTGGGAATTCAGGAACCTTTCCAGAAATAGGCTCATCGGCTTTATCCGCACCAGATTTGAAAGACAATCCCAGGTTTCTGGTCTATCACCCGAAATCGTTGGGATAGCAAACCAAATTTTCGACCCCAATACCTTGACCTTGGGTTTTGCGCGCCGTTTTGTACCCTACAAAAGGCCCGATCTGCTCTTGCATGATCCCGAACGTTTTATCCGTATTCTTACACATCAAGAACATCCAGTACAACTGGTGCTGGCCGGCAAGGCACCACCATTTGACGAATCAGGCAAGGGATTGATACGAAAATGGGTGCAGTTTATCCAACAGCATAATCTTTATAAACATGTGGTGTTTTTAAGCGACTATGACATAATGTTGACCGAGAACTTGGTACAGGGCGTTGACGTATGGCTCAATACCCCAAGACGTCCTTGGGAGGCAAGCGGCACAAGCGGTATGAAGGTACTGGTCAATGGTGGGATTAACCTATCCGAACTGGATGGTTGGTGGGCCGAGGCATACTCCCCCGAAGTGGGTTGGGCATTGGGTGATGGAAAGGAACATTACGACTCATCCGCTTGGGACACCTATGAAGCGAATGCCTTATATGACCTATTGGAAAATGAAGTGGTCCCCGAATTTTACGAACGCAACAAAAAAGGAATACCGGAACGTTGGGTCGGTCGGATGCGTAAAAGTATGGCGACCCTCACTCCCCGTTTTTCGACCAATCGCACCGTGCGCGAATACACGGAACAATACTACCTGCCTACTGCCATCAATTATAAAAAACGGGCGGCAAGAAAAGGAACGGCCGGAAAAAGAATCGTGAGCGCACGATACGAAATCAAGAGCAAATGGGGTAGCATCCGGTTTGGCAAAAGTCAAGTTGAAAGCAATCGCAAAAGCCATGAATTTAGGATTCAGGCATGGCTGAATGGTATTAACCCTAAACATGTTTTGGTGGAGCTTTTTGCCGAAGGTTTAAAGGGGAAACAGCCTGAGCGGATCGAGATGAAAATGGATTGGATCGGAGATCATGGGGGTCATAACTTTTATGCCAAGGTCATTACTTCCAGGCCTACCCAGCATTACACCGTTCGCATCTTGCCTAACTATGAAGGGATTGCCGTGCCTTTGGAGGATAATCTGATTTTATGGCAGCATTAAAATCGATTTTAAACTAAAAAATAGAAAATGGAAACTTTGGAATATCACGAAAAAGTATTAAAAAAAGTCAGCTTTGACGAGGAACTGTTAAAGCTAGAACTGAAAAAGGCGGTCCGTAATACCATCTGTTCCGAACAACTGGTCTTATTGGAATGGTGTGGTAAGGAGCTAGGGCCGAAATATAAAGATATGACCGCCTTTTATATGAAGGATAAGAGTTGTGTTTTGAACAATTCGAAAAATTAAAAATAAAATGAACGTAAGAAGTGGAAGGATAAATCCATTGGATTCCACTTCCTCTTCTAGTAACAATTAAATTATAAAATTATGGATCGAGTAAAGAATAAAGTAGCCATTGTCACGGGAGGTGCCTCTGGTCTAGGAAAATCAAGTGCTATCCTGTTGGCACGTGAAGGAGCGAAAATTGTAATAACAGATTTGGACGAGGATCATGGAAATGAAGTAGTAACGTCAATAAAAGACAACGGAGGGGAAGCCATATTCATTAGGCAAGATGTGTCGAAGGAAGATGAATGGGAAAACATCATCAAGACTACCATTAAAACATTTGGTAAACTGCATATTTTGGCCAACTCTGCCGGTATAGGAGTCGGTGGCAATGTGGAGGAGATAACTTTGGCAGATTGGAGAAAGTTGATGAGTATCAACCTTGATGGTAGTTTTTTAGGCACTCAATACGGAATCAAAGCGATGAAAAAGACAGGAGAGGGTGGTTCCATTATCAATTTTTCCTCTATTGAAGGACTTATTGGCGACCCTAATCTACCGGCCTACAACGCTAGCAAGGGAGGTGTTACCTTGTTTACCAAGTCAGCCGCGCTACATTGTGCCAAACAGGGCTACGGCATCCGTGTTAATTCCATTCATCCGGCCTATATCTGGACCCCCATGGTAGAGAACTATCTGAAAGCCTCAGGCAATGTGGAAGACGGAAGAAAGATGTTGGATAGTCTGCATCCTATCGGACATATGGGAGAACCTGACGACATAGGTTACGGAGTAGTATATCTGGCCTCGGACGAATCCAAATTTATGACGGGGGCTGAACTGGTCATCGATGGGGGCTATACCGCCCAGTAAACGATAATCCAAAAATTAACCTAGGGTAAGCAATGTATCTTGAAAATTCAAATCTTTTGACGATCAATGGCGGTTCATCCAGCATTAAATTCGCCATGTACGAAATGGCCGAAAATCCCATGCCCATATCTTCCGGAAGCATCAACCGCATTGGTTTGCAAAATACCGAATTCAACATTACCGATAATAACACTAAAAAAAACACGAGTTACGATGTATATGCCCCTGGTTTTTACGAAGCGGCGACCTTTTTAATCCTTTGGCTCAAAAAGCAACCTGATTTTAGCAAGGTCAAATGTATCGGTCATCGCATTGTTCATGGGATGAACCATAAACAGGCGGAAGTAATAAGTGCGTCTTTGTTAATGCAATTGAAACAAATCAGTGATTATGACCCTGATCACCTTCCGGCCGAGATTGATATGATCGAGCTGTTCACAAGACATTGCCCCCATATATTACAGATAGCCTGTTTTGATACCGCCTTTCACACCACTTTGCCCCGCATTGCAAAAATGCTGCCCATACCGAATCGTTTTGACAAATTAGGTATCCAGCGATATGGTTTTCACGGCTTATCCTATGCCTATCTCATAGAAGAGCTAAAGAAAAAAGTGGGTGTTGCCGTAGCTAATGGAAGGGTCATTTTGGCCCATCTGGGGAACGGGGCCAGTTTGGCCGCCGTAAAAGACGGCAAAAGTATAGATACCAGTATGGGTTTTACACCGGCAGGTGGATGTGTTATGGGTACAAGAAGTGGCGATCTGGATCCTGGAGTCGCTTGGTACATCATGAACAGTGAAGGGATGAACCCCAAACAGTTCAACCATTTGATCAATCATGAAGCTGGTTTATTAGGGATTTCAGGAGTTAGTGCCGATATGCGGGACTTATTACAAAAAGAAAGCTCGAACAATGGGGCAGCAGAAGCAGTAGCACTTTTTTGTTATCAGATAAAAAAATGGATAGGTGCTTTCATGACCGTATTGGGAGGTCTTGACATTGTCGTGTTTTCAGGTGGTATAGGTGAAAATGCACCGCTGATCCGTTCAAGAATATGTGATGGACTTGCCTTTGCAGGTATTGAGTTGGATGAAATACAAAATGAACAAAATAGATTTCAAATTTCGATTCCAGATAGCAAAGTAAAAGTTATGGTAATCCCTACCAATGAGGAGGTGATGATCGCAAAGAGTACAAAGGATTTGTACAACGAATTCAAAAGTAAAAAAGGACAGGTAAAAAATAAGTAAGACATGGATAATCAAAATAGCGAAATAGGCAAGGGACAAATATCCCAAGAACTTTTAGATAAAATGGATGCGTATTGGCGGGCAGCGAATTATCTTTCCGTTGGCCAGATATATCTAAGGGACAATCCGCTGATGCGGCAACCGTTAAAACCGGAACATATCAAACCCATGTTATTGGGTCATTGGGGTACTACGCCGGGCCAAAATTTTATTTATGTACATCTAAACCGCATCATCAAAAAATACGATCTGAACATGATTTACGTTTCAGGTCCCGGCCACGGAGGGCCGGCACTGGTGGGCAGCACATACCTTGAAGGAACATATAGCGAGGTATATCCTGAAATAAGTCAAGACGAAGAGGGATTGAGAAAACTGTTTACCCAATTTTCTTTCCCGGGCGGTATTCCCAGCCATGTATCTCCCGAATGCCCAGGTTCCATTCATGAAGGGGGCGAGTTGGGCTATTCGTTGAGCCATGCTTTCGGGGCAGCCTTTGATAATCCTGATTTAATAGTGTCCTGTGTGGTTGGCGACGGGGAAGCTGAAACAGGTCCCCTGGCTACCGCATGGCACTCCAACAAATTCCTGAATCCTGTAACCGACGGGGTTGTACTACCAATCCTGCATCTCAATGGTTATAAGATAGCAAATCCCACCATTCTTGCCCGCATCGGAAAAGAGGAACTGGAACAGCTTTTTTTAGGGTATGGATGGAAGCCCTATTTTATTGAGGGCGATGACCCTACGAAAATGCATCAAAAAATGTCGGCGTTGTTAGACCAAATAATTGAGGAAATAAAAGCCATAAAAGAAAGCGCCGCACGGGATACCACGCCCGCACGCCCGCAATGGCTCATGATTATTTTGAAATCCCCAAAAGGGTGGACAGGCCCAAAGTTTGTGGATGGTCTACCTGTAGAAGGTCATTTTCGATCGCATCAAGTTCCGCTATCTGATGTTGCAACCAATAAGGAGCACCTAAAGGAACTTGAAGCATGGTTTAAAAGTTACAGGCCCGAGGAACTTTTTGATGAACAGGGCCGTTTTTTACCAGAATTGGCAGAATTGGCACCAAAAGGCGAACGAAGGATGGGGGCAAATCCCCATGCCAATGGGGGTATTTTGCTGAAAGACCTCCATATGCCCGATTTTCGTGATTACGGAGTAGTGCACAAACGTGGTGAGATGGGAAACGGCGATACCCGTGTTCTGGGAGAATTTGCCAGGGATATTATCAAGCTAAACCAATCGCAACGGAATTTCAGAATTTTTGGACCGGATGAAACACTTTCCAACCGTTTGAATTCGGTTTTCGAGGCGACCGATCGGCAATGGGAAGCAGAAACCATTGAGACAGATAAATTTCTCAAGAAAGAGGGCCGTGTGGTGGAGATGTTGAGCGAACACCAGTGCGAAGGCTGGTTGGAAGGTTACCTATTGACCGGAAGACATGGCCTGTTCAATTGCTACGAGGCCTTTATCCATATTATCGATTCCATGTTCAACCAACATGCGAAGTGGTTAAAAGTAACTTCAGAACTGCCTTGGCGCAGAAAAATTGCCTCCCTGAACATACTTTTGGCCTCGCATGTATGGAGGCAAGACCACAACGGGTTTACCCATCAAGATCCTGGCTTTATCGACCATGTGGTTAATAAAAAAGCCGAAATAGTTCGGGTATACCTGCCACCGGACGCCAATTGTCTTTTATCCGTAATGGACCATTGTTTCCGTAGCAAGCATTATGTAAATGTCGTTGTGGCCGGAAAGCACCCCGCACCGCAATGGCTTCCCATGGAAGAAGCAGTCATCCATTGTACCAAAGGAATAGGCATTTGGACCTGGGCGAGCAATGACCAAGATTCAGATCCCGATGTGGTAATGGCATGTGCCGGAGATGTTCCTACCCTAGAGACCTTGGCTGCGGTCTCCATACTTCGTGAAAAACTGCCAGAACTGAAAATACGGGTCGTCAATGTGGTCGATTTAATGAAGCTACAGTCCGAAACAGCGCATCCGCATGGGTTGAACGAAGCTGATTTCGATATGCTGTTCACGAAAAACAAACCAATCATTTTTGCATTTCACGGCTATCCCTGGTTGATACACAGGTTAACCTATAATCGCGGTAACCATGTCAACCTACATGTACATGGATACAAGGAAGAAGGTACGATTACTACCGCTTTTGATATGACGGTACTGAACGATATGGATCGTTTTCACTTGGTACAGGATGTCTTGGACAGGGTTCAAAATTTAGGTGATGAGGTAGCATATATAAAACAGGAAATGCAGGATAAGTTGATAGAACACAACTATTACATCCGGAAAAACGGGGTGGATATGCCTGAAATCAGAGACTGGAAATGGAAAAATTAAGAAATGAGCTTCTACAGGTTCAAATATTAATAAAAATATTTGGCATTATCAATTGGAAGAAACGGAAGTATCAGATAAAGAAACAATAATGAAAACAACTGTATTCAGTACCCATAAATT
>JBBQAM010000026.1:0-54961 GCA_038316335.1 Flavobacteriales bacterium
CGTCCTATTTCCCTTTATGCCTCTTTTTGCCTGTCCAAAAAGAGGCGCAAAAAGGACACTTTTTCATTAGGTGTTTCCCAAAAGTCATGCTTTTGGGAACCGCGCCTACGGGCTAAACGCGGTCCAGGGCTTCCCGCGTTCCTTACGCCCATAAGCGCTACACTACAGAAAAAGAAGGCCTTCCAAGAACTATCGGTCTGAATCGTGGAAAACCGAAGTTTTTAAGAAATAGTGGGGTTGCCAGCGGAAGTGCGTTTCGCGAAGCGAAAAAGAGCAGGGAGCGTTAGCAACAACCACGGTTTTGGCGACGGCCAAAAATTTCCTGTAAAACCTTCTTGATTTTTTGGTTCGTTTTGTATCATGACAAAATGAACGAGAAGAAACCTTTTAGGTTTCAACAGTTTTGTTCGTACTTTTACCCCCATGGAAACACAGCGTCAAAAAAAGATTGCCGGGGTCATTCAAAAAGATATCGTCGATATTCTGCAACGTGCGGCCATCGAAGGCGGTATGCGCAGCATCCTCATCTCGGTCACCAAAGTTGCGGTGACTTCAGACCTCTCGCTGGCCAAGGTATATTTGAGCATCTTCCCGACCGCCGAGGCCATGAAACTTATGGAAGGGATCAAATCAAACCAACCCCTGATCAAACATGAGCTGTCACAACGCACGAGAAACCAGATGCGCCGCGTGCCCGAACTCCTCTTCTATCTTGACGATTCACTAGACTATATAGAAAATATAGAACATTCTCTCAAAGGTGGGGGAAACCCCATTACAGATCCCAACTTGCTCCCAAAACGAAAAAAATCCTAGCACTTGAATTTTCCCTTTTACATCGCAAAACGCTATGTTCGTTCAAAAAGTAGCCAAAATGCGGTCAATATTATCAATTTTATTACCTTTTTGGTCATTGTAATCGGATCTGCTTCCCTTTTTATCGTCCTTTCTGGATTTGCAGGTCTTAAGACTTTTAGTTTATCCTTTAGTAATTCATTCGACCCTGACCTAAAAGTCACCCCTGCTACCGGAAAATTCTTCTCCATCTCGCGTGAACAAGAATACAAATTAAGTGCAATCAAGGATATCACATCCTATTCAAAGGAAATCGAGGAACAGGTATACTTATCCTACGAAAAGAAATATCATAACGCCTATATTAAAGGAGTCGATACCAAGTATACGTCGGCCACCGGAATCGATAGCACCCTTTATTTCGGGGATTGGCAAATAACTGATAGGCAGGGAGTGGTGGGCTACGAAATCGCGAATATCCTAGGCTTGGGCCTAAACCAATTCCAACATCCCCTGGTGGTTTTGGCGGCAAAACCTGGAAAGGGATTTCTGTCACAACAAACAAAACCTTATAATGAACTCCCTTTGGTAATCAGCGGGGTCTATCAGATTGAAGAAAACCTCGATAGGAAATATGTTTTTACGGATCTTTCCTTGGTACAAGCGTTGTTGGAAAAGGATAGTACACAAATCTCAGGCATCAATCTTAGATTGACCAAAGATGCCGATATGGCCACCATCAAAAAAGAAGTTGCACAAGTTTTAGGCGACAAGATCGTCCTAAAAGATCGTGAAGAACAGAATAGTTCGCTGTATCGCATGCTGAACACCGAAAACCTGGCCACGTATCTCATCTTTACGCTTGTCTTGATCATTGCATTATTTAACGTAGTTGGAGCCATCATCATGATGATATTGGACAAGCAACAGAATTCAAAAACTTTGTATAGTTTAGGCACTACCTTAAAAGAACTGAGACATATTTATTTTATACAAGGCATTCTGGTCACAAGCATCGGCGGGCTGATCGGGGTGCTGTTGGCCTCCCTTTTGATCGTCTCCCAAATCATGTTCGGCTGGCTTAAAATCACCCCATCTTTGGCATACCCTGTAACCTACCAATTCATCAATGTTTTTATTGTGCTGGCAACCATCAGTGTTTTAGGCTTAATCGCCTCTAAAATCGCAAGCAGTCGGGTTACGAAGAAATTATTAACCTAGATCAGGTGGCGAATTGGTAGTCCCCAAATTTCTCCAAGATTTCGTCAAATGTGGCAAAGACGTCCGCAGAATCGTCACTCGTCACCATTTTCATACGATATTCCTTAAAATTGGGAATCCCTTTAAAGTAATTGGTATAATGTCGACGCGTCTCAAAAACACCTAAGTTTTCACCTTTCCAGGCAATGGCCATTTGTAGATGGCGTCGCGCGGCATCCACACGTTCTTCCATAGTAGGCGGCGCCAAATGGGTCCCTGTATTAAAATAATGCTTTACTTCCTTAAAAAACCAAGGATAACCTATGCTTGCACGTCCGATCATAGCGCCATCCAACCCATAGACGTCCCTCATTTTTAAGGCGGCTTCCGGGGTATCGATATCCCCGTTGCCAAAAATAGGGATATGCATCCGCTGATTGTTCTTTACCTCGGCGATGGGCCGCCAGTCTGCTTCCCCCTTATACATCTGCACCCTGGTGCGCCCATGAATGGCAATGGCCTTACAGCCCACGTCTTGCAATCGTTCAGCAACTTCCACGATCTTAATCGACTCGTGGTCCCAACCCAAACGGGTCTTGACGGTAATTGGCAAATTCGTCCGTTTTACCATTTCCCCGGTCAATTTTACCATGAGCGGAATATCCTTTAGAATGCCGGCTCCGGCACCTTTACACACGACCTTTTTCACGGGGCAGCCAAAATTGATATCGATAATGTCTGGATTGCTTCGCTCTACAATATCGACCGTCTGTAGCATTGAATCAAGATTCGCCCCAAAAATCTGTATCCCCACTGGGCGTTCCTTTTCATAGATGTCTAATTTCATGACACTTTTAGCGGCATCGCGTATCAATCCTTCCGAGGAAATAAACTCGGTATAGACTACGTCGGCCCCTTGTTCCTTGCACAAGGCACGAAAGGGCGGATCACTTACATCCTCCATGGGAGCGAGGAGTAAAGGAAATCTAGGTAATTCTATTTTGCCAATGTTAACCAAGCTTATTATTTTGTTTTGGGACGCAAATTTAAGGAAAATTCATGAGTCGGTTAACAACCTAATAGTAGGGACAAGACATTGAGTGTTCCGAGATGGCCTGGAATTTAGTTGGAAGGCGGCGGGTTATCATAGTTTTACAGTACATAATCAACATAAAACATCGCATTTCCTAATGGCAAATTTATTGGAATGGCAGCTTGATGCCGACGCCCATACCTAAAAAGTGACCTGTACTTCAACCTGCTTCCCGTTACGATCTACGACGACCTTGGTCGAATTACCTTCCTCAAAACTTGAGAGCGCCCTCATGTAGCTCATCATATCTACGACGACACTATCTCCCAACTGCACTACGATATCCCCTTTCTGGAGCCCGGCCTTTTGGGCAGGTTTATCTTCGCTAATCCCATCGATGCGCATGCCCTTCCCATCAAAGAGATAGTCGGGTACGACCCCCAAGGCCACCTTAAATCGGGGCACCTCTTCGCTTTCGTTCTTCGTTTTTTTAAAGACCAGTTTCGGGGCGTCGTTCAACTCGGTAATAATCGCGAAAATATAATTCGTAATCTGCTGCATTCCTTCGTAATTCAATTTATCAGAATCATCCGATGGTTTATGATAATCGGCATGCTGTCCCGTAAAAAAATGCAAAACAGGAATATCCTGTAAATAAAACGACGTATGGTCTGAGGGGCCTACCCCAGACTCCTTTAAGATCAATTTAAAGCCTGGATCGGTCGCCTTCAGCACTTGGGTCCATCGTGGGGAAGTGCCGGTGCCGCTCACTGAAAGGGACTTATCTTCCCGAAGTCTTCCAACCATGTCCATATTCAACATATAATCGACCTTGGAGAGGTCAACTGTCGGATTTTTGACGAAATAATTACTTCCAAGTAGCCCCATTTCCTCCCCTGAAAAGGCTATAAAAAGATAATTCTTGCCTTTAGGCCCACTCGAAATTAGACTATCGGCCAAATGCAAAAGCACCGATACCCCACTGGCATTGTCATCGGCGCCGTTATGTATGGCTTTCCCTTCACGATATAAAGATCCTTCACCCCCCATTCCCAAATGATCGTAATGTGCCCCGATAATTACTGTGTTCTCTGCCTTATTATCCAAAAACCCGATGACATTGGTACCCGTGATTGTGCTGTCTCCCGTAGTAAATTGCACTTCCTGATGGGGATCCTTTTTTGGAGTAAACGTGAAGGTCTGAAAATAGGTGTCCGCATTTCCTTTGGGCGACAGGCCGATGGTCTTCATGCGTTTCGAAAGATAGTTGGCGGCTTTCAGTTCATAAGGGGTCCCTGTTTCGCGCCCGCCTAGGCTATCACTGGCCAAAAATGTCGCATCATCCTTAAGACTAACTGTTTCTGATGCTTTCGGTTTACAGGAAAAAAAATTTACTAGGACTAGGAATAAGAGAATTCTATTCATGATATTTGTCAAAAATTTAAATACAGTTCAAAAACAAGCCTTCGAACTCTTTCAGGGCTTGATAACTTACCGCCTTGAAATGATCATTCACGATTTCAATGCAAAGTTTCACAAAATTAAACATCCTATGAGAATTTTTGCGCTCTTTTTTTTGATTATCCCTTTTGTGGCCTGTAAGCCAGAGCCCAAGAAACCGGAGCCGCCCAAAAAAGAAACCCCTTCCTTGATGGCGGGTTCTGATACCTTAATCTACGCAGGTGAAAAACATTTTAAATCAATTCGCCAAATCACCTTCGGGGGGGATAACGCAGAGGCATATTGGAGCTTTGACGACAAGAAGCTGGTTTTTCAATCGAATAATACAGGATGGGGGTTGCAATGCGATCAAATATTTTTAATGAACGTCGCCGATTCGTTTCAAAACCAACGGCCACCAATGCTCAGTACGGGAATGGGACGGACCACCTGTTCCTATTTTCTTCCAGACAATGAACATATTATCTATGGTTCAACGCATCTAGTCGATAAGGAATGTCCTGAAGTGCCTTTGAGAAAGAACGGAAAATACGTATGGCCCGTATATGATTCATTCGATATTTTTAAGGCAGATCTAAAAGGGAATATCGTTGGCCGTTTGACCAACACGCCAGGATATGATGCAGAGGCGACCGTATCACCAAAGGGTGACAAAATCGTATTTACTTCAATGCGAAGTGGCGACTTGGAATTGTATACCATGGATCTTGATGGGAACAACGTAAAACAGATAACGAATGAACTGGGGTACGATGGTGGGGCATTTTTCTCCCCGGACGGCAGCAAGATTATTTTTAGGGCCTCACGTCCCAAGTCCGAAGCGGCCATCAAAGAGTATAAGGAATTACTTGCCCAAGGCTTGGTGCAGCCGACCGAAATGGAACTTTTTCTATGCAATGCCGATGGTAGCGGTCTTAAACAGTTGACTTTCTTAGGAAATGCCAATTGGTGTCCGTTTTTTACACCCTCAGGAAATAAAGTGCTTTTTGCAAGCAATTTTGAAGCTGAAAAAGGATTTCCATTTAACCTATATCTAATCGATCTTGATGGGAAAAATTTGGAAAGGGTTACCCACGGACAGACCTTCGACGCCTTCCCTGTATTTTCAAACGATGGTACAAAGTTGGCCTTCTCAAGCAACCGAAATAATGGTGGAGGCAGGGATACGAATCTATTTATTGCCGAATGGCAGGATTAAGTGTCTTAAATCGGGAAACGGGGCCTGCCAGATCTGCGGGAATGTTACTCTTTATTTAAGCGCTCCCGTTCGTTCTTTTCGATTTCACGAGCGTTATCCTCGAGTCTGAAATTCCCAAAATTAAGCGTAAACCCCAAACGTACATATTGGGTCTCCGGTCGCGACAGATAGCCATTATCCTGATTCAAATATTGGGAATATACAAGGCTATTGGCTTTATTCAACAAGTCGTTGGCCTGAAGACTTAATAAGGCCCGCTTGTTCCAAAACGACTTTCTTAGGCCCAAGGTCAGATTGGTTGTTTCTTTCTGCTTATAGGAGCCCTCCATAAAGCCTGAAAGATAGGCTATTCCCAATTCGCCTTTAAAGGTACCATCCTTAGAAAGGGTGATGTAGTTCGTGAGGTCGATATAGGCCCCATTTACGCTATTCTTAATGTTCTGATTATTACTTTCAATCGCTATAAAGCTTTCCTCCTCATGAAAAAGCGATAGATAGGTATAGAGATACCACTGATCCGATATCGATTTTCCATAATTGAAATCGAAACCATACGAAGTACTTCCCAGCACATTTTGGGAAATATCCTTCAAAATAAAATTTTGATTGTCCTGAAATGCCAATGTTGAAATATACTTTCCGTTATCCCTGTAATAAAAATCAAAGATATACTCGCCATTCAAAGTGTAATTTAAATTAAAATTGTTGCTGAAACTTGGCACTAAATTGGGGTTTCCTTCTATAAAATTATTTTCATTTACATAGTTTCTAAAAGGGTTCAAATCCTCATAGCGGGGTCTATCTAGTTTCCTTGAATAGTTAAACGCCAAACTATGGCTGTCATTTATGGTATACAAAAGGTAGAAGGTTGGGAACAATTCAAAATAGCCTAGATCATTGATTTGGTTAAGTGAGACCGAATTGCCAGAGCTATTCGTGTATTCGCCCCGTAGCCCGGCCTTTAAGTTGAGTTTTTCCCAATCTTTCGACATACTCAAGTACCCGGCATACACTTCCTCATTATATCGATAGTCATCTGATAAGGCGGGAGCGAGTGTACGAATGCCATTGTTTATGGTATAGAAACCCAATCCACTTTTTGAATCAATAAATGATCCCTTGAGGCCTGTTTCATACCGCACACTTCCGATGGAAGCCGATACATCCATTTGTGCCGTATAAATTTCAACCACTTGATCGGCATCGGTAAAAAACGCAAAGTCTCTTAAGAATTGTCCGTCCGGAGCGTAGTAATCTGATTGGGCTTCTTGCGTCCTATTTAAATCGTAAGTCGTGTAATGACCGTTTAATTGCAGGTTTCCCTCTTTCTTAAAACTATGTTTGTAGGTAAGGTCGGCCGACAGATTGTTCTTATCTTCGAATAGGTCGCTTTGCGTCGTGAAAACTGAATCGAGCGTAAATTGCGCATTTCGAATGTTGGTATTTTGCCGGTATTTATGTGTTTTATTCGGTGATAATAGCAGGTTGGAAGCAAAGCTTAGTTCGTTCTGTTCATCGAATATATAATCAATGTTTAGCTGGGTCGTATGGGTCTTTGCCCTTGTAATTCTACTGAAATTGGTCGCCCATCTTGAAAAAATCCCAGTGTCATCAATAAAGTTCGTGGTACTTTCAACTTTGTTCAAATCTTTTCTGGGGCCAAAAGAATAGGCAGCAAAGACGTTTAATTTCTTGGTCTTATAAAATTGGGAAGTGCCTACTGTATATTTCGGAAAAACAGCTTGGGAATAGGTGCCGTTTATATTGCCTTTATAGCCCAACGATACATTCCTTTTGGTAATTATATTTAAAATGGGGCCTCCCTCGGCATCATACTTTGCCGGAGGGTTGTTTATGACTTCGATCGATTTTATATTATCCCCAGAATAATTTTCGAGTAAATCACGCACTTCCTGAGATGAAAGTTGCACTTTGCGATCATTGATAAAGACCATCACTGATTGGTTGCGCACCTGCAATTCATCTTGCGACACAATAACGCCAGGGGTTCTTTTCAACACATCCCATGAACTGCCTTGTGAGACCACATTGTTTTCTACATTAAAAATTAAACGGTCGGCCTTTCTTTCGACCAAGGGCAACTTTGAAGTAACCACCACCTCGTCTAAATTTTCAATATTTTCAGAAATTATCAAGGAACCTAATCTGGTATCCCTAAACACATCAAGGCCGATCAGTGGCGAGGTGTTTCCGATATAACTGGCCTGTATAAGATAGGTTGCGGGTGGCACATCCAATAGTGTAAAAATCCCATTTTCATCGGCAGAAGTACCTTTGACCATGGTAGTATCCGCAATTTGAAGTAAAAAAACAGTGGCAAAGGCAACGCTTTCGTTGTTGACGTCCCTGACTTTGCCCGAAACCTCAAAATCCTGAGCAAATAATGGCAAGGCAATACACATCGACACAATGAAAAGAAGATTCGAAAGTTTCACAAAACATTTGGGTTGAACCACAAATCTAACAAAATTTTAACGTTTTTCTTTACGTCCACTGTTAAGTTTATCAATCGTATCTCCTATCGCTTTTAGGGGATGAACCAACGGCTTTCTATAAACAATTTTAACAAAGGTTCGATAAAACCGATGGGGGTCGAAAGGAATTCTATCAGGTCGCCTCTTTCAATAGATTGCCTTACTATTTGGGACTTTCCCCAAACTATTTTAATCTATAGGCGATTGCGTTCCTCGACAGACTTAGATTTTTGATTGTCCCTGATACGTGTGTTTCCAAATTTATATCTAAAGCCCAAGCTAAACAATCGGTTTTCCCCTCGGGAAAAGGACGTGTTATTTTGGTCAAGGTATTTTCGTGTGGTAAAGATGTTGCTTTGGTTAAAAATATCGGAAATGCCCAAGGAGATGCTGGCCTTTTTGTTCCATAGGGTCTTTCTAAGGGTTATTCCCAATTGACCTGAAGCTCTTTGCTTCGAATTTCCGTTGACCGTGGGCGAATAATACACAAAATCGACATACGCATAAAGGCTATTATCTTTTAGTAGATTCAAGTTGCTGCTTGTTTGCAAGAACCAGGACCACAAACCATTTTGAATGGCCTGCCCGGTTTCAAGATCTGAAAACGTATCCTTGCGATTGTAACATGAGAAGATAAGGTAAGCGTCCCAAAATCTGGTAATATCCTTATTGACGATTACATCAAAGCCATAGGAAATATCACTGATAAGATTCCGATGTATGAATCGCAATAAATTCGTTGCATTATCCTGAAAAACCTGTACTTGATTGAGGTTTTTTTCATTTTTATAGAAAATTTCAAAGGTATAACTACGATCAAACGTGTAGCCGGCGGCAACATAGTGGCGGGTAGCGGGCAAAAGATCGGGATTGCCCTCAATGACCGAGTTATTGCTTTGAAAATATTGAAAGGGGTTAATACTACTATACCGAGGCCTGTTTATTCTGCGATAATAATATAATTTTAGGTCATGCTTTTCGGCCAAATTATAATCCACCGAGAGTGAGGGGAACCATTCTAAATAATTATGGTGGGTAGGTTCCGCCACCTCGGCCAAATCACCTGTGGTCTGAGTATATTCAGCACGTAGGCCCGTTTTGAATTTCCAGGCGGCCCATTTTGCATTGAAACTCATATAGCCTGCATAAATCGCTTCGTCATATGTAAAAAAGCCCGCTTCCGTAGGGTCTATTCCCGGTTGATTGCGATCATAGCCCTCTTGTACAATTCTGCTTTCCGAATTGATGCCCGCATAACGAAGGCCGGCTTCGATATCTGAAGATTCGCCCAAGGGCGAGATATAATCGAGCTGCAGACTATACAGGTTAATCTTTTGTTTTGAACGTGTGGTAAAATCGTTCACGCCGGTCTGGTTGCCGTCGACATCGAAAAAATCGGTCGCAAGGTCCTGCCCCCGGTCCGAGTCATAGTACGTATAGTGGGAGCTTGCCGAAATCGTTTCGCCCTGCTTTAACGATTTGTGTTCAAAATCGGCATAAAATGAGGTGTTAGTCTGATCTTCGTCGGAATCATTGGTCGTATTGAAGCTTGAAAGCAGGGAAGCATTGGGGTCGTTTATCAATGTTTTTGTGTCGTAATACCGATTTGTTTTGGGATTGAACCCATTTATCGAGGATAGGCTCAGGGTGTTTCTTGCATTCAACCGCAAATCAAAGAAAGCACTTAGGTTATGTCTTTTTCGCTTGGTGATCAAATCTTGTTCCGCATTCCAAACCGAAGCCTCCATGCCGTTTTCCAAAAACGTGGTCACATCGGTATACCTTGCGATCCCCTTGTCGTTGCCAAAACTATAATTCACCGATAAATCTGTATTCCTGCTTTTGAAATAATGATCGGTGCCGATGGTGTTTTTGGGGAAAACGCCAAGTGAGTAATTATTGAAGATAGCACCGTTGTAGCCCGATACCAGGTTTTGCGCCATTTTAATATTGATAAGCATCCCCCCTTCCGCGCTGTATTTTGCCGGCGGGTTGGTTATTACCTCAATGGCCTCGACATTGCTTGCGGAAGTACCTGATAACAAGTTGATGATATCTTCTTCGGGCAAGTTGACCAGTCGGTCATTGATCATGATGCCGACATTGCCATTACCCTTTATGGTAAGTTGATTCTGGACAACCACGATGCTTGGGGTTTTTTTTAGTACGTCCCAAATGTCCCCCTCCGAAAGTGCCGTATTTTCGATATTAAATACCAGCCGGTCTACCTGTTGTTCAAGTCTCGGTTTTTGATACTGCACTACGACCTCGTCTAAAACTTGGGTATCCGCTTCATACATGAGGTCTCCCAAATCAGTATCCGAGGAAACCGCAATTGGTTTTGGGGGAGATTGGGTTCCCATATAACTGATGGTCAATAGGTAATTGCCTTGCACTACGCTTAAAAATTGAAATTTCCCGCCTTCGTCGGTAGAAGTGCCTTTTAGAATGGTAGAATCATTGACTCGGAGCAGAAGAACATTGGCAAAGGGAATTGCGCTGTTTTGGGTGTCTTTTATGGTGCCGATAATTCGATATTCTTGCGAAAAAAGCATGCCTGTCACAAATACCAGTAAAAGAGAAAGAAAGAAAGAGTTTTTCACAATAAAGATCGGTTGGCACTCAAATCTAGGCAATAATAGCGAAAAATCTTACGATATCCACACACTTCTTCCGTGCAGTCGCCCCCAAATGAATACCCACCTATTTTAACATTCATGGCTTTCTTCAAACATTCCAAAAAGTAGGCAGGCAGATCAATAAAATTTCCCGCTTAATTTTCAACTCAAAGGGTCGCGCGAATGCGCTTTAAAATAATGTATCTTTGCTGCCTTAATTGCCGTTCAAAAACCTATGAAGAACATACGAAACTTCTGTATAATTGCCCATATTGACCATGGTAAGAGTACTTTGGCAGATAGGCTGCTTGATTTTACTGGATCGGTTACAGAACGCGAGAAAAAAGAACAATTACTTGATAACATGGATCTCGAACGCGAACGTGGTATTACCATAAAAAGCCATGCCATTCAAATGGACTATGTTTATAAAGGCGAAAAGTATGTTCTAAATTTGATAGACACTCCCGGCCATGTCGATTTTTCCTATGAGGTTTCGCGTTCGATCGCGGCCTGTGAGGGCGCCCTATTGGTGGTCGATGCCGCCCAGAGTATTCAAGCACAGACAATAAGTAATCTTTACTTGGCCTTGGAAAATGATTTAGAAATTATCCCGGTCCTGAACAAAATAGATCTGCCGAGTGCAAGCCCAGAGGAAGTTACCGACGACATTGTCAATCTTTTGGGCTGCAAACCTGAAGATGTAATTCCTGCAAGTGCAAAGACGGGGCTCGGTATCAACGAAATATTATCGGCCATTATAGAACGTATTCCGCCACCAAAAGGCAATGTCGATGAACCTTTGCAGGCATTGGTATTCGATTCGGTCTACAATCCGTTTCGTGGGATCGAGACCATTTTTAGGGTAATTAACGGCGAAATAAAAAAAGGGCAGAAAATAAAGTTCGTGGCTACCGACAAAAGTTATTTTGCCGATGAAGTTGGCACCCTTAAACTCACTCAGCATCCGAAACAAAGCATTAAGGCCGGTGATGTCGGATACCTTATCACGGGCATCAAAGAGGCCCGTGAGGTAAAAGTGGGTGATACCATTACCGATTCGGCAAATCCTACCAAAAATCCGATCGAAGGCTTTGAGGATGTAAAACCAATGGTCTTCGCGGGTATCTACCCGGTTGATACCGAGGATTTTGAAGAATTGCGTTCTTCGATGGAAAAGCTTCAGTTGAACGATGCCTCCTTGGTATTTACGCCCGAAAGCAGTGCTGCACTTGGCTTTGGCTTTCGGTGCGGCTTTCTTGGAATGTTGCATATGGAGATCATTCAAGAACGTCTGGAACGTGAATTTGATATGACCGTAATCACCACGGTTCCCAATGTGAGTTACCAAGCTTTTACCAGGAAAAATCCTGAGGTGCCCGTTATCGTTAATAACCCGACCGATTTGCCAGATCCATCCACCCTGGATCATGTAGAGGAACCCTATATTAAGGCGACCATAATTACTAAATCCGATTTTGTCGGGAATGTAATGTCCTTGTGTATTGATAAACGCGGACAAATTACAAACCAGACCTATTTGACCACAGATCGGGTTGAACTTACTTTTGACATGCCACTGGCAGAAATCGTTTTTGATTTTTATGATCGTTTAAAAACCGTCTCAAAGGGCTATGCCTCCTTTGATTATACGCCCATTGGAATGCGCACGTCCAAGTTGGTGCGTGTTGATATATTATTGAACGCCCAACCCGTAGATGCACTTTCTGCCCTTATTCATGCCGACAACGCCCATAATATCGGGAAAAGAATGTGTGAAAAATTAAAGGAACTTATCCCTCGGCAACAATTCGATATTCCGATCCAAGCGGCCATTGGAGCCAAAATCATTTCCCGGGAAACCATCAAGGCCTTACGAAAAGACGTTACTGCCAAATGTTATGGGGGTGATATCTCCAGGAAACGCAAACTCTTGGAAAAACAGAAAAAAGGTAAAAAACGCATGCGGCAGGTAGGAAATGTAGAGATTCCCCAACAGGCATTTATGGCTGTTTTGAAATTGAACGACTAATTCCCAGGGAATATATTATCTTTTTTTTAAGTTGCCGTCTTTTTAAGTTTTTAACAAATACCACTACAATTTTATACTCTTAAATGTGTTTTATGGTGTATAAAATGTATTTCCAGAGATCGAATGAATATATATATTGCCCATTTTCAAGCAAAACATGCGATACTACTCATAGAACAAAATGCCATTTTTACTTGGAAACAAGAGAGTGGTGAGATTGATACATCGCTTTTGCAGGACAAAATCAAGCGGGAGTCGGCAAAACATTTTTTCCAAATGGTAGCTGGCGATGGCTATGCTATAAACCTAGGCGACATTGCGATTTGTATAATCAAAACCGCTGTTTTTTCAGGTTAGGGATCGACCGTCTTATTTTAAGGTGATTTCTTGACAGTCACACTCTTAGGTGTCTCATCCTTAAACATTTTACCCAGATACGCGAGTCGGTACCCTTTTTTAATGGTCTCAATGTCTTTATTGAAGGAAGGTATTATCTGCAAATCGCCTTCGTCGGAAATCAAAAAAATCGGTACGATATCTTGATCGGCATTGGCTATTTCTATTAACCCCTTATAGTGCTCCTGGTCCTTGATCTCTATTTCATGCATCGCTGGATATTTTCTGGCGGCCTCCATGATTTTAATAAAATCGTCGGTATGTGAAAAAAGTCCATCTTTAGGATTGTTTTCCGGGTCGTTGATCTCATCGCGGTTTACCAATCTGAAAGAGCCATTTTCCCCAAATTCATTTGTGAATTTGTTGATAGCGTATTTATTGATGTCCGAATTACCTGTAAGGGCCATGAGGTAGCCAATATCGTTTAGTTCGATGTTGTCGGTAAGAGAATCTGAATAAATATTTGCCGTGATGGCCTCAAGTCCCATATTCTTGGCCTTGTTCACATTCGCCTGGTTATTGTCGATAAGCACTACATGTCGATTGTTTTTCTGAAGATACTTTCCTATCAAACGCGAGACCCTTGAAGCGCCGATGATTAGTATGCCTTCGGATTTTATTAAGAATACGCCGGCCGTTTTGGCAAAAAATCGCGCAGTAGTGGCATTGAGCAGAACGGTTCCCAAGACAATCATAAAAACCAAGGGGGTAATATACTGGGCACCAGGTTCCCCGGCAATCAGGAGCCGTGACCCAAATAATGATGCGATACCCGCAGCTACGATACCCCTCGGACCTACCCAGCCTATAAAGAGCTTTTCGTTAAATTTCAAGTTCGACCCAGCCGAACTCAAAAATACCCCGATAGGTCGAATCAAAAGGATAATGATTGCAAAAAGTAAGACGGTGTTCCAGTTATAGATCAACTCCATATCCGAAATATTAATATTCGCGGCGAGCAGAATAAAAAGCATCGAAATTAGAAGAACACTGAGAGATTCCTTAAAATAGAGAAGTTCCTTGATGTTGGGCAGATTCGTATTGCCCATGACCATCCCCATGATTACGACGGCCAAAAGTCCTGATTCATTTGCAAAAACGTTTGAAGTCACGAATACAAGGAGTACTGCAGAAAGTGATGCCACGTTCATCAAATAATGGGGCACAAAATTCCTTTTAAGAATAAAGGCAAGGGCATGTGCAAATGCAAAGCCAAAACTAAGCCCGAAGAGCAGTATCTTACCAAATTCGATCATGGCCGTTTGTGTATACCCTTGTCCTTCGCCGACAATTATAAATTCAAATACCAATACGGCCGCTAGCGCCCCAATGGGGTCGATGAGGATACCCTCCCATTTTAATACCGCAGATACGTCCTTTTTTAAAGGAATGTTCCTGAGGATGGGGGTAATCACCGTCGGTCCTGTGACGATGATCAAGGCAGAAAAAAGAAAGGAAATCTGCCAACTTAAATCAAAGATGAAATGCGCGGCGATTCCTGCCCCGAAAAAAGTGACCAGGCTACCAAGCGTTATTAATTTGGTGATAACCGGACCTACATTTCGAATTTCCGAATGTTTGAGTGTAAGACCGCCTTCAAAGAGAATGACGCTAATCGCCAGCGACACGAAATAGTAGAGCCCTTCACCTGGAAACAATCCTTGCTGGCCATTCCAAATGGGTTCGATCAACTTGCTCCCGTCTTTGGTAAATAAAGTGGCAACCGGCCCAACGAGCAAGCCAATCAATATAAGGGGCAAAATGGCAGGCAGTTTTAAACGCCAGGCAACCCATTGTGCGATGATTCCTAAAATTACGATTCCCGCAAGTTCTAACATGCTCTGATTTTGGTATAAAAATAATGATTTTGGGAGTGCGAAACCTACCATTGAGGAAGGCGTTTACTTATAGACGTATCTGTTTTCCGGAAACCAACTACAAGAACGCCCTTTTTAATACAATCAAGCACCTAATATGCAGGTTTCAAAAAATGGAAAGGGAATTTTTTATGGTAAAAGAGAAATCATTCATGGTCTTTCATCGTCAAACGCAGTACCGAACAGGCTGATTTCTCGGTAAACTTATCCTTTCCCGTCCCAAACAAAATGCTGATCCAATTGTCTTTTTGAGGCGTTCCTAATATAAGAAGGTCATAACTGGCCGATTCTTTTGAAATTGCCGAAATGGGATCGTCATTTTTAAGCACCATGACCTCACTTACCGTTGTTGCTTTTTGCAAGAGCCTTCTTGAATGGTCCTCCATTTGTTGTATGGTAGGCGCGTCGAATTTTTGAGGTACAACGTGCAACAAGGTCAAAGAGGCGTTATAAAATTGACAGATCCTATCTGCTATGGCAATAAAATTCTTGTCTTTTCTTCCAGGCCGAAGGGCCAATAAAACCTTACTTATATAGCGCACGCCATCATCTTTGAACAGCGCAAAATCCGAATCGATATGTGTTAGCAACCACCCTATCGGATTGCTGACCAAGATGCCATTGTGTGCCCTTCCGTTCCATCCCATCACCAACCAATCACAATGTGTTTGATTGCTTAACTCATGAATTGTGTCAGATATTTCGTGGGTAACTGCTGACTCGAAATCAATTGCAATTTGTTGAGAGGCTGCCAACCTTGAAATACGCCTGTCCAGCGAATTTATCCTGGGGTTTTCATCGACAATAGCGTCCAAAAAGGTTTGGTTGGGGACTTCGGTGATATTGACCACTTGAATTTTGTCCCGTTTGTTGATTGCGGCAGCAATTTCCACCAACATTTCAGGCGATCGTTCATTGCCCAGAAGCGGAACGACCACCCCGGCATCCGATATCAAATTTCCATCTAAACTACGTACTTCCATGGCCTGGCTGTTCCTGTAGGTGATTTTACCCCTATCTTTCTTTTTATAAAAAAGATACAAGGCGGGTCGATGCCCGTATTTTTTCAAAATACCAGTTCGTGTCGCATCTTTTCCGAACTTAAAAAATATGAATGTACCGATAACGAAAATTGCGACTATGGCTAGGAACGGTCCGATTCCCAAAAACACCAATAGGCCTATGCCACTAAATATACCGAACAATTGCATGAAAGGGTACATGGGGGAACGATAAGGTGGATTATACCATTGGGCGGCCGTTTCCCGCAAAACGATGACACAGGCATTGACCAAAATGAACATCATAACCATAAAGGCACTGGCAAGTTTGGCAATTTTCTCTACATCAAGAAACAAGATGACGAGGGCCATGGCTGCACATGTCATGATAATCGTGGTAATCGGCGTTAAATATTTAGAGTGGATCTTCCCCATAAATTCAGGAAGGAGCTTATCGATTGCCATTGCAAATGGAAACCGGGATGCCGCCAACACGCCTGAATTGGCCATTGAAAACAAGGTAATGATGCCGACCGCGGCAGAAATATACCCTATATAAGTACCTCCCAATCGCTGGGCGATCGTATATATTGGCTTGATGTCAGTCTTAAGGGACTCCATTGGAATATTGCCGACAAGTACAAAGGCTATAAAAACATAGATCGCAGCCATTATAGTCAAGGATAAAATCATTGCCAAGGGAAGATTCTTGCCGGGATTCTTTATTTCTCCAGCAATGGCAGCAACTTTAGTGACCCCGGCATAGGAAATATATACAAAGGCCACGGTTGAGAACAATCCCATTTGACCATTTGACAAAAAGGGCTTCAGTAATTGGGGCGATACTTGGGGTAGGCCGAAGACTAATACCAACGCCAGACTTATCAAACTAATGGTAACAATAACGATCTGAACTTTACCAACTTTTTTGACGCCCAGAATATTCAAGAACAGGATGATCAGTAAGAAAAACACCGCAATGTATTTGGTCACCACAACGTCTAAATCGACAAAAATTGATAGGTATGCGCCGAAACCTACTAAGGCGAAAGCACTTTTAAAAAGTAAGGACAACCAAAGACCGATTCCCGAAATAGTGCCCAAAATGGGCCCAAAAGCACGTTCAATATATACATAGGTGCCTCCGGAAGAAGGCATTGAAGTCGCGAGTTCTGATTTGGAGAGTGCGGCTGGCAGAATACAGACGGCGGCCAATAGATAGGCCAACCAGATCGAAGACCCCGTTTTGGCGGCTGCAATTCCCGGTAGTACGAAGATACCACTGCCCAACATACCGCCAATACTTATGGCGATGACAGAGGTTAAGGATAAACTGCGTTCTAGTTTCTTCAAAATTCTTGAATTGAAGCTAAAAATAGGCTTTTTATAATAATGGGCTTCATCGAAAAGTAATTCCATTTCGTTTAACGATTGCTTGATGTTTTGTAAATTTGCCCCTCATGAAAATCTATCCCATAGAAACCGGAAATTTTAAGTTGGATGGTGGCGCCATGTTCGGGGTGGTTCCCAAATCGATCTGGCAAAAAACCAATCCCGCCGATACCAATAATATGATCGACATTGCCGCCCGGTGCCTTTTGATTGCCGATGGAAAGCGTCTGATATTGATCGATAATGGCCTTGGAAACAAACAATCCGATAAATTCTTCAACTATTACTATCGATGGGGGAACCATTCTTTGGATGCCTCCTTGCATAAAATTGGTTTTCATAGAGACGATATAACCGATGTGTTCTTGACCCACCTCCATTTCGACCATTGTGGGGGCAGTATTCAATGGAATGTCGACCGCACCGGATACGAACCAGCTTTTAAAAATGCCGTATTCTGGTCAAATGAAAATCACTGGGAATGGGCAACCAATCCAAATGTTCGGGAAAAAGCATCATTTCTGACAGAAAATCTTTTGCCCATGAAAGCGTCGGGGCAATTACAGTTTGTCACAAAAGGAAAAGGATCCTATCTTGAATCCCCAGAAATGGGATTTGGCATTCTTTTTGTAGATGGGCACACTGAAAAACAGATGATACCGCATATTACCTACAAAGGCAAAACAATTGTTTTCGGCGCCGACCTTGTTCCTACAGTAGGGCATATTCCGGTTACCTATGTGATGGGATACGATACGCGACCCTTGCTGACCTTGTCTGAAAAAGCGGTATTTTTAGACAAAATGGCGCAAAATGAATACTATTTGTTTTTTGAACACGACGCCCACAACGAAATTTGTACCCTGAAACCTACCGAAAAAGGGGTGCGCCTTAAAGAAATATACACGTTTGATGAACTATTCCCCTCATAAGCCATCCTGGATCCATATTGGTTTTTTATTGATAATCACACTTGATTCAAGTAGTGCCCAATCTGTCACAAGTTCCGATTTTATGCCCGAGTCTTCTTTTACCGAGGGCATCGAGGGGCCTGCTGTCGATAAGGAAGGTATGCTATATGCCGTTAATTTTAAGGAGCAGGGCACCATTGGTATTGTTGACAAAAACGGTCATGGTGAAATTTTTCTAAGACTCCCCGGGAAGAGCATTGGGAACGGTATTCGCTTTGATCGCGAGGGGACCATGTACATTGCCGACTATGTCGGCCATACCATTTATAGGGTTAAAAAAGGATCCACTATTCCTGAAATTTGGGTCCAGGATTCTAGGATGAGCCAACCCAATGATTTGGCCATCTCCCCGAATGGAAGAATCTATCTTAGCGATCCCAATTGGGCCGATGGTACAGGCAGTCTTTGGATGGTGAATACCGATAAAAAAATCATCTTGTTGGAGGCGAACATGGGTACGACCAATGGCATCGAGGTCAGTCCGGATGGCAAAAGACTCTATGTAAATGAGTCCCTGCAGCGAAACATATGGCAATATGATATAGAAGATGATGGAAGCCTATCCCGCAAAACCAAATTTCTTTCCTTTGATGATTTCGGCATGGATGGGATGCGCTGCGACGAAAAGGGCAATTTGTACATTGCACGCTATGACAAAGGCACGGTGCTCATTGTTTCCCCCGAAGCTAAAACGCTTCAAGAGGTAGTCCTAAAAGGTAAGAAACCTTCGAACATCACCTTCGGGGGGCCAGATGGAAAAACGTGTTTTGTTACCATGGCCGATCGGGGTTGTTTTGAAACCTTCACGGCCCTAAATTCTGGAAATTTTTATACCCTTGTTCACTAATTAATTCAAAAAATATGAAACAAAAAGTTTTTAGATACGTCTATGGTATTATAGGCACCTTCTTGCTTTGGGGATGTGGTGCCACCGCTTTGGTCTTGACTCCTGTTGAGAATATAGATACGATCCCTTTAAAAGTTGCGCCTCTTACCGAATCCCAGAAAAAACATTGGAGCCACTTGGATCTCGTAGCCGATACGATACCGGGAATGAGCGTCGACAAGGCCTATGCCCAAATAATAGGCACAAAAAAAGGGGATAAGGTCATCGTTGCTGTTTTGGACTCAGGCATTGATTTAACGCATGAGGATCTAAAGGACGTGCTCTGGACAAACAAGCGCGAGAAACCAGGAAATGGCAAGGATGATGATCATAATGGGTATATCGACGATATACATGGGTATAACTTTTTAGGAGGATCCTACAATGAACAAAAAGAGGCCGCCCGGATTGTAAAAAACCATCTAGGGGATGCTTCGCTGCAGGCAAAAGCAAAGAAAAATGTCGATTCAGAATTTGCCGAAGCACAACAGAATAAACAACAATATGAACAAATCCTGCAGGTAGTTCAAACTGCCGATACGGCCGTCAAGCAAGAACTGGGGAAAAGTTCGTATACCAAGAAGGACCTTGCGGGCATCGTTCCGAAAGATCAGGCAATGCAACAGTATGTTGGGATTTTAATGCAGTTGTACACTTTTAATGACTCGATTCCACAAGCATTCGCAGAATTGAACGAAGGCATAGAACATTTTTCGGATCAGTTGGAATATAATGACAATGTAAGTTTCGATGGGCGAAAGATAGTAGGTGATAATCCCTATGACCTTACCGATACCAACTATGGAAACGGAAATCCGCAGGCCCAATTTAAAGGAGAAGATCATGGCACCCATGTTGCAGGTATCATCGCGGCTGAGCGCAACAATGGGATAGGCATGGACGGGGTCGCGAACAATGTGGCCATCATGAGCATTCGAGCGGTACCTAATGGAGATGAATACGACAAGGATATCGCTTTGGGCATACGATATGCAGTTGACAATGGCGCAAAAATTATCAATGCCAGTTTTGGCAAGGATTTTTCCCCAAATGCCCAATGGGTCTATGACGCCATTAAATATGCCGCTGATCATGATGTCCTCATCGTGCATGCTGCTGGGAACGATGGCGAAAATCTGGATGACCTCAGTAATCAGAACTTTCCGAATGATCAAATCGGTAATGAAAAGGAGTTTGCAGATAATGTAATCACCGTTGGGGCCCTCGACCCCAAATATGGCTCCGAACTTCTAGCCTCGTATTCGAACTATGGGAAAAAGAATGTTGACATATTTGCCCCGGGAACCGATATTTATTCAACCATGCCGCACAATAAATACCAATTTATGCAGGGTACGTCAATGGCTTCGCCGGAGGTAGCCGGAATAGCTGCGCTTATTCGTTCACAGCATCCAAGTCTTACTGCCTCGCAAGTGAAGCATATTATATTAGATTCTGGGTTGGCCCCAAAAATAAAGGTTATTCTTGCGGGCAACCCAACAAAGTCTGCAAGCTTGGAAGAAATAGCTACCCCAGGGAAAATAGCAAACGCCTATAATGCACTTATTCTGGCCAGTGAAGTAGTAAAAGGAAAAATAAAAATCTAAAAATACAATGCAGAAATCAAAGTTGGTATTTTCGTTTCTAATGATGCTCCTTACGGGTTTTACCTTTATTCTTAAGGCCCAGGAGAACACCTGCTATTGGCAACAACATGTCGATTATACAATGGATGTCGACATGAATGTTGAAAATTTTCAATATGCGGGAACACAAAAATTGGTCTATACGAACAATTCGCCAGACGCACTTAATCGGGTCTATTATCATCTCTACTTTAACGCATTTCAGCCAGGAAGTGAGATGGATATGCGCCTTCAAGGTATTTCGGATCCCGACGGTAGAATGTTTGTAAACGGAAAAAGTAGAATCGCCGGACTCTCGGAGAGCGAAATCGGATATTTACATGTCACGGCGTTGCTGCAGGATGGTGCCCCGGTCACCTATTCAGAAGAAGAAACCATCTTGGTGGTCGACCTTTTAAAGCCGCTGCCCTCGGGTGGAAAGACCACCTTTGAAATGACCTTTAAAGGGCAAGTACCTGTTCAAATACGTCGTTCAGGACGAAACAACGCCGATGGCGTTGCACTCTCTATGAGCCAATGGTATCCGAAACTTGCTGAATACGACATCGAAGGATGGCATGCGGATCCCTATATTGCCCGTGAGTTTCATGGGGTTTGGGGCGATTTTGATGTAAAATTGACCCTTGATAAGGATTATATCGTCGGAGGAAGCGGATATTTACAGAATCCACAGGAAATAGGCCATGGGTACGAGGCCCCCGGGAGCAAGGTACCCAAAACAAAGAACAAAACCCTTACATGGCATTTTAAAGCGCCAATGGTACATGATTTTATGTGGGCGGCAGATCCTGAATATATACATGACACCTTAAAAGTGGAAAATGGTCCGATGCTGCATTTCTTCTATAAAAACGACCCAGACGTTTTGGAAAACTGGAAGACCCTGCAACCCAAAGCTTCCGAGATGATGCAGTTTTATAATAAGAATATCGGAAAATATCCTTACGACCAATATTCAGTGATCCAAGGAGGTGATGGCGGTATGGAATATGCTATGGGAACCTTGATTACAGGCGGCCGTAAACCCGGCAGTTTGGTCGGCGTTACGGCACACGAAATGGCGCATTCCTGGTTTCAACAGGTATTGGCTACCAACGAATCAAAATACGAATGGATGGATGAAGGTTTCACTTCCTTTATTTCCGCTTTGTGCATGAATGAAATTACAACACCAAAAAAAGACAATCCTTTTGAGAATACGTATAAAAGTTATTACAATTTAGTCTACTCGGGCAAGGAACAGCCACAGACCACCCATGCGGATCGCTATGAGTTCAATGCTGCCTATGGTGCCTCGGCCTATAGCAAAGGGGCCATCTTTTTGTCCCAGCTAGGCTATGTTATCGGGCAGGACAAGTTGATGGAAACCCTGCGAAAATATTATGCCGATTTCAAGTTTAAGCATCCGGTCCCCAACGACATCAAAAGATCGGCCGAAAAAGTTTCTGGTATAGAACTCGATTGGTATCTCACTGACTGGACCCAGACGACCAATACCATTGATTATAGCATAAAAACAGTTACAGCCGAAAACGGAAACACCAAAATCTCGATGGAACGCAGTGGCCTGATGCCAATGCCTTTAGACATCTTGGTAGTGTATAATGATGGTACCCAGGAAACTTTCTATGTTCCTTTGCGCATGATGCGCGGGGAAAAGGCCAATCCCTATCCCAACATCAAAAGAACGGTTCTGCCCGATTGGCCTTGGGCGTTTTCTGACTATGACTTTGTGATAAATCGCCCTTTGGATAGCATCAAGGCAGTCATGATCGATCCCTCCCAACTTATGGCCGATGTAAATCAGGAAAACAATGTGTGGCAGGCCCCTTAATATTGGCCCTTGCTTTGGCTGTACCACCATTCATGCCTGTACATTTGGGTTTTCGCAAACCGTTCCCTATTGTACATGATAAGGTGGTTTTTGTCGACTATCTTTTTACGATAGCCCAATAGATGAAAAAATGAGTTGGTAAAAAACCGAGCCGTTTTTTTATTTACAAGGAGTGCTTCACGTTGTGATCCTTTCCAGGATATCCCTGGTAACATCGTAAGGAAATTATCCAAATGCAGCATTCTGAAAAATAAAGAGGTGCGCAGCACCGAATTGGGAATTATTCGGATTAGGAAAAAGCCGTCCTCTCCCTGTTTTTGATAGAGCGGCATAAAAATAATAGCGTCTTTCTTAGCGCGGATCTCCTGCCCGTTATGTTCTGCCAAAAAGGTTCCCCTCGGCACTTTTTCAAAACTTTCAAACCCCTTGTTCATCAAAAAGTCTTGCTGCTGTTCGATTTTATGGCGATAGGTAATCTCATAAAAATTTGATATTCCCTGTGCCGCTTCCTCCAGTTTGCGACGATGTCCTGCCAGAAAGATTTCATTGGGATCCTGTAAAATTCCCGCAAAATACAAGGCGAGCCAAATAAACGAGATTGCATAATCCAAGGAGGCTTCGTCCTCGTGTTGACCAGATTCGAAACCCAATGATACATAACCCATTTGATTGATATAACTCAAAAGTGTCCCATCTAGATACTCTTCTATGCCCAGGACCACTTGTACCGGGAAGAGGCCCGAAAATTTGCGGTTGATTAATGCATCGTTAATTGTGAGGAAAGGCAAGGTTTTGCTCGATGTGGTATGTAGGTCGAAAAAATAGTATGGTGGGGAATAGGACCTTAATAGTTCTGAGATCAGCCGGTAAAGCTCCAATAACTCTTTCTCCTCGACCCCTAGGGAATCCTTCGGTTTTCCTTTTATCTGCTCGATTTTTTCGTTCGTCCAAAGGCGATTTAGATCTTCGTCCAAAAATCGTTGTCCTTTTATTTGAGCGGCAATATTGCCCCGAATGGCAAAAATGTTGCCGCTTATTTCTTGGGTAAGGGTGTTGGTCTTGTCGATAACTAGGGACATAGCTTTAACACCGGCCATCTCATTGCCATGGACGCCGCAAAAAATTATAGCTGTCGGTCCC
The DNA here is from genome assembly GCA_038316335.1 of Flavobacteriales bacterium. GTDB lineage: Bacteria > Bacteroidota > Bacteroidia > Flavobacteriales > Flavobacteriaceae > JALHST01. Next base: position 23,976 of record JBBQAM010000026.1, read on the forward strand.
TCTTTTATCCCTTTAATACGGCCAAGGATTCGGCTTGTTTCTTTGCTTATCACTACATTTTGTGGGTATTGGGGCATGTTCTAAAAATCCTTGGAAGAGATTATTCCTACAAGTTTTTTTCCTTGCACTACTGGGAGGCAATTGATGGCATTTGTGGTTAAAACCGACCGCGCCTCACGCATGGTTCTCTCAACCGTGGTGGTAATCAATCGTCGTCTCATGATCTTCGCCACTGTTTGTTGCTGTTTCTTTTGATTTTCCAAATACTTTTCTAGGTCGGTCCAAGTCAAAAGTCCGATTAGATCGAGAGCATCGTTTAAAATGGGTAAATGATGAATGTTGTTCCATTGCATCATTTTCAAGACCAAAGCCGCACTATCGGTCTCCTGTGCCGTTATTACGTCGGTATTCATGCAATCCCCTACTTTTTTGGTTGCCATGTCAAAATTAAGTTCGTCACCTCGCGGCAGTTCCCAGGCATCGACCGAATATCCTTTTTGTTGTCGTTCGTAGGTTGTAGCCGTCAAAATTTTAAGAACCACGGGCAGTTTATATCGCTTCTTGAGTTTTCGAGCCGCTTGTAACGCCCATTGCGATCCATTCATGGTGTTTACTCTATTTTCAATTATAGACAGGTACTGTTCGGTATCCTTTGGAGAAATATTCATTCGATAAAGACCTGCGTAGGCCATGGGCAGTAGTTGATGTAAAATCAGATGCTGGCTAGACACTAATTTTCCTTCCCAATGAAACTGGCTTGCCATGCCATATCGGGCGGCATGAAAAAAATTGTCCTTCGCTTCCTTAAAGTCCATTTTTGTGCGTATGGCCGCGAATTTTTGAGGTCTCCCGAGCATAACGCCCATCCAGAACATCATATTGGCAATTTCATCGGCCGTGCTAGGGCCAGAAGGCATATACCGGCATTCTATACGAATGTGGGGCTTTTCGTCTGTTATCCCGTAACAGAGTCGGTTCCATTTGTATACCGTACCATTATGAAGATTAAGGGCTTTTAATTTTGGGACCTTTCCGGCACGAAGTTCAGAAATGCTGTCGTTTTCGAAAGAGCCCGTTAAAAGGCTCCTAAATCGAACGATGGAATCTTTATAGAAATCTGTTATACTGCCCTTGGCCCAATCGTTCCCGAATCCAACCCTGGATTCCCGCTCGTTTAATAAATACGAACTGACACGGGTATCCACACTTTGGGAAAAAAGGGCAATCCGGGTTTCGCTCCAAAGCTCCTTCCCCATCAACAAAGGGGAATTGACACAGATTGAAAGTATGGGCCCGGCAATTGCCTGGGCCCAGTTGTAGGTGTCCTCGAAATCGTATGGGTCGATCTGCAAATGTGCTTGAAAACTTGTATTGCAACCTTCGTAAAGAATAGAGTCATGGTGCAGGTTAATTTCATCCGCTCCTTTGATATGCAGTTCAAGATCACTTTTTCGCAACTTCTTAATAGCATCGTTCAATTCCCGGTAGCGAGGCATTGGGGTCATATAGGAAATTTGAAGTTGTTGCGTGGTAATTGTAGGTAATATTCCTGCAAGGAGGATCTTTACACAATGTTTTTCCGCTGCTGCCTTGGCTTTAGACAGAAGTCTATCTAGCGCATCATGCATTTTTGAAAAGCATTCTCCGTCAAGGACTACCGGGTCAAGATTAACCTCTAGATTATATAAGGCCAATTCGGTGGTAAAGTGCGGATCATCAAGCTCACTTAGGATTTCCATTGCTTTAACCGCGGGGGCCCAATCTTCGTTTACCAGACAAAACTCTTGTTCTGCGCCAATATGAAGGCGTGTTTTTTCGAATAGGTCCTTGGCCAGCATTTCTTGCATGGCCTCGATATCGTTTAGCAAATGATCAATATACTTCACCCTATCCAGAGAATCTCCAAGGCTTTTTACTAGTAGTTCACCCATACATAGGTTTTGATAGGACTTAATGTCTTCATAAAAACTAGTGCCCAATTTATCGCCCTCATTCGATCATAACTATGATAAAAATCATAATCTTTGCCTGTTATGCTATCTTTACAGGTATAATATTATGGCGCAAACCTTCCCAAAAAAAGAAAAGTTGAAGAGCAAAAAGTTGATTGAGAAACTTTTTGAGGAGGGAAAATACATTTCCAGTTTTCCGGTTAAATTAATATACCTAAAGACCCAACTGCCAGAAGAGGTATACATACAAGCGGGGGTAGCGGTGCCCAAGAAAAATTTTAAAAGTGCCGTGAAGCGAAATCGCATCAAGCGTTTATTGCGGGAAGCCTACCGTTTGAACAAAGAAATTCTTTTTAACAATAGTGATGCTAATTTTGCGTTTCTATTTTTATATCTTGGAAAAGAGATGCCCAAATATTCTGATTTGGACAAACGCTTAAAACGCATTCTACAAACATTTTTAGAAACGATCGACAATGAAAAAAATGCTTAAAAAACAAGTGCTCATTCCCATATTCGCGGTTTCCTTACTGGTTTTGGGCAGCAGTTTTAAGGGCGATTTCTTCGAAATCGCCAAGCAGATTGAAATCTTTACCACCTTGTTCAAAGAATTGAATATGAACTATGTAGATGAGACCAATCCGGCAGAGCTTATGGATGCGGCTATCAAAAACATGTTAGATGAACTGGACCCCTATACCAAATTTTTGAACGAACAGGACGTAGAGGAATACAAAATAAACAATGCCGGGGAATATTCAGGTATTGGGGCCTTGGTACGTTCCTATAAAGACAAACTATTGGTGATCGAACCTTATAAAGGGTATCCGGCCGACAAGGCGGGTTTAAAGGCCGGAGACGAGATTATCAAAATCGGGGATATAAATGTGTCTGATTTTGATGAAAATTCAAGTGAACTTTTAAAAGGCGCAAACAATACGACCGTAACCGTTACCTTCAAAAGAAACGACGAAACCAAAACAGCCACCATAACGCGTGAAGGCGTTGAGGTCGATGCAGTTCCGTTTTATAAAATGGTCGATGCCAAAACCGGGTATATCGTACTGGCAAAATTTAACGCAAAGGCTTCAGATCAGACAAAAAAGGCCTTGGAAGAACTAAAGTCCCAAGGGGCCGAAAGGATTATTTTAGACCTTCGTGGCAACCCGGGCGGTTTATTATCGGAGGCTATCAATGTTACAAATTTGTTCGTTGAAAAAGGAGAGTTGATCGTTACGACCCGATCGAAAGTAAAAAAATTCAATCAGGAATACAAAACCAGTAATCAACCGATAGATACCGATATTCCTCTGGTAGTACTTGTAAACGGAAGCAGTGCTTCCGCCAGCGAAATTGTTTCAGGAGGGCTTCAAGATCTGGATCGAGCGGTCATAATGGGTGCGCGTAGTTTTGGTAAAGGTTTGGTACAACGCCCCTTGAAATTAACCTACGGTACCCAATTGAAAGTGACCATTAGCCGTTACTATACCCCTTCGGGTCGGTGCATACAGTCGCTTGATTATTGGAACCGGGATGCCGAGGGAAATGCCGTTCGCAAAACGGCCTATAAGGATTTCACCACACGTAACGGTCGTAAGGTACAAGATGGTGGTGGGGTATTACCGGATATTGAAATAGCTGCGCTACAATCGAATGATTTGACCGATGCCCTGCTTGGAAACAACGTAATCTTCGATTTTGCGACCGATTATTTTTATTCCCATAAGGTCCCTGATCTAGGTGCATTTGATTTTACCGATGGAGATTTCCAAGACTTTAAAAAACATGTTGCTAATAGTGATTTTTCATTCGAGACCAAGGCTGAAAAAGTTCTGAAAAATGCCCTGTCCGATAGGGATGAAACCCTTTTTAACGATACGTTGGAAAAAGACTTCAGGACATTGTTGGCCGATTTGGAAAAAAGCAAGCTGGCCGCAGTGGGCACCTATCAAAAAGAGATTAGAAAAAATCTTGAGGACGAGATCATTAAACGCTATTTCTACCGTGAAGGCCTTTATGAATACTACCTGAAACACGATGAGGCCATACTTGCCGCGACAGAGCTTTTAGGGAATACCTCGAAGTATAAAAATCTACTAAAATAAATACAGTTGCCCTTCCGAACATCAATTCATAAATTGCGTTTCTAAGAACAGAATGCTGACTGGGAAATTGTACTGCTGTCGCATTTTTTGTAACCCGTTAGGGCTTCGACAGTACAAAAATCATTAAATCTGACATAGGGAAGCCACGGCTTTTGGAAGTCACTTAGACCTTCTGTACAATCTAGTCAAAAGTAGCCTTCAAATTGCTTAACTTCCAATGCTCTTAATTTTTGGACACAGTGAAAAATATACCGATTCACAAGGCCCGATTAGAATACGATGCCAAGTCCATACTAGGCGAAGGGCCGGTTTGGGATTGGCGCGGCCAAATGCTGTATTGGGTAGATATTGAAGGAAAAAAATTACATCGCCACGATCCTATTGTCCTAAAAAACGAAAGCTGGCAATTTGACGCCATGATTGGGGCGGTCGCCCCTAAAAATGATGGGCAACTTTTGTTGGCGTTAGAATCAGGTCTCGCGTCATTTGATCCCAGAACTTCTTCCTTGACCCAACATAATATTCTTGAAAATTCATCCCCTCTCATGCGTCATAATGATGGAAAGGTGGGTCCAGATGGCCACTTTTGGATCGGAACCATGCATAAGGAATTCGAGCCTGGTACCGGGAACCTTTATAGGGTACACCATGACCTTGACCGTATCCCCGCTGTTCAGATTCCCAATACGACCATCTCTAACGGCATGGCCTGGTCGGCAGATCGGCAGACTTTTTATTATATTGATAGCCCGACCTATCGGGTTTCCGCATATGACTTCGACATGGAAAAAGGTACAATTACCAATCGGAGAACGGTTATTGAAGTGCCTAAAGCTTTTGGCAGCCCTGACGGTATGTGCATCGATACAGCGGGTATGCTGTGGATTGCCCATTGGGGCGGAAGTTGCGTTCGACGCTGGGATCCTTTTACGGGTGAGGTAATAGAACAAATATCGGTAGCCGCTCCCCATGTGACTTCATGCTGTTTTGGCGGGAATGATTTAAATACTTTGTATATTACCACAGCACGAAGTGGGCTGAGCGAAGAACAGCTCCTTTCCTTCCCATTGAGCGGGGGTCTTTTCGTGCATAGCTCAAATGCTAAAGGAACACCCATAACCTATTTTTAATGGCGTATTCAGGAATTCACAACAAAGTTGCCATCGTTACAGGTGCCGGGGAAGGTATTGGGTATGCTATTGTCGAAGTATTGCTACAGTCTGGTGCTAAGGTCGTTTTGAACGACCTGGATGAAAAAAGGGCACATACCGTATCCAAACGATTGACTGAAAAATATGGTGGCAGTTGTTTGCCTTTTGCCGGCGATGCCGGAAGTGTCCCTGTTATAAACGCCCTTGTCGATTTTACTTTGGAAAAATTCGGGAAGGTCGATTTTGCGATTCCCAATGCCGGCATTACGCTTTTCGGGGATTTTTTTGAATTTTCGTCCGAGGATTTTCAAAAAGTTATCAATTTGAATCTTCAGGGGGCATTTTTCCTCGCCCAAAGAGCAGCTGTCGAAATGCGACGGCAGGGCAGCGGGGGACGTATCATTTTAATGTCTTCGATTACTGGGATTCGCGCCTATGCCGACTTAACCGTTTATTCGATGACCAAGGCGGCATTGCGTATGTTGACGAAAAGTTTGGCAATGGCTTTGGGCCCCTATCATATTACCTCGAACGCGATTGCCCCTGGAGCTATATTGACAGAGCGTACGAAGCTGGAACAGGGAGATTATGAAGGTATTTGGAGCCGCCTGAATCCGAATGGGGCCGTCGGAAAACCTTTAGACATTGCGAGAACCTGTCTTTTTTTAGTATCTGATGATGCGGCCCATATCAATGGGCAGACCATCATAGTCGATGGTGGATGGACCGTCGCCGGTAAATATCCTGAGGACCTATAGCCCCAATGAAATTAAATAAAATACATCATATTGCGATACTATGTTCTGATTATCAGAAATCAAAGTCTTTCTATGTCAATATCTTAGGATTGACGGTGCTAAAGGAGACCTATCGTAAGGAGCGGGAATCCTTTAAACTAGATTTAGGGCTCAACGGTTCCTATGTCATTGAATTGTTTTCCTTCCCGAATCCACCAAAAAGAGCGTCAAGGCCTGAGGCAGTTGGCCTTCGGCACTTAGCCTTCGAAGTTGACGACCTATTAAATACCGTCAACGAGTTAGAAGGTAAGGATATTGCTGTCGAGGCTATACGAACCGACGAAAATACCCAAAAGAAGTATACTTTTTTTAATGACCCCGATGGTCTGCCCATTGAAATCTATGAACGATAGCCCAAGGACCTGTAAGGTTTGTATGGCGGGGCGATTAACGAGTGCCTAAGGCAATCTATGTAGTGGGCTAATTTTCGGTGTAATTTTCGATTATTAAATGAACTTGAAGACCGATGGCCTTTAACTCTGAACAGACAGATCCTAATCAGCTTGGATGCTTTTGGGGTTTTAAGAAAATATCGACTGTCAATGTGCGTCTTGATTTGTGTTTTTATCCATATCTTAGTTTTGATGATCAACCAACCTCAAACACAAACGAGCTATAGTACAAAATGGATTTTTAGATCCTTGTTCCTATTCATCGGGTTCACAGTCTCTGGGCAATCAAAAGCCGTGCTTTGGTATGACCGGCCTGCCGAACATTTTGAGGAAAGTCTCGTATTGGGTAATGGTAAAATGGGGGCCTCGATTTTCGGTGGGGTTCGTACTGATTCCATTTATCTAAACGATGCGACCTTGTGGTCAGGAGAACCTGTAAACCCGAATATGAACCCCGAGGCCTATAAGACAATTCCTTCCATTCGAAAAGCCCTATTAGATGAAAACTATCGTTTAGCCGATTCGCTTCAAAGAAAAGTTCAGGGATCTTTTTCACAGGCGTATATGCCCTTAGGAACACTTTATTTAAATTTTGAACATGCAGGAACGCCCATCAATTACCATCGGGAATTGAATATTGAAAATGCCATATCCCAAGTTTCTTATGAGGTCGATGGCGTGAAATTTAAACGGGAATATTTTATATCGCACCCTGATCAGGTAATGATTATTAAAATTACGAGTAGTAGAAAAGGTGCCTTGAATTTCGATATGAACTTTAATAGTAAATTAAAATTTACAATATCAACAGATAATAACACCTTGGATGCGTCTGGTTATGCTCCCTTTCATGTGGAGCCAAATTACCGAGGTGATATAAAGGATGCTGTGCTGTTCGATAAAAACCGCGGTACACGTTTCAGGTCCCAATATCATTTAGACCACACCGACGGCGCTGCCGTATACACGGCAAATTCAATTGGATTGAAAGGGGGTACCGAAGCAATCCTATATATTTCAATTGCCACAAGTTTCCAAGCATTCGATATAGATCCTACACTTGACCGATTCGAATACCAAAAAACCGCATTGCAGAATCGAACGAACGCAACCTCGAAAGCTTTCGCGGCCCTTAAATCGGCCCATATACAAGATTATCAATACTTTTTCAAACGGGTCGATCTTGATTTTGGATCCAGCGAAGCGCCAGATCTTCCGACCGATGAACGATTAAAAAGATATGCGAAAGGAGAAGAGGATAAAAATCTAGAAATATTATATTTCCAATTTGGGCGGTACCTGTTGATTTCGAGTTCACGAACACCTAAAGTTCCGGCCAATTTGCAAGGCATCTGGAACCCGTATCTTCGGCCTCCTTGGAGTAGCAATTATACGATTAATATCAACCTGGAGGAAAATTATTGGCCTGCCGAAAATGCAAACCTCTCTGAAATGCACCTACCGCTTCTAGGATTTATTGACGCGCTTGCAAAGACCGGGGAAATCACGGCGAAAACGTTTTATGGGGCAAGTGGCTGGGCGGCATGCCACAATTCGGATATCTGGGCTATGAGCAATCCGGTAGGGGATTTTGGACAAGGAGACCCCAAATGGGCCAATTGGAACATGGGAGGCACTTGGTTAAGTTCTCATCTTTGGGAGCACTTTGCCTTTAATCTAGATACCACTTTTCTTCAAGAAAAAGGGTATCCCCTTTTAAAGGGTGCGGCCCAATTTTGTCTAAATATTTTGGTGGAAGATAAAAATGGCCAATTGATAACCTCGCCTTCCACCTCGCCAGAGGCGGCCTTTCTAACCTCTGATGGTTATGAAGCGCAGACATCGTTTGGGGGGACGGCGGACTTGGCCATGATCCGCGAATGTTTTTCCCAGACCATTGAAGCCTCAAAAGTTCTTGGGGTCGATTCCGATTTTCGAATGCAATTGGAAACTGCATTAAATAAATTGCATCCCTATCAAATCGGAAAAAAGGGCAACTTACAGGAATGGTACAATGATTGGGAGGATGCCGAACCAAAACACCGCCATCAATCGCACCTTTATGGGCTATATCCCGGACATCAGATTACCCCCGACAAGACCCCGGATTTGGCCGAAGCTTGTCGGGTAGCCCTAGAGATCAAGGGAGATGATACTACGGGTTGGTCAAAGGGTTGGCGTATCAATCTTTGGGCGCGTCTTTGGGATGGCAACAGGGCTTATAAGATGTATCGCGAATTGTTGCGATATGTAGTGCCCGATGGAGTAAAAACGACCTATGCCCGCGGGGGTGGCACCTATCCTAATTTGTTCGATGCACACCCGCCTTTTCAAATTGACGGCAACTTTGGGGGTACGGCCGCCGTTGTTGAAATGTTGCTACAATCCTCACAAAATGAAATACGCTTACTTCCTGCCCTTCCTGATGCATGGTCCGAGGGGTCGGTAAAAGGCCTGCGCGCCCGAGGCGCTTTTGAAATCGCTATAGATTGGAAAAACAAACGGCCTGTTAAGGTCATTGTGCGGTCTATTCAAGGAGGCGTTACTACCTTGATACATGGAGACAAAAAAGAGACCTTGACTTTTTTACCCAACGAAACCAAAGAAGTGCTATGGTAAAACCGCGTATTTTTTTATTTTAATTTATCCCTTTTTCAAATTCAATCATCCTATGAAAAATTTAATTCTTGTCTTTATTTTAATCAGTATTTCGGTGATGTCACAAGAATCGAAGAAGGAGGAGGAAGAGCGTCCGATTCCCAAGCCGAACTCATTCGTCACCGCACACCAAGGTCTGTTCGGAGGGAAGGCTATTAAGTATAAGGCAACGGCCAAGGAGACTTATTTAATGAACAAAGCAGGTGATTCAGTGGCTTCAATTTGGTCAGTAGCCTACACTCAAGAACCTATGGGCAGTTCTTCAAAAAGACCGATTGCCTTTGTATTCAACGGCGGCCCTGGATCCGCTTCTATCTGGCTTCATTTTGGATTATTAGGACCTCAAATCGTAAAAGTTGATTCAGAGGCAAAAAAAGATGATGGTGCCGCACCTTATGAACTCATTGCGAATCAACAAGGCCTATTAGACCTAATCGACCTAGTGTTTATCGATCCTGTAGGCACGGGATACAGTCGGGTAATCGGTAAAGGGAAGGAAGCAGATTATTGGGGCCTCAAGGAAGATGCCAGATCCGTGGCCCAATTTATGCGACAATGGATAACCGAAAATTCCCGATGGAATTCTCCTAAATATATTATCGGGGAAAGTTTTGGTACTACCAGAGCGGTAGCTGTTGGCGCTGAATTGGAGGATGAAGGCCAAACCATGTCATTGAACGGAATGGTTCTTATTTCCCAGGCCTTGGACTATGCCGGCTCAACATCGGTTCACGATAATATTACGTCGTTTATAACCTATTTACCAAGCATGGCGGCGACCGCCTGGTACCATAAAAAAGCAGGAAATGGCAAACCCTTGGAGAAGTTTTTGCAGGAATGTCGCGAATTCACTTATAACATTTATGCCCCGGCACTTTACAAAGGCAACCTTTTAAGTGATGGGGAGAAAAGTACCTTAGCTGAAAAACTCTCTTATTTTATAGGGTTGGACATGGCATATATCCTAAAATCAGACTTGAGGGTTTTGGTGCCGCGATTTCAAAAGAAATTATTAGAAGATGAAGGTTTAGCAATAGGGCGCCTTGATGGACGTTTTATGGGGGATGAAGCCGATAAGGTTGCTGAGGAACCTCATCTCGGCGATCCCGCCAGCTATCATGTGGATGCGGCCTACACGGCCTCTATGAACCATTACTACGACACTGAACTGAACGTAAAAATGGATAGGCCTTATTTGGTCTCCAATAATGAAATAGGCGAAAAATGGCGATGGCGAACTGCCCCGGAGAATACCTATTGGGAACCGTCCGCACCCAATGTAGCTCGCTCTTTGGGAGAAACCATGCGTCGCAACACTACTATGAAAGTACTGGTTGCTAGCGGGTATTTTGACCTTATTTGTCCCTTTTTTGATACGGAATATACCTTCAACAGAAATGGTATCGTAAAAGACCGTGTCAAAATGACCTATTATAATGCAGGCCATATGATGTACCTTCATGAACCTGATCTCGTCAACTTGACTTCAGATATTCGTAAATTCATTCTTGAAAACTAGGCCGTGACCAAGACACTTATTTATTTCCTAGTGTTTCTATGTTTAAGTTGTAATCGTCAACAGGAGCGGGGGAACCGTCCCGAATGGATTGTCTCCACACCTGCTGGAAACGAGTTCACTAAAATTGACAAGGCGGGAAGAACCGTTATTCCCAACGGCCGTTTTATTACCCCGGTAGGGAAGAGTATTGTAACGGCACCCCACCCGTACGGTCTTGCGCTTAGTCCGAATGGCAACGTGGCCGTTACTGCCAATTCGGGGACTAGCCCGCTTTCTATCACGATTGTGCGGAACATATTATCCGAGCATCCAGAAGTACAGCAAGTACCGCCAGGGCCATCAACAGACGAAGGCGTCTTGGCTTCGGTTTTTATGGGACTCGCCATTTCTCCCGATAACAAAACGATTTATGTTTCCGGGGGCCAAGAAAACAAAATCTTTCTTTTTGATGTTGCGACCGGTACTAAAAAAGGTGCAATTGATTGCTCGTATGTTTCTAAAAATGTTGATTATTCCGATGGCTACATCGGTGATCTCAAGTTGGCGAAGGATGGAAAAACCTTATACGCGGTCGACCAAATAGGCTTTCGGATGCTTATTATTGATACAGATAAAAAAGTCCTTACCCATTCGGTCCCTGTGGGAAGGTATCCTTTTGGAATAGCCCTTTCACCAGACGAAACGAAAGTTTACGTAGCTAATGTGGGCATGTTCGAGTACAACCTCATCAAGGATGGTCCTGGAAGCGATTCCAAGGTCAAATCTATTGCATATCCGGCGTTCGCGTATGGCTCCAAAGAGATGAAAGAAGGTATTGAAAGTGATTCATTATCGATTCCGGGTCTTGGGGATTCAAATGCCATCGAAGCCTTTTCGGTCTTCGCTATAGATCTTAATGATAAAAACAACCCACGGGTGGTCTCAAAAATAAAGACGGGGCATTTGGTCGGGGCTATGGTCGAAGGCATTCCCGCGGTTGGCGGTTCGAGTCCAAATTCTTTAGTGGCCACTGAGAAATATGTATTTGTCAGCAATGGCAATAACGATAACATTTCGGTCATTTCGGTCGAAAATGACACGGTGGTGAACACCATCTATCTAAAACCCGATAATCGAATGCGTCAATTTCGGGGTGTTATCCCGTTTGGACTAGCTTTAAGTCCGGATCAAAAAAGATTATATGCATGTGAATCGGGCATCAATGCCGTGGCCGTTATTAATACCTCCGACCTTAAAGTAGTGGGCCACATTCCTACGGGATGGTTTCCCTCCAAAGTTTCCGTCAGCAAAGACGGGGGCAAATTGATCGTCGCGAATGCGAAGGGTTATGGAAGCGGACCTAATGGCGGAACAACCTTTGAACTAGGTCCTGAAGGAAGCTATATCGGCTCTTTAATGAAAGGAACGGTTGAGGTTTTGGATATCCCTAGCGATGACGAGCTTACAAAAATGACAAATCAGGTCATTGCCAACAATTTTAAATTCATAAAGTCTGACGATCCAATTTTTGAGGAACGCAAAAACAACCCACTTCCGCTTTATCCAAAGGAAAAGGAAAGTCCTATAAAATACATTGTTTTTATTTCAAAAGAGAATAGAACCTATGATGAGGTTTTTGGTCAAATCAAGAAAGGTCATGGAGACGCCTCCATAGCGCGTTATGGGGTAAATTCGTCATTTTCAAATAAAGACAAAACCGATTCCTTGTCAAACATAACCGTTATGCCGAATCATTTGGCGCTAGCGCGACAATTCGCGATTTCTGACAACTTCTATGTCGATGCCGATGTTTCAGCAGATGGCCACCGATGGTTGGTAGACACCTATCCCAATGAATGGTGCGAAACTGCAACGGCCGCAAGTTACGGGGGAAATCGTGAATACAAGGAGGGGTCAAAGGCGCCGGGTGTTTTTGCAATGAATGGAGCAGCCGGGGCGATATATCCCGAGGATTATAATGAAGCAGGTTCAATGTGGGACCATCTTGAGCGGCACAAGGCCCGATTTTATAATTTCGGTTTTAGTATTATGTTCGAACCTGCCTTGTATAAATCGGAATATAAATATACAGGCATACAACAGTATATTAACTATCCCATGCCCCAGCCACTTTTCGACCGTACTTCAAAAATGTTTCCCACATTTAATATGGGTATACCGGATCAATTTCGTGTCGATCAATTTATTAAGGAATTCGATGAAAAATGGTATCCCGGCAAGGAGGAATTGCCACAATTGCTTACAGTAATCCTTCCCAATGACCATGGGGCTGGGGAACGACCAGATGAGGGTTATCCCTTTCGGGAAAGCTATATGGCCGATAATGATTTGGCAGTGGGGCGCATCGTCGAATTTCTTTCCCATACGCCCCAATGGAAAAATATGTTGATCGTGATTACCGAAGACGATGCCCAAAATGGGGTAGACCATATCGATGCACATCGCAGTATTTTGATGCTTATTTCTCCATGGGTCAAGCGAGACTATGTGAGCAGCGTACATTATAGTTTTGGGAGTCTGTTTAAGTCATTTTGGAATATTTTGGGGCTTCCCTATTTAAATCAATATGACGCTGCGGCCAATGATCTTAGTGATTTTTTCACTTCAAAACCCGACTTTACACCTTATAATGGCATTGAGGTGAACATGCACATGTTTGACCCACAAAAAGCGCTAAGTCCGTTCGATGAAAATTTTAACTGGCAGGCGGTTGAGGAATCTCCACAAATCGATGATAAGGAGGACATGTACAAGGATAGCAAGGAACAAGATCAATATCGTTTAGAAAATCGAGAAAAAAACAAGGTTCAATAGATTGGCCGATGATTGATTTTCGATGGTCCCAGTTTATTAAATGGTAATGAATTTTCGGTTTATATCCCTATTTTTAAAATATAATACAGCAAAATGATTTTTAGACCTGCTTTTTCGATCTATACGTTGGTATTTGGGTTAGCCCTATTTTTTATGGGTTGCCATCGTTCGGAAAAAACAGCAGGGAACCAAAAAGAATATACCACTTGGACCTCTTATTTAGGAGATCCCGGACGTAGCCACTACTCTACCCTCTCGCAAATATCCCCAAAGAACGTATTGAACCTCAAAGTAGCATGGCGGTATGAAGCACCCGATTGGGGGCAAATGCAGATGAATCCCATTGTAGTAGACTCCATACTATATGGGGTTACCGCCGCACTAAGGGCCGTCGCGCTCAATGCTGCAACGGGCGAGGAGATTTGGCGTTTCGGTGATTCCTTGCAAGTAGGGCACTCCACGAGCCGTGGGGTTTCCTTTTGGCAAAAAAACAATGATAAGCGCATACTCTATACCGCAGGTCCATTTCTATTTGCTTTAGACGCGATTACGGGAAAACCCATCGCTTCCTTTGGTACCGGGGGAAAGATCGATCTTCGCTCTGGAATGCCGGCAAGTGCCAAGGATAAGTTCGTTATTTCCAATACCCCAGGAACCATTTTTGATGACCTTATCGTTATGCCCTTGCGATTATCAGAGGATGCTGGTGCTGCACCGGGTGATATCATTGCCTTCAATATTATTACGGGAGCTCCCGCATGGGTTTTTCATACCATCCCATATCCTAACGAACAGGGCTCTGAAACCTGGGACAACAAGGAAGTCTATAAAGATGGTGTTACCGGGGCAGGTAATAATTGGGCAGGCATGGCACTAGATGAGGAACGAGGCATCTTATATGTGCCTACAGGTTCGGCTGCGCCTGATTTTTATGGCGGTTTTCGCACGGGAAGCAATCTATACACGAATTGTCTTCTCGCCCTTGATGCTCGGACCGGAAAACGAATCTGGCATTTTCAATTTACACATCATGATATTTGGGATCGTGATCCTCCAGCACCCCCTAATTTACTAATGATTGAGCGGGATGGGGAAAAAATTCCAGCCGTCGCCCAAGTGACCAAACAGGGCTATGTTTTTGTGTTTAATCGCCTATCGGGGGCACCTCTTTTCGATGTTAAGGAAGTAGAAGTGCCCGCTTCTACTTTAAAAGGAGAACGAGCATGGAATACCCAGCCTTTTCCTGAAAAGCCAAAACCATTTTCTAGGCAATCGCCCTCTTTGACCAAAGATGATGTGAGTCCGTATGCAGAAAATGCGGATTCCCTGCGGCAGATTTTGATCCATGCCGATAAGCGCATCTATGCACCTCCAGGTCTTGACCCCGTTTTGTTATTTCCTGGTTATGACGGTGGGGCCGAATGGGGAGGGGCTGCATCGGATCCAAACGAAGGTATTCTCTACGTAAATTCAAACGAAATGGCTTGGATCCTTCAGATGCGACAAAACGATGGGGTCTCTGCCAAAATGCCCTTGGGCGAAGCTACTTATATGAACTATTGTGTTGCCTGTCACCAAAAAGATCGAAAAGGACGAATTGCAAGCGGATTTCCTTCATTATTGAACATCAAGGATAAAATGGGCCAAAAGGATGCTTCCGCAACAATTTCAAATGGAAGAGGAATGATGCCCGGTTTTCCGAATATTTCAAAGGAAGATAAAGCGGCGCTTCTAAAATTTCTATACGATGAAGGAGATAAAAGTGAAGCGCCCGAAACCACCGAAAACCCGTCCTTACCAGTGGTGCCCTACAAACATACAGGTTATAATAAGTTTTTAGATACTAACGGGCTCCCTGCAATTTCGCCCCCATGGGGTACCCTCCATGCGATTGATCTTAATACAGGCGATTATGTTTGGTCGATCCCCTTGGGAGAAACCATGCCTTTGAAGGAAAAAGGGTTTCCGACGACAGGTACCGAAAGCTACGGAGGCCCCGTAATAACCGCCAACGGTCTTTTATTCATTGCGGGCACTAAAGATGGTTATTTCAGGGCCTTTGATAGGCGAACCGGGAAACTGCTTTGGGAATATAAATTGCCCGCCCCTGCTTTTGCAACTCCCGCAATGTATGAGGTGAATGGGAAGCAATTCATCGCCGTTGCCTGTGGGGGGGAGAAATTAGGGACTGAAAAAGGCAATCAGATTGTTGCTTTCGCATTGGATAACGAGTGAATGTTGGCTGCTCTTCCAACTGGCAGAAAGACATTGACTAAATACGATATGGCAATAAATATACGGGCAGAAGTTCGTTACTAATTGGTATCCTTCACTTTGGGGATTCCTTGTTATCTTAAATAGTATGGAACAAATCAAAATATTGGTTATAGGTTGCGGAAACATGGGAACTTCCCATGCAAGGGCATATCAACGATTAAAAGGTTTTGAAATCGTAGGTTTGGTAAGTCGAAAAGCCGAAAGTCGTGTAAAACTCTCAATAGAATTAGGGGGTTGTCCAACATTCGCGAGCTTTGATGAAGCTTTGGCCAAAACAAAACCCGATGCGGTTTCTATAAATACCTATCCTGATTCCCATGCCGTCTATATTCAGGCAGCGCTGAAGGCCAATGCCCATGTTTTTGTCGAAAAACCCTTGGCCCTGACAGTAGCGGAAGCGCAAGGTCTCGTTGATTTAGCGATTGAAAAAAACAGAAAATTAGTAGTAGGCTATATTCTACGGGTCCACCCAGCTTGGACAAAATTCGTTTCCATCGCTAGAACTCTAGGCAAACCCTTGGTAATGCGTATGAACCTTAACCAACAAAGTTCTGGAAAACACTGGTACACCCATAAGCAGTTAATGCTTTCGATGTCGCCTATTGTCGACTGTGGTGTTCATTATGTAGACATCATGTGTTTGATGACGGGTTCGGTACCCCATAGCGTTAGTGCCATTGGTGCGCGTCTAACCGATGAAATTGATTCTGAAATGTATAATTACGGACAATTACAAGTGCGGTTTAAAGACGGTTCTGTGGGTTGGTATGAAGCCGGCTGGGGACCTATGATGAGCGAAACCGCTTTTTTCGTAAAGGATGTGATTGGCCCATTGGGCAGTGTTTCGATTGTTGACGAAGCAAAGGGCGATTCAGATAATGTGGATAGCCACTCAAAAACAGGTGCATTAAAATTGCATCATTCCTGTACCGACTTAAATGGAAAATTTACCAAAACCGATGAGATTATCGACACATCAGATGAGCCCGATCATGACGGCCTATGTCAATTGGAGCAAGAATATTTTTTAAAGGCCATTGTCGAAGACCTTGATATGAGTGACCATCTTCGGGATGCCGTAAACAGTTTGAAAATCGTATTGGCTGCCGACGAGTCTTTCAGGACGGGTATGACCGTAGTCTTATAGTCTTTTGGTGTACCCTTCAGCGCTCGATGAATCGCAAATTAATCCTTAAACGCGGGAGCATTGTTTAAATTGATACGTTGGACCTCTTTTTCTTCTAAAATCCTTTTAGATCGTAGATAACGATTAAAATTCCATTCATCAAAATTCTTTGCATTCCTGTCCATACTGCTTATGCGAACCATATCCGAGGCATGTATAAATTCATTGTTTCCGATCCACATTCCAACATGAACGACTTTTTCTGAAGTAGAATCGGTCTCCTTTTTCCCAAAAAAAAGCAAATCCCCTACTTCCAAATTTTCAAAATTACGAGTCGAATCGATTGCTTTTCCCGAATGTACCTGTTGCGAAGCGTCCCTAGGTAAAACCATCCCGTTCAAAAAATAAATGGTCTTGGTAAAACCACTGCAATCAAGTCCTTTGGTAGAAGTACCCCCCCAAAGATAGGGTACTCCCATCATTGATTTCGCGGTTGCCGTGAGACTTTCAGCGTTCGGATGCAATGCTTCCAACCATGAATTAAACTCCTGGGCCTCTTTTTTAGAGACATAGGCCTGTCTTCCATCAGGATATTGAACTTTATAATAGTCGTCTTGTATTGAAAGAATTTCTAGTACATCACCCGCCACCAAATCAGAAACAATTTGGGACGAACTGTCGGGAGTTTCGTAGGATTGACCGTAGGTTTTCAAATAGATGATCTTATCGGTTTTCTTCTGTTTGAAGAAGTCCTGATCGTCAACCAGCTCTAACCCGCCGGCATCGACCCAGGCCAAATAGTTATCAGGGGTTTGCACATAGTACCAACCGTCCTCCTTTTTATAAACCTTTAACGCGGTCCCCAAAGTGGCCTGTGTAGCCATTTCGGCGGAATGCCTTGGTTCACTTCGTAGGTTCGCTACTGATATTTTGACAATTGCATGGGTCTTTCCGCCAAGTGTTCCTGACGGCAATAATGCAATACTGTCGATAAATTCAATCTTTTTGGAAGCCAATCGGTTCTTTAAGGCTGTAACGGCCGCTGGTAAATTACTTTCTCCTCGTAAAACATACCCGTTTGCTGTTTGAAAGACATCCGCTTTGAAAAGTGCAACCCGTTTGTCGGGTGCGAATTCATGGGCTACCTCTAAAATCTGATTTTGAATTTGAGCTTCTTGATTATGCGTTGTGCATGCCCCGATTACTAATGTCCCTATTAGAAAAATATACTTTAGATAGCGTTCCATGGTGCCGTATGTTTTGACAAAATTAACCTTATTCATAAAACAGACTAGTTTAAGGAACACCGGATGGCTTAAAATGGATCCTTTATAAAAAATTCGATGTTGTCAATTAAGGCACCTCTTACAGTAGGAGCATCATTTTTCCTTAAATTCGCCAAGGATGAAAAAACTTAAGGTAATCGAACTTTTCGCCGGTGTAGGTGGTTTCCGATTGGGATTGGAAAAGACCCATAAATTTGAGGTCGTTTGGAGCAACCAATGGGAGCCTGCTACCAAAACGCAGCATGCCTCAAAGGTTTATGTGGCCCGTTTTGGAAGTCAAGGTCATACTTCTGTTGATATCGCAGCTGTCAAATCAAACGACATCCCCGATGCCGACCTCTTGGTAGGTGGATTTCCCTGTCAAGATTATTCTGTGGCTACTTCCTTACAAAATTCAAAAGGCCTAATCGGTAAAAAGGGTGTGCTTTGGTGGAGCATACACCGTATTCTTTCAGAAAAGAAAGACCCCCCTAAATACTTGCTCTTCGAAAATGTGGACCGTCTTTTAAAATCACCCGCTACACAGCGCGGCCGGGATTTTGCGATTATTCTCAAAAGCCTTGACGAATTGGGATATGCCGTTGAGTGGCGTGTTATCAATGCTGCAGATTATGGCATGCCACAAAGACGCAGGCGTATTTTTTTCCTAGGATATCATAAATCGACACGATTGCATTCCTCGTTGTTGAATGCCAACAAAATCGATTGGATAAATACATTGGGTACCATGGCTTCTGCATTTCCCATCAAAATTGCATCCAAGGGACTAAAGACAATCGCATTGTCGGGAAGTTTAGTGGAAATATCCCAAACTTTCAATATGGGGAAAAAACTATCTCCATTTGAAAATGCGGGTGTATTTATAGCTGGTAAGGCATTTACGATGAAGACTTTTCCTGGGTATGAGGGAAAACAGATTTGCCTGGGTGATGTATTGCAAAACGGGGAAGTCAACGAGACTTATTTTATTGAGCCTGGTGATTTCACGAAATGGAAGTATCTTAAAGGGGGCAAAAAGGAAACACGAACCTCAAAAGATGGTTTTACGTACCACTATAGTGAGGGGGCCATGGTTTTTCCCGATGTGCTTGATAAGGCTTCACGTACCATAATTACTGGTGAAGGCGGTGCGAGTCCGTCTCGGTTCAAGCATGTGGTCCAAACCGGTAAGGGCCTTCGTCGATTGACCCCGGTCGAATTAGAACGCCTAAATATGTTTCCCGACAATCATACATTGCTCGCAGGAATTAGCGATGTCAAACGGGCGTTTTTTATGGGAAATGCCTTGGTGGTGGGGGTTGTTGAGAAAATTGGACGGGTGTTGGCGCATCGAATTTTACCTTAGGTACACAAATTGATTTGATGCTCGTTTTAGTATGCTTAAAATCATAAACTCCTGTTAATCAGTATCAAAAAATTAGGATTATTCGAAATTTATAGTATCTTGTGAATTATGGTACAAATAGATAAGTCTGATAATACGGCATTTTTTGAGAAATCGATCCATCATTTAGAAGCGACTGGTTTCGAGAATATCCAAGCAGATATAGAGGGATATGAAACCCCGAAATCTTATCTTCGGAAAGGCACCAACTCTAAAATTACCCCGGATATCGTGGCCCTAAAGAATGGTCGAAAATACTTTTTCGAAATAAGTCTAAAATCCGAAAAACCTCGATTATTGAAGTCGAAATGGTTATTTTTAGATACCCTTAGTAGAATGAATTCAGATTATTTTCGCATCATAACTACGAAGGGGCACTATAAGTTTACCGATACGATGTTAGAGGATATCAATCTTTCCAATAAGTCACTCATTCGACTTTCTTAATCGTGAAAGCGATAAACCATTGATTTTAGTCACTTTTTACCATCGCTATATGTTGAATACCGTCTTCATAGTAGGGGGCTCCCACAGGTGAAAATCCCAAGGAGCTATAAAATTTCTTTAAATAAATCTGGGCGGAAAGATGTATTGCCTGTGCCTTGAATTTTTCAAGAATGGCCGTGATAGATGCCTCCATAATTTCTTGACCATATCCAAATTTCCGTTGGTCGAGTTTTACGATTACCCTTCCTATACTGGCCTCTTTAAAATAATCCCCGGGTTTAAAAATACGTGTGTAGGCTACCAGCATCTCTTGTTTTTTGCCAAGAACATGGAGGGCTTGTTGGTCCTTATCATCTAAATCCTGGTAAACACAATTCTGCTCAACAACGAAAACCGCACTTCGCAATTGTAAGATTTCATACAATTCATCGACACTCAGTTGCTGAAATTTTTTAACTTCTATGTTTAACATCAGTCTTGAACAATAATGTGTTTGCTATCGCATTTTCCAAATTCAGGCTGAATATTTACATGGTTAATGCCGTAATTATGATAAACTACTTCTTCTATCTTGTCCAAGATCCGATCAAATTCCGATAATTTGATATCTTCAATAAAATCGATATGGGCCTCAAGATGCACCTCGTCTTCGTTCAATTGCCAAATATGAACATGGTGGACATTCTTAATAGGTTCAATCTTGCCGATTGCAAGTACAATTTGTTGTACCTGAATCGTATTCGGCGTAAAGAGCATTAAAACCCGCGTGGAGTCCTTTAATAAATCGTAGCCCATAAAAATCAAGTAGGTGGCAATACCTAGGGTCAATAATGGGTCGATCCAATAGGCCTGATAAAATTTCATTAAGATCCCTCCGATTAAGACCGCGACTGATGCCATCATGTCGGTCAATAAATGCAGATAGGCCGATTTCATATTCATATTGCTCGCGGCATCCTTTTTTAATAATAAGACACTAACTCCGTTGGCTACAATGCCTAATAATGATAACCAAATAACCAACTCCGAGGCCACTATTTTAGGGTCCATAAACCGCTCGATAGCCTCCTTAATCAATAATAAAGCTACAATAATCAAAGCTGCGGCATTAACGAAGGCTGCAATAATCTCCGCGCGTTTATAACCAAAGGTCTTATTGGTAGAAGCTTGTTTCTTTGATAAAAGATTCGCAATATAACTCACAATAAGTGAGAGTACGTCGCTAAAATTATGGAGCGCATCCGAGAGCAAAGAGAGGCTGCCTGACAGGAGACCTCCAATTACCTGTGCAATGGTTATTAGGATGTTGAGAAAAATAGAAATTATTAAATTTCTTCCTTTTAAATCAGGATGTGAATGGGAGTGGTTATGATGTGAATGGGCCATAAACGCGGCTAAAAGTTAGTTTTTAATAGTACCAAGATTTCATTTCAAAACGATAGAATACTTTCTGATCATCCCTAAAATACTATTGTAGGTAACTTTTATTTTTTATAAACAGGGTATTTTTTCAATGCGTCTTTCGTGGCGTCCGCCGGCAAACTCCGTGGTCAAGAAAACCCGTACCATTTCCAAGGCTTGTGGCAACGAAATGAATCGGGCCGGTAAACTCAAAATATTTGCGTCATTATGTTCTCTTGCCAATTGCACAATTTCCTTATTCCAACAAAGTGCACAACGTATTTTTTGATGTTTATTTGCTGTCATTGTGGCGCCATTGCCACTTCCACAAATTACAATACCATAGGTAGCACGACCATCTTCGACTTCGTTAGCCACTGGGTGTACAAAATCAGGATAGTCAACACTATCGGTACCATCTGTTCCATAGTTACTTACCTCTATCTTCAATGATTTTAATAAACCAATAATGGCAAGTTTATATTCTGTTCCGGCATGATCGTTACCTATTGCTATTTTCATTCGTCAACAATACTGATGAGTACTACAAATGTACGATAGATATGCTTACACAGCAAAAAGAAGCGCTTTCAGTTTATGTATTTTGACAAAGTTTAAA
Source organism: Flavobacteriales bacterium (assembly GCA_038316335.1). Lineage (GTDB taxonomy): Bacteria > Bacteroidota > Bacteroidia > Flavobacteriales > Flavobacteriaceae > JALHST01. The sequence continues at coordinate 45,904 of JBBQAM010000026.1, forward strand.
TTTTGTTTATGAACAATCGCCGAATGGGGAAACCTTGTTAACAAATCCTCTACAAAAAATAATTAATAAATTTTGTACTTAGAAAATAATGTTGCCTTACAAAACATTCTAAAAAAAATAGAAAATACTTCTTAGTAAATAAACAAAAGATATGAAACCGATGTGTATGGTAGTTAACAATAATTTTACAATAAGTTATTGTTCAATTATTGTTCATAGTAGTTATGAACGCTTTCTCATAAATACAGTAAGTTATTGAATTATAAAATAATATGAACTTTAAAAATTGTCAATAAAAACTTTAATCGTTTCAAAGCAAGTATTTCTCCTTTTATTTATAGGTAGTATTAACAAACAATCATAGGCATCATTTTAATTTAAAATTTATAAAAGAAAAAATGAATATGGTATATATGTTCATAAGTTGCTTTTCATGAAAATGATGTTATCCAGCGCATTAAACAGGGCTATCGATTATAATTCGTAATTTTCCACCCAAATTATAAGAATTGATGTCGAAGAAAAAAAAGAAGGCCAATAACCATCGGAAAAATGAAATTACCAAAGGAATTTTCACCGTTTTGGAAAAGGAGCCACAAAAAAGTTTTAATTATAAACAAATTGCCGCAAAGATAGGTGCAGAAGATGCTCAGGATAGAAATCTATTGATTAAAAGATTGGTCGAGTTAAAGGAGAAAAAACGCATAATTGAAGAAAGTAGGGGTGATTATAAGGCGGTAGCTTCCACAAAAACATATCATACAGGTACCGTTGATATTACAGGAAGGGGAAACGCCTACATCGTTATAGATGGCATGGACGAAGATGTATTCGTTCCCTTTAACAAATTGAACAAGGCCTTTCACCGAGATACGGTCGAAGTCTATGTTTTTCCTAAAAGGAACGGAAAGAAATTGGAAGGCGAGATTACCAAGATTCTAGAACGAAATAAGAATACATTTGTAGGAATCGTTGACATGCAGCCTAATTTTGCGTTCATACGCCCTACCGATTTCAGGATGTATACCGATATTTTTGTTTCCAAGGATAAAATTGGCAAGGCACAAAATGGGGATAAGGTCATTGTTGAATTAACCGAATGGCCTGAAAATGCCGATTCCCCGTTCGGTAAAATAACCGAGGTTCTTGGCAAACCGGGGGAGCATGATACTGAGATTCACTCCATTCTTGCCGAATATGGCCTTCCTTATACTTTTCCGGTTGAAGTAGAACGCTTTGCCGACAAGCTCGATACCCAAATTAAACCAGATGAGATATCCAAAAGAAGGGATATGCGCCAGGTGCTGACCTTTACCATCGATCCAAAGGATGCCAAGGATTTTGACGATGCACTTTCTTTCAAAATTTTGGAAAACGGCAATTTTGAAATAGGAATCCATATTGCCGATGTTTCACACTACTTGCTAACCGATACGATTTTAGATGACGAGGCCTATGAACGAGCTACTTCAGTATATTTAGTAGATCGTGTCGTACCTATGTTACCGGAAGTTTTATCGAACAATGCTTGTTCATTGAGGCCTAATGAGGAAAAATATACATTTTCGGCCATTTTTGAATTGGATGTGAATGCCGTTGTAAAAAATCAATGGTTCGGTAGAACGGTCATTAATTCAAATGAACGCTTTGCCTACGAAGAAGCGCAACATATTATAGAAAGTGGCCAGGGTACGATTAAGGAAGAAACTTCCATACGTGGTGCAGCGTATTCGGTATCGAATGAAATTGTTGCGGCGATTTTGACTATGGACAAACTGGCCAAAATTATGCGTACGAAGCGAATGGACCAAGGTGCTATTTCATTTGATAAGATTGAAGTACGCTTTAATTTAAATGAAAAGAACGAACCAGAGAGCGTATATTTTAAGGAAGCCAAGGAAGCTAATAAATTAATTGAGGAATTCATGTTGCTTGCCAATCGCAAGGTGGCCGAATATATAGGAAAACAAAAGCCCGTAAAAACGTTTGTGTATCGTGTGCATGATAATCCCGATGAGGACAAACTAATAGCGCTCAATGCGCTCATAAAACGTTTTGGTCATAAGATTGACTTCAAGGACAAAAAATCGATAAGTGCCTCCTTAAATAAACTTTTAGAGGACGTAAAAGGTCAAAAAGAACAGAATTTGGTAGACACCTTGGCCATTCGGAGTATGAGTAAGGCAATTTATACCACCGAGAACATCGGCCATTATGGGTTGGCGTTCGATTATTATACCCATTTCACATCACCTATCAGAAGATATCCCGATGTTATGGTACATAGGCTTTTACAACACTACCTTGAAGGGGGAAGTTCCCCTAAGGCCGAAATCTATGAGGAAAAATGCAAACATTCTTCCGAAATGGAGAATTTGGCTGCCAGCGCCGAACGGGATTCGGTCAAATACATGCAGATTAAGTTTATGCAAGATCATCAGGATAGGGAATTCGTTGGTGTTATTAGCGGTGTAACCGAATGGGGTATCTATGTTGAAATCATTGAGAACAAATGTGAAGGAATGGTACGTATTCGGGATATAAAAGGGGATTATTATATCTTTGATGAAAAGGAGTATGCAATAGTTGGTGAGCGCACCAAAAAAACATATCAATTAGGTGATGAAGTGGTTGTGATGGTAAAAAACACAGATCTAGTTAAAAGACATCTTGATTTTGCCCTGATAGGTAAGAATGAATAAAAGCATTTTTTGGAATGAAATTTGTTTGGTTAAGGGGTTATCCTGCTAAAAACTGATATGATACAAAAAATTCTATTTCTTATTGTGTTGCTGTTGGGACTAAAAACCGCAACAGGACAAGATGAAAAAATAAGTAAATCCTTGGATAGATTCACCGAAGTAAAAGCATTCGATGGACTTTCTGTGAATCTTATTAAATCGAATGAGAACAAGGCGATCATTACAGGTGCCAATACAGCCAAAGTTGCGATTGTCAACAATGAAGGGGTGTTAAAATTGCGCATGGAAGTTGGTAAGATTTTCAGTGGCTATAGAACCTTTGTCGACTTGTATTATACTGAAAAAATACTGATAGTCGATGTTAATGAAGATGCTCGAATTACTTCAGAGGATATCTTCAAGCAAGATATTTTAGAATTAAAGGCACAAGAGGGTGGGGAAATCGATGTCAAGGCCGAAGTTGAGCAAATGCTTATAAAGTCAGTGACGGGAGGAATTATTAAGACCTTAGGGATATCAAATGTGCAGGATGTAGCTATTAACACGGGGGGTATCTATGAAGGCAAGGATTTCAAGACAAAATTTTGTACCGTAAACGTCAATGCGGGATCCAGAGCTGAAATACATGCAGTGGACTATGTGAAGGCGACCGTAAAAGCGGGCGGGGAGGTTTTAGTATATGGCAACCCCGCCAAAATGGAGGAAAAAACGGTCTTTGGCGGTAAGATTACCCGCATGTAATGTTGAGGTGCCAATCGCATGCCTTGGGTTTTCAAATGGCTGGATTCACCGGTACAGGGAAACTTCCTAAATATATCGGAATCTCCTTGTTATAGAATGAATAACATAAAATAGCTTCGAATTAAATGATGGATGACATACAGGCGGCAATTCCCTTAGGCTTTTTATTGAGCTTCATGATTGGCCCTGTCTTTTTTGTCCTCCTAGAAACCAGCGCCATAAAAGGATTCCGTGCTGCGGTTGTGTTTGATCTAGGAGTGATAGTGGCTGATATTTTATTCATTAGCGTCGCATATTTCAGTAGTTTTCAGCTATTGGAAAACTTGAGCAACCAACCAGGACTTTATGTTTTCGGTGGCGCTATATTATTGGTATATGGATTGATAATCTTTATAAAAAGATCGGCGAACAGGGTAACGGGCAAAGACACTATCGATGTAAAAGTTAGTCGAAGTGATTACTGGAGCCTCCTTGCCAAAGGGTTTTTACTAAATTTTATCAACATTGGCGTTCTCGTGTTTTGGTTAGGAGTAATCATTGTCGTGGGTCCTAGTTTGGGGAACGAACCCAATCGAATGATGTTATTCTTTTCTACAGTGATCATTGCCTATTTTACAACCGATATTTTTAAAATACTTTTGGCAAAACAGCTAAAAAGTAAGCTGACAGAAGAACGTATCTATCTGATTAAGAAAATACTGGGAATAATATTAATACTATGTGGGGTGGTGCTGATCATTAAGGGATTTTTACCAAAGGACCAATTCAACATTGAAAAAGGCATTGAAAAAATAGAACAGATTCGATAAAATCCCCTCCTGTTGAGGAAACTGTTGTACGTTGCTTTTATCAAATAAAAAACCCCCTCCGGAAAGAGAAGGGGTTTTTTGAGGCATCGAGCGGATTCGAACCGCTGTACAAGCTTTTGCAGAGCTGCGCCTAGCCACTCGGCCACGATGCCGATTAAGGTCTGCAAATCTACAAAAATTAATTTTTTAAGTTTACAATAAATCCATTTTTAGAATGGCAATCAATGTATTCCATCTAATAGAATCTTTAGGACAGTAAAAAACAATAGAGGCATCGGGTGGACTCGAACCACCATAAAAGCCCTTGCGGGGCTCCGTCTATCCAATTCGACCACAATGCCATGGTTTTTCAATTCAAAAATAAGACACTCTTTTTTTTCGTTACACATTTTCTGGCCGATCATATGCCAGGTTTATCGAAACCATTTCCACATCCCCTCCAATGGGGGGATTGATTTTTGAAACCCTGACCTTGGCGCGCCACACTATAGGTATTTCGTCAAAAACACGTTGAAGTATGCGATGTGCAACCTGCTCCAACAATTTGGAAGGTATTTTCATTTCTTCCTTAACGATGTGATTGATGCGCACATAGTCTACGGTATGCGAGAGGCTATCTGAAAGTGACGCTTTCTTCAAATCTGCTTTTACCGAGACATCCACACGATATTCGCTTCCAATAAGCGTCTCTTCTTTCAAGCATCCATGATTCGCATAAATACGAATGTTCTTGACCTGTATTTTTCCCAAATCGATGAAGGTTTTTACAAATCTACTTCAATCTTCCGAGAATTAGCAAATTTACAAGCGTGACGCATTTGGTTCTAAAATTTTATAAACGGTATCATGAACCGTCTTATTTTAACTTTTCGAATTTAATACATACAACGACAGTTACTAATTCCCTGGAAAAGATCAACCCCTATGGTGACTACATGAGTCCCTGTACTATAGCCTAAAATCTCATTGAGAATAATTTGGTATGAGTATCCAAAATAGAAATTACTTTTCTTCAATCCCGCCAAGGGCGCGATAAAAAGGGGTCGGCCGATTTGATCGTTTAAGAAGCGATAGTTCATGCCAACATAATAATAATCCTCAAATTCGTAAAATCGAAATTTTAGACTCAAATCGGTTTCAGACCTACCATCGCTCTCAAAGATCTTAAATAACAGAGAAGGCTCAATTTCCATACTGCTGTTTTTGTTCTTTGTATAGCGATACCCCGTATAGGCATAATAATTTCGTAATTCATTGGGTTCGTCGATATTGAATGTCAGATTTTGGGGGTCTTTAGGGATTAGGTTCGACGCGTTCAAACTGAAATAGAACTTATCATACCGGTACAAAACACCAACATCGAAATTATGATTTGAGGTTTGGCGATTATTGACGACCCCTCCATCAGGAAAGTCGATCGTATTGAATTTATCGACATCTATTCGAAATTGATTGAAATTATACGAAATACCAAATGATAGAAATTCGTCCTCGTAACGGTCAAGGGTCAAATGGTGGGCAAATGAAAGCCGAGCACCTTGTTGCTTGGTATAACCATTGCTGTCATTGTAAAGAAATATACCGACACCTGATTTTTCCCCGAGGCGCATGTCGGCCGCCAAAGATTGTGTGCGAGGGGCCTCTTTGATTCCAACCCATTGTGCTAGGCCGTTTAGCCTAATTTTTATATGATCGCCAATCCCAGCATAGGTGGGCGATAGCACGAAGGGATTATCGGCCAAATATTGGGTAAGTTGTGGTGAATTAAGTTCTTGGCCCCGCAAGGGAGCCATACTTAAGGCCATCACAATGATCAATATAAATGTACGCATGGTGTTTTCGGTTAAGTTCTATCGATACAGGGTAAAGTGGCCAACAAATTCACGGTCATCTTCCTCGCCCCTTAGTTTAATGACATACCAGTAATCTCCTGATGGCAACTCTTTGCCATGGTAAATACCGTCCCATCCTTGATCGTTGAGGCCCATTCTATAGACCTCTCTACCATAACGATCAAATATGATGGTTATTATTTCCGGCCAACCTTCTTGGTTTTTAGGCCGCCACAAGGCATTATCAGGATCTCCGTTCGGCGTAAAGAAATTAGGTATTTCGATGTCAATAAATTCCATAAATATACTGGCTACTGCTTCGCACCCATTCGCATCGACTACCCTGACATTATAGGTGTCGGTACGTCGAATCCGGAATGTAGTGTCGCTACCATTGTTAACATCCTCGAAATAGAAAGTGTAATTCTCCTTACCGCCATTTGCAACTGCGGTTATTTCGTTAAGATTGTGCTGTTCAAGCGATAGTGTTAATGGCTCGAAGGCATCAATTACAAAGTCAATGGTCTCAATACACCCATTCGCGTGCGCGATTGTGAGATAGTGATTACCAGGGGTTAGATCCCTGAAATCAGAATTCAATTGTAGATCATTTGGATCTGTTGAATCTAGGGCATACAATACATCTGCGGCAACCGAGGGGTCTTCCAGTGTAATATTGAGGTAATTGTTGGGAAGGTCACCTGTACATTCATACACGGGTTCAACGGTAGCGTTCAGATTGACCCCTGGTGCTACATCAACGACAATATTGGTTTCGCAGCCATTGGCATCCCTTACAAATATTAGATAATTCCCTCCCGCTAAACCAGAAAAATTAAGCCTGTCTTGAACAAAATCGGCATCTGCATTTGAATTGAGTGCCGTTCTGTAAGGTGCGGTACCCCCGGTTATCGTAAGGTCGATTGAACCATCGGCGCTTCCTTCACATATTTCAGGCAAGGCTACTGCGTCGACCACGATTGGGGAAGGTTCCGAAATTGTATATTCCAATTGTTCGAAACAACCATTTTTATCCTGTGCGATGACGGTGTAATTGCCTGGAGCAAGGTCAGTAAAGCTGTTGATTATATCGAATTTGTTAAGATTCGGTGAAATGGCATACTGGTATCCGCCTGAACCACCTGACAGGGTTACGGTAATGCTTCCGTTTGCGTCTCCAAAGCAACTAACATCAACAATGGTTTCGGTGTAGGTCAGAGGCGTTGGTTCAACGATAATTACCTGTTCGGGCGTCGTAGTACAATCCTCGCTGGTCACATTTACATAATAGGTGCCTGCTGTCAGTCCGTTAAACCTGCCAAGACTTTGGGGTCCTGCAATTCTATTGGCCGGAGTTACCGAATTAGCATATAGTTCATAGAGGTAATTTCCTAATCCACCTGACGCTTCTGCATAAATAGTAGCAGTGTTATCACCATTACAATTTATGTAGGCAGCCGATGCATCAACTAACAAGGTGAGCGGGTCGATAGGATCTTCAGTAATTGAATTCGAGACGACGGCCTTGCACATATTAATCGCATCCCGAACATAGTACCGATACGTTCCGGCACCAAGTATGCCTGAAGTCGGCAAAGACATCGGGTTACTTGTCATCGGTATAAATGTTATATTATTTACACTATATTCGTAGGTGCCGCTGCCTCCGGTGGCACTGAGCTCAAATTCGACGCCAGTAGCACACGTAAGGGGATCTGTTCGTAACAATGTGGCGTTGACTTTAGACGGTTGGGTAATCGTGACCTGGTTGGTTTCCACATCGCAGATCCAACCATCTGAAACTGTGATGCTATAAATTCCCGCGCCCAAATTATTAAAGCTTGCATTTGCTTGACCACCAGAAGTAGAAATGATCGCGCTACCAGCAGAATTATAATAATTCAAACGGTACTGGTATGAACCACTTCCACCAGTGACATTGACGGCAGAGACTGAACCTGTAGTATCCCCATAGCACGCCAAGTTTGTGTTCAACGGCGTGGCATTTGCAGCAATAGGCGCTGGCTGTATGAGTGTTTCCACGTCGTTGAGGATACAGCCATTGCTATCGGTAATGGCAACGGTATAATTTCCTGCCGACAGACCGTTAAACACCTGACTAGTTACATTATTGGCAGTATATATCTGAGTGGTAGTCGTATTGGTCAATACAATATCATAAGGTGCAAATCCGCCAATTGGGTCAACCAAAATCTCTCCCTTATCGTTGGTACAGGTAACATTCGCAATGTCAGTAACCGTTGCCGTAAGTGGCGAGGAAGGAGAAGCGATTGTGATGCTGTTCGAATCTTCCAGACAGAGCGGATTATTTGTTTCTGTAATTCTAACGAAATAGTTGCCACCTGAAAGACCGGCGATGGCCAAAGGATTGGTACTGGTATTCCCTGCTCCGGTTATTCCTGTTGAAACCCCTGCGCCTGTGAATACCTCGTATGAATAGGCGCCTGCATATCCTGAAATATCTATTTCTAGGGCGCCGTTGGTATCGCCAAAGCATATTACCGGCATCGTTGGCGTTGCGACCACATCGATCAGGTCATAAGGTGCTATTGTGTAAACCGCCGTGGTCACAAAGCAACCTGTGGCCGAATCGGTAATCCGGAACACGTAGCTACCGACCGTTGTTAGATCAAATGTCGCCGTGTTGTACGTTGGGTTTCCCGTGAGCGTTCCGTTCACGTTCCCGACGGGCAATAATTCATAGTTATAGACATTGGCCGGATTCCCATTATCGGTTACCGTGATAGTCACTTGTTCGGGTCCTGCGCACGTTATGGCCGCGTTTTGTGCCACGGCTGCCGTGAATTTATTCAGCGGGTTGATGGTGACGGTATCGGTATCGGTACACCCGTTGGCATCGCGCACGGTGACGGTGATGTTCTGTACGGCGCCGGTATCGTTTACCTTGAAGGTATTTGCGGCGAAGAAGGTGGTCCCGTTGATGCTGTACGAA
>JBBQAM010000030.1:0-51716 GCA_038316335.1 Flavobacteriales bacterium
ACGATTCCACGAATGCTTTATGGGATGGCCCATAACCAACAAATGCCTGCCATTTTTATGAAAGTACACCCTAAGACACAAACTCCTTGGGTAGGTATCCTATTTGTGGCACTCCTAATCATGATTCCCATGGTACTGCTGAGGAGTCAAGAGGATATCATTTTGACGTTAATGATTTCAGCGGCTACTTGCTGGTTGGTTGCCTATGTTATTGCACATATTGATCTAATGGTTTTGCGAAAGCGATACCCATCGTTCAAGCGACCTTTTAAGAGTCCGTGGTATCCCCTTCCCCAAATATTGGGCATCATCGGCATGGTGTACATGATCCTTAACAATTCACCATCTCCCGAAATGACAGTGCAAGTGTATGTGAATTCAGGTATCATTGTACTCCTTGCTGGTATCTATGCCGGCGGATGGGTAACGTATCGGATGAAAAAGGGATGGTTTGAACCGGAACCCATTGAGAAGGCCCTTAAAAACTAATCGAACCCAGCAAATGATCAAATTTTTTAGAAAAATCCGCCAACAAATGCTCACTCAAAACAAGGACTCCACACCAACCACCACCGCAAAGAGGTACCTTTTGTATGCGCTTGGCGAAATCATCTTGGTCGTAATAGGGATATTGCTGGCCCTACAGATCAATACCTGGAATCAGGCGCGCATAAATGCCAAGGAAGAGCGGCGCATCTATCAAGACTTGGCAGAAGAAATGGAGTTCAATACATTTCTTTTGCAGAATGGCCGCAAGACCATGGAGCAAGTAATTATCACGGCCGATCACTTTCTCACCATTATCAATGATCCCACAACCCCTTTTAAGGAAGCCGATCTTTATGAGGAAGTTAACAAACTTACTTGGGTATGGGTATCCGGAAGATCCACTTCCCTTTATGATGTGCTTAGTGGATCAGGAGACTTTAACTTGATAGGCTCGCCAGTAATGAGAAAAAAACTGGCAGACTTAAAAGCCAACCAAGAGATATTACTAAGATTTGAGGGAATTCAGAACGATTTTGTAGACGATCAACTTCGACCATTTTTAAATAAAAACGTGGATCGGACGAAAGTGCGTTCCAGAATAGAAGCCTCAACATTGATCACTACCCTTCATTCATCGATTTTTCCTAGTGCATCCGGTGAACTTTTACAAAACCGGGAATTTGCCAATCTTTTGATCGACTTGAAATTTTTCACCGACCGGATTATCAAAGCCTATTATCGCATCGAAAAGGATATCACGCAAATCGATTCGCTAATCGCCCTAAAATATCCTGGACTAAAGGTGAAACCCTATGTGCCGTATTAAAAGTCGAAAATAAAACGCCTATGATCAAACTCTTTCGTAACATTCGCCAAAACCTCCTTATGGAAAACAAAACATCAAAATACCTTAAATACGCCGTTGGGGAGATCGTGTTGGTCATGATTGGGATCCTTTTGGCGCTTCAGGTCAATAGTTGGAACCAAACACGCTTGGAGGCTATCGAGGAAAAGACCCTACTTAAGAACCTTCATTATGAATTTCTGGCTAATAAAATAGAACTCGAAAAAAGTACGGTTATTTATAAAAGTGCCATAAAGTCCAATAGGATATTGATGGATTTAATAGGGAGTGACCCCGAGGAATTACAAAAACACAACCTTGACAGTCTCTTTTATGAAGCCCTCCCTTCAACAGTGCTTCTATTTTCGGATAATTCCATTAAAGCCATTATTCAAAGTGGTCGCTTGAATATTATTAAAAATCAAGGGATTATTCAATTGATGTACCAATGGGAAGCCCTTGCGATATTGTTGAAAGAACGGGAAACCACCTTACAGGCATGGCTCAACAATCAAATGCTACCCTATATATCAGATTATGTGACGTTTAAACAAATTGACAGCTACGGGAAATTGCCGTGGACCGGAAAATCAAAACTCAAATCGAACTACCCGGCCTTGTTTCAGCAGTTGAAATTTGAAAATATTGAAGACAATGTCTTATGGTACCACAACAAAAACTACACTACCTTGGAAAATGCCAATGAGTTGATCGATAAAATCATTGTCGCCACAAAATCGTATGGTCTATGATAAAATTTTTTGGGAATATCCGCCAAAACCTACTTATGGAAAATAAAACATCAAAATACCTTAAATACGCTCTCGGTGAAATTGTCCTGGTAGTGATTGAGATTTTGATTACCGAAAACCTCGCCCCAACCCGAAAGGGAGGGTTTTCTAAATTAGATGTATGACAAAAGACAAGTTAAAGGTATCAGGAATGCACCATGGAGCAACACCTTCAGTTTTCAAGAATGCCGCAAAATTAAGAGCATCAATGACCGAAACAGAACTCATACTCTGGGAGTACCTTAGAACGAAACCTATGGGTTTCAAATTTAGAAGGCAACATCCTATTTCGGGATATGTTTTGGATTTCTATTGTCATAAATTGAGACTTTCCATAGAAATTGATGGTGGATATCACCTAAAAAAGGAGCAAAGAGAGAACGATAAAGAAAGAACTAACTATTTAAAAAGCATTGATATTTCAGAATTGAGATATACTAATGCACAAGTTTTAAATGAATACGAAACCGTAATCAAAACTATTAACGCTAAACTGGGCGTTGGCTCCCTTTAGGGTAGGGGCGCGCATTGACAATGATGGACAAAATTTTTAATAAATGATTAAACTCTTCAGAAACATCCGCCAAACACTGTTAATGGAAAACAAAACATCAAAATACATTAAATATGCCGTTGGCGAAATCCTATTAATCGTTTTTGGTATTTTTATAGCATTGCAACTCCAAAACTGGAATGAAAAACGAAAGCAGGAAGACCAGTTCAAAGTCATCCTAGAGCAACTGTACAATTCCATAAAATTTGACACCGAAATTTTTGAAAGTGAGAAAGAGTTTTATGAATATAAATGGGGGCTTGTCCAAAATGTATTGAACCATGCCGACTCGTTATCTTTCAATGAGTTGGTCCGTTCCCTGTTTATTATTACCAATCAGTCACAACCTTACGAATCAGAATCACAATTTCATGTTCAAAATCTGCAATACAACCCAAACAATTTGGCACAAAATGAAGTAGTCAAGGAAATTGTAACGTATGCCAACAATATAAAAAAGAGCTATGATATTGACAATAAGTTGGAGCATTTGCTTGAAGACACCAATATTGCTTCCCCGGGAGTTGACTTTACTCAAGATGGTTTGGGATCCTTGAAGGCCGACTCGAGTTATTACAGCATAACGGACGTCAAAAATCTGGAACGCTTGGTGCGTTCCGATAAATTAAGAGCGATTTTAAAATCGCTACAATCAAAACTAATTTTAAATAAGTTTACTGCACAAAATAGAAATGCCGATGGTTTGTCTATCATGCGTATGATAAAAGCCTACTACCCAGAAGTAAAAATAGTATATAGTGACGTCGGGATAATCGGCACTTCGATTGACGGCTACGATGATGTTGGCGCAAAATCGACTCCAATGATTTTAGCCGATGTAGCCAATAGTATATGGGAGCTTGATCTTTTTCTTAAAAAAGGAACGGTCAAATTTAGATGCCGGGATAGTTGGACACAAAATTGGGGGGCCTCACGTACTGATGGTTCGATTTTTCCGAAAGGAGCAGCAGAACAAGATGGTCCGAATATCCCCATTGAAAAAGCAGGAGACTATCATATAACCCTGAATTTAAACACCAATAGCTACGAATTTAAATTCCTTAAAAAAATCAACAAATGAGCGCATTCGATATTGTCATGGTCATTGCCATTATCCTCTTTGCCCGACTCGGAGTACGTCTCATAGTAAGGTATAATCAAATGAAAAAAAAATCGAACGGCAAGAAAAAATAAGTCTTGTTTAGCGCTTATTGCCGGCTAAAAAACCAATTAATAAAGCCAAAAGACCAAGCCCAATCGTGATATAGGCATTCGTATTATCTTGGGATTCTACTTTTAATATCCCGATATCGAGCGAGGCTTCGGGGGTTATTAAGGTGTAAATGCCATAGCCCAGAAGGGCAATACCTGCAATTAAAAGCACTGTTTTGATTGTTTTGTTCATGGTGGTTTGTTATTGGTTCTGTTAATGTACTAAATAATTTAACACCTGAGGCAAACAGGATATCGTAAGTCGGTTTAGGTAAGAAGTCGGCAGCTTGGTAATCTTACAAGTATCTGGGCAAAAATGTTGATAAAGGCCCATAAAATAGTGGTAAAAAAGAATAAAGATCAATAAACAAGTTTTAACTTGTGAAACTCTTCGTTCCTGTTTGAATATATACCAACCCATTATGAAAAACATCCTGAAAATCGTTCTTTTCCTTAGTATCATGCCTACTGCCTATGCACAGGTTAAAACAAACCTTGAACTCATTGATGTTTTTGCGATGGAATATGTATCCGACCCGCAAATTGCACCCGACGGATCTAAGATTATCTATGTGCGAAACTTTAAGGATGTGATGACCGATAAAAATTTTTCCAATCTCTGGATGGTAAATTTCGATGGAAGCAACAATCGGCCATTGACCACGGGAAACCATAATGATTTTAATCCAAGATGGTCGCACGATGGCAAAAAGATCATCTTCAAGTCGAATAGTACCGATGATAAAATGAAACTGTATCTGATGTGGATGGATACGAAGGAAATTGTGCCGCTTACCAATACGCCCAGCGCCCCTTCCCAGATTTCGTGGTCCTATGATGATACTTATTTGGCATTTACCCTATTTGTTCCCAAGGAACATGAATCAATTATAAAATTACCTGCCAAACCCGAAGGTGCCCAGTGGAACAAACCCCCGACCTATATCGATGCTATGACCTATCGAGCCGATGGGGCCGGCTATCTAAAAAGTGGCCATGATCAAATCTTTGTTTTGTCGACCGACGGCGGTACCCCCCGGCAACTTACATTTGCCGACTACGACCATGGTGGGCCCATTTGGTCAAAAGACGATACTGCTCTTTTTTTCGACGCCAATCTGCATGAAAACCATGAATTAGAGCCCTCCAATTCGGAAATCTATGAATTGAATGTGCAAAATGGCACCTTCGAGGCACTCACCGATCGCTTCGGGCCCGACAGTGGGCCCGTTCTCTCTCCTGACGGTAAAAAGATTGCCTACACTGGTTTTGATGATAGCTTTCAAGGGTATCAAGTGACCCGATTGTATGTCATGAACAGTGACGGTACTGGCAAGAATACTATTTCTATGGAATTTGATAGGGACGTTGTAAATGTGCAATGGGCGGGCGACAGCAAAGGCCTTTATTTTCAATACGATGAGCAGGGCGATACCAAAATTGGCTATTTTACTCTAACAGGGACCATGCGCCCGATTGCGGATCAAGTTGGCGGACTTTCCCTAGGAAGACCCTATAACCAAGGGGCTTTTACAGTGTCTCAAACGGGTCGTTTTGCATATACCCTAGGGGGTACCGAACACCCGGCAGACCTTGCTACCACCGAAAAAGGGAACACCAAGCGGATTACCCGTTTAAACGATGACCTATTCTCATTTCGCAATCTGGGAAAGGTTACCGAAATGTGGTGGGAATCGTCTTATGACCAAAGAAAAATACAGGGATGGGTGGTAACACCTCCCAATTTTGACCCCTCCAAAAAATATCCGATGATCTTAGAGATCCATGGCGGGCCTTTTCAAAGTTATGGTTCGGTATTTTCGGCAGAGATCCAAGCGTATGCCGCGGCAGGCTATGTGGTGCTTTATGCCAATCCCAGGGGTAGTACCAGTTATGGACAGGAATTTGGGAATTTGATCCACCATGATTATCCCAATCATGACTATGAAGACCTCATGTCGGGCGTAGATGCCCTCTTGGCCAAGGGATATGTCGATGACAAGAACCTATTTGTGACCGGCGGTAGCGGTGGCGGCGTACTCACGGCCTGGATCGTCGGCAAAACGAATCGCTTCAAAGCGGCCGTGGTGGCAAAACCAGTGATCAACTGGTACAGTTTTGTACTGTATTCTGATAATCCCGGCTTTTTCTATAAATATTGGTTTGCAAAAAAACCGTGGGAAGATCCCGAAAATTATCTAAAACGCTCCCCCTTATCCTATGTAGGGAATGTGACCACGCCGACCATGTTGTTGGTTGGGGAGGAGGATTATCGTACCCCGATAGCCGAGTCTGAACAATTCTATGCCGCCCTGAAAATACAAAAAGTGGAGACTGCTTTGGTTCGTATTCCGGGCGCATCGCATGGCATTGCCGATAAACCCAGCAATTTAATCGCAAAAATGGCGAGTGTTCTGGCCTGGTTCGAGAAATATAGGGATATGAAATGACCGCTTTGTGATACCTGGGAACACCACCGTGCAGTGCTTAGTTTTTGAATGTGTTAACCATTTGAACGCTTTTGTAAGCAATACCATAAGGAATAAAAAGATGAATCCTACGATCCGATAGGACCCTGCTTTCAATGGTAAGTTACCGAATAATTTTTGTACCTTGGGTACAGGGAATTACACCGATAATCACACTATTTACCAACCAAATATGCCATACCAACATTTCACTCGATCCTATAGGAATCCTCTTATAGTTCTTAGTCTACTATTGTTTTTTTTGTCGATAACTTCACTTTTTGGCCAGGAACAAATCGGTCGGCCGCTGATTACTAATTACACGTATCAGGAATATGGAGGTTCCCCGATCAATTGGTGGGCCCTCGAAGATAAGAACGGCATCATGTACTTCGCCAATGGCCCAGGCGTTCTTCAATATGATGGGGTCAACTGGAACCTGATCAAAATAAAAAACGGTACGCGGTGCATGACCCAAGATGAAAATGGGACCATCTTCGTTGGTGGAGCGTCTGATTTTGGATATCTGCTTCCCGACGAAAAAGGAAAAATGCAATATACCTCTCTTCTCGATAAAGTTCCAGAGGAACATCGAGTATTCAATGAAGTGTGGGAGGTTGATTATTACAAGGGTAGGGTCATTTTTAGAACCGAATTCAAGTTGTATTGTTGGGATGGGAAGACCATGAAGGTCATTGTTTCCAAACAGGGGTATCATGTGGGAAACATTGTAAACAACACCTATTATTTGCGCATATGGGGCCGTGGCCTCTGTGTTTTAAATGAAGATGACACGTTTACGGTTGTTCCTGGTGGTGAGCGTTTTGCCGACGAGCGCATTTATGTAATGCTTCCTTACGATGAAAAAAGAACACTCATTGGGAGTCGAAATCAAGGGTTTTTTCTATATGATGGAAAGGAATTTATTCCGTTCAAAACGGAAATCGATGCGTTAATTAAGGGGAATCTATACATGCCCGGGGTGGCCTTAAAAGATGGCCGATTTATTGTGAACTCCTTTAGTGACGGGGCCTTTCTGATGGACCATGAGGGCAAACTTATCCAAAAATATACGGTGGAAAACGGACTCCAAGACGGAGCGGTCGATTTTACCTTTGTAGATTCAAGAGGAGTGCTATGGCTAGCCCTCTTTAATGGCATCTCTTCGGTGAACCTGAACAATACGTTTACTTATCTCGACAAAAATATGGGGTTACCAACCAATGTCGTTTTTGCCGTAACGAAATTCAATGGGACCTTATATCTAAGCACCAATGGTGGCATTTCTTATTTGGACGAAGCAACGAAACGCATCATGCCCATAGAGGGTACTTTCGGACAAGGAAGTGCGTTTCTGAAAACCAAAGGTCGTCTATATGTAGGCACTGGGGATATGGGATTGATTGAAATTAGCGGGAAGACGTTTAACTATGTGCGACAAAGTCAAAACTACGACTTGCGAGCAAGTACTCAATTGCTGATTTCAAAAATTGACGCCAATCGCTTATTCGTACCCCATCAACAAGGCATTAGCAGTTTCTATTTTGACAAGGAAAAAGATCAATTCGCCTTGGAAACAAATTCTGACGAGCTTACTAAAGGCGCCAGCGTTACTTCCCTCGCGGAAACATCGGAGGGTAATCTTTGGATTCCCTCTACTGAGGTAGGTAAAGTGACCTTAATTAAACCGCATTACAAGAATGGCAAATTAGACTTCAAGGATTCGGAAATTATAGACTACACCGAAAACAATGGGTTGCCCAAATCACGCATAGGGTTAGCTGACTTTTTTGGTGAAACCCAATTCTACGCCGCCGATACAAGGGATACGTACGTTTTTAACAACACCGAAAACCGTTTCCAGTCCAAGAAATTCTTTTATGATGCCCTAATTGATTGGGACAGACAGGGTAACACTTCTTATGCCATTGAAGATAGCAATGAAAAAATTTGGTTCAATGCAGGTTCGGGGCCTTTTGTAGCGGAAAAGGATGAAAATGGCAACTATAGTCTCAATACCGATACATTTAAAGAGCTGAAAAATAGTATAATATGGGATATTTATCCTGAGGAGCCAAAGCCAGATGGTTCCCAAATAGCGTGGTTGTCAGGTCCTGACGGGGTGGTTCGCTATGAGGGAAAATTGGAAAAACCATCAAGTCCTGATTTTAACGTAAAAATCAGGAGTTTTTCAATCGGTGGGGATTCCCTCATTTATGCTGGCAACATCGATTTCCCTCAAAATTTGGAAATACCTTATAATAAAAACGCCGTAACCTTGGGGTATACTGCCCCGCTTTTTATTGGACAAAAAGACATTCAGTACAGTACACAGTTGGAAGGATTAGACAAATCCTGGTCTGACTGGACAAAGCAGACTCAAAGAGAATACATTAACCTTCCCTATGGCAACTATACCTTTCGGGTAAAGGCGAAAAATGTCTATGGCGATGTCAGTGGGGAAAGCGGGATAACCTTTGCGATTGCGACCCCTTGGTACCGAACCTGGTGGGCCTACTTGCTGTATACTTTGACGTTTATCGGCGCTATTTATTTCATTGTACGTGCCCGTACGAAAATACTTTTAGGCCAACAAAAAATACTGGAAGACAAAGTGGCCGACCGTACTCAGGAAGTCAACCAACGGTTGGGCGAACTCGCAACCCTGAATAATGTAAGCCGAGCCTTGACCCAAAAACTGGAACTGAATGCCTTGATCCAATTGGTGGGCGATGAGATGAAAAAACTCTTTAAGTCAGATATCACCTACCTGGCCATTTTGGATCCAGATAACAACCTGATCAATTTCCCATATCAGGATGGTGATGACATGCCGCCCATGAAATATGGTGAAGGGCTTACCTCCAAGATCATCAAAACCGGCGAACCTTTATTGATCAATAAGGACACCGACATTATGGCCGAATATGATCGTAGCGGCATTGCACAGACCGGGAAACAGGCCATTTCGTATTTAGGGGTCCCTATTCCCGTCGAAGACAAGATTATTGGTGTCATCAGTGTGCAAAGCACCGAGTTGGCAAGTAGGTTCACTGAAGAAGACAAACGCTTGTTGAATACGATCGCCATCAACGTGGGCGTCGCATTACACAATGCGGAACTCTATGAAGAAGCCAAAAACGCCAAAGCTAAGGCCGAGGATGCCAACGAAGCGAAAAGCGCATTCCTTTCGACCGTAAGCCATGAATTACGTACTCCCCTTACCTCGGTACTCGGGTTTGCCAAGATCATCAGAAAGCGTTTGGAGGAGAAAATCTTCCCGGCGGTTACCATTGACGACCAAAAGATCAAACGAACCATGAAGCAGGTGAGCGAAAATCTCGACGTGGTCGTTTCAGAAGGGGAACGCCTAACCACCCTGATCAATGACGTACTCGACCTCGCAAAAATCGAGGCCGGAAGAATGGAATGGAATATGAAGCCCATCTTCCTGCAAGATGCCATCAGCCGTGCCATTGCCAGTACACACAGCCTTTTTGAGGCCAAAGGCATTTCCCTGAAGAAAAATATTCCGACAGACCTTCCCTTGATCAGTGCCGATGAGGACAAATTGATCCAAGTGGTGATCAACCTCTTGTCAAATGCAGTAAAATTTACCGATAAGGGGAAAGTAACCGTGGAGGCCTATTTAGATAATTCACAGGTCATCGTTGAAATTCAGGATACCGGTATCGGTATTTCAGAGGACGACAAGCACAAGGTCTTCGAACGCTTCCGCCAGGCTGGGGATACCCTAACCGACAAGCCCAAAGGTACTGGGCTAGGTTTGCCCATTTGCCGTGAGATCATTGAGCATCATGGGGGTATCATCTGGATGAAGAGCGAACCCGGTATTGGCAGTACCTTTTTCTTTTCGCTTCCCACCATGGGCGAGGGCGTTGCAAAACAGCCCATTCAACTCGAACGCATCTTGAAAAGCTTGAAGAAGCAAATAAAACATTCCTCCCTCAACACCTCCTTAAAAACGGTTCCGACCATCTTGGTGGTAGACGATGATACCCCGATACGATCGCTCTTGCGACAAGAACTGACCGAAGCAGGCTATCAAGTCAAGGAAGCTGCCAATGGTAAAGCTGCTTTGGATATGGTGCGCATGCACAAGCCCGACTTGATCATTTTAGATGTGATGATGCCTGAAATCAACGGCTTCGATGTGGCGGCCGTTCTGAAGAACGATCCAGCTACTATGGATATTCCGATTATCATTTTATCGATCGTGCAGGACAAGGAACGCGGTTTTAGGATCGGAGTCGACCGATATCTCACCAAACCGATCAATACGGAACAACTTTTTCATGAAGTCGATGTGTTGCTCGAACAGGGGGTATCGAAGAAAAAGGTATTGGTAGTCGATGAAGATGCATCGGCAGTCAAGACACTCAGCAATGTACTTACCGCGCGTGGTTATAAAGTCATGGAAAGCAATGCGAAGAACCTCTTGGAAAAGGCCACCGAATCCCAACCTGATATAATAATGCTAAATTCAGTCTATAATGGTGACCAACAGATCATTAAAGACCTTAAACTTCAAAAAGGAATGGAAAACGTAATGTTCTTTATTTATGAGTAACCATTCACTATTTTAATTTAATTGCAAAAGATGAAACAAAAACTACTCATCGTAGATGATGAATCCCACATTCGAATGCTCATTGAACAAACCTTGGAAGATCTGGAGGACGACGGAGTCGAATTACTGTTTGCCGAAAATGGAGAACAGGCCCTCGAGGTAATTCAACGGGAAGAACCCAACTTGGTTTTTTTAGACGTGATGATGCCAAAAATGAATGGCATGGAAGTCTGTCATAAAGTTAAAAAAGAATTGAATCTTTCGCATGTATACATCATCTTGCTTACGGCAAAAGGCCAAGAAGTCGACCGTCAAAAGGGATTGGATATGGGCGCAGACCGCTATATGACCAAGCCTTTCGATCCCGATGAAATGCTTTCGATCGCCGAGGAAATATTGAATAGATAGGCATGTCTGACACCAATGATTTCATGGCCCATACCCGGGCGTTGCGCAACGTTTTAAAAAGAAACTCGGAGACTTTGGGGCTTATCAATAAGCTGACCGCCGCACTCGCGCTTGAAATCTATGTTGAGGATGGGGAGGGTACCTTGCTTTTTGGCACAAAATCAAACCTCGAAAACACCTACGCATTATGTGATGCTGCGTTGAATTATGGTTCACTACATACGCATGATCCTAAAGGCGAAATACTCGTCGAGTTTATTTCCGTTTTAGTCAAAAAAGAACTGGAAAAGAAAAAAATAGGGCAGGAAGTCTTGGGACTCTATCGCGAAATCAATATGATCTATAATTTTAGCGAGATGATTTCCGAAAAAATAGACGATACATCCATTGCGATTACTGCCCTTCAGGAAGCATGTCAGATCATTAATGCGACCCATGGCATATTCCTGGTGCATGAACCTGAAGAAGATCGGGTCATTGAAATGGCGTCCATTGGCAATAATCCCAATAGCGACAACAATATTAGCGATCAAAATAGCATTCTCAAGGAATTGATCCTTAGGGGAACGGCCGCCATTGTCCCTTTTGAAAGAATCGCTTCGAACCCCGCCCTAAATCATCTTAAGACGGTGATGTATGCCCCTCTGAAAGTGAAACATCGCACCCTGGGCATCATTGTACTAGGCCATCAGGATGAAGTAGATTTCACGGCTGCCGAATTAAAATTGTTAACCACGATCGCACTCCAATCTGCAGCGGCCATAGAAAGTGCCCAATTATATCAAAAGGGGTTGAAAGAGGCACACGATCGGGAAGAAGCCATTAAAAAGATTCATGAAGTAAGTCAAAAATTCGTGCCCCATGAATTCATCAAATCCTTGGGAAAGGATAAACTTACCGAAGTGGCCCTGGGCGATCAGGTGGAACGGGAAGTAACCGTACTGTTTACTGACATTCGCGGTTTTACGGCGCTCTCAGAGCGTTTGGCACCAAAGGAAAACTTCTTGTTCATCAACTCGTTCAACAAACGCATGGGCCCTATTATCAGGAATAATGAAGGATTTATCATGCAATATTTGGGGGATGGTTTTATGGCCATTTTTCCAAATGGCTCGCAAAATGCCTTACAGGCTTCCGTAGAAATGCACCTTGCCCTAGCATCATACAACAAAGAACGAAGTGCCAAACAAAGGTCATTGGTCCAAATTGGCATCGGAATGCAAAATGGAAAATTGATCATGGGAATTACCGGTGATGTAGAACGCATGGATGCGGCCATCATATCCGATACGGTAAATACGGCCTCTCGGATTGAGGGACTCTCGAAACATTACGGCACTTCGATTTTACTCACCGACCTGTGTAAAAACAACCTCAGCCGGCCCGAGGAATTTGATTTTCGATATTTGGGGCCTGTTCAGGTACAGGGGAAAAATAAGCCGATCGATCTATATGAATGCATCAATGGGGATGATTCAGAGCTTCGCAATCATAAATTGGAGACCCTAAGTACTTTTGAACATGGCATGGAACTCTATTTCAATAAAGAGTTTGCAATGGCTGCGGTTACCTTCCAACAAATCGTAAAAATGAATCACAATGACCATACTGCCAAGCTTTTTTTAAACAGGGCAGCACATTTGATTACCCAGGAAATCGGGGACGATTGGAAAGGCGTAGAATCGATTACTAAAAAATAACCGAAATAAATACAAAGGTGATGAACGTAGGGTAGGTATCCCTTTTTTATCCCTAATATGGTGGGCTATCCGAACGATTTGGTCGCCGAAATTGTAGGCGTTTTAGGTTGTTTTGAAAAATTTAAGTATAAAATCTACTGGGCATGATTACAAAATTGGGAGAAAAGCTCACATATGTATTTTTGAAATACATGCCCGATGCGTTTGTTTTCGCCCTGCTGTTGACCTTGGTAGTTGCCTTTGGAGCATTATTTTGGCTTGACGCCACCCCTATGGAGATTATCAAGTCATGGTATAATGGGTTTTTTGACCTCTTGGGGTTTGGAATGCAAATCGTGCTTATTATAATTACCGGCTTCAGCATTGCCCTCTCGCCCATTGTCAATAAGGGCATCGATGTTATCACCCGGTATATCAACACCCCGCGACAGGTCTATTTCCTTGTAGTGCTGATCGGGATGCTACTTTCCCTAATTAGTTTTGGTTGGTGTGTCATTACGGCGGTATTGGCAAGGGAATTGGCAATGCGGGTAAAAGGGATCAACTACCCATTTTTAATTGCATGTGTCTACTTTTCCTTGAACAGTTGGGTCCTGGGGCTCTCAAGCTCCATCCCCCTTTTGCTCAATACCAAAAAAAATTACTTGATCGAAGCCGATATTCTGTCTCATGTGATCCCCACATCGCTTACACTCGGTTCTGGGTTGAATATCGCCATGATGTTAGCAATGATTCTATTCGGACCGCTCTTAATTGTCCTGCTCATACCGAAAGATAGAAAACCCAGGGAGTTGGAAGATATGCTGACTGCCAATGAACGTGATGATGGTATTTCGATCAAGGAAGAAGCAGCAAGCCATCATCTTCCCTTTTGGTCACTATCGGATTCCCTGAATAATAGTCGGTTACTTCAGGCAACCAGCGTCATCATGGGCTTGACGTATATTATATATCATTTTAGCACCCATGGGGTAGACCTGAACTTTAATATTATGATATTTATTTTTTTGATGATCGGGATGGCTTTACACCAAACGCCCATGCGCTATGTAATTTCGATGAAAAGGGCATCGAGCAATGTTTCTGGGGTATTATTCCAATATCCATTTTACGCGGGCATCATGGGCATTATGATCTATACCGGACTCGGGGAAAAATTGGCCCAATTATTGGCTTCGGTGGCCACCTTGAATACATACCCCTTTTATGCATATATCGCAGGCGGCCTCGTAAACTTTGCGATCCCTTCCGCAGGCGGTGAATTTGCCGTCGTAGGCCCAAGTATTATTAATGCTGTTAAGGAAATTGGTGTCGGACTCCCTGATTCGCAGGTTACTGCCATGATTGCAAGGGCCTCTCTATCTGTTGCCTATGGCGAAAGCCTAACCAACATGTTGCAGCCCTTTTATCTGTTATTGGTATTGCCCATCATGACCAAAGGGGTCACCATTCAAGCCCGTGATGTGATGGGGTATTTAGTGATTCCGTTTTTGATGTTTTTCGTCATGCAGTCGATACTGATTGTTTGGATGCCCATTTCCTAGATATCCCGATAAAAGGTCAGCCCGTTTTTAAAAGGATCATAAAATGCAAATTCCTTGGTTCCCCAGGCGGTCTCCCGTAAAAGCGTGTAGGCATGAAAGACTTCTTTTTCGGAATATTCATCATACAACGCATCGATATTTTCTGTAACAATTCGCAGCATTGGCCGGTCAACAATGGCTTCCCATTCTGTGGGGTCATGCCATTGCAAATGTATTTCGATTCCATCGCGAAGTATCCCGGCGTACTTCGGATTTTTTGAATCATCGGCGAAAGCAATCTTAAACGCCAATCGGTTTACATAAAAATCCAGGGCTTCCACCACATCCCAAACAGGGAGCACAGGATGAATTTGATGTAAAAATCCTTTTTCATGCATACCTAAATGTACGTGTTTATCCCTAAATTGTCAATCAATTCAAAATTGAAGTACTATGTCGATGCACCGTCTCCCCTGTTTTTTAATCCTGATCATCTCAACCTATACCCAGGCACAAACCACTTCGGTAATGACGTATAACATCAAATATGACAATAAAAACGACACCGTCAATAATTGGAATGATCGTAAGGACGCCATGTTCAACCTATTAAAAAAATACCATCCATCGTTTATTGGTCTGCAAGAAGCCTTATTCAATCAATTGACCTATTTGGACGAGGCCTTGCCCGATTATCAACATATTGGGGTAGGAAGGGAAGATGGAAAACAAAAAGGCGAATTTTCCCCGATCCTTTACAACACCAAAATGTACGAACTGTTGCAGGGCACTACATTTTGGCTCTCGCCAACCCCAGAAAAAATATCGGTTGGCTGGGATGCCGCCTTGGAACGTATCTGTACCTATGCCCTTTTTGAAAGCAAGAATTCAAAACAAAAAATCTGGGTCTTCAATACGCATTTTGACCATATGGGGGTAAAGGCACGCAACGAATCGGCGCAACTTATCTTAAATAAAATCAAGGAAATCAACAAAGAAGACCATCCAGTTGTCCTCATGGGCGATTTGAATCTCACCCCGGAAACGGCACCCATTCAATTGATAAAGAGGGTTCTCCAGGATGGCTTAGACATCTCAAAATCACCTTTTAATGGCCCTACGGGTAGTTTTAATGATTTTAATAGTACCGCACCCATTGAAAGACGTATCGATTATATTTTCGTAAACCGACTTACTGTTGAAAGTTATATACATATTGATGAGCGCATGGCAACTGGAAAACATATTTCAGATCATCTACCTGTATTCGCTGTTGTTAAATAAATGAAAAAAATCAAGGACAATTTTTCGGCACAATCAGGTACCTACAAAAAATTCAGGCCAACCTATCCCATGGCGCTGTATGAGTTATTGGCATCAATCTGCCCAGACAGGAATGCCTGTTGGGACTGTGGAACGGGAAACGGACAGGTGGCGGCTGCCCTTACGAACTATTTTAAAAAAGTCTATGCCTCCGATATCAGCGAAAATCAGATTGAACACGCCCCAAAAAAGGATTCCATAACCTACATGATAGAAAGAGCGGAAGCTACCCGTTTTTCAGATGATCAATTTGATCTAATAACTGTAGCACAGGCAGTACATTGGTTCGATATTCCTGCCTTCGTTAAAGAGGTCAGACGGGTTTCCACGAATGGAGGCATTCTTGCCATTTGGGGATATGGGCTACTTCAGATCGAAGCAGACATCGATTCGATCGTACATCAATTTTACAATGATATTGTAGGGCCGTATTGGGATTTTGAACGCAAGATCATCGAGGACGGGTATAGAAACCTCCACTTGGGTTTTAAGGAAATCAATGTCGACCAAAACTTCAAGATTACGACTAAATGGACGCTCGATGAACTGGAAGGCTATTTGACTTCATGGTCAAGTGTCCAAAAGTATCAACGGGAAAAAAAGGAAAACCCGGTACCTTGGATTCTCGAAAAATTGGCCCCTATTTGGCCTAAAACCGAATCGAAGGAAATTACCTTTCCGATTTTTATGCGCGTTGGCGCCATCGAAAAATAAATACTGAATGTACATACCCGCATATTATAAAAACGAAAATAGCGCAAAGATCAAAGAATTCTTGATCCGTAATAGCTTCGCCATCCTAATCAACCAAGTTGATGGTCGGCCATGGGCCACACACATTCCCTTGGAACTTGAATTGGACGAAAATGGCAAGGATATCCTGGTAGGTCATATCTCGAAGGCCAATACGCAGTGGAAAGGGTTTTCAGAAAATCAGGAAGTACTTTGTGTTTTTAATGGTCCGCACGCCTATGTCTCTTCCTCTTGGTATCGGGAAGAAGAGGTGCCAACCTGGAATTATATTGCAGTACACGTATACGGAAAAATAAAAATATTGGACGAAGCGGCCATACTGGCGGCACTTCAGAGACTGGTCGACAAATATGAAGTACTTTCAGAACATCCGGTTTCCTTAGGATCTATGTCTGCCAAAACCCTTAAACAAGTGCGTGGAATCGTCGGATTTAAAATTGAAATAACCGATATACAGGCTGCTTACAAACTCTCTCAGACACGACAGGCTGATCATTCAAAGATCATTACTGAATTGGAAGCACGTCAGGATCCTGGAAGTCAAGAAATCGCGGCAACTATGAAAGGGCTTCCAACCTGAGACAATTTTGTTTTCAACACTACCCTACCCTACCCGATTAATCGATCCTTTTGCAAATTTGCTCCATGACCCAATTGGTACGAGCACCAGAAATACCCGTACTTGGACATTTTCCATGACCTTGAAGTTCATCTACTATTGTTTTTATGAGTGAAATCTGGATGTGTTTTGAGATGGTAAAATTAAAGACTTCCAATGGCTGGCCATCGCGCTGTAAACGCACATGGTGGTCTCCAAAAAAAGGAAAGGTAATCTGCCCTTTACTACCTATAATCGAAGTCAACTCAATATCGGAGGTCGCAGCCGTGTTAAATGCCCAAGTGCCTTGGCCCAAGATACCGTTCGCAAAACGAAAGGTTCCCAAGGTAATATCCTCAGCGGGGTAGACCGCCGACTGATTCGTTGCATACCCTTGCGCCGCTACAATGGGCCCGAATAGAAAGTCCATCACATCCAACTGATGCGATGCAAGGTCATAAAAATACCCGCCACCGGCTATCTCAGGCTGAATGCGCCAATTCTTCAAATCCTGGCCGGCACCCACGATATCGGGCCGTAAAGGTTTTTGCAATTGGATACGTACAAACCGCACCTCCCCAATGGCACCCGCGTCTAAAAGTTCCTTGATCTTCAGAATACTTGGGAGCGCCCTACGATAATACGCCACAAATAATAGCACCTTGGCACGTTCACAGGCCGAGACCATCGCCAGACATTCCTTATGATTGCGAGCCATAGGTTTTTCGACATAAACGGGTTTCCCGGCAGCGGCGGCCTTTAAGGTGTACAGTTCATGCGAATCGGGCGGAGTGGCAATATAAATTGCATTGATTTCGGGATCTGCGATCAACGCATCGGCGTTATCGTACCATTTGGGAATGTCATGGCGTTTTGCGAAGTCCATTGCCTTTTCTGCATTTCTGCGCATAACGGCAGCGATCGCAGAATTCGGGACTTGTTGCAATGCAGGGCCACTTTTTACTTCACAAACATTTCCGACCCCTATGATTCCCCAACGTACATTTTTGATAGGTTTAGTTTCCATAGTGATAGATACACATCCTACAAGGCATGGTACGTCTTTAAAATATTTTCAATCTTCATATTGGTATCTTTATCGATGATCTTCCGTTCAGGATGTGCGTCAAGCCATTGCAAAGTTCGTTTGATTCCCTCCGAAAAGGGAATGGTGGCCTTAAAACCAGGAACGAAGGTTTTTATCTTGGTATTGTCAAAGAGGACGCTCTCGGCTTTGTCGGCCAATAGGGTCCCAGTGAACGAAGGTTCGATTTTACATATGAAATCGGAAGCGATATGAGCTACTTTTGCTTCGCGGCCTAAACTGATAGCCAATGTCTTATAGATCATATTCCAACTTAAAATTTCGTCTGAGGTAATGTGAAAGGCATGGCCTATTGCCGTCCATAGACCCAGCAAACCGATGAATCCTTTGGCAAAATCATCGGCATGGGTTACAGTCCAAAGCGAGGTTCCATCGCCATGTATTATAATTTCCTGGCCTTTCAGAATCCGGTCGGCCGTAGTATATTCCTTAAAGCCACCAATGGCAATAGGTATTACGGTATCGTAGGTAAGGGAGGGTCTCACGATGGTGATTGGAAAATCGGTTTCGCGATAGGCCTTCATCAAGCGGTCCTCACACTGTATCTTATTGTTCGAATAGTCCCAAAGGTTATTGCACAAAGGGGTAGATTCGGTAATGATGGGACTGCTCAAGGGCGTCTGGTAACAAGATGCCGATGAGATAAAGACATACTGTTTTACCTTCCCATTAAACAAACTGAGATCACGTTCGATATCCTCCTTTGTAAACGCGATCCAATTGACGACGACGTCCCAATCATGCTTTGTTAAATCACCCAAGGTTTCTGGCTTCGTAATGTCCCCGAAGATGGTTTTTACCCCTGGTATCTGAATTTTGGTCTTCCCCCTATTCAAATGAAAAAGGTCCATCCCTTTTTCGATGGCCAAACGACTCGCGGGCGTACTTATATTACCGGTACCGCCAATAAATAATACTTTCATAGGCACTGTTTGATAGCTGCTGTTAAAATCTTGAATATACAGATAAAAGTCTAAAAGTCACTCGAGATTCGAGGAATTGGTCATTGTTTTATGACATAAATAAGTTACTTTGTACTGCCATGACCATACTGAAATGAAGAATAGAAGAACTTTTATCAAAAAGGCGGCCTTTGGGGCCATGGCCCTTTCAATACCATCTTCGGTGTTTGGCACACATTTACTAAAAAAGAATAATACGATGGCCCAACCTAATATTTCGTTGGCACAATGGTCACTTCATAGAGCCTTGGAACAAGGAATCGTAAAAGCAGATGATTTCGCGCGTATTGCAAAGGAAACCTACGATATCGAGGCCGTAGAATATGTCAATCAATTTTATGTTGATCATGCCACAAACGAAAATTTTTGGCTTGGCATGAAAAAGAAGGCCGATGATGTCGGGGTGAAAAGTTTATTGATCATGGTCGATAACGAAGGGTATCTTGGAAATAAGGATGATTTAGATCGGAAAACTGCAGTGGAAAACCACTTTAAATGGATTCATGCCGCCAAGTTATTAGGTTGTCATTCTATTCGTATTAATGCCTTTGGAGAAGGAAGCAGGCACGAGATAAAAACAGCCTTGGTGGCAGGTCTGGGAATGTTGGCCGAATACGGAGCCCAATTGGGTATACATATCATTATAGAAAATCACGGGCTGCATACTTCCGATTCGCAATTTATAGTCGGGATACTCAAGGAAGTCAACAACCCATTTTTAGGAACGCTTCCCGATTTTGGCAATTGGTGTTTAGATACCCAATGGGGTAGCACTCAGAACAATCAATGTTCGAAGGTATACGACCGCTATCGAGGAGTTTCTGATTTTCTGCCATATGCCAAGGGGGTTAGCGCCAAATCATATGCTTTCGACGCCGATGGAAATGAGACCATCATCGATTATAAACGAATGTTGCAGCTCGTGAAGGATGCTGGTTATGATGGCTATATAGGTATCGAATTCGAAGGAGAGCGCCTTTCGGAACCTGACGGAATAAGGGCCACAAAAGCACTTTTGGAAAGCACATGGGCCTCGTTGGACTAAAAATAGGCCAACTCCAGTTTGAAAATGCAAGCGTAGGGTTTTCGGATCATAAGGCTTAATCAATTCTTCGCATGCCCCGAAATCATTGATCCTACTGTCGATTACAGATTATTCAATTGATTACTGCTTCGATCGGCACTGATCGTCCAAAAGAAACCAACAAAGAGAAAGGTATCTGCCGTAGGAATAATGGCCCTTCTTTCAAAGACACCATTGGGGTTGGGCGAATCGGCATATTGGTAACCACTTATGTTTTTAAATCCCGTAAAATTGCTCACCGAGAAATAAAGAATTTTTTGAGGGGAAATCAAATAGGCCCAATTAAAACTTAAATTATGATATGGTTTGGCCTTCTCGGCCATAAAATTAGGCGTATTTGGGTTGTCATAGGGTCGCCCTGAAGCAAAATTATAAGAAATACCAAGTTGTGAGCGCCAATCATCTATCCAGTACTTAGTGATAATCGATAGATTGTGCTTTGCAGCAAAATTGGGC
The DNA here is from genome assembly GCA_038316335.1 of Flavobacteriales bacterium. Lineage (GTDB taxonomy): Bacteria > Bacteroidota > Bacteroidia > Flavobacteriales > Flavobacteriaceae > JALHST01. The sequence goes on from JBBQAM010000030.1 coordinate 20,861, forward strand.
GTCGCCTTTTCCCTAAAGTCAAGGTAATCACGTTGTGTATCCAAAAAAGAATAGGAAACCCAATAGTCAAGATTCTTAATAGTTGTATTATCACGCCAAAAAATATCGACCCCACTGGCCTGTCCTTCTCCTAGGTTGCTGAAGTTCGAATTGAACTGCGGGCGCTGCGTATCGAATTTAGTCAGATCACTGTACTTTTTATAGTAGGCCTCGGCCCGAAATGTCTGCCCATCCACAGCGCACTGATAGTTCAGAATATAGTGAGAGGTTTTTTCGGGATCCAATCCTTGCGCATACTTGGTTATGTCGTTCACAGGATTTTGGTAAAAATCCCCGTAAGCAAAGGAGAACTGGCTCTTGGCGCCACTTTTATAGGCCACCGATACGCGAGGAGCCAAGGTGAAATCATTCAATAATCGTGTGTATTCACCCCGAACTCCCAATTTTAGGGCAAAACGATTGCTAAAAATTAGATCGCTTTCAGCGAATGTTGCCGTAAGATCATCCGAGACAGCTGTATTATTGGCCCTAGTATCAAGGGTACTTTGCGAATCCTTATTATTGATACTGAAATGCTCGGCCCCAAAATCGAATCGGATCCAATCTGTAAATCGTTTCCCGGCCTTTATTTTTATATGAGTGGCCAGCTCTTTGGAAGTGATGATGTCTTGTTGCAAAGTGATGTTGTTCATGTCACTAGACAAACTAGCCCCGCCGTTGAGGATCCAACCATTTTCCAAAAAATGTTTAAAGGTCGTGTTGACATAAAAATTGCGATTCTTTAATAGGAAGTTTACGTAATCGGCATAATTAATGTCCTCTTGGTCGATATCAAGATGGGTGTAATTAAAGCCGGAATAAAATTTAAACATACCTCGTTCCCCTTTGCTACGAAATACGGTCTCCCCTGAAACCGACTCAAATGGTCTATTCCACCGAGCGCCATGGTCAGAAGGCACTACCGCTTCATACGGTGCCAAATTGATATAGGACGTATTCAGGCTTAAAGATTCATTCCCCCAAATTTCAGTATGCCCCAAGGTACCCCCTACAGACATAATGCCTATATCGGTTTTTTCCTGATCGGGTTCATCGGTGGTATTCAAGAGTAAAACACTCGACAAAGCCTGACCATATTCGGCAGAATATCCGCCAGTACTAAAGGTAATTCCCTTAAAAAGAAAGGGAGAAAATCGGCCCCTGGTCGGAATGTTATTGGCCGTCGCACTAAAAGGTTGAAACACACGAAGGCCATCTATAAATACCTGGGTCTCCCCTGCCGCACCGCCACGAACAAATAACCTACCATCTTCATTAACCGTCGAAGTTCCTGGCAGGGTTTGCAAAGCAGCTACAAAGTCGCCTACGGCTCCGGCGGTGGTTACGATGTCAAGGGGTTTCAGCACGGAGACCTTTGTATTATCGCCAGCTTCGAATGTACCTGCTGTCAAGGTAACACCTGTAAGTTGGTTGATAGCTGCCCGCATGGTTATCTCCAACTCCCTGAAGGTGGTGACGTCGTCAAATAAAATATAGGTTTCGAAAGATAGTATCGAAACTATTAGTCTCTTTTTGCCCACCTCGTTCGTTTCAAAATGGAAGTCGCCATTCTCATCGCTTGAGGCACCGTCATAAGTTCCCTCGATATAGATGTTAGCTCCTTCTAAGGGACCATTCGTTTCGTCTACAACCTTGCCTGAAATGGTAGTTTGGGAAATTAGAAGGGTTGAATGTGCCAAAAATGCCAAGGCAATCGATCGCTTAATCATGTTCTACACTGTATTTGATAGCGCAAATATGAACTCGCTTGACAAATCTCAGAAAAGATACCGTCTGAACTGTCGATATTCTGGATTGAAATGGAACTCTTTTTATTAGATGCAGTTGAGGAGGCAAAATCAACAACTCGGAAAGGTCGCTTTTCATGCCCGGTTATTACCAAAGATATTTGCTGAATTAATAACCCATTAAATTATTCAAAATGAAAAAGTTAGTACTTATTTTGGCGCTCATCGCTTCTAACATCCCCGTTAAGGCGCAAGAAGAAGAAGGCGTTACAATTACCGTCATTATTGAAAATGTCCTCTCAGCAGAAGGGACGATCTTGGGGTCTCTACATTCGAATGACACTTTTATGAAGGGACCAGGTATGATGAATACAGCAGTACCGGCCAAGAAAGGGGAAGTAACCCTAAAATTCAAAAATGTGAGCCCAGGTAGTTATGCTATAATGGTCATGCAGGATACCAACGGCAACCGAAGAATGGATATGGACCCCAATGGGATGCCCTTGGAAAGTTACGCTACTTCGGGCGATATTATGGTCATGGGCCCGCCGACATTTGAAGCGGCTAAATTCGAGGTTAGCAATACCGATATTGAATTTAGGATACGCTTTTAGTCAGCAGGTACTGCACCAAATCAAAAAGGGCCTGTCAACTGACAAGCCCTTTTGAATATAGATGCGTTCGCCTAAATTTCTTCGGTCAGCCAAGCCTTCATCATCCAGACTGTTTTTTCCTGTTCTGTAATAAAGTCGCTCATCATGCTATTGGTGCCTTCGTCTCCAGCTTTATCTGAATCCTTTAGAATCTTGCGTTCCAAGAGTAGGAGTTCATGCAATGAATCGACCACCAGCCGAATCGATTCTTCATCCTTCCAAACATTTTTGCCGACCGGAACCTTTGCCTTTTTTATATAATCTTCAAAGGTGTGCAGGGGGACTCCACCAAGGGTCAAAATACGTTCTGCCACAAGATCGACCTTTAGATTGGCATCGGTATAGAGTTCCTCGAATTTGATATGGAGGTCGAAAAAGCGTTTCCCCTTAATATTCCAATGAATACCACGAAGGTTTTGATAATATCTTTGAAAGTTGGCTAATAACTCATTGAGTTCTTCACCTAATGATTTCGATGTTTCGGCACTTAAGCCTATGCTATTGAGTTTCATTCGTATTTTATTTGATTAACTATAAATTTAATGAATAATATTTGGCTATTTGCATAGATTTTATTGATTGTTTTTATAATTTTATAATACAAAATAATAGCGCATGACGATTACTCAATTACAGTATGTTCTGGCCGTCGCCGAGTACCAAAATTTTACATTGGCGGCTGAGAAAAGTTTTGTTACGCAGCCTACCCTTAGTATGCAGGTACAGAAGTTGGAGGATGAGCTCGATATTCTAATTTTTGACCGAAGCAAAAAACCAATCGGCATTACCGAAGTTGGTAGGAAAATTGTGGCCCAAGCAAAAAATATCGTCAGTGAGGCTGGTAGGATCAAGGATATCGTAGATCAAGATAAAGGGTATATAGGAGGTGATTTTATTCTGGGAATCATCCCAACGGTTATGCCTACGCTTTTACCCATGTTCCTAAAAACCTTCATCACTAAATATCCTAAAGTAAATCTTATTATTCGCGAACATGGCACAGAGGATCTTATAAGCAATATTATCGATGGTCATTTAGATGCCGGTATCGCTGCCACACCCCTGGATAATGAATTGATAAAGGAGCGGCCACTGTACTATGAACCTTTTGTTGGGTATATACCTTCAGGGCATCGGCTGGGCAATGTAAAGACGTTGGACCCTGAGGACCTGGATATTTCGGATATTCTTTTACTTAGGGATGGGCATTGTTTCCGAGATGGCGTTATAAATCTTTGTAACTCACCAAAAAACAAGAACACAGAGCATTTTCAGCTACAAAGCGGGAGTTTTGAAACCCTTGTACGACTTGCAAATGAAGGAATGGGTATGACCCTCCTACCCTATCTAAACACACTGGAACTCGATGTGAGCAAACAACAAAATCTGAAGTATTTTAATAAACCCTCACCAGCCCGGGAAATCAGTCTGATTTATCACAAAAGTGAACTGAAAATTCAGATTACGGAAGCTTTACGAGAAGTTATCTCAAGTATTGTAAGGGGTGCAATTGCCTTTCAGGACGTAAAAATCATTAGTCCTGTTGCGAAAAAATAAACCCCTACCGAACGGTAAGGGTTTTATATCAAGTCCCTAAATAGACTAGGCTTGGCTGCAGTTCAGGTTTGTCGGTAATAAACTGAAGCAGCCATTGTTTCAGTTCTTCAACTTCTTCAGGCAATAACCGAGAGATTGCCTTTTTGAGTTCTTTACAAAACAGTTTTGTATCGAAACTAACTTTTTTAAGCACGGTCTTGGTATACTCAAGCATTCCTTCTGCCATATTTAAAAATGTTTTATTATTTAATTAGTTGTTTAGATTATTTAAAGTTAACAAAGAAAATCTAATTATTATTGCATTAGGCTCGTTAAAAATTGGATAAATTCTTGTTAAAGTGGGTGAAATGCAACAACTTAGCGAAGAATCCTTACTCCGAAAAATGCAAAAAATAATTACCAATTGCCTCATATTCATAGTATTAATGGGGTGTGCAGGGACCAAGCAAAAATTCCAAAAGTCAATTCGGCCCTTTCTTGATTCTGAAGTGTTCGACAATCAATTCACGGGGTTTTTTATTATTGATCAACAGACAGGTGATACGTTATTTAATGTAAATGGTGAAAAATATTTTACCCCGGCAAGCAATGTCAAAATAGTTACTCTCTTCACTGCCTTGCAGCACTTACCCGAAAAAATCCCTGCCTTACGATATATCGAAGTAAACGATACGGTATTTATCGAAGGCACGGGTGATCCCACATTTTTACATGGGTATTTTAACGATAGTACCGTACTAAAGTTTCTGGGAAAGCATCAAAAATTAGCCCTCTATTTAAATAATTTTCAAGAAGAGAAATATGGCCCGGGTTGGGCTTGGGACGATTATGGCTATTATTATCAGCCTGAAAGAAGCGGATTCCCCATGTATGGCAATGTAGTAACAATTTTCCGATCTGATTCCCTTCAATCAAGGCCTGAATATTTTCGCCAGAAGGTGGTAGAATTGAAGTATACAAAAACCAGGGAGGAAACGCAGAACCTATTTTACGTTGGGCCGAAACAAACCGATACCATAGAAATCCCTTTTCGAACCGATAGCACCCTGACAAGAATATTACTCGAAACTGCACTCCATAAAAAGGTACATATCACGAATCGCTTTCCGGAAGGCGAGAAGTCGATCCTATTTAGTGTTCCGGCAGATTCTGTCTATACCAGAATGATGCAGGTAAGCGATAACTTTTTGGCCGAACAACTGATGATCTTGGCTTCATCTGAAATATCCGACACCTTGAACTTTAACACTTCGAAGCAACGGATATTGGCACATGAGTTGTCAGATCTGCCACAACCGCCGAGGTGGGTAGATGGTTCTGGGCTCTCGCGCTATAATTTATTTACCCCACAGGACATGGTAACGATATTACATAAATTGTATCTAAGCGTGCCCAAAGAGCGTTTGTTGCACTTCTTCCCTGTGGGCGGTAACACAGGGACATTGGTCGATTGGTATGGAGGATCTACTCCCTACGTGTATGCTAAATCAGGTAGTTTAGGGAACAATTATTGCCTGAGCGGCTATCTTATTACGAAATCGGGCAGGACCTTGATCTTTAGTTTTATGAATAATCATTTCTTGCGGGAGCCATCGGAAATCAAAAATCAAATGCAGGCGGTTTTTGAAATTATGAGGGATACTTTTTAAACATCCTTGTGTATATCGGTTCTAATCAATTGTGTTACTTAGGCCCTATACCTAGATGCCCTTAGAATAACCTGGAAGTACGTGGTAATTTGCTAAAAGAATCTAATCGTCGAAGATTTTATTGATTTGGGCATACTGCAACAAGATAATCGTTTTTGAGTCCTTTATTTCACCGGCAGCCATCAAATTCAGTGCCTTTTCGAACGTAAACTCAAGTACTTCGATATTTTCGGTCTCGTCTTCAAGGCCGCCACCTTCACCAACTTTCATGGCGTCTTCGTAAGCACCGATAAAAAGGTAATCGATTTCGGTAACCGCACCTGGGGACATATATGTTTTGAACACGCGTTCGACCGCTTCGATTTTATATCCGGTTTCCTCCTCAACTTCCTTACGGATGCAATCTTCCGGACTATCGCCATCCAACAGTCCGGCACTCACTTCGATCATCATCCCGTCCTCATTGCCATTCACATAGGTAGGCATACGAAATTGACGCGTTAAGACAACAGTGCCTTTATTTTTATTGTATAATAAAATGGCGGCGCCATTTCCACGGTCATACGATTCACGCTGTTGGCTTTCCCATTGTCCGTCGTCCCTAAGATATTCGAAGGTATACTTATGAAGGGTATACCAATTATCGGAAAGTACTTCCTTGGTAATATTTCTAATGCGATCGTTCGTCAAATCAAAGCTATTAATACTGTGTTTAAAATGATAAAATTAAGGCCTGATCGTAACCCCTCACTTGCCTTCCTCGGCTACTTTTAAGGTGCTTAAATATTCTACCAGATCTACCATTTCATCCTCGTTCATTACTTTATCAAGGCCCGCGGTCATTAGTGATTTTTCCATCGCCTCAAGGGTATCGATATTCGCACGTTCTATTTCCTTCTGGACACCACCCATCATTTTTAAGGTTATTTTATCTTCGGTGTTACTCAAAATATAACCACTATAGGTCGTGCCGTCTTTCATGGTAAGGGTGTATCCTTCATACCCAAAACTAATGCCCGCACTCGGGTCGATAATGTTCGAATAGAGAAAATCCTTTGACAGTTTGTTGCCAATATCAGACAAGGAAGGACCAAAATCAATACCTTCATTCCCCGCAACATGACATGCACTACAATACATACCGTAGATTTCCTTACCATGCGCACTATCTCCTTTGCGGTCGATAAGGGCCGCCACATCGATCGGCGAATTCGATTCGGTTTCTAAGTATTTAGGGGCATTTTCCCGAAGTTCAACATCCCAGCTGTTCATTAGCCTAAGGACCGCCGTCTTTTTAAATTCGCCAGGCAATTTATTTTCCTTCAGAATCGTATAAAGGGCATGCTGCCCATCCCAAGTATTGCCCAACGCCTCCACCATTCGTCTTTTTAATGGGGTACTAAAACCCTCCTTATTAAGATTTTTTACCAATAATGCTACGGCCGACGAATCACTACTACTGCCTATAAGTCCGATTAGTTCCATTTTATCCGAATCGGGGATAGCTGCTTGCAACCGTTCGGCCACCAATTGTTCACCATCCGATTTGAAAAGCAGCTCCAAAGATTCCCTACGAATATCCTCGTCATTCGTACTGTTGGAGATTACGCGGAATAAGGCTGTATTTTGATTTGGTAATTTTAAATTTTTAAGGGCCATCAACCATTCCGGAGTACCTTCAATTTGGGGTAGTAGGTTACTTACCGTTTGGATCCTCTTCGAAGAACCATTCACAAATCGTTCGTCTAATTGCCCTATGGCCAGTGCTTGTATGGCTTTTTGGTTCGCCCCTTCAACATTTAAAAGATCCATTATAATTTCATTCTTTCGGGGATTATCCTTGAAACTGAAAGCTCGAAAATAGGAAGGCAATTTTTCTGTCGAAAGGTTTTGATCACGTATTATTGCGGCCATGAGAGGCACGGTTTCCTGAGCCCGTACCCTCCAAATAATTTCCTTAGTGGCCGAATTGGTCAAGTCTACATCGTTTTTTGATTTCCAGGTATTGAAATAGGCATCTGCATATTGGTCTGACCCGATACCTAAGGCTTCAAGAGACCAACGATCTCCGGCTTCGTGCTGTGATGCCAATGAAGCCCATAATTCGGCAGCCTTTGACGTCCCCAAAAAAGCCAAGGCTATAGCGGCTTCCCGTCGAACCTGTGGTGACGGATCATGTACAATCTTTTCGAGGAAATCGGCTAACTGGTCTTTTGCGAGAAACCGGGCCATTCGTATTCCCTGGATGCGAAATTTCGAATCAGAATCTGCCAGGGCCAAATCAATATATTTTTGTGCTTTGGTAGGTATCTGTGCTGCCAACCAAAGTGCTCGTGCCTTTGTTGTTCCTCCTTTTCCAATCAATTGGTCAAGCAGTGGTTCGGCAGATGCCCCCATGGCATGTAGCCGTTGCCAGGATTGGTAAAATACGTCCATATTGTCAGAAACCAACCCTTTTAAAGCCCCCTCGTCAGTACTTAGGTCGAATTTTCGAGGGTTATATCCTTTGGAGGTCGAAAGATGATAGATCCGACCTCGGGCGATATCCTCTGCTTTATGCCCGCCGACTCCCCCATCATACCAATCTGAGATAAAAAGCGAACCATCGGGCGCCACGGTCACATCATCCGGTCGAAACCAGTCGTCATCGCTATTTACCAGGTTTTCAATTTTCGCGGTATATCCCGCACCTTCTTCCTGAATTAGATAACTCCGCACTACATTATGTCCTGGTTCGGCATGGATCAATTGATTTCGAAATTTTTCAGGCAATAAGGTATCCTCATAGACAAGGATGCCACAAGGGGAGCCTGATCCCGTCTGTAGGAGATTCGGTACGGTACCAGGATCGTTCAAATGCCAATGCCGTTTTGGTATCTCAGGATTCCAGCCTGTTCTTCGCTCTTGCCAGCTTTGGCCCGTTAACAAGTCTTTAAAGCCGAAATTTCCATATTCCATAACAAAATTGATGCGGGTTCCGCGATTTCCGTCATCGTCATTGTCTGATTGCCAGAGTCCACCATAAGAATCTACCGCAAGCTCATAGGGATTCCTAAAATTAAAGCCCAGGACTTCAATATTGGCTCCGTTAAGATCGGTTCTAAATGCCATGCCCTCTCGAAAAGGGTGACCTGTATTGTTGATAAGCCTACCATAAATATCTGTTAATGGGGCACCTTCCTTATCTAACAATTGTCCTCCTTGGTTTCCAAAATTGAAGTACAATCTTCCATCGGCGCCAAAGGTAAAGGCATGCACTCCATGGTCATGATCTTTGCCATCGAGACCCGTGAAAAGTAGCTCCTTTGAATCTGGAACATCATCCCCGTTCGTATCGGTGAATACAAATACGTTGGGGCTCACCGAAACGATCACCTTATTTCCCAACACAGCGATTCCCAGTGCCGAATTAATATCCTCACCTTGATAAAAAACCTTTGATACGTCGGCTTTGCCATCTCCGTCGGTATCCTCAAGTATTAGAATGCGATCTCCTTTACTTTCGTAGGGGTTCTTGGGATTTGCGAAGAGCCGATAATTTGTGCCCTCACAGACCCATATCCTGCCCTTGGCGTCGATTGCCATGTTCGTTGGGTTTCGCACCATGGGCTCGGAAGCAAACAATTCGAGTGAAAGACTATCGGCAACTTGCATCGAAGCCATGGCATTCTCTGGATTTCGCTTTTCTAGTTCTGAAAGGGTTGCAAAATTTATTTTCTCCGTGGGTTTTTGACTGCATGCTATCGGCAATAGGAGTACCGGTAAAAGTAGGGAGCGCCAAAAAGGATTTTTGAAATTTTTCATCACGGGCTTTGGTTATGGTTTTTAAAATCATTTTAAAGATAGAAAAAACCGAAGCGTTTGGAATGTTCCAAGCAAGAATTCAACCAAAAAAAACGGGCACCTAGGTACCCGTTCGTGTTATTAAAATGATTCAGAGTTCTATTTGGCGATATTAACTGCCCGAGTTTCCCGTATAACGGTAACCTTGACTTGTCCTGGGTAGGTCATATCGGTTTGAATCTTCTGGGAAATCTCGAACGAAAGTTCTGCAGCTTTATCATCGCTCACTTTTTCGCTTTCAACGATTACACGTAACTCACGACCCGCCTGAATGGCATAGGCTTTTTGGACCCCACCGAAACCAAAGGCAATATCCTCTAAGTCCTTTAAACGCTGAATATACGAATCCAACACCTGGCGTCTCGCACCGGGTCTTGCTCCACTAATGGCATCACATACCTGGACGATCGGAGCTATCAGGGTCTTCATTTCAATTTCATCATGGTGGGCGCCAATTGCATTACAGACTTCTTCCTTTTCACCGTATTTCTCTGCCCACTGCATGCCTAAAATTGCATGCGGGGTTTCTACATCGGCCTCTGTGTTCGGCACTTTGCCGATATCATGTAATAACCCTGCCCGTTTCGCCAATTTGGTATTTAGCCCTAATTCAGCGGCCATAACCCCACAGAGCTTGGCGACTTCCCTAGAATGCTGCAGCAAATTTTGACCATAGGAAGAACGATATTTCATGCGGCCTACGGCCTTGATCAATTCCGGGTGCAAACCATGGATTCCGAGGTCGATTACGGTCCGCTTTCCGATTTCAATAATTTCACCTTCAATTTGCTTTTCGGTCTTTTTTACGATTTCCTCGATGCGTGCCGGATGAATCCTGCCATCGGTGACCAATTTATGTAGTGACAATCGTGCCACTTCCCTTCGCACCGAATCAAAGCAGGAAAGAATGATGGCTTCGGGTGTATCATCGACTACGATCTCAACTCCTGTGGCTGCTTCCAAAGCACGAATATTGCGACCTTCCCGCCCGATAATTCTACCTTTTACGTCATCTGATTCTAGATTGAAGACAGACACACAGTTCTCTACCGCTTCCTCGGTACCTATGCGTTGAATGGTATTGATCACGATTTTCTTGGCCTCTTGTTGTGCCGTCAATTTGGCCTCTTCGAGGGTCGTCTGTATATATGACATGGCATCGGTCTTTGCATCTTCCTTCAAGGAAGCCATCAATTGGCTCTTTGCATCATCGGCCGACAGGCCTGAGATGACTTCTAATTGCTGCACCTGACTTTTATGTAATTTTTCCAGCTCTGATTGTTTTTTATCATAAAACTCAACCCGATGATCAATATCCTTCATTTTCGATTCAAGCTGATCATTTAGTTTTTTGCTTTTGGCAAGTTCATTGCTAATCTGGGATTCTTTGTCCCGAACGCGTTTTTCGGCTTCGTCAATTTTTTTATCCTTGCCAATGATTACCTTTTCGTGTTCGGCCTTTAATTCTAGAAACTTCTCCTTTGCTTGAAATATTTTATCCTTTTTAATGCTTTCCCCTTCGATATTCGCATTTTTTAGAATGGCATCAGCTTCCTTTTTGGCGCTGGCAATCGTTTTGGAGGCCTTGCCTTTTTCCAAGATCTTCGCTATCACGAATCCGATTACGAGACCAATGAGTGCGGCTATTATCCACATTGTAGTATCCATAGTTTAATAATTAGAATTTAATTTTTGGGTTTACCCAAAATTTTGTTTTGATTCCCAAGTACCTTGGTAGGGAACGAATTTTAAAATAACAAGAAAAACTTCCTGCGCATCTTTAATTCGAACAGTATACAAAAAAACCCACATTGGAGAAGTTTTGTACAAACTCCATAAAACAGGTTTAGGGCTACCAGACTGATCAAGGATCCTTATACAAGTAAGGCTTGCTTTTACAATCTAAACTCACCCTTTTTAAACAAATTAATGTTGAGTTCGTCAAAAGATAATACCAATGTGGGCAGTAACTAATGTTATTTAAAAGAACTTATTGAATACCTAGCTTCGAATTTAACAGTGCGTCCAGCGCTTTTAAGCGCTCTACAGCCGCTACGGTTCCTTCCGATTGATCAATACCTTTTTGCTCTATTTTAGAGGCAAATTGTAAGGCACACATGGCAAGAACGTCCTGTTTGTCCCTGACTGCATAACTTTGCTCAAATTTTTTTGCCAGTTGCTCAATATTCTTTGCGGCTTTCCGCAATCCTTCCTCTTGACTTGGATCTATCGTTAAAGGATAGACCCTGTCTGCAATCGAAAGCTTTATTTTCAGCTTATCTGACATATCCTATTCGAACCTTATTCCGAGAGTTGCGCAATGCAATGATCTAACTCTCGAATCAATGTATTTATTTTTAGCTTGGCTTCAGTTTTATTTGAATTACTGCCTAACATAGAATTTGCCAGTTTGAGCGAATCGTACCGGGCCTCCCATTCAGAAATCGTCTTTTGGTCGGACGTGCGGTCATTCTTAATAAAATCCAATTCGTTCTCCAATCTGGTAGTAGTTTCACTGAGCATTTCTAATTTGTGCAGCAGTTTGCTAACTTTATTTTCCAAAGAATCAACGATTTTGATCAATTCACTCATTATCAAATTCAATGCATTCAACACAAAGTTAACATACCTAATACGACTAAACAATTCTTTTTTCAATTATTCTTATAGCCATACTTTAAGTGATTAAAAATCGTTGATTATCAGGTATTGATGGCGAACTGGAAATAGTTTTTATCGATTCAATACGAATAATCGGTCTGATGTGTTTAATTTTATGGCATATTCGTGGAAGGACGATTCCTTGGATTTTGAGTACGCTTGTTAAAATTTGGGTTCGTTCGATTCCGATTCACAACATAATTAGGTCTTAGGGCACCTTTCGCATTATAGTACTATGATAAGAACAATTTTCCTCCTATTTGTATCCATTTCCACGTGTATTTATAGTCAAGAAACATACCCGACCGATACCTTCAGATCGCCCTTGGACATTCCGTTGATCTTAGCCGGAACTTTCGGTGAACTACGCTCGAATCATTTTCACTCGGGAATCGATATTAAAACACAACAACGACAAGGACTTCCGGTATATGCCGTCGCTGACGGCAGCATCACCCGATTAAAGGTATCGCTTTGGGGTTATGGCAAAGTGCTCTACATTGCACACCCGAACGGCTATACTTCGGTGTATGGACATCTTCAAAAATTTGCGCCCGAGATCGAGGATTATATCAAGAAAATACAATACGAAAAAAAATCATATGAGGTTGAAATATTTCCCGATTTTGGGGAGCTGAAGGTGACGAAGGGACAACTTATCGCCTACACGGGCAATACAGGAGGATCTGCCGGGCCACACCTCCACTTCGAAATACGAAGTAGTGTATCTGAAAAGCCTACCAACCCATTGCTGTATGGATTTGAGATACGAGACGCAACAGACCCGATAATCGCCAAACTATATGCCTATCCCTTATCAGAAGATGCACAGGTCAACCAAAGCAACGACAGGATCGAAATAAATTTTAAGAAGCAGAAGGATGGCACGTTCCTTGCCGACCCGGTAAAGGCCGTAGGCACCATCGGATTTGGATTTATCGGATACGACCGTCAAGATCTTGCCGCCAACAAAAACGGTCTTTACGCCGTAAATCTATTGGTGAATGGTAAAATTTATACCGACTATGATTTTGAAACATTTTCATTTCCCGAGTCCCGCTATATCAATACCCTGATCGATTATGATTTTTATGGCACAACGCATGAAATGATCCAGCAGTGTTTCAAAGTACCCGGAAATAATCTGAGCATTTATAAGGAACTGCATAATGATGGGAAAATAGTCGTCAACGAAGGACTCGATTATTCCGTTGAATTGGTCGTCAAGGATTTTGAAGGCAATGCTACTAAAGTAACTATTCCGGTCGAAGGCATACGGGAATCACTCAAAATCGTAAAGGTTGCCACAAAAACCGACAATTACATCATTGCCAAAAAACCGAACAATTATGATTTAGGCGCCGCTAAAGTATATTTTCCTGCAAATACCTTCTATAATGATTTCTACATCGATTTGAAAAAAGGGAATGACACAGTAACCATACACAATAGCAAGATAGCCACGCACCGAAACTTTACAATAACCTTTGATGCTTCTAACTATTCCGAGAGTGAGCGAAAGCAACTATTTATTGCACGACTTGACAATAAATTACGTCCCGACTATGCATCGACCTTTAAAAGAGGTACTACATTTACCACACGAACTAGAGACTTGGGCACCTATATTTTGGCCAAGGATACCATTGGTCCTAAGATTTATCCTAAAAATTTTAAGGAAAAGCAATGGTTGACCAATTATCATTATCTAAGCCTTCACATTTCTGATGATCTTAGTGGTATCAATACGTACTCGGCAACATTGAACGGGGAGTGGATCCTAATGGAATACGAACCGAAGACCAGCACGCTCACATATAATTTTGATGACAGGATATTCGATAAAAAGCAATGTGTCCTTGAAGTTGTCGTTACTGATAATGTAGGGAACAGTACCACGTTTCAAGCAGATTTTTACAGAAAATAGGAATTTCCTTTAAGCGTCGAACCGTCCTGATCCGTGGTGATTTTAAGACAACTATCAATGCAGGGAAAGAAAAAATTTTTGGGCATCGCTTGGTTGCCGACAAAGATTTTATGGTCTAAGAAAACGCAGGGACTCCTCTGTGCCCTCTCTTGGGGCATTAAAAATCGCAAACTGCCTTTTCCTCTATGTTTTTGTGGCCTGACAAACACAAAGCGCCTAGGACATGTATTTATGTTATTCTCGGCCTCCGTATTGCATGCCCAAATGGCTACTTTAACAGGCGTAGTATTAGATGAAAACAACGAACCATTATCAAATGCGCACGTAATGGTAGCTGATTCTGGCACCTATACCGACCTTAACGGCTTCTATGTACTTCAAATAATCGCCGACCGAGTCACCAATGTTACTTTTACCCATTTAGGACATAAAAATGTACGCTTGCAGAATTTGGTACTTACCACGAATGAAACCTATGAATTCAACCCTATCTTGCGAAATGATGCCATTCAAATAGATGAAGTAACCGTCACCCCTACAGGCGAGAAAAGTGTGTCTGGAATCCTTTCCATTTCCCCAAGATTGTTACGTACGATTCCTGGGACTAATGCGGGGGTTGAAAATATTCTTAAATTACTTCCGGGGGTAGCATCTAATAATGAACTGAGTACGCAATTTGCTGTCCGCGGTGGCAATTACGATGAGAATCTGGTATATATCAATGAAATTGAGGTGTACCGGCCTTTTCTAATTCGGGCGGCACAACAAGAGGGTTTAAGTTTCGTCAATAGTAATTTGGTGCAGGACGTAAAATTTTCCGCAGGAGGCTATCAGGCGAAATATGGCGATAAACTATCTTCGGTCTTGGATATCACCTATAAGAATCCCAGTAGTTTTGGCTTGCAGACCGACCTAAGCCTATTAGGTGCAAGCACTGCCCTCGAAACCATATCGAAGGACCGTAAATTTTCAAGTATTTCAGGTTTTCGCTATCGCAACAATGCACTATTGGTAAATAGTCAACAGACTAAGGCGAATTTCAAACCCGTTTTTCTCGATCTACAAAGCTATCTTTCCTATCATTTTTCAAAAAAGTTCCTGATCGGCTTTTTAGGAACTATTTCTAAAAACACCTATCATAACGAACCCATTTCACGACAAACGAATTTTGGGACACTTTCTGATCCACGGGCCCTGGTCGTTAATTATGAGGGGAATGAGATCAATCGCTACAATACGGCATTAGGTGCTTTAAAAGCGACCTATTTTTTAAATGATGCGGTGACCTTAAAAGTAGTTTCATCAATTTATCACACGACCGAGGAAGAACGTTCTGATGTAATCGCGGCCTATGAATTAGGTGATATAGATACCAATTTGGGCAGCGAAACACTTGGGGATGTTATTTCTTCAAAAGGCATAGGTTCCCAGTTTAAAAGGGCAAGAAATGATTTGGATGCGCTTATCCTAAATATAGCCCATCTAGGCACTTACAAAAAGCAGGATATCATTTGGGAATGGGGCTTGAAATTTACCCATGAAAATATTCGGGATCAAATCAGGGAATCAGAATTTATTGATTCGACGGGATTCTTTGTTCGACCGCCTTTGCCCGAATATACAAATCTGCAGCCTGAAGAGGCTTTCGACGCCCCGATTGTGCCTTATACAGGGGTTAGCGCCCGCAATTTTGTGAATACGGATCGCGTCTCGGGCTATCTTCAATTCAGTGAACACACTACTTGGAATAATCAGGCGATCTACTACAATATTGGCGTTAGATCGCAGTATTGGGCCATCAATGCTGCTGGGCTTCCGAAAGCTTCGCACATCATACTTAGTCCTCGGGTACAACTTGCCATCAAACCAAATTGGCAACGTGACATCCTCTTTCGGCTGTCAGGGGGATATTATCACCAGCCACCATTCTATAGGGAATTACGTACTAGTTCAGGGACGATCGTCCCGGATATAAAAGCACAAAGCTCAGTGCATCTTGTACTGGGCAATGAATATAGCTTTTTAGTGTGGGACCGGCCATTCACACTGATTGCATCTGGATATTACAAGTATCTTGACCATGTGAATCAATATACCTTGGAGGACGTTCGCATTCGCTATGCCGCAGATAATAATGCAACAGCCTATGCCTATGGAGTAGACCTTCGATTGAACGGGGCGTTCGTTCCCGGCACCGAATCATGGGTAAGCCTTGGATATCTTACGACAAAGGAAAACTATGATCATAAGGGCTATATTTCAAGGCCCACCGATCAACGTCTTAAATTGGGAATCCTATTTCAGGATTATATTCCCAATATCCCAAACGTACGCATGTACTTGAACCTAGTATATAGCACAGGTGTCCCGGGGGGTTCACCTAGTTATGCAGACCCCTATTTATTTCAAAATAGATTAAGGGATTATAAGCGGGCAGATTTGGGAATTTCCCATATTTTTGTAACTGAGAAAAATCAGTACCCTGAAAGACATTGGCTTCATGCTTTCAGGGAATTAAATGTAGGTGTTGAGGTGTTCAATCTATTCAACAACCAAAATTCGATAACAAACACCTGGGTACGGGATGTGGACACGAAGCAGCAATATGCCATTCCTGATTTTATGACCACCCGCATTTTGAACTTGCGCCTGAGCATGCGATTTTAAGTTGGGGATCAGACAAAGAAAAAAAACTATTATGATATATGGTCGAATGACTAAAGCTGTTGGTATGATCTTACTCTTTTGTTGGAGTATGACCTTGTATTCACAAAAAAATATTTATGAGAGTCCTAAATTCGATGACCTCAGCGCAAGTCATAAAACACTGGCGATTTTACCGTTCTTGACAAAACTCGACCTAAAGGATTCGATTTCAAAGGAAGAATTAAAAGTGTTGGAAGAAAGTGAAGGGGATGCCGTTCAAAATGCCTTGGAAACTTATTTTTCAAATCGGAAAAAAAAGAAAAAATTCTCGGTAGAATTCCAAAATGTCAAGAATACGAATGCCATCTTGGCAAAAAACAATATCAGCTATGAGAACATCGATATTTACACTGTAAAACAACTGAGTGATATATTGGGCGTAGATGGCATTATCAGTGGTAATATAGATCTCAACATCTTACTTTCAAAAGGTGTTTCGACCGATTTTAGTTTTTTGGATTACTTTTCAGGAGATGCCAACTACGGCCGTATCGGAATAAAAATCAGCGATGGTGCCTCAGGGAAATTATTATGGAAATACGAAAAAGAGATCAATAAAAAATCAGGGCGAAACACCAACGACCTCATCGATCGCATGATGAAATTAGCTACTCGAAAATTCCCATATGATCGGGAACGCAAGAAGGATAAAAAGAAAAACGGCAAACCCTAGGATCATGTATCGATAAATTCCTTGAGCACCCTGATTACATAGTCAAGTTCTTCCTTGGTATTGTAAATCGAGAACGAAAATCGCAGGGAAGGTTTTTCGAGTTCTCGACCCGATAGAATTTCGGCGAGCACATGCGAGCCTGTATCACTTCCCGATTGGCAGGCACTCCCTTTTGAACAGGCAATTCCCTTTATATCCAAATGAAAAAGTAACATCAAGGCCTTTTCCTGTTCAATAGGTAACCGCACATTCAGCAAGCTATACGTACTTTTTGTCATATCGCCCGAATGCCCATTGAATGCTACCCCGGGGATTTCTTTTACAAGTACGTCGATAAAGTATTGTTTTAAATCCGCTACATACGTTTTCTCGCCCTCGAGGTTGTCATAGGCGGATAAAAAGGCTTCTTCCAGTCCGACAATGTTATGAAAAGACTCGGTTCCGGCCCTAAATCCTCTTTCCTGTGCACCTCCGGAAATCATAGGCCGAAACCCATTCTTTTTTTTGATATAGGCAAAACCAACTCCTTTGGGGCCATGAAATTTATGGGCAGCGGCCGTTAGGAAATCAGCAGGGGTTTTTTGAACGTCCCACTCGTAATGTCCTATTGATTGCACGGTGTCTGAATGGAAAAGGGCATGATGTTCGTGACACATTCTGCAAATCGTATCGATATCGATTTTATTACCGATCTCGTTGTTCACGTGCATAAGACTCACCAACTTCTTGCTATCATCAATTTTTAACAATTCTTCCAAATGTGATAGTGCAGGATTTCCAAAGGCGTCCAAGTTAACATATCGTAGTTTGATACCAGCCTCTTTTTCAAGCTCCTCCGCCGTATGGAGCACCGCATGATGCTCGATCCTCGAAGTGATAATGGTTCCCACCCCTAAATCACGCACTGCGCCCCGAAGAATCATATTGTCGGCTTCGGTACCCCCTGACGTGAAAATAATTTCAGACGGAAGCGCCTTTAAATATTTGGCGATTGTCTTACGGGCCGTCTCAATACCTGTTTTTGCCGACCTACCATAACTGTGGGTAGAAGAAGGATTTCCATAGAAATTTGATAAGGCCTCATGCATTTTGGCAATTACATTTTCACGAACCTGTGTGGTCGCCGCATTGTCAAGATATACCCTATTCATAACATTGTAAAATCATGGTGTGATGGCCCAAAAATAGCTGATTTTGTGTTAATTTCTGGCCAAATAAAAATAAACTTGTGGTTTAAATCGCTTAAATTTGGGCCATGAAGAGAATGTCGTATTATTTTCTTATCTCGCTTTTGGCCGCTTGTAACGACGGTGATTTACAGATAGAAACCCTTGATTTTGATAGCATTACGAATGTACAATCCTGTGATAGCCCTATCAATACGGCGAGTACGGTTTTCTTTAAAATAAATACTACGGAGGCACTTATTCTAACACTACCCTCCGGGACGCTAAAAAATGAAGTCGATACCCTGGTAAGCTTGGTCCCCAGTCAGTCAAAGCTGGCGTACCGACTATTTTCAGAAACGGTTACCAACACCTATTTCTGCTCTGCCGTGCCGGTCACGAGTCCGACCGTCCTCGATGAAATAATAGCCGAGGGAGGCGAAATCATCATAACCACTTCAACTACCGACAGTATTACGTATTCCCATAAAATCGAATTGAGTGGTATTTCATTGGTAACTTCGAACGATGCGCGCATCACCGATTTGCGCATCAATGATTTTGGAACGGTGACTACCAGAGTAGAATAAGCGTCAATTGTTCTGAAGAATATATACCTCAGTGGCCCCTAGACCATAATTTTGATAGTCAGCGTCATAGTATTTTACATTCTCATAGTTTCCGAACAAATAATAGAGTTCCTCTTTTAGCACCCCTTCCCCGACACCATGAATGAATACCACTTTTTGGATCCGTTTACGTATGGCGAATTCCAATTGCCGCTTGGCGGTCTCCAATTGTAGGTTTAACATTTCATGGCTGTTGAGATTCTTGGTCGATTTTACCAAATGGTTGATATGCAGATCCACCTCCATTTTTGGGGCATTTCGTTCTTTGGGCTTTTGAGATTGCTGCTTTCTTTTTCTGGGGAGTTCCTTTTCCGATTTTATTTGGGCCGCTTCTTGTTGCGTCACACGTATAATTTGTTCTTTGGGTACTTTGATAAGTTCTGACGGATTGAATTTGAGCAGGAAACCTTCGTCACTTTCAATGGTTATTTCAGTATCTGAAATAAAGGAGATCCTCCCCTTTACCGTATCATCGATACCCTCGACTAGATCTCCTATCTGAAAAACTGGCATGAATATGTTTTTATTCATCAAAAATAATGGTAATTTTCGAGGATTGTTTTTAATTGTAGACTGAGTCCCAAATGCTCGAAGCATTTGGTTAGATCTACTACACAGATTATCGGGTTTCATGGTTCGGACAATTGCTGGTATGGGAGTACTTTCTACAGAATATTTCTTGGGTATCGAGAAGTATATGTTTCCTTGTTTTACCAAAAAAATTTTTGGTATCGAGTGTCCTGGCTGTGGAATGCAGCGTGCAGCCACCTTTTTATTGCAGGGAAAATTCGAGGCCGCATTTCATATGTACCCAGCGATCTATCCCCTACTCTTATTACTAAGTTTTTTATTGTTAAATAAATTCGTCGGTTTTAAGTACGCCAATTTGACGATCAACATAATGGCAATCACGACCGTTTTGGCGATTCTAATCAACTATATCCTTAAATTTATCTAACTAAACCTTTTTTATTATGGAACCACGTAAATTACCGAATGTCACCATTGCAATTGTCCTTTCCATCCTATCGTTTATCTGCTGCTGTTTTGGCGGTATTCCGGGAGCAATTTTGGCAGGAATTGCAGTAATTCTGGTAAATAAGGATGAAAAACTCTATCACCAGGAACCTGAGGCGTATTCGAACTACAGTCAATTAAAGACTGCCAAAATTTTGGCTATAATAGGTCTGGTTATCGGAATACTCTGGTTTATGTGGACTTGGTACCAAATATCCGAAATGGGCGGATGGAATGCCTACATGGAGAAGTCCAAGGAAATAATGGAACAATGGGGCGTTGAACAGGAATAATATAAATAATCAAGTATGAGCCAAGAGAAACTCCCAGGTGCAAACACAGCGTTGACCATGGGCATTTTATCAATTGTCATTACGTTGTTCTGTTGTGGCCCATTTGGCGCCATTTTCAGTATTATCGGCATAAGCAATGCCAATAGTGCCGAAAGGATTCACCAACAGCAACCAGGTGAATTCATTGGTTATGAGGATGCAAGAACGGGGAAAATTTTATCCTATATAGGCTTGGCGATAGCTGTTGTACTCCTAGTTTTGACAATCATTTTCTTCGGGGCTATTGCAGCGTTGATCACCTCGGGAAATTTTGATGGGGATTTTTAAATTTCAAGAAGGAAGCTATATTTCCGTCAGAGTCTTTGGGATTCAGACGGATGTATATTATTTCTCGAAGGCTTTCAAGGTTTTCGTGATAATCCCTACACAATCTAGCAACTGTTCGTTGTTCATAACCAGTGGGGGCGCAAAACGTATAATATTCCCATGGGTAGGTTTTGCCAGCAGTCCGTTTTCCTTGAGGGCTATGCAAATATCCCAGGCAGTTGAACTGTCTTCGGTATCGTTGATCAAAATCGCATTTAATAACCCTTTCCCGCGAACTCCTTTTACAATGGTACTGGTAGCGATGTAACGTGTTAATTCATCGCGGAAAAGGTTCCCTAGGATATCGGCGTTTTTGGCCAAATCCTCTTCTTTAACCACCTCAAGGGCGGCAATCGCGACCGCACAGGCTATAGGGTTACCACCAAAGGTGCTACCATGATTCCCGGGACGTATGACGCCCATAATCGAATCATTGGCCAAAACCGCCGAAACCGGGAATACTCCACCAGACAAGGCTTTGCCCAAAATCAGGATATCGGCCTTTACTTCAGGAGTACCACTACAATGCCTATCAGAACAAGAACAATTGCCACAAGTAGCCAACAACCGACCTGTTCGGGCGATGCCTGTCTGAACCTCATCAGCTATAAAAAGTACATTGTGTTTTTCGCATAACGCCTTGGCGGCCCTAAGATATCCTTCAGAAGGGACGTAGACACCGGCTTCTCCCTGGATCGGCTCCACTAAAAAGCCGGCTACATTTTCGTTATTCTCCAAAACATCCTGCAATGCGTGAAGATTATCATATTCTATTTTGATAAATCCACTCGTATAGGGTCCAAAGTTTTTACGGGCCACCGGATCATTTGAAAACGAGATGATCGTGGTAGTACGACCATGGAAATTATTATTACAGACTACGATTTCTGCCTCGTTCTCATCGATTCCTTTTTTTTCATAGGCCCATTTTCGGCAGAGTTTTATGGCTGTTTCAACTGCCTCGGCCCCTGTATTCATCGGCAAAAGTTTGTCATACCCAAAGACTTCCGAGGCATATTTTTCGAATTTTCCGAGCATATCATTGTAAAATGCGCGTGAAGTTAAGGTCAAAACCTGTGCCTGTTGCATAAGGGCACCTACGATTTTAGGATGACAATGCCCTTGATTGACGGCCGAATACGCCGATAAAAAGTCATAGTATCGCTTTCCTTCGACATCCCATAAAAAAACGCCTTCACCCCGATGCACGACAACAGGTATGGGATGGTAATTATGTGCCCCGAATTTATCTTCCAATGCAATTGCATCTTCAGAAGTTAAACGCTCTAAAACCGACATGATACAGATAGATAAAATAAAACTTTGTC
The DNA here is from genome assembly GCA_038316335.1 of Flavobacteriales bacterium. Classification (GTDB taxonomy): domain Bacteria; phylum Bacteroidota; class Bacteroidia; order Flavobacteriales; family Flavobacteriaceae; genus JALHST01. The sequence goes on from JBBQAM010000030.1 coordinate 43,116, forward strand.
CATTCCTTCTTTGGGAGAGAAATCATCCTATGCAGCGTTACAAAATTACGAAAAAGAATAGAGAATAATCGATTTATGACAGGCCAAAAAAGCATCCATGTGACGCGACCTACCGCTTGAAATACAATTTCATTTTACCTTATTCATCAATTTTGCCCAAGATAGCGGCCAACTGAAGTTCTAAGCGCTTCAATTCACGAAGTGTGTCATTCTTATCCATTTGCATCCAAACGAAGAGTTTGAGCATGGCCATGGCTATCAAACAAAGAAAACCACCGGATGCCCATTTAATTATCATATTGGTGTCATCTACCTTAAAGAATTGGATGGTACAGAAAATAAAAAAACCAAAAATGACCAGATGTGCGATGTTCATAACAATCGCCAGCCACCCCAATTTACCTTTGTATACCTCTCCTAATTTTTCGAAAAGATTTTGTTCCTCCAGCTGGTCGTAAAACTTAGCTTCTTCCTTATTCAATGTTTCCTTGATCAGCTCGTCGATTTTTTCTTTTTCTACTTTCATGACTTTTATTTTAAAATTGATTTTAATTTTTCCCGGGCGTTATACAATCTTGATTTTACAGTTCCTACAGGGACTTCAAGGATATCGCTTATTTCCTTTAGTGAATAATCCTGGGTGTAAAATAAGTGAAGCACTAACTGTTGATCATTGGGCAATTCTTGTATTCCGTTGTTCAGTCTGATCAATTCAGCCTCCTTCCCTTCTTGATACTCGCTATCGATGACTTCCGGAAGCACCGATTTAAGACGTTCTCTCTGATGGGCTATCTTTTTTACATAGTCCAATGATTTTCTGGTAACAATCCGCAGGGCCCAACTCCCAAATGAATTGGGATCACGCAGCCCATCTAAATTAAATAAAATGAGCTGCCAACAGTCTTGAACAATATCCTTTGAGGCATTCATATCGTGCGTATACCAAAAAGAATGTCTGCAGAGTCTTTGATGATATCTATTAATCAGGAGTGACAAGGCCTCTTTCTTGCCAGACCGATATTCCAAAATAAGTAATGCATCAAAAACCCTTTGGTTATTCATTTTAGGCGTTTCTTAAACAAAGACATTCAGAATAGAAAAAAGTTCACGGATCACGCACGATTTTTTTGAGGATTCGTACTAAAGATAACAGGAATAAATGCAATGCGATTAGTACTTTTGTGCAATGCAAAAAAAGAGAAGCCGCCAAATTTTTGAAAATGTAGCTGTTCTAGATGCCGGAGCCAAGGGCAAAACCATTGCAAAGGCACCCGATGGCAGAGTCATTTTATTGAACAATGCCGTTCCCGGCGATGTGGTCGATGTGGAGACCACAAAAAAAAGAAAAGCTTATTTTGAGGGCCTTGCCATACATTTTCATTCCCTATCCGACAAGCGTGTAGCTCCGAAATGTGAACATTTTGGGGTCTGTGGAGGCTGCAAATGGCAGGATATGGGATATGAACATCAATTGTATTACAAACAAAAAGAGGTCGAGAACAATCTGAGGCGTATCGGCCATCTTGAACTTCCGGACATTCTGCCGATTATCGGTTCGCAAATGACCTATTTCTACCGAAATAAAATGGAATTTTCCTTTTCTGACAGTAGGTGGCTCACCCTTGAGGAAATACGTTCCCAAAGTCCGATTACCGACAAGGCGGCCTTGGGTTTTCATATTCCTGGGATGTGGGATAAAATATTGGACATTAAAAAATGTCATCTGCAAAAAGACCCCTCGAATGCCATTCGCTTGGCTACCAAAGATTTTGCGCTCAAACATAATATATCCTTTTTCAACCCAAGATCACATACAGGAATGCTGCGTACCTTAATGATCCGGACCTCCTCGATCGGGGAGATTATGGTACTCATACAGTTTTACGAAGATAATCCTCGATCGAGGGAACTACTGTTGGACAATCTTAAAACCAGATTCCCGGAAATTACGTCTTTGCTATACGTCATCAACCAAAAACAGAACGATACCCTATATGACCAAGAAGTCTTTTGTCATGCAGGCCAAGATCACATTTTTGAAGAAATGGAAGGTCTCCGATTCAAGATCAATGCAAAATCATTTTATCAGACCAATTCTGAACAGGCGTATGAACTTTACAAAATCGCTAGGGAGTTTGCGGGGCTGACCGGCAAAGAAATCGTTTATGACCTATATACCGGGACGGGTACGATAGCACAGTTTATTGCAAAAATGGTAAAAAAAGTGGTGGGCATCGAGGCCGTTCCCGAAGCCATAATCGATGCAAAAGCCAACGCCGAACTTAATGAAATAAATAACGTCGAATTCTTCACAGGTGACATGAAAACCGTATTTAATGAAGAGTTCATAAGGGCAAATGGCACGCCCGACATTATTATTACGGATCCCCCACGTGATGGCATGCATAGGGACGTCGTTCTGCAGATCTTGAAAATCGCTCCACAAAAAGTGGTGTATGTGAGTTGTAATAGTGCGACACAGGCGCGAGATCTTGAATTGATGAAGGAACAGTATCAAGTGACAAAAGTGCAACCGGTGGACATGTTTCCCCAAACATATCACGTTGAAAATGTTGTACTTTTGGAAAAGCATATAGTTCATGAATAAAGTACAGCTGCTTTTCGCAATCCTAGTCACGATACTTGTAATTTCAGCTTGTGAAAAAGATGATATTTGTGTAGACGGGGATACCCCTCTTTTGGTAATTCGTTTTTACGATTATTCAGATACCACACTTGTGAAGACGGTTCCTGCACTTGAAGTTAGGGGATTTTTGAGCCCGGATTCCTTATTGAACACCCTTAGTAATGCCTCATCAGATTCAATCGCTATCCCTTTACGGGTAGACTTCGATAGTACCCGTTTTGTTTTTTCCGAAAAGTTAAGTGCTGACGATCCTGTCAACAATGATACCTTGATATTCACGTATTCGAACAAGCAAGTCTATATTTCGAGGGCTTGTGGGTATGTCGATAATTATGTGGATTTGTCAAGCAATTTGGCCGGGGATGCAGATAATTGGATAAAAAAAATTACCATCGACACTACGTTGATTGCAAATTCAAGTTCGGCCCATGTCAAGATATATCATTAGGTGCCTATTTTTTTTAGGCTGCTTTTTGGGACTGGCCCAAAATAAGCCAATTGATACGAAACCAAAAGATACGGTAGTCTATAAGCAATTGTATGGGCTAAGGGTAGGTATTGATTTAAGCAGGCCCATCCGCTCGTTTGCATACGATACCTACCAGGGACTAGAATTCGTAGGCGACTATCGCCTCACCAACAAACTCTTTCTGGCCGGGGAATTGGGCAATGAGAAAAAGACACGCCAAGAAGATCTTTTCAATTATACCACCTCTGGCAGTTATTTGAAATTGGGTGTTGATTACAATACCTACTCAAATTGGTATGGGGAACAGAATTCAATATATATCGGAGGTCGATATGCTTTCAGCACGTTTAGCCAAACGTTGAATGATTCCCAAATATATAATTCGAACCGATATTGGAACCCAGCTGATTTTGCACAGGGTACGACAGTACCTATTGACTATTCAAACCTTACTGCTTCCTGGCTTGAAATGTTGTTCGGCGCGAAGGTGGAGCTTTTTGCACACATCTATTTGGGCGCCAGTGTGCGTCTCGGATTTCTCGTAAGCAACAAGCAACCTGAAAATTTCGCTAATTTATACATTCCTGGTTTCAATAAAACCACCGAAGGTAGTAGGTTTGGGGTCGGGTATAATTATTCGCTCACCTATTTCATTCCGCTTTATAAAAAAGACAAAAAAATAACAAAGCCGGAAAAACAGGGCGAACAGGAGTAATCAAAAAACTTGCCACACGAGCCGTTTTTTTGCCTTGAGGGCAATCGTTTCCCTATACCTCGCGTATACCCCTGATGAATATCCATTTCATAAAGACCTTACGGGCCTTCGGGTTTTGTACAGCCATGAATTTTGGCGCTAGTATTGTTGCGGCAATAGCAGCAACCAGCGCCATAAGAAGGTGGCTGAAAACTAGAAAATACCCTAACGTGAATCGGACGGTCAAAAAAATAAATGCAAAACCTATAAAATTGAATATCAGCGCCTTATATTTTGGTTTCATGGGTTACTCTTGGTTTTGATATTTTGCTTTTTTGCTGCCTTCATACATTATATACTTCACCAAACGCGATTCTAAATGACTGTTATAGACCTTTATTTTTCTCGAAGGCCGTAGGCCCACAAATTTTAACCCCTCTAAATTCGAGGTTATGAACCAAGCATCGGTTCCTGGATATTTTTGTTTTAGGGTATTCCCGATGGCGGCATAAAATGTTTCCATGTCAAGGTTTAATCGTTCGCCATAGGGCGGATTGAAAACCATATGTAAATGGGTATCTGTCTGCTTTTCAGTTTCAAAAAAGTTCTTTTGTGAAACACTAATATAGTCGGTCAAGTTTGCATTTTTAATATTATCCAAGGCCTTTCTTACCGCTGATGGTGCTTTATCATACCCAATAATACGATGATTGAATTCCTTGGTTTTATCAAGGCTCGCTGTCACGATTTTTTCGAAAAGTACGGGGTCAAAATCATCCCATTTTTCAAAGGCGAACTCCTTGCGATTGATATTGGCCGGAATATTACAGGCAATCATAGCTGCTTCCGTCAAAAATGTGCCGCTTCCGCACATGGGATCCAAAAAATCGCACTGGCCCTCCCATCCGCTCAAAAGAAGCAGTCCTGCGGCCAAGACCTCATTAATAGGTGCTATATTGGTGGCCGTCCGATACCCACGATGGTGCAGTGATCTGCCCGAACTATCTAGTGAAATGTCACATTGTTCACGATCGATATGAATATTGATCCGTACATCTGGAAATTTTACATCCACATTGGGCCTTTTACCATCCGTTGCCCGAAATTTATCAACTATGGCATCCTTTACTTTTTGGGAAACATAGAGGGAATGTGTGAAAATTTCTGAATTTACGGTCGTATCGATTGAAAAGGTAGACGCTATGTTTAGATACTTTGACCAATCTAGGGCATATACCTTATTATATAACTCATTTTCGCTACGAACTGAAAATGAATGAATCGGTTTAATGATCTTGATGGCACTCCGCAGACATAGATTGGCCTTATACATGAAACCCTTGTCCCCTTCAAACGCCACACTGCGAACTCCTTGAACAACATTGGTGCCCCCTAGATCGCGAAGCTCATGGGCTAAAATTTCTTCAAAACCAAATAGGGTCTTGGCTACCATTTTATAATTATCGGTCATGTACGAATCTAGTATTGAGACAAAAATACAGTATTTTAGCCTGAGAAGTATCAATCTTCCCTATGCTTGGCCGAATCACTACTGCAAAGAACAAATTTCGCTTGGTAATCCCATCAAAACATAGGTTTTTAGTGATGGGATTTCGGTATTTTGCGACCGCGAATCGATCGAAGAGCTTATTAAAAAAATGCCCATGATCTACCTATTGCCTATACTGGCCGTTGTAATGAGTTTTGTTTTTGTGTACATCACGAGGCCAAAGAACAAAGAACATTTTAAATTATTATTGGCATTTAGCGGCGCCTTTTTACTAGCACTTACGCTTTTTGAATTATTACCGTCGGTTTATGAGACCATGAATGCCAAGTCGGTCGGGCTTTTTATCATGCTCGGCATCCTTTTGCAGATCTTCCTGGAATTCTTTTCAAAGGGTGCCGAACACGGCCATGTTCATCTTGATCATGAAAATACGCTCTTTCCCTGGCTATTGTTTATAAGTCTTTCTGTTCATTCTATACTGGAAGGATTCCCTATTGAATCACATAGGACGCTCTTGTACGGCATTCTCATCCATAAAATTCCGATTGCCATTATCTTGAGTATATTTTTTCTCGATTCAAAAATCAAGATATCAAAGGCGATTTTTTTCGTTTTTCTATTCTCACTTATGACGCCTATCGGAAGCTATTTTGCAGCACATTTTACCTTGTTGAAGGCCTATTATGCCCCAATAACCGCTTTGGTCATCGGGGTATTTCTCCATATTTCAACGGTAATCCTATTTGAAAGTTCAGAAGGGCATAAATTCAATCTTAGGAAGCTTCTTGTAATTGTTTTTGGGATTGTTACCGCATATTTGATTTAAATAAATTACAAGAAGTGTACTTTGAAATTGCGTCGAGAAGTTTGTTTTTCCCTTGGAGCATCGTAGTAAGACATGATCAAACCCATGGCCCAATGTTTGCTTTTGATGCTGAAATGGCCTTGATTTCGAATTCGCACAGTCAACAATACAGGATGTATGCAAACCTTCCACATAGCCCTATTCGTTATTGCAAGTCTTTGACAGGCAACGATTGATTTTGAATTTGAATTTTTATTCTTCGGAAAATGCCTTAGACGACATCGAAGTATATAAAGAGCCAATGGCTTACCGCACCTGCCAGGACGAAGAGATGCCATATAAAATGATTATAAGGAATTCTTTCCCACGCATAGAAAAGTATGCCCAAGGTATAAAAAGCCCCGCCCAAAAATAGGAGGATAATTCCCAGTTCAGAGGTTTGCTCCATTAGATTCTGAAAATCGGCCATGATCAACCAGCCCATTGCAAGATACAATACCAAGGAAACGAACTCGTATCGTCCCGTAAAGAACATCTTAAAGAACGTTCCTACCGCGGCAATTCCCCAAACTGTATAGAAAATCGACCAACCATTTCCATCCGACAAGCTGATCAGTGCCAACGGTGTGTAGGTGCCTGCAATTAAAAAATAGATGTTTATGTGATCAAGAACCCGCAATTTTGACTTTTTGCGGGGGTCGGTCGCTAGGTGATAGGCGGCAGAAACCGAGAACATGGCGATGAACGAACTGCTATAGATCAGAATACTCGAGATCGAGTAGGGGGTTTTGTGCGAATTATGACCCAATAACAAAAACAAACCCAGCACCCCCAGGAAGGCTCCTACCACATGGGAGGCTACATTTAGCTTTTCTTCGGTTTTTAAGGAAGGACCGTTTGATTTTAATTCGGAATGGCTCAAATTTATTTGTAGCGTTTTCCGTGTTTGATAACCATGTCGACATCTTGTAAAAGGCTAATATATCGAAGTACATCCCCATTTACGGCAATAATATCGGCATACTTTCCCGGGGTGATGGTACCTACTTCATCGGCAACACCCATCCATAAGGCGGGCCAATACGTAGCCGCACGAATCGCATACATTGGGTCGATACCGAATTCGTTCACCCAAACATCTAATTCATTCCAAGTAGACTGACTATGAAATTTCATGGGTATGCCACTGTCGGTGCCTATAAGCAATACCACGCCGGCATCTAGCAACTGTTTGACCTTGGTTTGTAATGTTGGTCTTCGAGAAGGTGTCAACTGAAAATAAGGCAAACGATCAGGGTGCGCAAAACTATTTCTAATATCGGCAACCACGCTGTCAGGTAATCCCAAATGCCAAGAGTCACTGTCTAATTTTTCAGGATTATCGCGTAGGTATTCGTAATTATAGAGTCCTTCGACTGTGGGACACCAAAATAAGGGGCCTTTATTCATTTGAGCGGTCCGTTCCTTGATCATATCCATAATATCCTTTGGATATTCAGGGGCCGATGATAATCCGGTATGTTCAATGCAATCGGCCCCGACCAGCAATGCTCTTCGGATTTCCTCGGGCCGATGGCCATGGGCCACGACCTTGAGATTATTTTTATGCGCCTCATCGACAACGGCCTTTAACTCCTCCATGGTCATTTGGTCTTGATCGATCAATTTGATGAGGTCGACTCCGGCATTTGCCAATTTTTTGATCTTTTTTCTTCCGTCTTCCGCACCCGTAACACCCCAGCGAAAGGCTTCGGTGCCCGGATAGGGTTCATGCTGTATAAATGGGCCTGATACATATAAGGTAGCTCCCGGTATTTCCCCGTTGTTGATGGCATCGCGCACCGAAATGCTGGCCTCTAGCGGGGCCCCTAAATCACGGGCACTGGTTACTCCTGCCATGAGTAGTTGATGCGCGGACGCTGGCATGATCACATCCTTTAACAAGGGCGGGTATACTTTGTCCCAATAGTCGTAATCGGCGTGGCCATTGATCATGGTATGTACATGCATATCCCATAAGCCAGGTAATACGGTCATTCCTTCGGTAGAGACGATCTCGGCGTTTGCCGGAATCGGTGTGTTTTCAATAGTTCCGACTGTTATTATTTTTTCGCCTTCGATGATAATAACGCTATTCTTTATGGGCATTGATCCGAATCCGTCGATCAGGGTGCCACCGACCAAGGCCTGGATTTTTTTTTCCTGGGGAAAAACGACCAGGGCCGTTAAACTAAAAAGTGACAATAGGATATTCTTTATCATGGTAGTTGGTTTTGATAAATATACCAAAAAAAGAATGTAACCGGAAGATTCAATTAAGGATTGGCAGGTAGTCACATAAAAAAAGTCCCTCACAAAACTGTGAGGGACTTTTCGAGGAAGGCGGCTTCCTACTCTCCCACTTGGTATAGCAGTACCATCGGCGCAGACGGGCTTAACTTCCCTGTTCGGAATGGTAAGGGGTGGGCCCCGTCGC
>JBBQAM010000046.1:0-32065 GCA_038316335.1 Flavobacteriales bacterium
TCTGCAACGAATACCTGCGATTGGCATACCACGGCCTGCGAGCGAAGGACAAGGGTTTCAATGCAACCCTAAACACCGATTTTGATAAAGCTGTTGGAAACATAAACATCGTTCCCCAAGATATGGGCAGGGTGATCCTCAATTTGATAACGAATGCATTCTATGCCGTCAATGAGCGCAAGCAGCACTATCCGGAAGGCTATGAGCCGACGGTTTCGGTCGGAACAAAAAAGAGGGATGGCAACATCGAGATTTCGATTAGGGACAACGGCAATGGCATTCCGCAAAAAATACTGGATAAAATATTCCAACCCTTTTTTACCACCAAGCCTGCAGGACAAGGAACCGGGCTTGGTTTGAGTATGAGCTATGACATCGTAAAAGCGCATGTTGGGGAATTGAAAGTGGAAACGAAAGAAGGTGAATATTCCCTATTTGTTATTAATTTACCGTATTGATATTCCTTTAAAGCTACAACGATGATACTACAACCCATACTGGCGCTTATTATTTTAAGTAGCCTCCGGAAACAATTAAAAAATACGGGGTTCTTTTTAAAATGGCATAAAATACTGCTGGCAGGGAGTGCCATCTGCATTGCGTTAATTGTGATTTATGCAGTTGTAGAAGATAGCCATCCTTTTGTAATCTGGGTGTCGCACGCAGTCGCTATTGCCATTGTCTATCTAATTCTTACTCAAAAAGACTTTATCGCCTCCAAAACGTTTATGTATGCCTTTCTTCCCTTGATGGTTTTGAATTTTATGGAGGATGTGGCTAAACTCCTCTTTCCCACGCTATATGCTAGTTGGGAAAATTATTTTGATACGGGCGTATTGTTTGCCATTATCTGGTTGGGAGCGATGGTCATCATTACCAACAAACAAAAAAAGGTCCTGGAAAGGGAACGTTTAAAGGCCGAGGAGAAGGAAAAAGAATTCAAGATAACAACCGCCTTAAAGGCAGAATTGGAAGTACAGGTTAAAGAAAGAACCATAGAATTAACCAAACAAAAGGAAGAACTCCTAATTACATTAAATGAATTAAAGGCCACCCAATCGCAATTGGTACAATCAGAAAAAATGGCCAGCCTAGGGGAACTTACAGCCGGTATCGCCCATGAAATACAAAACCCGCTGAACTTTGTCAATAATTTCTCTGAAGTCAGTATGGAGCTCCTGACCGAGATGAGCGAGGAATTGAATAAGGGCGATATTGTCGAAGCCACCGCATTGGCTGACGATATCAGGCAAAACCTTGAAAAAATAAACCACCATGGCAAACGGGCCGATGCCATCGTAAAAGGCATGCTGCAGCACAGCCGCAGTAGCAGTGGTACAAAAGAACCCACCGATATCAATGCGCTCTGCGACGAATACCTGCGATTGGCCTACCACGGCCTGCGAGCGAAGGACAAGGGTTTCAATGCAACCCTAAACACCGATTTTGATAAAGCTGTTGGAAACATAAACATCGTTCCCCAAGATATGGGTAGGGTGATCCTCAATCTGATCACCAATGCGTTCTATGCCGTAAATGAGAAGTCCTCCTTCGCTAATTTATCCAACGAAGCCTCGGCGAAGTTGGGAGCTTCGGAGGATATAAAATATGAGCCCACGGTCTGGGTCAGTACTAAAAAAGACAAGGGTCAGGTCATAATCCGTGTCAGTGACAATGGCCTAGGCATCCCCGATGCCATACAAGACAAAATATTTCAACCCTTCTTTACTACCAAACCTACAGGGCAAGGTACGGGCCTAGGATTGTCCTTATCATACGATATCGTAAAGGCCCATGGGGGAGAAATCAAAATAGAAACAATTGCTAGAAAGGGCAGTACTTTTATCATAATGCTACCCATCTCATGATGTCAACAAACAAAACGAAATTTTAAAATTTTATGAAGCCAAAAACATACGCTAGGCCATTTTTACCCATCTGTACTGCACTTTTCTTCCTCACCCTATTTTCATGTAATCGAAAAAAGGGCGCCGTATCATTTCCCTCGGATAAAACTGAATTTTCGAGCCCCAAAATTGCCCCGTTGCAATTTAGTGAACCAAAAAAAATAGCATGGTTGGTCAACGATTCTACGAATTTCAAACCGGCCCTCGCAAAAAAAGTAGCTTTGGAAAATCTGCCTTCCAAACCTTTTTATCCTGATGGTTTTAGGCCACTCAAGACCCCGATGGAAGAAACGTCCTTTGATTTTGGTACGGGTAGCGAAACCGTCATCAATTTTAAGGACCTCCCTTCGCTACCTATCGAATTTAAAACGTCGATCATTGAACCCCCGCTGCAGGTCCAAGCTGGTTTGCCTAAAATAAAAAAGAATGCCACCCTCGGGATTTTAGAATTTAGTGAAGATCAAGGATTTCCGGGATATCTGGTGAGTGCCATGATGGAAGATAGTCACGGTATGATGTGGATCGCAACCGATAAAGGGCTTTGTAGGTTCAATGGTGAATATCTGGAAATATACAATTTTATTGATCCCATTTTCACAGGGGCCTTGGCAACTGTAAACGATATGTTGGAGGATAAAAAAGGGAGAATTTGGATCTATACCGCGGAAAAAGGAATTTATGTGCTTGACTTGAAAGCGGGCGTAGTCAGCAATGTCAATTTTTCAAAAAAAGAGTTCAATTTTAATTCATTCTGCTCGATGATGATGGACAGCAGGGGTTTTATATGGCTTGGCACCCTGCAGGACGGCATTAATATCTTGGATCCAAATGAGGATACCTACCGACATATTTCGCAGCTAAAATCGGAAGACAAAGGAAATACGCAAAATTTGGCAGTTGATAGCGACGGAAAAATATGGGTAGGCTCGGCAGCAGGGCTCTCGGTATTGGATTACGAAACGGGAAAGATTCAAACGTTAAAAAACCAGCAGGGTATTCCATTTGACCTTGTTACGGGACTATTTAGGGATCGTGAAAATAGGTTGTGGGTCGGTACCGAGGAAGAGGGCGTAACCCTTATTGATCTGAATCATTCAAAGATGTATAGTCTGGGAGCTGCACAAGGTATTTCAAAAAGTATTTATCATTTTACCGAAGGGAATGACCATAAATTATGGATGTCCTCCAAAGGGGGAGCCTATGTTTTTGATCCTGCCGAACAAACGCTGAAATACCTGAATGCAAATAATGGATTGAGCGACGATCAGGTGATTACTACCTGTTTGGACCGTCAAGGTCAAATCTGGATTGCCACTGGCAAAGCCCTTAACCTTTTGGACACCGAAGGGCTCATGCCCAGATTTCTAACGGCTGCCGATGGACTGAGTGGACCGGATGTTTGGAGCTTTTTTGAAGATAAAAAATCACAGTTATGGATCGGTTCTCGACAGGGCATCGATATCTATGATCCTGAAACGAAAAGTATCAAGAAAATCGATGCAGGACTTCAATTGACCAAAAGTAGCGGAATTTCCTACCGCATTCAGCAAATGCCCGACGGAAATTATCTCCTTGTTGCCCCGAGGCTTGGATTAGCGGTCTATAAGCCTGAGCAGCAAACTATTACCAAGATCACATCAGAACAAGGGCTTAATAATCCCTTCCCTGCCTCCAGTTTAGTAGATCATGAGGGCAGGATTTGGACGGGCACCTTTCAAAATGGGGGTGTTGAGTATATCGATCCGAAAAACAACACCTTTAAGGTACTTAACAATAAGAATGGGCTGGTCGGAAATATAGTCTGGGAACTTATGGAAGATGACCTAGGACAAATTTGGGCAGCCACTGACAAAGGGATCAACATTATAAATGCAGCCGATAATACGGTCTCCCAATTGATGGAAGGCGGGAAAATAAGTGATTTAAATGCAGGGGCATTTTTGAAGGATTCGCGGCATAGAATTTGGATCGGCTCGCGATCAGGCCTATTTATCGCAGATCTAGCCCATGAAATCTTAATCTCGGTCTTGCCAGAAAATGGGCTGATTAACCAAGCGGTGTATACCCTATATGAAAACAAGGGCGATATCTATGCCGGCACTGGAAATGGACTGACCGTTTTTACACCGAGGCCGGATGAAAATCCTGACTCCCAATTTGATTATGATGTAAAATCGTATGGAAAAGGACAAGGCTTTATCTATACCGATTTCAATGCCGGATCGGCCTTCGCCTTTGATGACAAATTATGGTGGGGCATTGAAACCCAGGCAATGACCATTACAAACATTCCAAAAAAAGACACGATACAAAACGTGCCGTATATTTCCGGGATTACGATTTCCGATCGGCTCCAAAACTTTTATGACAACAGGGCCATACTGAAGAATTATCACGAAGTGGACACCTTGTACAATGCCAAAAAAGATACCTTTTATCTATCCGGAAATCTTCCCGAGGAAACCGATTGGTTAAAGGAAAATAACGTCAATTGGGATAGTTTGCAGGGTTATTTTAACCTCCCCGTAAACTTAAGGATTCCTTTTGAACAGAATTATTTGAGGTTTCAATTCACAGGAACACAATTAGCCAATCGGGATAAAACACGCTATCGCTATTTTTTGGAGGGATTTGATACCGAATGGAGTGAAATCACCAACAGTCCTTTTAGCGAAAACTATCGCAATCTTCCTGCTGGGTACTATACCTTTAAAGTACGCAGTCGAACCTTTGATGGCATTTGGAGCCGGCCAACCGAATTCAGTTTTACGATTCTACCCCATTGGACGAATACCTGGTGGGCGTGGCTATTATATCTACTAGCATTTCTTATTGTAGTTGGAAGTATTGTCCAGTATCGTGCACGCATGCTAAAGAAGGAAAATCTTATTTTGGAGGAAAAGGTCAGACACCGCACCGCACAGTTGAATAAATCGGTCGAAGACCTTAAAGCTACCCAATCCCAACTCGTGCAATCCGAAAAAATGGCGTCCCTTGGAGAACTCACCGCCGGCATCGCCCATGAGATCCAGAACCCTTTGAACTTCGTGAATAATTTTTCAGAGGTCAATTCTGAACTGATTGCAGAAATGCAACTTGAATTAACCGCTGGAAATCTTGAAGAAGTAAAAAACCTGGCCAAAGACATCGACGAAAATGAGAAGAAGATAATCTTTCATGGCAAACGGGCAGATAGCATCGTAAAAGGGATGCTACAACATAGTCGCAGCAGCAATGGACAAAAAGAACCTATCGATATCAATGCCTTGGCCGATGAATATCTGCGATTGGCCTATCATGGTCTACGTGCCAAGGACAAGTCGTTCAATGCCACTATGAACACCGATTTTGATCCGAACATCGGTAACGTTTCTGTCGTTCCACAGGAGATGGGGCGGGTAATCCTGAACCTGATCACGAATGCGTTCTATGTAGTGCAACAGAAAAAACAGCAAATCGGGGAAGGCTATGATCCAACCGTTTCAGTGCGTACACAAAAGAAGGGCGACCATGTGGAAATTGCTGTCAAGGATAATGGAATCGGCATCTCTGATAAAGTAAAAGACAAAATCTTCCAACCGTTCTTTACTACAAAACCTACAGGCCAGGGCACCGGTCTGGGTTTATCCTTGTCCTACGACATCGTAAAGGCGCATGGCGGGGAATTGAACGTCGTTTCAGAGGAAGGGGCAGGGACTGAATTTATCATACGATTACCGATTCTTTAAAAGGAAACTATTAATTATTGATTAAATAGACGATTTCAAAGATACTTTACGAAGCGATTGCATGATAAAGCAGCGATAAATGCCAAATTTATTGTTATTTTACAGCACATCAACGAAACAAAAATGAACCAACCAATTTCTTCAAAATACGTTAGATTACTTCTGCTTGCTGTTCTCTATTCTTTTTGTGCCTGTACGAATAGGATGCAGGCGCCACCATTTCCCATCTTGGAAAACGAATATAGGCAACCTAACACCAAAAGTTTTGAATTTTCAGAGCCCGACACTTTAACATTTACAACCCAGGATGCTGCCAAGATCAAGGCCCTACCTTCAATAAAATTCGATTGGGCAAAGCTGCCCGCGAAAGCATTTGATATTGGGCAACCTCATAGGTTAAAGAAGCCCTTGGACACCAAAGGGTTTGATTGGAAGAACCTGCCTTCTGCGCCTTTCAATCTAGACAGCCTCCCGGTTAATGAATTAAGGATAAAAGTTACACCTTTGGGAGTTCCCATGACGTCAAAGGCGGGGTATCCCGCTTCCATTGCCAATATCAGCCGTGGTGTCATGGGTGTGGATTTCAACTTTGGCCTACCGGGAGCGCCACATAGCCTCTTAAAGAATAAGAACGGCATGCTTTGGTTTGGAACTACTGGGAGTATCGCCAAATATGATTCGGAGAACATCGAAATATATGGTTCGCAACAAGGTCTGGATATTGGGGTAGTCAATAGCCTTTTTGAAGATTCAAAAGGGCGTTTATGGGTGGGCAATACCAAAAACAGCCTCACCGTAATCGACTTCGAAGCCCAGTTGGTCTATGAACTGTCCAGTTCGTTCAATTTAGGCCCGATCTATGGTATTATGGAAGCCAAGGACGGTACCTTTTGGTTCTCGAACAATGGCTATGGTTATAACAACATTGATTTGGGACGTAAAACGATCCGACAATTCGATACAGACCACGGCCTGTTGGATACGTTTACCATCACCCCGTTCCAAGATCGCGACGGACTGATCTGGCTTTCCACGGGCCAAGGAATCAATATTTTGAGTTTAAAAGAAGGAACGAATAGGACCTTGACCACACAAGATGGGCTGCTATCGAATTTTACCAACACTTTTTTCGAGGATAAGGATGATAAATTATTGATTGGGAACCAACAAGGCGTCAGTATCGTAAACGGTTCTAAGACCGAGATTTCTTATTTTACAGAAGCGCAGGGCCTTGATGGGATCGGACAAACAACCGATATCTTTCAGGATCGCTCAGGCAACCTTTGGCTAGGATCTGACAATGGGATGCTCTTTTCCTATTCGGAGCCTTCAGCATCCCTTGAAAAATATGTCATTTCCAACAACAGGTCCCAAGTTGTCTTCGGTACACTGGAAGATGCGCAAGGCCAGATATGGACGGCGATAGTGCAAGGCGGAGTGTATAAAATAGACCCTAACAATGGGCGGCCTGGAAATTTCACAAGCAATGATGGCCTTGGGAACAACGCATTTTGGAGCACCTTGGAGGCCAAAGATGGAAAAATTTGGTTGGGAAGCTACGGGGGCATTGATATCTATGACCCAGAAACCAGGACCATAAAACATCTAGGAAAAGAGCAAGGCCTTGTGAGCGATCGCGATGCTCGACTTATCGAAGATTCCCAAGGAAGGATCTGGAGCTGCGGGAGTTCTTTGGGAATCAGTATTATTGACCCAAAAAAAGAAACCATACAGCATCTTACCGGATCTCAAGGGCTGGAAACTAATAGTATCTCTACAATTCTTGAAGTTGAAAATGGCATCTTTTGGCTGGGGGGACCAGAAGGCGAAATCCTTACTGTGAATCTAGCAAATTCAGATTTCAAATATTCCTTGCCGACCAAGGCCGAATTGGTCTTCCAAAACAATATCATGGTCAAGGATAAAAAAGGATTCATTTGGATCGGTGGTCTGGGCTCTGGAATCCAAAAAATCGACCCAAAAAACAATACCAGGGTACGGTTATCGGAAGCTGAAGGCTTGATCTCGAATCAAGTCTTTTCCTTGGCACTAGGCGGTGAAGATAGTATTTGGGCCGCCACTGATAAAGGGGTCGTAAACATCAATTTGACTACCAATGAACTCACCACCTTTACCACTGCCGAAGGATTGGGCGCCAATGATGTGTACGCTGTGAAAGCACATAAGGGAGAAATCTTTACTGGAACCTCAAAAGGACTTACCATCATAAAGCCAATGATACAAGATCAAGAGCATCCCTATTTTTCAACAAGGACCTATGGGAAATGGCAGGGTTTGAATTTTGTTGATTTTGCGGAGAACAGTTTTAGTTTCGATAAAAACGGACGGTTCTGGGCAGGCGTTGATGCGCAGATCCTTACCGTAATGGACCCTTTTAAGGAAGATACGCTGGCGTATCAAACCTTCATTACAGGAATCAATGTGTTGGACAAAAAACAAAACTTTACAAAAGGTAACCAGCTCAAAGAAAAAAGAGCCACTATTGATACGTTGTTATTACCGACCAAGGAGCGTATGTTGCTTGAAAATTCGATGGCAAAGGATACAGGGTATCTGGCTCAAAACAACATTGAATGGAAAACAGTTGAAGGCCCCTATGGCATTCCAGTTGGTTTGACCCTACCGCATACCCAGAATTATTTGAGTTTTGATTTCAATGGAATGCAATTCAGTAATCCTGACAAAAGGGTGTATCGCTATTTTTTAGAAGGCATTGACAAAAATTGGGGACCCATCTCTGACAAGGCTATCAGTGAAAATTATCGAGACTTACCGCCCGGAGACTATACCTTTAAAGTGGCCTCCAAAGGTTTTAATGGTGTCTGGAGCAAACCAGCCGAATTACAATTTACAATTCTTCCGCCTTGGTGGCGTACCCTATGGGCCTATGCCGTGTACGCTTCCCTATTTCTGTTGGGGCTCTACGGTGCGGATCGTATCATGCGCCAAAGAATAAAACGAAAAGAACGTGAACGAACGCGCGACAAGGAATTGGCCCAAGCAAAGGAAATCGAAAAGGCGTATTCTGAATTAAAGAACACGCAATCCCAATTGGTACAATCGGAAAAAATGGCCAGTCTTGGGGAACTCACTGCCGGCATCGCCCACGAGATCCAAAACCCCTTGAATTTTGTGAATAATTTTTCAGAGGTCAATTCGGAGCTGATCGCTGAAATGAAGCTTGAATTGACCAAG
The DNA here is from genome assembly GCA_038316335.1 of Flavobacteriales bacterium. Classification (GTDB taxonomy): domain Bacteria; phylum Bacteroidota; class Bacteroidia; order Flavobacteriales; family Flavobacteriaceae; genus JALHST01. Next base: position 8,852 of record JBBQAM010000046.1, read on the forward strand.
GGGAACCTTGCAGAGGTAAAGAACTTGGCCAATGATATTGACGAAAATGAAAAGAAAATAATCTTCCATGGCAAGCGGGCCGATAGCATCGTAAAAGGTATGTTACAACACAGTCGCAGTAGCAGTGGGCAAAAAGAACCTACCGATATCAATGCCTTGGCCGATGAATATCTGCGATTGGCCTATCATGGTTTAAGGGCCAAGGATAAATCATTCAATGCAACTATGAAAACCGATTTTGACCCAACGATCAACCATGTAAATGTTATTCCGCAAGAAATGGGTAGGGTCATCCTGAACCTGATCACGAATGCGTTCTATGTAGTGCAACAGAAAAAACAGCTAATCGGGGAAGGCTATGATCCAACCGTTTCAGTGAGTACACAAAAGAAGGGCGACACTGTGGAAATCTCGGTCAAGGATAATGGCAATGGCATCCCCAATAACGTGAAAGACAAGATATTCCAGCCCTTTTTCACTACCAAACCTACGGGCCAAGGCACCGGATTGGGATTGAGCATGAGTTATGATATCGTAACCAAAGGGCATGGCGGAACCTTAACCATGCAAACAAAAGAAAATCAAGGGACAACATTCATCATATCATTACCCTCCAATCCATCAAATAAGACGAATAATAAGCAGTAAATTTATAACACAAAAAACCAACACCCTATGAAAATATTGGTTGTAGACGACGAACGTGACGTACAATTGCTCTTTCAACAACGCTTTCGAAAAGAAATCAAGAGCGGGAATCTCGATTTTGTATTTGCCTTTTCGGGTGAAGAGGCATTGCGCATCATGCACGATATGGAGCACAAAGCCGTGTTGATCTTATCCGATATCAATATGCCGGGCATGAGCGGTCTGGAACTCCTTGAAAAAATACGAAAAGACTATGAAAAACCGCCCCCAATCGTCATGATGATCACTGCCTATGGGGATCGGGACAACCGTGAAAATGCCGAGCGTCTGGGCGCGGACGATTTCTTGACCAAGCCCTTGGATTTTTCCCTTTTAAAAGACAAACTAATAACGCTAACTTAATGGCCAAAATACTGGTAGTCGACGATGAGACCGATTTGGAAGTGCTCATCAAACAAAAATTCAGGAAGCAGATCCGCCAAAATGAATATGAATTCGTTTTTGCGATCAATGGGAAGGATGCCTTGGAAAAACTTCTTGGGGAACCCGAAATGGATCTGGTACTGAGCGACATCAATATGCCTGAAATGGATGGCCTCACGCTGCTTACCAAGCTCAGTGAGCTAAATCCGTTGCTCAAATCGGTGATCGTCTCGGCCTATGGCGATATGCAGAACATACGTACCGCAATGAACCGGGGGGCCTTTGATTTTATCACCAAACCCATCGATTTTGAGGACCTTACCATCACGGTCGAAAAAAGTTTAAAGCACGCTAAGCAACTCAAGGAGACCCTAAAGGCCATCAAGGAAAACAACATCCTTAAAATGTACGTCGATGAAAACGTGCTGAATTTTATGGGGGGACAGGAATATGAAACCACCATCATGGCGAACGAGAACATCGAAGCCACGGTACTATTCATCGATGTCTGTGGTTTTACGACAATCAGCGAAACCATCCCGGCCGATGTGGTCGTAAAGATGTTGAACACCTATTTCGATGTCATGGTAAAAGAGATCATCGCCCAGGAAGGTCATGTAGATAAATTCATCGGTGATGCGATCATGGCCGTATTTCGTGGGGAGTACCATCTAGATCGTGCCATAGATGCGGCCTTGGCCGTGCGACAAAAGATCGGTAAACTTCCAGAAGCAAAGGGTATATCAGGGTATTACCCAAAAGTTTCCATAGGCATAAAAAGTGGAGAAATGATTTCCGGCAACCTAGGATCCGTAAGTCTAAGAAGGTTGGATTATACGGTAATCGGGGACACGGTAAATACCGCCGCGCGACTGCAAGGTGCCGCACAACCGAATCAGATATTGATTTCAAAGGATTGCTACGAAAAGGTGAAGGAAGCCTTTCAATGCAATAAAATCGGGGACATCACCATGAAGAACAAGGCACAGCCCATAACAGTCTATGAAGTGTTAGAATAAATTGGTATTTCAAAACGAAAAAAAAGCGTTCGAAGTTCACTTCGTCCAAGTCTCGAAATTCGATGCTTCAATGGCTTAGACCCTATCATCACTATTGACACTTTAGGCCCAGCGGCTATTTTTAAAACAATAGACGCTACATGCCAGAAGCAGCTGCGGCCCCTACCCCATTTCTGCGGTCCCCATAGCTTTGTTTCCCGGAAATTCCAGTAATTTTGAGCAATGGTCAAGAATGTACAGATCCGACTCACCTTAATAGAAGAAGCACAACCTGGTGCCCTTAAAAAAAAGGTTGCAAACTACTTGGCCCTTTCTGAAGGTGATTTTACGGTACAAATACTTCGAAGATCGATCGATGCCCGCAAACCGGCCGTTGTCATTAATTACAAGCTGAAGGTTTTTATTGGGGAAGATCGGCCAAGCGAAACCGGCGTTGCCTTTGATTATAAAAATGTAGAGAACGCCAAACCGGTACATATAATCGGTTTTGGACCAGCGGGAATGTGGGCGGCATTACGCTGTCTCGAATTTGGGTACAAACCGATTGTATATGAACGTGGGAAAAATGTTCAGGACCGCCGAAGGGACTTAAAGGCCATCAATCAGGACCACATCGTAAACGAGGAAAGCAACTATTGCTTCGGGGAAGGCGGCGCAGGTACCTATTCTGATGGAAAATTATACACGCGAAGCATCAAACGAGGCGATGTACGTCGTATTTTTGAAAGCCTTGTATATCATGGTGCCACAGAAGAAATCTTGGTCGATGCACATCCCCATATCGGTACCAATAAACTTCCTGAAATCGTGAAGAACATTCGCAAAACGATTCTAAAACAGGGGGGCGAAGTGCATTTTAACACAAAAGTGATCGATTTTATCATTAAGGAAAATCGCTTACAAGGTGTTCAATTGCAAAATGGAAAAGAAATACCCGTCAAGTGTGTAATACTCGCAACAGGGCATTCTGCAAGGGATATTTTTTATCTTTTGGAAAAAAAGAAAATCGCGCTCAAAGCCAAGTCCTTCGCCATGGGCGTGCGGGTCGAGCACCCACAGACCATCATCGATTCCATTCAATACCATTGCACTGGGGAGCGTAACGAACTATTACCAGCAGCGGCTTACAGTTTGGTGCATCAAGTGAAAAATAGAGGCGTATATTCTTTTTGCATGTGCCCGGGCGGTTTTATAGTCCCTGCCGCTACAGCTCCTGGTGAAGTCGTGGTCAATGGGATGTCACCCTCAAAACGAAATAACAAGTTTGCAAATTCAGGCATTGTGGTTGAAATAAATGTAGACACGGATCTAGCCAAATATGACCATTTTGGAGCGCTAAAAGGGCTTGAATATCAAAAAGACCTCGAAAAATTAGCGTTCACAGCAGGCGGACGGAGTCAATGTGCACCGGCGCAACGCCTGACTGATTTTGTCGAAGGGAAGCTTTCGGTCGACCTGAATCCAACTTCCTACCAACCAGGCCTAAAATCAGCTCCTTTGCATTCTTTATTGCCCAAGCTTATCGGGAGCAATCTACGGGCCGGATTCGCCGAATTCGGCAAGAAAATGAAAGGCTATTATACGGCGGAAGCCAATGTGGTAGGTGTAGAATCACGAACTTCCTCCCCGGTGACCATCCCGAGAAACGAAAATTTGGAACATCCTCAAATACGGGGCCTATTTCCCTGCGGGGAGGGAGGCGGTTACGCAGGTGGCATCGTCTCGGCCGCCATGGACGGGGAACGTTGCGCCGAAGCTGCCATAAGCAGCTATCATTGACCTTGCATACGAAGGGGAAAATGAATCCAGCCTTTTAAGGAAAAGCCTACAATGGCTTTTCCCAATGGTCTTGGTTCTGGTGTTGGCAATCTCCTGTATATTATAGCTAATTCAAACATTAGGCGTATCTTCGCGGCTTATTTTATAACATGACATTCAAAGACTTAGACATAATTGAACCGATATTGAGGGCGCTCGATAACGAAGGATACACGCATCCCACCCCGATTCAAATGCAGGCCATTCCGATTTTATTCAAAGGAAAGGACCTTTTAGGGGTCGCCCAAACGGGCACCGGAAAGACCGCTGCCTTTGCCATCCCCATTTTACAGCAACTTTTTATAAAAAAATCAAAAGAGCAAGGGGGTCGGGGCATAAAAGCATTGGTCATTACCCCTACCCGTGAACTCGCCATACAGATAGGTGAAAGCTTTACGGCCTATGGGAAATTCACCGGAATCCGGAATACCGTCATCTTCGGTGGGGTCAAACAGGGAAAACAAACCCATGCCCTGCAACGAGGCGTCGAGGTGTTGATTGCGACCCCGGGTCGATTATTGGATTTGATGAACCAAGGATTTGTATCCCTTCGTGAGGTAGAATACGCCGTATTGGACGAGGCCGACCATATGTTAGATATGGGCTTTATTCACGATATCAAAAAAATCATTGCCAAACTACCACAGAAACGTCAATCACTTTTCTTTTCTGCAACCATGCCAAAGGACATTGTGGAACTCTCTCGTAAAATTTTGGGCGATTTTGAGCAAGTGACCGTAAAACCAGAGCAAGCCACTGCTGAAAAGGTCGAACAAGGGGTTTACTTCGTTAGCAAAAAAAATAAGCCCAAGTTATTAGTACAATTATTGGAAGAAAGACCGAAAGATTCCGTTTTGGTATTTTCAAGGACCAAACATGGTGCGAACAAGGTGGTGAAGATCTTGGATAAGGCCAATTTTCGTGCCGCTGCAATTCATGGCAACAAATCCCAGACGGCCCGTCAAAAAGCCTTGGGGGACTTTAAGGATGGTAAGATCAAGATATTGATAGCGACTGATATTGCCGCCCGCGGTATCGATATCGACGAATTGTCGATGGTATTGAATTACGATTTGCCCAATGTGCCCGAAACCTATGTGCACAGGATTGGAAGGACCGGCCGTGCCAGTGCAAGCGGCATCGCCTTGTCATTCTGCGATAAAGAAGAGCGGCCCTATTTGAGGGATATTGAAAAACTGATAAAACAGGAGGTGCCACGCATGCCCGAACATCAATTTGTCGATGATGGCACCGAAGAAGACCTTGATACCGATGATCGTCCAGTGCGATCAAGCAATCAAAATAGGTCACGAAATGCAGGCAATCAACGAAAAAGTCCAGGCAATTCGAATTCCCGGGGTGGAAATTCAGGCAATCGGAGAAAATTCAATGGCGCCCGTAAGGGATTTTCAGGAAATAAAGGGACCTAAAAAAACCTGCAGCATTCGACTGCAGGTTTTGCTTTTTTTTTAAATGGCGGGGGTAGTTAAAAACGCTTCAGCGCGCCATCCGGATCAAATTGGCAAAGTAAACATATTTCAAGTCCCTTGCGGCAATGCCTTCCTGCATCGCCTTGGTGTTTGAAGGCGTAGCCCCCTCGCTGTAGTTTATGTTTTGATTTAAAGCCTGGCTATAATTTTTAAACATACTTACGGTCATGTGAGAAGCATACGTGTCACTTCCAATCGGGTTTATGAACCGAATTAATCCCCAACTTGACTTTTCACCTGCATCAACTGATTTTTGATGCAAAGGCTGAAATACCTCTATTTCCCCTTTTTCATAGGTCGCATAGGCCATCAGATCCACCTTCATCATATCGATCTCGGCTACTGTGCCTACAACCATTTCGGCAGGTGAAAACCCTGTGGTAGAAGCAATTTGTTCGGCATATATCCGAACGGCCAGATCCCTGGTTTCTACAGAATGGTTAAATTTGCTAGTAAGATCCGACTCCGACATATTGGGATACGCGGCTTTTGCCCGCTCCATAAAATGGACCCAGCTGCTTCCGTCCATCATTTTCACGGGATCGTTGTAAAGCGTAACGGTCAAGTATTGAAACCCTTGTTGTTCGCCACCCGGACTCAGGGCCCATAGGTCCCAACCCATAATATCCCCGGCCTTCACCCGCTGTTCCTGGATCTTTTGCCAAAACTCCTCAGTGGCGTTATACTCGCCGTCTTGCGTATTGTCGACTTTCATGAATTCAAAAGTCAAAAACAGTTTATCCTGTGCGATGGCCGTAGTGGCTAAAGACAGTAATAAGGTAAAAATCAATAATTTTTTCATTGTTCTCTATTTATTGGTTAATTGAATTTAATAGGCTTATGACCTAAATGCGAATCTTAAACCGGTTGTAATTAGAATGATTGGTTCCCCCAAACCATATACAATGCTAAACGATTCATTTAATAGAATGGATGAAAACAGGACGAACGCATGGTTTGAGTGTCCGAAACGATCTTTTTAATTATCGGGAAGTCCGTTTTGAAGAAAACAGTGGGTCAAATCGTATGGATGTGGTTCAATAGCAGATCTTTATATGATTTACCGATGGGGATAACCTTCCTTCCGATTTCAAGGTGCGTGTCGGCGATCACATCCAGTTTTTTAAGGTTTACGATAAAGGATCGGTGTACCCTTAGAAATTTGGATTGTGGCAGCTTGTCTTCCATGTTCTTCAGGGTGCACGTCAGTACGAAAATTTCAGAGGAAGTTATGATCGTACAATAGTTCCGATCGGCTTCGATATAGAGAATATCGTTTAACAATAGTTTCTCCATTTTTCCATTGTGGCGTACAAAAATACGATCATGCACTATTTCCAAGGCCTGGGCCGTTTGTTTGGGCATGGGATGCTCCTTCAACTGTTCAACAACGAGCGCAATGGTACGCTGCAAATTGAGTTTGTTAAAGGGTTTGTCTATAAATGCCCTGGGATGCGTCTCCTTGGCCTTTTCAAAGGTAAGTTGATCGTTATTAGCGGTGAGATAGATTATGGGAATATCCATAAATTGCTGAATAGCTTGTGCCGTTTCGATACCATTGATAGCACCCTTTAAATTAATATCAAGCAAGACAATGTCCGGAGGATGTATCTTGGCATGCACTATGGCTTCTTCACCCCGCGAAACGATCCCTAAAATGTCATACCCTAAAGTGGTCAATTGCAACGAAAGGTTCGCCCCGATGATCATGTCATCTTCAACGATCAATATCTTGATGTCTTCGGTCATTCCTATGCTGCTTTATGAAGTTGAAATTGAATCGATACCGATCTTCCCTTGTTGGTATTCAACATCATTTTGCCGTCTAGTTGTAGGGTCAAGAGATCGACCAGATGGCTGCCGAAGCCTGTTCCTTTGACATGTTCGCCCTCGAGCTTCCCTACCCCGTTATCGATGACATCAAGTTGAAGTACCCTATCGGTTTCTATTAAACTGATCCTTATTTCTCCAGGTTTTTGATTTGGAAAGGCGTATTTGAGCGAATTTGTCAATAATTCATTGACGATCAGACCAATAGGTATTGCCATATCAACATCCAATTCTAACGGATTCATTCTGATATCGACGATAATGCGTTGTTCTACGCCGAATGAATGAATCACATATTCGGCGAGTTCCCTGAAATAATCCTTCATCTCGATGGCCGATATATTCTTCCCTAGATACAATTTTTGGTGTATCATACTCATACACTGCACCCGATGCTGACTTTGGTGCATTGCTTCCAAGATGTTGGGATCTTTTATACGGGCCGATTGCAAGGCCAAAAGACTGGTAACCATCTCAAGATTGTTTTTAACCCTGTGATGAATTTCCTTCAATAGAAATTCTTTTTCCTCATTTTTCTTTTGAAGCAATCCATTTTTCTTTCTATTAATTTGTATTGCTTTATAAAACACGATTAATAAGAGTAATAATAATCCTGCTATTATTGAGATCAAGGTTTGATTGGTACGCTGTCTCCTGATCATACTTTCCTGCTGCAAAATGGTTCCTTCTTTATCGGCCACATCGAATTCGGTCTTAAGTTTTGAGATACGTTGATCCGCTTCCGCCGTAAAGATGGCGCTTTTTAACTTGTCATATTCGGCAAAAGCCTGATAGGCCTCCTGATACTGGTGGTTGCCAGCATGGGCCTTTCCCAAGGTCTCATACGCCTGGCTCAAATAAAATTTATCCCCAAATTTATCAGTTGCTACGGTAATGCAGTTATTAAGGCTTTCCACGGCCGCCCCATATTTTCCCTCCAAATTCTGAAGTTTCCCTTTGGAGAGCCATGCGCGCATTTCCATAAACTTGTTCGAAAGCAAGTCTGCATATTTTAAGGCATTTGTGGAAGCCACTTCTGCTTCCTCGAATTTACCTAAATAGGCGTACAGATCGACCACCGAAATATAGGTATCACTCAGATTATTATAAAACCCATAGCGTTCCCCGATGACAATCGCATGTTCATAATATTTGAGTGCCTCGGCATAATTTTTCAAATCGAGATAGTTATTGCCGACCACATACAGCGTGAAATCATAATCCAAATCATTTATACCCCGTTCTTCAAAGATGCCCAACGATTTTAAACCGTATTCAAGACCTGTCTCAAATTTCGATTGTTTCCAAAACAAATTACTTAAATCACTATACGCCAAGGCAATGGCCTTATTGTCTTTTAGCTTTATTCCTAGTCTAAGTGATTCAAGCGCATAGTCGGCCGCCTTATCGATACGTCCCCGTCTTTCATAAACATAACCAAGTTGGGTATTTAGAAACGCGAGATCGCTTTCGAGGATTTTTGATTTGGCATCGTTCAATACATTTTCAGCACTATCCAACTTTTCCATTCTAAGAAGAATTGCTCCTTGCGTAACTTGAAATCTACCTTCCCATAAGTGATTTTGGCTCTCAGCAGTTAACCGTAGCCCCACTTTTGTGAACTTCATTGCGTTATCAAGGTTTCGTGTATGCCAGTAATAAGCCAAATCGTTTAGGATCGAGAATTTTAACGAATCCGAAGCCGTCTTTGAATAGCTGTCCTCAAGCTCATTTAAATAGGACGGCCCAAAATTGTCTGTTGCCACAAATACTTTTTTGTAGGGATTTTCACTAGTGAAGTCTACCAATTGACCAAAACCTTGGCTCCAATTCAAAACTGAAAAGGCAATTATACTTGCGAATCTGATGAAATAATTTCTCATTTCTTAACTATGTTCCGGAATCGGAGAGACAAGGGGAATGTTAAATATACGATAATATGTTAAAAGTGCTTCGGTAAATAAAAATGGGTCTTCGGACGATCAAACAAGGCGTTCGTCCTCATTCATTTGCAATTGCCTTTTAAATGAAATTCATTAGAAGGTGATTTTACAAATCATTTCCCCTTTAGCGTACGTAAACCTATGAAAGATGAGGACGAAAATTATGATGCCGGTACTGATCGTGTGCGTGTTATTTGCTTGTAAAGATCAGGGCACAGTGCATGGGGGGCAAGAACACGAAGATGTAAAATCAAACTTAATGAAGCAAAATTTCGACCGATTTATTGAAAGCATGAACAATAAGGACATGATGGTCTTTCGGCAGGTTTCTATCGAAAACTGCGTTAGGAATTTAAACGGAATTACGGTCGCCAGACATCAAAACGAGATGGAAGCCAACATCAACGTTTTTATGAATGGGTTTCCAGATGCAAAAATAACCGCAGACGAAGTGGACACTTCCGATGATCTGCTATTTGCACAATGGACCTTTTCAGGAACGAATACGGGTACTTTCGGCGATTTTCCCCCAACGGGCAAAAAGGTCAAGGTGAGTGGCTTTTCAAGTGTGCAATTCGATGAACAGGGAAAAATGGTACGGGAAGCTGTATATTATAATGAACTGGATTTGTTACAGCAATTGGGGTACACATTAAATCCCCCCATATTGAAATAAGTAAACCCTAACCCAATAAATTCAACTTAAAAAGCAAAAATCATGAAAATTTTAAAAAAACTACTAGGTGGTATGTACAGTCAATTAGGTTTCCATAAGGTATTGGGGCTATTCGTTCTATCCTTATTGCTCCTTACGGGATGTAAAGAAAAGGGGGTAGAGCGATATGCCACTTCTTCCCCGGAAATTGATGCGGTCAAGGCGCATGTTCAGGCCTATAACGACGCCAATTGGGCCGCTTGGGCCGCTGTGTATGCCGATACTGCCAAGGTATATCACAATACACCGGTCGCCGGCACTCCGGCAGAAGTTCTCGAAGGATTAAAGGCCAATCTCGCAACAACGTCGCGCTATAATCTTGGGGGAGCCGACGCGTTCTACGAAATGGTTATTGATGATGAGGGTGAAAAGTGGGTGAATTCATGGACGACTTTTAAGGGTACATTGGCCGCCAACGGCGAAGAAGTCACCATTCCGGTGCATTTAACCCAACAATTCGTTGGGGACAAAATCGTAAAAGAATATGCCTATTATAATCTTTCGGAATTTATGGCGATGTTACAGAAAATCGAGGCCTCGAATAACATGTCTACCGATGAAAAAGCGATACAGGCTACCATTGATAATGTAGTTAATGCCTGGAATAAAAATGACAAGACCCTCTTGGCGGCGTCGACCGTCAAGAATATGATTCGAAACAGCAACGGAATAAAGGAAGTTACCAATCAAACGGAGTATGGCAATTTTATGGACCGGTACTTCGAGGCCTTTCCCAATTTTCATGTAACCCTTGACAAAACGGTAATCAATGGTAATATGGCCTATATCAATTGGTCGGTCACCGGCACGAACACAGGCAAATTTATGGGCAATGCGCCGACCAATAAAAAAATACAGACCCATGGATTGAGTGTCTGGAAATTCGATAGCTCAGGGAAAGCAACTCAAGAGGATGCCTTTTCCGATAATTTGGCCATATACCAACAATTGGGCTATTCGATGCCAGCTCCAAAATAAAAATTAGAATTGATTACTTGTAATACCAAACCTAATGGGCCGTACATCACTAAATGTTTCGGGGGGAATTAAGATGTGCGACCTTTAGGTTTTTAAAATAAAAAATGAAAACAGTATTAATTACAGGAACCAGCAAAGGTATTGGTCTTGAGACTGCCCTGGCCTTCGGACGGGCCGGTTATAAAGTTTTCGCTACCATGAGAAATCCTGATAGGGCGTCGGAATTACGACAAATTATAATCGTTGAATCTTTGGACATTTCCATTTTTGAGATGGATGTGGATTCAGATGAATCGGTTGAAAAGACTATTGGCACACTTTTGAAAAAAAATGGGCAGATCGATATTCTTGTAAATAATGCTGGAATCGAACGGCACGGATCAGTGGAAGAAATGCCTATAAAGGATTTCAAGGAAATTATGGAGACGAATTATTTTGGGGTACTGAGGTGTACCAAAGCCTTGTTGCCCACTATGCGAAAGAATCGCATAGGCTGTATCATCAATATTGCCTCAATTGCCGGCAAGATATCAAACACCCCTTTAGGTGCCTATGCGGCCAGTAAATTTGCGTTGGAGGCGATCAGTGAAGCACTGGCTCAGGAAGTTAAACCCTTTAATATCAGGGTGGCCATCGTAGAGCCAGGGATTATCGATACAGGAATGGCAAATGCCATTGCGAAAGGCGGCACCTCAATATATCCACAGTCAAAACGTTTCGGAGGTCTTTTTGCAGCATCTCTAAAAACCCCGACGAAACCGACAATCGTGGCAGAAAAAATATTGGAAATCGCAGAGAACACCATTTGGAAATTGCGTCATCCCGTCGGCCCCGATGCCTTACCTTTTCTCGAATGGAGAGCCTCAATGTCTGATGAGGAATACGTTGATTGGAATGCTGCCAGCGATGCCGAATGGTATCAGGCCGTAGAACAAACGTTTGGCCTCGATGCCAGGGAAAATTCGAAAATACTGGATAGTTGAATATGAATAAAGTTATTTAAAAAAATGCCCATAAATAATTAGCATAAACAGCTTCAATTATATCCAATATATTTTTGATAAAGTGAGAAATATAAATCATAAACATTACTATCATGGAATCTAAAACAGAAAAAAAAGCAGACCCGACTAAAATAATGCAAATAGGCATGGGCTTCTGGGCCTCGAAAACCTTGCTTACCGCAACCCACTTGGGTCTGTTTACCCTATTGTCAAAAGGCCCTTTGACCGGTCAGGAAATTAAAAGTAAGCTTGGTTTACACCAAAGAAGTCTATATGATTTTTTGGATGCCCTAGTCGCCCTGGGTTTTTTATCACGAAAAGGGATCAAAGAAACTTCGATCTATAGTAATGCAGCGGATGCGGACTTGTTTCTCGATAAAAACAAGCCCTCTTATATGGGCGGGCTCTTAGAAATGGCCAACAACCGCCTCTACCCTTTTTGGAACGACCTCGAAGAAGGTCTTAAAACAGGCTTGCCCCAAAACGAAGTCAAAGGAGGGGGGAAACCTTTATTCGAGGAAATTTATAGCAGTGAAGCGAAGTTGCGTGAATTCGTGAATGCCATGGCAGGGGTATCTACGGGGAATTTTATGGCCTTCTCCCAAAAATTTGATTTTTCGAACTACCGAACACTTTGCGATGCGGGAGGTGCAGGCGGGAATTTATCGATACATGTTGCCTTGAACAATAGCCATATGCAATGTATCTCGTTCGACTTACCACCTGTGGGTCCGATTGCAGCTGAGAACATCAAAAAAATGGGGGTTGAAAATCAGGTCACGACCCGCTCTGGGGACTTTTTTAAAGATGATTTACCAAAGGCAGACATAATCACAATGGGGATGATTTTACATGATTGGGGGACTACTGATAAAAAAATGCTCATCAAGAAGGCGTATGATGCCCTTCCCCAAGGAGGTGCTTTGGTAGCCATCGAGAATATTATTGATGATGATCGAAGTAAAAACGCATTCGGTTTATTGATGTCGTTGAACATGCTGATAGAAACCCCTGAAGGGTATGACTTTTCCGCTTACGATTTTAACCAACTAGCCATAGAAGCCGGGTTCAAGAAAACATCGTTGATGCCCTTGGCCGGACCTAGCAGTGCCGCAATTGCTATCAAATAAACCGTTCTAAAAATTGAATAAATTATGGAAAATAATCTTCCACCCAACGTGCTCCTTTCCCAAATGATCTTCGGATTCGTGACGTCTAAGGCAATCCATGTAGCGGCAAAGTTGAATCTTGCCGATTTAATAGCTTCCAATGGCGCTATGAATTGTACTGAACTCGCCAATAAAACCGGGGCGGACGCAGCATCGATCCATCGACTTTTACGAGCCTTGGCAAGCAACGATATCTTCATTGAAGACGAACATGGGAAATTTTCATTGACCCCCTTGGCGGACTGTCTTCGCGAAGACAGTGCAGATAGCGCAAAAGCGATGGCGCTTTCGGCCGGGAGCGTTTTCTACAAGGCATACAACGAGTTCCTATATTCGGTACAAACCGGGGACAGTGGCTTTAAGAAAGCGCACGGGATGGGGCCGTTTGACTATTTGACCAGCCATCCTGAAGAAGGAAAGATTTTTGATCAAATGATGACCGACTTTCACGGGGGCGAAACGCAGCCCATGATCGAAAATTATGATTTTTCAGTGTTTAAGACCGTAGTTGACGTGGGTGGCGGGAATGGAGAAGTCATTTCAGCAGTTCTAAATAAGAATCTGAACACAAACGGCATCTTATTCGATCTTCCAGAAGTAATCAGCCGCTCCCAAGGAAACAGTGCAGTTGGTGGGCTTGGCAATCGCTGCATTCCCACAGGTGGTAATTTCTTTGAAGCAGTGCCGAGTAATGGGGATGCCTATATTTTAAGACATATCATTCATGATTGGAATGATACGGATGCCATCACCATTTTAAAGAATTGCAAGAAGGCCATGAACCCATGGGGGAAAGTATTGATCGTAGAAGCGGTCATACCGAAAGGGAATGATCCACACCCTTTCAAATGGTTAGACCTGACCATGCTGATGATCGGGGGTAAGGAACGCACCAAAGAACAATTCGAACATCTATTTTCGAAAGCCGGAATAAATCTGAAGCGAATCATACCGATTACACCAGCCATTAGTATTGTTGAAGGCGTAGCCGAATAACAAAGTATCATAATAGTATATCATGTTGTAAACGAGAACAATAACCAATTAATCTATATACACAATGAAAAAGTTACTTTACCTCGCATTGCTGATTCCTGTATTGGCAATCGCACAAAACAGTCCAGAACCGGTAATCATCGAAAATATGATGCTCACTGTTTTACCGGGTCATGTGAAAGCCTTTGAAGAAGGCGTGGCCGCCCATAATAAGAAATACCATACGGCTGGGCCGTACCAATCGAGTGTTTTTCTCATTGATAACGGCAAAAATTCAGGCAAGTATATTTGGAATATGGGCCCTCTGCCTTGGAGTGCCATGGATGGCAGTCCATCGACCGCAAATGGGCACAATGCCGATTGGGAAGCCAACATAGCCCCACATGTCTCGAGTGAAGTTGATGTGAACTATTGGAGAATGCATGCCGATCTTTCTGATTTCTCCAAAGACTTTACCCTTAAGAACCTTTCAGTCTTTATGATCGATGTGAAACGGTTCAAGGATATGGATTTTATGGAGAAAGTAGTCAAAAAAGTGCATCAGGTCTATATGTCAAAAATGCCTGATCAACGCCATGGAATATACACCAATGAAATGCCGGCTGCGGATGGACCTGATTTTGCCTGGGTCGACTTTTTTGATAGCATGGGATGGATGGGAAAACCGGACACCTTTGTAAAAGACTTTGAAGCCGTGCACGGTGCCGGTAGTTTCGCCACCTTTCTTGCCGATGTCGAAGCCACGACCAACAGTCAAAGTACGGAAATCTGGGTCTTCAGACCTGACCTAAGTGGGAACGACGGTCATATCGTAGCGGCTACTAGGCAGTAAATATGAAATTCACCAACCTTTAAATAACCAATATTTTCAAAACCCAAGGAAACTTGGGTTTTATGCTTTAGCAGATCTATCGCTATCCAAAACTTATAAATATATTTAACCAACCTGACCTTTAAAGGTTCGCACTGCAATGAAAATATCCCTTAAAAACCCACCCCAATGAAAAAAAGTACTGTTTTGTTCGTATCACTGGTTACCGCAATGGCCTGCAAATCGCCAGTAGACAAAAAAGAAACAACCCAAGCCCCACGGGAAATTCACGACAAAGCCATCTTGGTCGATACGCACAATGATATCCTGACCCAGACCATGGAAAAGGGCGTGGTATTCGACACGGATCTGGAAGGCCTGACCCATAGTGACCTCAGCAGAATGAAAGAAGGAGGTGTAGACGTGCAGTTCTTTTCAGTTTGGAGTGATGGTAATCAGGTACAACCGTTTGCATTCGCCCTTCGACAAATTGATTCGTTGGATGCCGTGGCAAAACGAAATCCCGACAAAATCGAGGAAGTCAAAAACACGGCCGAGCTAATGAAGGTTATTGGTCAAAATAAAATTGCCGCATTTTTTGGGATCGAAGGGGGGCATATGATCGAGGACGATCTCGGCAAGTTAGATTCCCTATATCTCAGAGGGGCACGCTATATGACCCTCACTTGGAACAACTCGACTTCCTGGGCCACAAGTGCAGCAGATGAGTCGACCATCGAGGGTGGCACGCTGAATTCAGAGGATAAAAAAGGACTTACTGCATTTGGCAAAAAAGTCGTTACCCGTATGAATGAGCTGGGAATGCTGGTAGATATCAGCCATGTGGGGGAGCAGACTTTTTACGATGTCATGGCGACCACGAGCAAGCCGGTAATCGCATCCCATAGTTCGGTATATAGTATCTGTCCTGTTTTCAGAAATCTGAAGGATGAACAGATAAAAGCCGTTGCCAAAAATGGTGGCGTAATCCAAATTAATTTTTACGCTGGGTTTATCGATCCTGATTACGAAAAAAACCGCGAGGGATTTCTGGAAAGACACAAAACTACGTTTGATTCTCTGGTGCAATCCGGAAATACTATCTATATCGCAGAAGAACTACTATTTTCGAAATTCGCCACTGAAGCCAATGCCTTTCGGCCTCCCCTCTCGATGGTCATTGATCATATAGAATACATCATTAAACTGGTGGGCGTCGACTATGTAGGCCTGGGATCTGACTTTGATGGCATTCCCTTGGCCCCTATCGGACTTGATGATGTAACCGACTATATACACATTACCGAGGCCTTGGTCGATAAAGGGTATAGCGTTGAGGATATCGATAAAATTCTTGGAGGGAATCTGCTACGGGTTCTTAAAGCGAATGAAGTACAATAGCAACAAATGGCTAGCCATTAATCATTTCGAAAATGAGCGATGAAATAAAGGAAGTGCCCTTAAAACGCGTTGTAGGAGTAACAGGACTTACGGCTAACATTCTGAACAACACAATAGGTGCCGGTATTTTTGCTTTGCCAGCCATTGTCGGCATGCAATTAGGCGCTTTCAGCGTATTTGCATATCTATTTTGCGGTTTCATGCTTGCCGTTATTATGCTATGCTATGCAGAAATAGGTTCACGCATTACTTCCGCTGGAGGCAGTTATGCCTATGTTGAGGCGGTCTTCGGAAAGTTTGCAGGATTTGTCGTGAATTGGTTGTTCATTTTTGGCTGGTCGCTCTTAGGGGATGCTGCATTGATGCATGTGATTGCCAATTCGTTGGCCGTCATTTTTCCTGCTTTTACGAACCCTTGGTTTCGTGCCCTTTTATTTTTTGTTCTCATTGGGGTTATCGCCTTTATAAATATTCTTGGGACGAAACAGGGTAATTTCTTTGTAAAACTCATAACACTCATAAAATTACTGCCACTACTGGGCATTATAATTTTTGGTCTAGGCAAGATCGATACTAGCAACCTACATTGGGAACATTTGCCCTCCCTAGATTCCTTCAGCAGTACGGCCCTCGTGTTGTACTTTGCTTTTGCAGGTTTTGAAACGGCCCTTGGTGTAAGTGGCGAGATAAAAAACCCGAAGCGCACCGTGCCGTTGGGTATCTTATTGGGTGGTAGTATCATCCTGATGCTTTATATGCTGCTCCAGGTAGTTACCCAAGGTATATTGGGAACCGGAATGGCAGCGGTCAAAAATGCCCCATTGGCAGCCGTTGCAGAACAAATTGTGGGTCCTATTGGAAGTGTCATTCTTTTAATCTCGGCCGCCATAGCCTGTTTTGGCGCGGTGAGCGGGGATGTGCTGAATACGCCGCGTTTATTGTATGCGGGCGCCCATGACGGCCTGTTTCCAAAGTTCCTAGGAAAAGTGCATTCAAAATATGCCACACCATATTGGGCCATCGCCTCCTTTGCATTTGCACTTTTTATAATTACGGTTGCTGGCGGGTTCAAGCAGCTGGCCATTTTAGCGAGTGCGGCTATTTTGCTAGTGTACCTCGCGGTTATTTTGGCGACCATCCGGTTGCGAAGTAAAAAACAGGAAACCACTGAAAAATCGTTTAGAATTCCCGGGGGCCTGTTCATTCCGATCACAGGCATTGTGACCATTGGTTGGTTACTTAGCAGTTTGAGCCGCCAAGAAATCCTATCGACCTTGATATTTATAGCGATGATCTGTGCACTATATGTTATAATGCGTACATTGAAAAAAGAGAAATTATAAGATCAAAACACTAAGAACTTTAAAAATAGGAATTATGGGAATATTTTGGGATTTGTTACAGCAAGATGAATTGGAAAAACAGCAAAAACAGGCGAATAGTATCGAGGAACGTGTCGAATTTCTGGAAAACGAATTGAAAAATACGAAGGCGCTCCTAAAGAAAACCTTGGTAGCTTTGGAAACCTATGTGGATAAGGATATCGACGGCGATGGTATTACCGGTTCTAATGAGTCTCCATCCGGGAAATCATAAGGTGCCGAAATGATCAAGTTCTTTCGCAAAATTCGTCAGCGGTTGCTCAAGGAGAACCATGTAACCCGCTATCTGCTCTATGCCTTGGGCGAAATCGTATTAGTGGTCATCGGAATACTTATTGCTTTGCAAATCAATAATTGGAACGAATCAAGAAAGCAGGATCTGGCAGAAAAGGAATTTATCACCGGGGTAAAAAATGATCTCGAACAAGATAAGACGTATATTAATTTAGTACTACACCAGGCCGAAGAAAAGGCACATGCTTTTGATCTTTTAGTAAAAGAGGCACCCGCAGTTTACAATTCCGATAAAAAGGCAATGGATTCGTTGCTCCATATCTATTTTGTAAGTGAACGTACCTTTTATCCCATTTCAGGTTCCTATCAAGCGGCCATATCAGGCAATGAAATCAATAGGTACAAAAACAAAAAAATAATCGCCCCTATTATTAAATTATATAACTCCACATATGATCGATTAATCGATAATGGTACGATTTCTAGCAACAGATGGGAGTATTTAACCAAAAAGTATAGCCATGAACGTCGCATCGACACTTGGCTGGAAATGGACCCAGCGCACTATTCAGAATTACTAGATGACCTCTCCTATCATTACAAAGAACTGAATTGGTACAAGGATATGTTATATGAATCCTTAAAAGAGATTGAGGCAATCATACATGAAAAATAAAATAAGGCTCAAAGAAAAACAATCTGGTAAGCAAACAGAACGATAACCAAACTTTTTCGTAACATCCGTCAAAACCTGCTCGATGAAAATAAGACCACCAACCATGCCTTGCTGGCAGGCAGGTATTTCAAATATGCAATCGGTGAGATTGTCCTTGTTGTTATTGGAATTTTGATCGCCCTCCAGATCAACAATCGGAACGAATCAAGAAAACTGCAGGCCAAGGAAACAGTATTGTTGACCGAATTGAAATCAAATCTTGAAGCGAATATCGTAAACCTTAAAAAAGATATTCGAATACAAACCGAAAGTATGAAGTACTTTAACTATATCATGGACCTTGCAGACCATCATCGACCCTTTAATGATTCAATCCCCGTGCACCTACAAAAGGCAATTTTTATGCCCGATGTGGTCTTATCTTCCTCGGCCTTTGAGACGATGAAATCATCAGGTCTGGATATTATTCGATCCGACCGACTTCGAAGCGAAATTATCTCCATAATTGAGATCGTCTACCCGACCCTTATGCAGGAAACCCAAAGATTGGAGGACCAACTTTGGGCTGCAGTAGTTGTCCCATTGTATCAAAAGCATTTCAGAAGTGAAGGTCAAACATGGGTGCCTAATGATTATGAAAATTGGTTATAGGATAAGGAATTCTTTAATATGCTTAGTTTTAGGGGAACCCTTCGGTGTGGTTCAACGGTACTTAAAACCAAAGCGGCCGATCAAACACCCAATGTAATACAATTCATAAATGATGAATTACAAAAAGGCAATAAACTATAAACGGTCTGCTAGTCAGCCTTCAATAAGGTTCGAAAAATGTGTCAAGAAATAAGATCCATCGTTAAAAAATTCATGCTACCCTTCATCGTGGCACAGATGCTACTCGTTTTCTTTGGTGGCTGCAACTCCGCTACTCCTAAAACGGAATTATCGGGCCGACCCAACATTCTTCTAATCGTGGCCGATGACCTGGGAATCACCGATCTGGGATGCTATGGAAGTGAGATCCGCACTCCTAATTTAGATCGATTGGCTCTTCAGGGAATTCGAAATACGGCTTTTTATACAGCCCCAACCTGTTCCCCGACCCGGGCCATGCTACTTTCAGGGGTCGATACCCATCGCAATGGCTATGGCACCATGGAAGGTGATTGGGCGGCCAATCAAAAGGGGCTAAAAGGGTATGAAGGCTATTTGAACTTCGACGTAGTGGCTTTTCCGAAATTGCTACAAGACCATGGGTATTATACTGCCATGGCCGGGAAATGGCATCAGGCCTTTCCTGCGAATGATCAAAGACTCTGGCCAGACAAGAGGGGTTTTGATCGCTCTTTCTGTTTATTGCAAGGTGGTGCCGGTCATTTTTCCGATCAGCAGAAACTTTTTTCCTTTTTTGATAGGACACTGTACCAAGAAGATGGGCAGATCGTGGATACCCTCCCAGAATCATTTTATTCAACCGACTACTACACACAAAAGGCCATTGACTATATCGATGAAAGCCAGGCCGTGCAGAAACCCTTCTTCATGTATGTGCCATACACCGCCCCACACTGGCCTATACAGGTACCCGATGAATACATTGATCTGTACCAAGGACGTTATAATTCGGGCTATGAAGTGCTGGCAGAGGAGCGCCTGCATAGGGCAAAGAGACTGGGGGTTATTGATACTACAGTCTTATTGCCCCACTTGACCCCGAATGTATTACCTTGGAACGAACTATCGAAGGAAGCACAAAAAAGGTCGGCACGTACCATGGAAGTATATGCTGCCATGATCGAAAGACTTGATGTCAATGTCGGTAAATTGATCGATCATCTAAAGGCAATAGGCCAGTTTGAGAATACGCTGATCGTTTTTATGGCTGACAACGGGGCCGAAGGTAATTCAATTTGGGGCATAGCTGATACCAAGGAATGGGTTGCAACAAATTTTGATAATACCCTGAAGAACATCGGGCGAAAAAATTCATACATATTTACCGGCCCATCTTGGGCCCAAGTGAGCTCTATGCCCTTTAAATGGTATAAAAGCTTTTCGTCGGAAGGTGGGGTACGATGCCCGTTGATTATCAGTTATCCCAAATGGAAGGACAACTTCGGGAAAATAAACCAAAATTTCCTATCTGTGATGGACTTGGCGCCGACCTTTTTAGATATGGCAGGGGTCGAACATCCCAAAAATAAATACAAGGACAGGACCGTCTTTCCTATGGACGGAAAATCGCTTGTCAATTGGCTGCAAGGTAGCAACCTAACGGCCCATACCAATGAGGAAGCACATTGTTGGGAACTCTATGGACGACGCGGGGTTCGTAAGGCCAACTGGAAAGCATTATGGCAAGACCGGCCGTATGGCACCGATACCTGGCAATTGTATGACCTAAATAAAGATCCTAGCGAGCAACAGGATTTGGCCGAAGTTTACCCGGAAAAGCTCACAGAATTGAAATCGGAATGGGAGGCCTACGTCGATAAATATCATGTAGTTCTTCCGAATGAAAAAGTCGCATATGGCATTGATGAAATTTGGAGAGAATAGAAAATGACTAAAACAGCGTGCCACCATAATCAGCATATACCAGCACGAATAAAGTAGAAAATGACATAAACCAGCCAACAGATTACCATTGTAGGTGTTTGTTCAATTAGCCAACTTGAATACCATGACCCAACCAAGCGTTCCGTTAAAATTGCCCTGGTGTAACTATCCGACGCGTGTTGATATAGATCAACATGGACTTTTCGATCTTCAAAAAGACCTCCCGATGGTTGATTTTGAGGCTGCTGAAAAATTCAGAAGCCACCAATACGTTCCAATTCCGCTCGACCAAATTGACCATTCGCAAATTTTGGAAGTAGCACACATAATTGCCAATTCGTTCGCAGTGAATGAACCCATGAATCGGCATGTGCAACCCCCCAGGGAAATCCCCCAGCAACTTATCGATCGATCGCATCAAGACGTTTTTGGAAACGATGCTTTTGGTGCCTGGACCAAAGAGAACATTTTGTTCTGGTTTATTCGTCTGACCCAAATCACAGACCCATCCCATCCCAAAGGCGCTATTGGCATGAATGACGACCTACTTCGCCATTCCCTCGTTACCTTAGACGACGATTTGAACCCAATTGGCGGATCCTTTAATGCTACCTTGCCCCATAAAGAGACAGTATGGCGAAAGCATGATCCGTTTCTAGAAGCTACGTTTTTGTATCAAAATCCGATAATCGATTTTATCCATCACCATGAAAATATGGCAATTCAAGCATTGAACGAAATATATCCACATTTTAGAATAGCTCACCAATCAGGGAAAGTAGGTTATATAGTCATGATCGCAAGATCTGAGGCACTTCCCACGGAACACACTTTTGAGCTCTTTGCGGCTTCTTTTAAAAATTTTCAGGAACGAGGCTATGAATACATGCTCATCACAGCAAGTAACCAATGGACCGGCGCCGCCTGTGAACTATTAGGGGCTGCACGTATTTATTTTGCACCCTTTCGGGAAATGAAAAGAGTTGCTGTTGAAGTCGATGCAGGCCAAAACGAACCTTTTTCGACAGACGGTTTTATTTCTTACAAGCAAAGCGGATTTATGATTTATGCTGTAAAACTGTAAGTATGGATACTTCAAAAAAGAATCTAAGTGAATTGAAAAGGGTATTGGGCCTGCCCTCGTTATTCGCCATTGCAGTTGGGGTGGTGGTGGCCCAGGTGGTCTTTGTGAGCATTTTACAAGGAGTCGGTATCGGGGGCTCCGGATTTTTTGTGGCCCTGATCATTGCTTTTATCCTAACATTATGTTATGTGTTTACTTTTTCCGAGTTGGCCTTAATGCTCCCCAAAGCTGGCAGTATCAGTGCCTATACCGAAGTTTCGATCGGTAATTTTCCGGCCATAGTGGCGACCATTTCCGGGTACTTGGCACCGGCGATTTTCGGATTGCCCGCCGAATTGTTTCTATTGGAATCGGTTCTCGACACCTTATATCCCGAAGCGTTTTCCCAAATAGGTATCCTGATCATTCTGCTATTTACCATACTAAATATATTAGGAGTCGACTTCTTTGCAAAGGTTCAAAATCTGCTGGCCTATTTGATGATTACGGCATTACTGGTAATCGGCATTGCCGGTCTTGCCCATTCGGACGCTCAGGGCGCTTCCATCGAATCAATTTGGGAAGGCTTAGGACACTTAGATGGCAGTGTACTCTCTCTTACAATGCTGGCACTCTGGTCATTTATGGCCCTTGAATTTGTGTGCCCCATGATCGAGGAGACCAGGAACCCAAACAAAAATATTCCACGGTCAATGATCATGGCGTCGATAGTGCTGTTGATCATATATTCGATGGTAGCCCTCGCTGGGTATTTGAACGTACCCCAAGATACATTGGCCGAATCAGACATTCCGCATGCACTTTTGATCTTCACGCTTTTTGGGGAATCGGGAAAATTGATAGTGGCCATAATCGCTATCACCGCTACATGTAGTACAATCAACACCGTCCTGGCAACGATTCCACGAATGCTTTATGGGATGGCCCATAACCAACAAATGCCTGCCATTTTTATGAAAGTACACCCTAAGACACAAACTCCTTGGGTAGGTATCCTATTTGTGGCACTCCTAATCATGATTCCCATGGTACTGCTG
>JBBQAM010000110.1:0-4252 GCA_038316335.1 Flavobacteriales bacterium
GCGATGGTCGTTCCATCGTTAAAATTGTTACTTTGAATTACCTGATCCCCTTCTTCGACGGGGATTTCAAGAATCGTCCCATCGACGGTGGCGCGAATATTCGTGTTGGCGGTCGCGGAGCCTCCTGACGAACCAACGCGAATAATCTGATAGTCGGCCTGGGCATTCTTCAATTCCTGTTCCGCTTGATCTAAGCGCAATTGTAGGTTATTGAAATCCTGACTAGAAATCACCCCTTTATCAAAAAGGGCCTTATTACGATTGTATTCGATTTTAACGTTGTCCAAGGAAATCTGTGCGCTGTTGACCCTTCCCCGTGATTGGTTCAGTGACTGCTCATTTGGAACTACTTTGATTACCGCGATTAAGTCACCTGCCTTGACCTTGGTGCCTTCCTCTAGATAGATCTTCTCTATAATTCCCGAGATTTGAGGTTTTATTTCAATTTCATCCTCAGGAACGACTTTTCCCGTGGCTACGGTCTTCTTTTCTATATTTGAAATAAAGGGCTTTTGTGTTTCGTATGTGATGGCACCCTTGTTATTCGATTTGATAAAAAAGGCAGCAGCCCATAGTGCCCCCAGCACCAAAACCCCTATCAAGATATATTTTACTATTTTGTTCATTTTAAAGTGTATTAGTTGATTTTTGTTTATAGTTATTTGCTTTATGTTCCTTTGTTCTCATTTTGAAATCGATTCTATCAAACATGCATTGATTCCCTTGGCGCACTGCTAATTACCCGCTGGCAACTTTTTCCTATTCCTCCCGTAAGGCGTCAATGGGCCGAATACTGACTGCCCGTTGCGCCGGGATCAGCCCGATCAAGGTTCCCAATATTACCATAATGGCCAAGGCCCCCAAAACATAGGGTATCGGCACAGTCGGATTCGTATATGGAAAATCGATATCTTTTGTAAGATTATTTATTAGGGCCAAAACCCCGGCACCTAGAATAATGCCGATAATACCCGAAAGCAAGGTTAGGAAAACCGACTCCAGGATGATCTGGTTGCGAACTTCGCTAGGGGTAGCCCCCAACGCCCTGCGTACGCCCAATTCCTTGGTTCGTTCCTTGACCGAAATCAAAAGAATGTTCCCAATACCGATTACGCCGGCCAAAATAGTGGCAATCCCCACAATAAGGGAGACAAAGGTCAAGCCCTTTGCAAACCCCGATACCTTGGCGAACTGTTCCCCTAAATTAAAAGAACCGAATGCGCGCTCATCGTCAGGGTCAACACGGTGTAAATTGCGCAGCAAGGCCTTGATATCTTTTTCTACCTGAACCACATCGACATTGTCATACGCGGCGATACATAAATAGCCTACATTTTCGCCTGAATTGTACAACTGACGATAGGTCGAGAACGGAATGAACAAGGCACTATCGGAATCAAAGCTGACCCCTTGCGCCAATTTATGTACACCGATGACCTGAAAATATACGCTACCGACCCGGATGTATTGACCAATCGGATTTTCATTTTTTTCAAATAATTCTTGTTGGGTACGTTCCCCGATGACAATGACCCTTCTGGCCTGATCGATATCTTCCTGATTGAGGAATCGCCCCCCATCGTATATTTTTTTTGTCGATATTTTGGTATACACCGGGTAATCACCGTTTAAGGTGTAACTGCCCGATTTTTGACCGCGCACCGTATACACAGGATCAGAACCAAATTGTCCTTGGGTGATCCTTGGTGCGATGTATTGTATCTCAGGAATGCGATGCTCCAAAGTGGCCACATCCTTCAATTTCAATTGCATTTGTCTCCCGGTCTTAAAGCCGTCATAGGGCTTACTCGTACTCTGGCCCCAAACGAACATACTGTTCATTGAAACCGTCTTAAAGACCGATTCGAAACCGTTGTCCATGCCCTTCGCGGCGCCCGAAAGACCTATATAGACAAAAATCCCCCAAAGTACCCCGATCATGGTGATAATGGTCCTGGTCTTGTTCTTGCTAATAGAACCGAAGATCTCCTGCCAAACGTTACTGTCAAATAAAAATCGCATATTATTCGTCTCTTAGTGCTACAATCGGCTTTATCCTGGCGGCCCGTTTTGCGGGAATGTACCCCGCAATGGCCCCGAAAACAATCAAAATAGTCGTGGCAAATATTGCCAAGCCCATATTTATATAGGGATCCGTGATAAAATAGTCTTTTAACTTCTCGCCCAAAGAACTTAAAATAGCAATCCCCAGAATCATCCCGAAAATCCCGGAAACCGTGGTGATAAAGACCGACTCTACTAGAATGGAACTTATTACCGACCTAGGCGTTGCCCCCAGGGCCTTTCGGATACCCAATTCCTTGGTGCGCTCCTTTACGACGAAGACCATGATGTTACTGATGCCGATAATACCGGCCAAGATGGTCCCGAAAGCGATAAACCCTGCGATATAGGCGAGTACGCCTGCAAATTGCTGATTTTGTTTTATCTGGTCGGCCACATTTCGAATGTAGATGCCATTTTGGTCATCGGGACTGATGTATTTTTTCTCCCGAATGAATTTATTGAGACTTTGTTCAAAAGCCATGGCCCCCACATACCCGATTTCAGGCTTGAAGGCGACCACCAGTTGATCCACCTTATCGGTATTCTTTTCAATTAATTGCCGTGTGGTATAGGGGATGTAAATACGTCGCTCCTCATCATCGCCGGCATCATCCTGAAACACGCCAATGACCTTGAAAACACTGCCGGCAACATCGATATAGGCACCTAGGGCATCTTCTTGGCCGAACAGATCCCGTTCGACGAGCCTGCCGATCACCGCGTATTTGGTCTTATGCTTAATGTCCTCATAATTCAGGTAGCGCCCTTTCATGATGATCGTCTTTTCGGCAAACTGATAATCGGCGCTTACCCCGCGGGTCGTATAATTGTTCGATTCGTTCTTGTATTTTACGAGGCCGCTACGGTCGATTCTTGGGGACACATATTCGGTCACCAGTTCGAAATTCTTTTCGATATCGGTCAGATCATCGTTTTCGAATTGTATCTGACGGCCCGACTTGTACCCTTTATAGGGCATTGAAGTGCGACCCGCAAAGATGTAGAAGGTGTTACTGGCATCATCGGAAAAAAATTCATTAAAGGTATTGACGAGGCCGTTTGTTAGCCCAACCAGGAAAACAAAGATAAGGATGCCCAAGGCCACGGTAAACCCTGACAGAAAGGTCCGTAGTTTGTTCTTTCGAATCGTATCGAAAATTTCATGCCAGCTGTCCCTACTAAACATGTGCCTTTGCTCTTACTTGTTTTATCTTTTTGTCCTCGATGATCACCCCGTCCTTTAAATGTACGATCCGTTTGCACATATCGGCAATATCGGGTTCATGGGTTACGATCAAGATGGTATTGCCATCGTCGTTGATTTTTTGGATCAGCTCCATAACTTCATAGGAAGTGGTACTATCCAAGGCACCTGTAGGTTCATCGGCTAATAATACCTTGGGTTCTGCCGCCATGGCACGGGCGATTGCCACCCGTTGCTTTTGCCCGCCCGAAAGTTCACTGGGCAAATGCGTGGCCCATTCCTTTAGCCCTACTTGCTCAAGATATTTAAGGGCTTTTTCCTGGCGTTGCTTCCGGGGCATACGCTGATAGTAAAGGGGGAGTGCAACGTTCTCAAGGGCGCTTTTATAATTGATCAGGTTAAAGGATTGAAATACGAAGCCTAAAAACTTATTGCGGTAGTTCGCGGCCTTGGTCTCGTTTAGGTTTTTGATCGGCACCCCATCAAGGGTATACTCGCCCGAATCGGCCTCATCGAGCATTCCCAAAATATTCAATAAGGTAGACTTTCCGGAACCCGAGGATCCCATAATGGCGACAAGCTCGCCGCTTTCGACCGAAAAATTGATACCTTTTAATACATGTAGGGAATTGCTCCCCATCTTATATGATTTGTGAAGATCCTTAATTTCTATCATGCTGAACGGTTAGTGTTTTTAGGAGGTTTGTCTTCTAAAACTGGTAATAAGACTTGCAAGGTGTTGAAATGTTACAAGTTTTTCTCAAAAATTTATGTTAAAATAAATGGGATGGGGCCCGTTGGCCAAAATTAGGTTCCAATTGCCCTCGAATGCAGCGAAATCTGGGTGAATTGTGAACCAACACAAGGTATCTTTATGCGGTAATCCCATATCGGTTTTAGAAATGGGCTGTCTTTATAGCCATGTACCCTTGGCTTAATAACCTTTACAAAAGAGGATTTAATTGGTCAGAAGACCTTTTA
>JBBQAM010000071.1:0-15311 GCA_038316335.1 Flavobacteriales bacterium
CGGGGTCCAAAACTCGTATGCTCAGCGGATCGGTGACATCAATGAGATTCACAATCTCTCGTTCTTGGCCATTCTTATTCTATTTATTGCCTGTGTCAATTATATGAATTTGGCCACGGCCCGTTCCCAAAAACGATCAAAAGAAGTGGGGATTAATAAAACACTGGGCGCAAGTAATCGGATCTTGGTTGCCCAATTCTATGCCGAAACGGGCTTGGTCACCTTTATTTCATTAACTATTGGAGTACTTTTAGCCGTTGGGGCAATTCCGTGGTTCAACACCTTGACGGGGCAAGATCTCGAACAAAGTGCTATTTTTAGCTTTCCATACCTTATCGCCTTTTCCCTTATTTGGATGGGTACCACTTTGACCGCCGGATCCTACCCATCCTTATACCTTTCCCGGTTTTCGCCCAAGGCGGCCCTTTCGTCGGCCAATTCCCCGGGCAAGGGCAATGCGATGATACGTAAAGGACTCGTAGTCCTGCAATTTGCCGCCTCGGTTGTCTTGATCGTAGGTATTTTGGTGGTGTATCAACAAATTCAATTTATCAAAAATCAGCGGTTGGGTTTTGAACCGGAAAATGTCGTGGCCATTTCCACCGCTGCCTTGCACCAAGACAGCCAGCGGACGGCCTTGTTAGAGGATTTCAGGGCATTGACTTCCGTAACCGCCGCAGCCATGGCGCAGGGTTACCCTGGTATGGGCGTCAGCGGCAATTTAATCTATAAAAATGAAAATGATACCCAAGGTAAAAACATACAAACCAATGTTGCCGATGCCGAGATCATAGAGGTGCTCCGCCTTAAATTGTTGGCCGGTACAACACTCCCCAAAATAAAACAGGAAACCGACACCATCGTGGAATTAGTGCTGAACAAAAAGGCAGTAGATTATTTGGGCTATACGCCCGAGGAGGCCATAAACAAGCAAGTTACTATAAATCAAAAAAATATAATAGTGGGTGTAGTCGACGATTTCAACTATGCCTCGTTGCACGAGCCCATCGGCGCCTACGCTTTTACCAACGGAAGAACCGAACCCAAGTCGCATGCTCTAGTACGATTTACGGGTCCGTCAGTGAATATACTTCCCGAATTGGAAGCATCACTTAAAAAAGTGGCGCCCGAATCGGTTTTTGATTATTCCTTTTTAGATCAGACCATTGATACACTTTATGAACGTGAACAGCGAACCGCACGGGTAGGGACAATCTTCTGCGGCCTCGCTATTTTTGTCGCTTGTCTGGGGCTTTTCGGCCTCGCCGCCTTTACGGCCGAACAGCGGAAAAAGGAAATCGGGGTGCGAAAAGTACTAGGTGCAAGTGTATTGAGCATAACTCAATTGCTTTCAAACGATTTTTTAAGGCTGGTCGGGCTGTCTTTGGTCATTGCCTTTCCCATAGCATACTGGCTTACGTCTCGATGGCTACAGGATTTTGCCTATCGCATAAATATCAGTTGGACGGTATTCCTCATGGCAGGTATAGTGGCCTTGGCCATTGCTCTTTTTACGGTCAGTTTTCAGGCAATAAAGGCCGCCATTACGAATCCGGTAAAAAGTTTGCGAACGGAATGAAACAATTTACAATGAACAATTAGCAATGAGCAAGGCGTAACCAATTACAATCCACGAACACCATCATCAAAAAACGAAAATCATGTTTAAAAACTATCTGAAAATCGCGTGGCGCAACCTCATCAAAAGTAAGGGCTATACTGCAATCAATATCACCGGCCTGGCCGTAGGGGTATGTTGTTTTCTCTTGATATCGCTTTTTGTAAAAAGTGAATTTAGCTACGACCGTTTCCATTCCAAAGCGGATCGTATTTACAGGGTCTGGCAACATGAGAACTATGGCCCGAAAGAAGATTTTGTAAATACGACCACCCCTGTTTCGATGATGCAGGTACTTAAAAGCAATTACCCCGAAATCGAGGACGGCAGTCGGGTATATCGGTTCAATGCCCTTGTGAAAAGAAACGAGAACGAATTCAATGAGTCGATACGTGCGGTGGATCCCTCTTTTTTTAAAATCTTCGACTTTTCACTTTTGTCAGGCGACCAAAGCGCCCCTTTTGCCGATGTCAATTCAATACTTTTGAGCGAATCCTCGGCAAAGAAATATTTTGGCCAGGAAAACCCCATTGGGAAATCGCTTGAATTAAAATTTGATGAAAAGATTGCCAATTACGAGGTTACCGGCATCATTTCAGACCCTCCGAAGGAATCGAGCATTCAATATGATATGTTGGTATCACTTGAGAACGAATCGGACTTTTTTAGTGAAAGGGCCCGAAGAAGTTGGTTTAATGTAGTGTTGGAAACCTATCTATTACTAAGGCCCGATCAATCACCCGAAAAATTGGTGGCAAAATTTCCGGAGGCCATCAAACAATATCTAGGCGATAATTTTCAGGAAAATACCTTTTTCCTGAATTTACAACCTATTTCCGAAATTCATTTGGATACGTCGTTACCTCCTGGGTTCGAACCGATTTCAAATCCCAAATATTCGTATGTCCTGGCCACTATCGGTTTTTTGATCCTGATTTTGGCATGTATCAATTTTGTAACCTTGGCCGTAGGCAGATCCTTCTCAAGGGCAACCGAAGTAGGTGTACGGAAGGCATTGGGTGCCTTTCGAAAACAGATTTTATATCAATTTTGGGGAGAAGCCCTACTGATTACCATACTTGCCGTATTGGCGGGTATCTTTTTGTCCTTGCTGTTTCTCGATACTTTTAATAATCTCACCGGCAAGTTGCACTCCTTGCAATTGGATGGCACCATTTGGTTGATGGCCTTGGGCCTTATAATTTTCATCGCATCCATCGCGGGGGTTTACCCTTCTTTGATTCTTTCCAAATTCAACCCAATCGAAGTTTTGGTCCGAAAAAAAGTGAAAGGAGCCTCCATGGGTATTTTTGGAAAAGGTCTGGTCGTCGTTCAATTTACCGTATCGATTGTAATGATCATGGGTACGCTTATCATTGGTCGCCAGATTAATTTCCTTACCAATAAGGACCTTGGGTATCAAAAAGATGCAATCGTAGTCGTTCCCACCAACAAATCGGGGGAAGAGGCCGAATCCTTGGCCAAATTATATATCGAAGCACTTAAAAAACAACCACAGATCTCGGAAGCAAGTAGCTCGGCATTTAGTTTTGTAGAAAACTCATGGTATGAAGTTGGGTTTACCGATAGTAAGGATACCTATCGTGAATTCGCGTTAAATATTGTAGATCCTGGGTTCCTAAGCACCTATAATATTCCCCTCGTGGCCGGTAGGGATTTTCAAGAGGGAAATGTGGCGGATACCCAAAATGGGGTTTTGGTCAATGAAACCTTCGTGAAAAAAATGGGACTAAAGAATCCATTGGAAATTCCCTATGAAAAATTCGGCGTAAAAATAGTGGGGGTACTGAAAGACTTTAATTTTCAGTCTTTGAACTATCCCATCGAACCTTTGATGCTCGCCATAAATCCCGAGCCCATCTTCAAAAATGTGGAGAACGTAAATGCTGTTTACGAAGATCAACCTAGGGTTTCGGTTCGTTTGAACGACCAGGATATGACCTCGAATATTGCCCTGTTACAAACGATTTGGGAAAAGATAAATCCTTCGCAAGCTTTTGAATATAAATTCTTAGATGCATCATTGGCCGCACAGTACCAAAATGAGCAGCGATCCAAGACCATAGTGAATATTGCCTCTTTGCTGTCACTTTTTATTGCCTGCATGGGGCTTTTTGGCCTGACTACGTTGACGGTAGCTCGAAGAACGGCGGAAATCGGAATACGAAAAGTACTTGGCGCCAGCGAACTGAACATTGCCGGTTTGATCGCAAGCGACTTTTTAAAATTGGTAGCCCTCGCCTTTCTTATTGCCTTTCCGATAGCCTGGTGGGGCATGCGCCAGTGGCTTCAGGGTTTCGCCTATAGCATACAAATAAGTTGGTGGGTTTATCTGTTGACCGGCATCCTCGTAGTCTTGATCACCTTACTGGTCATAAGTATCCAATCGATAAAAGCATCCATGGCGAATCCTGTAGATAGTTTACGAAACGAATAAAACATCAAATCAAAAATCAAAATCATGATAAAAAATTATTTTAAAATCGCGTGGCGCACCGTCATAAAGAATAAGGGATTATTCTCAATCAACGTGATCGGGCTTTCTTTGGGTATTGCCTCTTGTCTCATCATTGCGCTCTTTGTGCTAGATGAGCTTTCGTATGACCGCTTCAACGAGAAGTCAGATCAGATAGCCCGGGTAGTCCTAAACGCAAAAATAGGGGATGAAATTATTAAAGAGGCAGGAATTATGCCCCCGGTAGGAAAGGCGCTCACGCAAGAGCTACCAGAAGTAGAAGCTTCGACCCGCATTTTAAAGTTATCGGAAAGAACCAAGATCGTCTACAATGGCCAGACATTACGAACTGGAAAAATGGCCATGGTCGATCCTAATTTTTTTGAGTTCTTTACACTTTCCTTGATAAAAGGGGATAAAAATACGGTCTTTGCGAATCCGAACTCCCTCGTACTGACGAAAGAGCAGGCCAAGGTGTATTTCGGTAATGAAGATCCCTTGAACAAAACAATCGAAATACAGGATATCGGGACGTATGGTGCCGAAGGGTACACAGAACTTGATGGCCTGTACACCGTCACGGGCATTATTGACCAAATCCCCGACAATTCCCATTTTCATTTTGATCTGATCGCTTCCTCCCAAGGCAACAAGGATGCGGCCAATCAAAGCTGGCTAAGTGGTAGCTATCACACCTATTTGATGTTGGCAAAGGGAACCGACGTTTCAAGATTGGAATTGAAACTGCCCACTATTGTCGAGAAATATATGGCGTCTCAACTGGAAACCGCGATGGGAATGACCTTTCAAAAATTCTTGGAAAGTGGTAATAAAGTGGGCCTATACCTGCAACCCCTTACCAAAACCCATCTATATTCGGATTTGAAGGGGGAAATTGAGGAGGGCGGGTCTATAGACACCGTGTACATGTTTGCCGCCATAGCCATTTTCATGCTCCTCATTGCCTGTATCAATTTTATGAACCTATCTACCGCAGGGGCCTCAAAGAGGGTAAAGGAAATTGGCATGAGAAAGGTCCTTGGCTCTGAAAAAAGCCAATTGATATTTCAATTCTTGATCGAATCATTTTTAGCGACGTTATTCGCCATTGGTATCGGTGTCCTGGTGTTCGCTCTAGGGTTGCCCTATTTTAACCAGTTGGCAAATAAGGCATTCACTTTTGATCAAATAGCAACTCCTCGATTTGCTGCGATCCTCCTTGCATTGACTTTGATAATAGGCTTGATTGCTGGCGCATACCCGGCCTTTTTTATGTCGGGCTTTAAGCCGATACAGGCATTGAAAAATAAATTTTCTTCCGGCGGTAGTAAGGGCATTCGAAGTGGTCTTGTCGTATTTCAATTTGCAATTTCGGCCTGTCTCATCATCGCTACGATGGTCGTAAGCGAACAAATGAATTTTATTCAAAACAAGGATGTTGGGTATGATAGGCAAGGGTTGATCGTCATTCGGGATGCAGGACTTTTGGGCAATAATCTAGACGCGTTCAAGGAAGATCTAAAAAAAGACCCAAGAGTCATCAATATATCCACCTCGGCCTTCGTCCCGGCAGGTCCATCCGATAATTTCAACTCTTTGATTTCCTCAACAAAAGAGGGGTCTCAAAAATTACGTATCAAAGGGTATCAGGTAGACGAGGACTACATTCCTACCTTGGGCATGGAAATTTTGCAAGGACGTAATTTCTCTAAGGAATATGGGAACGAAGATGACAAGCTAATCCTCAACCAAACCGCGATAAAAACGTTTGGTTTTGGAGATAATCCCATAGGACAGACCTTGAGCGAATCGATCGATAGAGATGGAAGTACAAAAGTGTGGGAGGTCATCGGGGTTGTCAAGGACTTTAATGCGCGCTCCTTGCATGAGCCCATCGAGCCTATGATGATGCAATACAACCCCTATAAAGGCCTTATTCTCAGGGCCAAAACCGCTGATATGCAGGGCCTTATCGGTAGCATGGAAAAACAATGGAATTCCTTTGGTTCGGGAGAAAGCTTCGGGTATGCCTTCTTAGACGAACTCTACAATGAAACCTATTTAAAGGAACAGAACATGAATACCATTCTTCGACTCTTCGCTTTCCTGACTATATTCGTGGCGTGTCTGGGATTGTTCGGACTTGTGACCTTTACTGCACAGCAACGTTTCAAGGAAATCGGAATTCGAAAGGTCTTGGGTTCCTCGGTGCCACAAATCGTTGGCTTATTGGCGACCGATTTTTTAAAGTTGGTATTACTCTCGATGGTGATCGCCTTTCCCATAGGCTATTACCTAATGAACAAGTGGCTTCAAGATTTCGCCTACAGGATAGATATTGCATGGTGGGTATATGTACTGGCGGCCCTCATAACCGTATGTATTGCATTTGCGACCATAAGTTTTAGAAGTATCAAAGCAGCCTTGATGAACCCAGTAGAGAGTTTACGGTCTGAATAAAAAATAAAGCCATGTTTAAAAACCATTTAAAAATCGCCTGGCGAAGTATAAAAAAGGACAAACTGTTCACCTTTATTAAAATCGGAGGCTTTGCTATTGGTATTGCGGCCTGCCTTTTGATTGCCCTTTTTATTCGAAACGAACTCAGTTACGATCAGCAGTATGCCAATAAGGACCGTATTTACAGGGTCGTGATGCAAGGTATGTTCAAAGGAGAGGTAATGAAAAGCGTACATTTTCAATTGCCTTTTGCAGATGCCCTTGAAACGGATTTCCCGGAGATCCAAAAGGCAGGCAAAATCAATACCAGTGAGCTATTCGGAGCCGGTAAAAGAGGGTTGCGTCTGTCAGGCGAGCCACAGAATAATTTGGAGGAAGGGTTCGTATTCGCGGATCAAGATGCGTTTGATTTATTGGAAATACCCTTGGAACAGGGGAAACCAAAAGAAGCCTTGGAAAGCCCTGGAAGCATTGTTATTTCCCATTCCAAAGCCCAAAAATACTTTCCCAACGGTAATGCCGTGGGGCAAACCATTATTTTGGATAACGATTCTTCGAAACCCTATACAGTTACTGGGGTGATGAAGGATTTTCCAAAAAACTCCCATTTGCAGTTCGATTTTCTATTGCCCATTGAGGATACGAACATGAGCTGGACCAGCCAGAATTATTTTACGTATGTGCTGTTGGATAAAAATACCAATGTACAGGAACTGCAAAAGAAAATGTTCTCCATAGTTGAAAACTATGTCATTCCGGCCCAAATGGAACGAGGCCGTGCAGCCGATTTTATAGAAGTACTGAAAACCATAAATTATAAACTACAACCCATTACCGACATCCATTTGTACTCTGACCTAAAAATGGCCGACGGACTAAAACATGGGGATATCCGTTTTATATGGTTGTTCGCGGCCATCGCCGGCTTTATTCTACTTCTGGCAGCCATTAATTTCATCAATCTCTCTACGGCAAAATCGGCCAATAGAGCAAAAGAAGTTGGCCTCAGAAAGACCGTTGGCGCGTTCAAAAGTAATCTAGTCGGCCAATTTCTGACTGAATCGGTACTGTACAGTATATTCTCGTTCGTCCTGGGTGTGCTCCTCGCTTGGATCTTATTACCTAAATTCAATATCATAGCCGACAAAACGATTTCCATGCCTTGGCGCGTATGGTGGTTCATGCCCACGATTTTGATTTCGGCTTTGTTTGTCGGTGTGGTAGCCGGGCTCTATCCTGCCTTCTATCTCTCGGCTTTTAGGCCGGTAAACGTGCTCAGGGGCAGCCTAAATCTGGGAGGAAAAGGCAGGTTACGTAGTGGTCTCGTAATCTTTCAATTTACGACCTCGGTCGTATTGATTATCGGAACACTTATCATTTCCCAGCAGATGGATTACATATTGAACAAAAAATTGGGGTATGACAAAGAACAAATGGTCATTTTAGAAGGAGCCGGTGCTCTTGGCAACAAGGCCGAAAATTTTAAGGAACAGTTGCTACAATTGCCCCAGATACAGGAAGTGACTCTGAGCGACTATCTACCAATTGAAGGCACCAAAAGAAATGGGAATACCTTTAGAAACCCTGAGGAAGGTACCGCAGGAAGAGGCATACCTGCGCAAATTTGGAGGGTCGATTACGATTATATTAAAACATTGGGCATGAATATCGTTGCTGGGCGCGATTTTAACAAGGATATGGCTTCCGATTCGATTAATTCAATCCTTATAAACCAAAAAATGGTGAATGAGCTGGGGCTAATTGATCCTGTAGGAAAGCATCTTGATAATAACGGCCGTGATTATACCATTGTGGGTGTCCTAGCCGATTTCCATTTCAAATCGTTGAGAGAGGACATAACCCCATTAAGTTTGGTAATTGGAAAGAATGCTGAAGTAATTTCCATTAAACTTGAAAAAGGGAATATCAACGAGGCCTTGGCCTCAATCGAATCCACATGGAACAAAAACGTGCCTAACCAAGCGTTTAACTACAGCTTTTTGGATCAGGAATTCAGCCAAATGCATACAGATGTCAGGCGTATGGGCAGCATATTCAACAGTTTCGCCCTCTTCGCCATCTTTGTCGCATGTCTGGGTCTTTTTGCGCTTTCCTCCTTTATGGTGGAGCAGCGAAAAAAGGAAATCAGTATACGATTGGTACTGGGAGCCCCCTTTAAGAGTATCTATCAACTTTTGACCCTCGATTTTATGAAACTAATCCTTATTTCAATTATAATCGCTATTCCTCTTGGATGGTATACCATGTCTAGATGGTTGGAAGATTTTGCATATCGTATCACAATTGGCTGGGGAGTTTTCCTTGCGGCCGGATTGATAGTACTGACTATTGCCGTGCTAACAATTAGTTATCAGTCAATTGGTGCCGCATTGATCAAACCTTTACGGAGTTTACGGTCTGAATAAAAAATAAAGCCATGTTAAAAAACATACTTAAAATCGCCTTTCGTAACATTTGGAAAAACAAGGTATTTTCCTTGATCAATATCGTAGGTCTCTCCATTGGTTTGAGCGCGGCTTTCGTCATTGGAATCATCATCTACTTTGATTTGACTTTTGACAAATTTCATCCCAATGGTGATCGGATCTATAGGGTTACAAGCGCTTTTGCATCCCCTGAGGGCACGTCTCCCAATAGAGGGGTAGCGATTCCACTGGGGCAAACAATTCGGGAAGGAATGGCAGGTATTGATCTGGCCACAACTTTTTATTCTGCCAATTTTCTCAAAATCACACAAGAATCAGGAAGTCCTATCTTTAAGAATACGGCAGATATCATATACACCGATGCCTCCTATTTTGACCTTTTTAAATATCAATGGGTAGCAGGCGATCCCAAAAACATACTTGAAAACCCAAATGAAGTGGTCCTGACCCGTTCTAGGGCAACCAAATATTTCCCAGGGCAAACCCCCTCACAAGCGGTGGGTAAGATTTTGGTGTATAACGATTCAATACAGGTAAAAGTGGTCGGCGTGGTCGATGATTTTAAAGACCAAACCGATTTTGATTTTCAGGAATTCCTATCCTATAAAACCGCAAATAGTGCTGGTTTAAAAGATCGTGTGCTTGTCGGTAATTGGAATAGTACGAATTCGGCCTCCCAGCTGTTCATTCTGGTACACGATAAGAGCGCGCTATCCCAAGTGCAACAGCAATTGGATCAATTGGCCAAAGAGCATGAGGATAAGGTCATGATAAGCAAGGGTTATATTCGGAATTTTAGTTTACAGCCTTTAAGCGATATGCATTTTAATCAAGACTTGGGAACCTTTAACCACAATGGAAGGACGGCCAATATAAATGTAATGCTTAGCCTGGCCTTTGTAGCACTTTTCCTGTTATTACTGGGCTGCATAAATTTTATTAATCTCAATACAGCCCAAGCCACCAAGCGCGCCAAGGAAATAGGTATTCGTAAAACCTTGGGGAGTTCAAAAAAGCATTTAATCTATCAATTTATGGGGGAAACGGCGCTATTGACCCTAGCGGCGGCCATACTATCCCTATTCATAGCACCACTATTGCTTCGGTTTTTTTCCGATTTTGTTCCAACAGCAATTAGCACCGAATTGTTTACCAATAGTGAGGTTATCGTTTCCATTTTACTTTTGTTGGCCGTGGTTACTTTTATATCAGGTTTTTACCCAGCACTTGTCCTTTCCAACTTTAGTCCTATAAAAGTGCTGAAAAATCAGATTTTTCAAGGGGATGGTAAACCGGTTGTTAGAAAATACTTGACGGTCTTTCAATTTACCATCGCCCAGATTTTCATCATCGCTACCCTTTTTGTCGGAAAACAATTGAATTTTATGCTGAATAAGGACATGGGTTTTAAAACAACCGCAAACGCCTACATTCGGGCCTGGGATGATGATGATTATCAAAAACGTTTGACTTTTGTACAGGAATTAAAAACAATCCCACAAATTACAATGATCAGCTTGGGTGGTGATCCACCAGCATCTGGCAATATCAATTCTGATATGGCTAGTTTTACTAAGGGGGATAAGGAAATTAATACCGAACTCCAATATCTTTACGGGGATGCCAAGTATCGGCAACTTTATGGCATTGATCTGCTGGCCGGAAGGGATCGATTAAACGATACAATTCAAGAATTTGTAATCAATGAAACATACGCCAAGATATTGGGGTTTTCCAACCCCGCTGATGCAGTTGGGCAAATGATCAAAGTAGGTGACTCCCTTCGTCCTATTGTCGGGGTCATGGCTAATTTCTATCAGCGTTCATTATCGTCGAATATTTCGCCAATGGCCTTAGTTGGGGATACGAATAGGGAACTCTATCATCAATTTAATACGGTACATTTTTCGTTTGGAAGTCAATCTACAAAGACTTGGCCT
Organism: Flavobacteriales bacterium; assembly: GCA_038316335.1. Taxonomy (GTDB): domain Bacteria; phylum Bacteroidota; class Bacteroidia; order Flavobacteriales; family Flavobacteriaceae; genus JALHST01. The sequence goes on from JBBQAM010000071.1 coordinate 10,942, forward strand.
GAAGTCATTGATCGAGTCAGGGAAATTTGGAAGACCATCTATCCGGATGTGGATTTTGAAGTCAATTTTATGGACGATACCATTGCCCACTTTTATGATCAGGAGCGCAAGACCTCGGTGCTCTTAAAGTGGTCGATGGCCCTTTCGATTTTAATCTGTTGTCTAGGGCTTTTAGGGCTTGTAATCTATACGACCGAACGCCGCACTAAGGAAATTGGGATTCGCAAGGTACTCGGAGCTTCTTTGGCACAATTGAACCTTTTATTATGCAAGGAATTTTTGATTTTAGTGGGTATAGCCTTTGCCATTGCGGTTCCGATAACTTGGTTGGGGATGAACAACTGGTTACAGGATTTTGCCAATAAGACATCCTTAAGCTGGTGGGTTTTCTTTTTGAGCGGATTCGCGATGCTCATAATCGCATTGGTCATTATTAGTATACGAACTATCGCCGCTGCGAATCGGAATCCTGTAAATAGCTTACGAACGGAATAAGAAAACTGATTCTGGAGTGGTTTTGAAAACGGTTTAAATCGCGTAAACAACCAATGACATGTTTAAAAACTATTTAAAAGTAGCTTTTCGAAATATCTGGAAAAACAAGGTATTCTCCTTGATAAATATTATTGGATTGTCAATCGGCCTTAGCACGGCATTTGTTATCGGGGCAATGATCTATTACGATCTGACCTTTGATAAATTTCATCTGGAGGGAGACCGAATTTACCGGGTAACTTCTGAATTCACTACCCCCGAAGGAAGCTTCTATAATGCAGGGGTCTGTGTCCCCATGGCCGCCGCCTTAAAGACCGAAGCTTCCAGTGTTGAACTCGTAAGCCAATTTTTCACCGATGCACCTTACCGCGTCGAGAACCAGGAAACTGATAAGGTGTTTATGCACCCCGAAAACGCCATCTATGCCGATCCTGATTATTTTCAGATTTTTAACTATAATTGGTTAACGGGCGACGAGAAGACGGCGTTGTCCCAGCCCAACGAAGTGGTCCTAAGTACGAACCGGGTACAAAAATATTTCCCCGGGGTATCCCCGAATGATGTTATTGGGAAGATATTGGTTTATAATGATACGATTCCCATCAAAGTAACCGGTGTCGTTGAAAATTTTAAAAATCGCTCAGATCTACTGTTCGAGGAATTTATCTCTATCAAGACGCTCGGTACCAAGGGTCTTAATGACATGATGGGCAATAACTGGAATAGTACCAGCAGTTCCTCACAATTATTTATAAAATTGAAGGAGAATGCGAGTGTGGCTCCGTTACAAAAGCTGCTAGTAGATCTGGCCAAGGAACATGCTGACAAGCAGGACGAGGTGTATAACCAAGGTCGCATCTTCCATTTACAATCCTTGAAAGACCTACATTTTAATACAAATTATGGGACATTTGACTACAGTAGAACGCAAGCCAGTAAGCCCGTTCTGATCAGCTTGGCCTTCATCGCGCTCTTTCTTTTGCTGCTCGGTTGCATCAATTTTATTAACCTGAACACGGCACAGGCTACCCAGCGGGCCAAGGAAATCGGAATTCGTAAAACCTTGGGGAGTTCAAGAAAGCAACTTATTTTACAATTTTTGGGAGAGACGTTCCTGCTGAACCTGACCGCCGCTTTTATGTCACTTTTATTTTCCTCCTGGCTCTTTCGGCTGTTTGCCGATTTTATGCCACAAGGGGTTCATTTCGGACTTTTTAAAAGTCCGATACTTATAGGGGCGATTGTACTATTATTATTGCTATTAACATTGTTATCCGGATTTTATCCGGCCCTGGTCCTATCCCATTTTAAGCCGGTAGCCGTCCTAAAAAGCCAAAGCATTCAAGGAAAGGACAAAGGCTCACTACGCAAATATCTGACGGTATTTCAGTTTGTGATCGCCCAGATATTTGTAATTGCGACCCTGCTGGTCGCCAAACAGATCCATTTTTTGATGAGCCAGGATATGGGCTTTAAGACGGATGCCATAGCGTACATACAATCCCCTTATAGTGAACCTTCGCTTGATCAAAAACTTCGGTTCGTTTCAAGGTTACGGTCAATTCCCCAGATTGAGTCGGTCGCTTTGGGAGGAAACCCTCCGGCCTCCAGAAATACCAATTCTAGGGGAATCGTCTATAGGGATGGCGAAAAGGAAATCCACACCGAAGTACAGTTGCTTTTCGGCGATACCACCTATCAGAAGACCTATAATCTTAAATTGTTGGCAGGCCGAATGCAGCTCAATGACACCATACATGAATTTGTGATCAATAAAACGTATATGAGGCAACTTGGTTTCAAGGATCCTGAAGAAGCCATTGGAAAAATGCTGTTGGAAGGGGATACCTCCTACCCGATTGTTGGGGTGCTCGATGATTTTTATCAGCGCTCCTTGCGGACGGAGATCAAGCCGATGGCCTTGGTCGGCGATTGGTCTAGGGATGAATTTTCCCAATTTAGAACATTCCACATGGTATTGGGCGGTGCTACTGCGGAATGGGCAAGTACCATTGCCCGCATAGAAAACGATTGGAAATCGGTTTATCCCGACTATGATTTTGATCTACGATTTATGGATGACACAATTAAAAAGTTTTACGAACAGGAACACAAAACCTCCGTGCTATTGCAATGGGCTACCGGCCTTGCCATTCTGATCAGTTGTTTGGGCCTCTTGGGACTGGTTATCCACACCACCGAACGGCGCACCAAGGAAATCGGGATACGAAAAGTGTTGGGAGCCTCCGTATCCCAATTAAACCTGTTGCTCTGTAAGGAGTTCCTTTTTTTAGTCGGTATCGCCTTCGCAGTGGCCGCCCCGATTGCCTGGTGGGGCCTGAACAACTGGTTACAGGATTTTGCCTATAAGACCGATCTAAGTTGGTGGATATTCTTCCTAAGCGGAATCGTGATGTTATTGATTGCATTGGCCATCATAAGTATACGTACCATTTCGGCAGCCAATGCGAATCCGGTAAAGAGCTTACGAACCGAATGATGCGGTATATTGAATTATAGGAAAATTTAAAAAAAGGAAATAAAATAGCTCCTCCCTTTTTTAAAGGGCGGGGGCGGGAAGACGGAGGGATAGGCGTAATGGACACAGCCAAAGTAAATGGGGTTAATCTCCCCGTCCCCGCGCCCCGATAGCTATCGGCGCGGGGACACCCCTCTTTCAAAAAGAGGGGAGCTTATTAAAAAATAAAATCAATCATTGAAAAAAGTGAGAATCCATAATAAAAGTGAACTAATGAAATTCCGGAAGGAATTAAGAAAGAGCCTAACTCCAGCAGAAGCCTTTCTTTGGAACCATCTCAAAAATAAACAGGTGGACAGTAAAAAGTTCGTAAAACAGCACAGTATTGGAAGTTATATCGTTGACTTTTATTTGGCATCCGATAACCTGATTATTGAACTTGACGGTGAAGTACATCAAAATGCAACGGCGCTTGAATATGATGTAAAAAGAACAGCATATTTGGAGCGTTTAGGTTTTCGTGTTATCCGTTTTGAGAATAAGATGGTGTTTGATAATTTGAATTCGGTTTTAAAGGGCATCCAGGAAAATTTTAAAAAATAGCACTGTTCCAAGCTCCTCCCTTTTTTAAAGGGAGGTGGCTTCCCGCCCCGATAGCCCCCGATAGGTATCGGGGGAGGGTGGGAAGACGGAGGGATAGGGAACTAAAATCATAATAAAACAAAACTCCTCATTCTCCCCCATGGCTAATCGGGAGAGCGTCTTAAAAGGGGAGCTTTATAAAAATTTAAAAACGAGAAATTATGCTTAAGAATTATTTAAAAATTGCCTGGAGAAACCTTATGAAGGACAAAACCTTCACCTTGCTCAACGTTGTTGGACTCTCAATAGCCTTCGGAGTTGCCATATTATTATCAATGGCCGCATTTTTTGATTTGTCGTTTGATAAGTTCCATGAGAATGGAAAAAATATTTACCTGGCTTATACTGTTCAACAAACCCCAAAAGGCCCGGAGGCAGGTACTACGCAACCTGTTCCATTCGCTCATGCTTTACAAACAGAAGTCCCGGGAGTAGCTAAAATTACCCGTTATCTGCAGCAGGAGGCTATGACCCTATACAAGGATAAAGAGATTAACTTGGATGGTATTTGGGTAGATGCGGATTTCTTCGATATGTTTACGTTTCCCGTTTTAAAAGGTGATCAGAACAATCCGTTAAAAGAGAAGTCTTCAGTGGTGATTACCGAGACTACGGCAAGCAAATTATTCGGTTCCTCAGAGGCCATAGGCCAGACCATCAATATTATGTTAGAAGGCAAAGAAGAACCTTTTACAGTTGCCGCTGTAGTAGCTGACAAGAAATCTCAAAATACATTGGATTTTGAAATTGCGAT
>JBBQAM010000044.1:0-32839 GCA_038316335.1 Flavobacteriales bacterium
GGCCGTGCCGCCGGTGTTCGTATTCCCGTCATAGGTGACCGTATAGGTCTCGGGCGTCCACTGGGCGTATAATGTCGTGTTTTCCGTAATATTGAAAGTGGCCGCGGCCGCATAGGCCGTACCACCGCCACCGGCCTGGGTATTCCAGCCGGCAAAGGTGCTGCCCGTCTTTGCAAGGTCGCCCGCGCCGAGCACCGTTACCGTGGCGCCCGAGGTATACGGACTGCTGCCGTCAACAGGGGCCGTGCCCCCGGTGTTCCCATTCCCGTCATAGGCCACCGTGTAGGTGGTGGCAGACGTATAATTAATGGTCAACTTAGGGTGGTTGGCGACCGTGGTCGCCTCCCTGGATGCAAGTTGTTGGCCGTCTCCTCCAGGAATATCGGTGGAAACCATCAACCAGCCGTTGTTGGGAAGGGTGCCATCGATCCAGGCCTGGATAGTTCCTACCGGAACGGTAAGTCTAATAAAGCCATTAATATACCCGTCGATTGTAGGAATTACATCGCCATTTCCATCTAAGGAAGTTCCATCAGCCCAAGCAATATTAACTGCACTTTCTGCTTCCGTGTCATCTGGATTAACCCCGCCCACGAGGGTGTTGTAAGTATCCGTTTCCAACCAGGATGCCAACATGCGATGCATGTTGAACCCCTTCCCTTCGGCTGTTACATAGAATTGCAATTCAGCCGACGTAACCGTTACACCAGACGGCGTGCTCGAAAGATCGAACTGTAGAAGTGATCTTCTTTCATTTGTGCCAGAATCATAGTCCTGGACAATTGTTGCTTCAGTTGCACGGCTAGTAGTGGGACTGTTATTCCAGATATAGGTATCCCGGGTGCCAGAATAACTGGCGACGCCGTCTTGAAAAGAAATAGATTGTCCGAATGCAGGTACGGTTACAAGGACCGCGATCAATGCCATAAACAAATTGATTAGGGCCCTGGTATTGCGAATTGGTGATTTCATAATAGGTCTTTTAAGATTTTGTTGGCTCAGTTAAAGTAGCGAGGAAACGTTTTATGATATGTTGAAATATAGGTATATGCCGGAACCACCCTGTCATGGGTGTTTTGGTAATCAAGAACTAAGTCTTTCGTTGAAAATATTTCGGAAAGGACGGCCCTAAGAGACCAATATACTTTGCACCATACAGCTAGTAAGGTTTCAATTAAGTAGTTTTTCTGCATATAAACTCGTTTGGTTATGGTTGTAACCAAGCAAGTAGGCCTAGTGATGTGGGGTCAATCGCCTTCGAAACAAATACTACGGTTAAAGAAAAATTAACTAAATTTTAATAATAATTTAACACGACTAAATTCAACTTTAAATTTGGATAATTGCGTTGCTGTCCAAATACTTTCGATAAAGTGCGTTAAAGGCCGTTAAACAACCTTAACTAGTCAATATCCTGGCCAAATCAATAAGTAGTATCGCACGCTTAAGGAAGTCTTTCTTCGTTATGGCACACTATGAAAACGCCTCCTAAACATTTGAGGATCATCGCAATATGCAAGTATTCCTTAAACGCATTTCGAATGCCACCCACAGAAATGGGCAAGGCTGTTTATGTGCTATGCTACGGCTGAAGTGCGGTATATAAAATACCACATCAGAGCTAGGATAAAGGGATTTCGATAAAAACGAATCGTGTGGGTCGAATTCGCTTTCCAAGTGAAAAGCTCAACCCAACTCCGGAATTTTTCCTTTTACCCCCTTAAAAAAGTTTTTGTAGTACTTAAAATCAGCTTCCTGGTCGTCAGTTGTATAAGTGGGTTCCGAGATTTTCACATGTTTGGTGCCATAATCAAAGGCCACCATCACTATAGGAACTTTTGCGGATTTAGCGATAAAATAAAATCCCGTTTTCCATTGAAGTACTTTTTTCCGGGTACCTTCAGGGGATAACGCCAATCGAAATTCCTTTCTTTGGCGAAATATCTTGACCGTCGCACTGACGGTATCGTTGGTTTTAGATCGGTCGATCGGCGCCCCGCCCATCCATTTAAAAAACCAGCCAAATGGGGGGTCAAAAAGACTCTTTTTGCCGATATAATTTATCTGTATATGTAGCACCTTGCGCACCAAAAGCCCTAGAAAGAAATCAACCCAGCTGGTATGTGGGGCGATTATGATAACGCACTGGTCAAGCTTTGGAAAAGTGCCCGTAAATTTCCAACCTAAGACATTAAAGTATAGTATTTTAGCTAAGGTCTGCATTTTTTTTCGACATTCAGATTCAGTATCACCCTTAAAAATCGTACCTAAAAAGATAGCTTATTGCTGCAAGAAAGTAGGTACTAAACAATCGAAATTGCAATTCCTCAAATCTTCGTATAAATCGATTTCAATTTCTTTGGGGTGATGATCGTGTGCCAATCCTTTCCCAGGGCATTTTCCCATAATGGATGCAGTCCCAAGGCTACGTTGATCATCGTGTCAAAATCGCAATCGTTTAAATTGGCACAAATACCCTTCGGAAGTTCAATGGAATGTTTTTCGAGCATCTTATCGAACAAGGCAACTCCTTCAGGGTAGAATTCTGCCAAATGTTGAAACACCAAACAATTCCCGATACCATGCCGTACACCTAATAAATAGGATAGGCCATAACTCATGGCATGTGCGACTCCTACTTGTGAATAGGCAATACTCATACCCCCATGCCAGGAGGCCATCATTAGCATATCGCGCGAATCGGATGGATCGGGATCCTCTAAAAAAACGCGTTTACATAACTCAAAAGCCTTTTCACCATAACTTTGGCTAAAGGCATTCAAATACGTGCCGTTTAATGATTCGATACAATGAATGAAACAATCCATACCAGTATAAAACCACTGTTCCTTAGAAACCCCTTGGGTGAGATCCGGGTCTAAAATTACTTGGTCGAAGGTCGTGTGGTCTGAATTGATGCCTAATTTTCTTTCCGGGCCCAATAAGACCGTTGTTCTAGAAACTTCCGCTCCTGTGCCGCTGATGGTCGGTATACCGACATGATAAATCGACGGTTTTTGAACGAGGTCCCAGCCCTGGTAGTCCGACGAACTGCCATTATTAGTCAATAAAATGGCAACGGCTTTTGAGAGATCTAACAAAGTCCCACCGCCAATACCAACGATTCCTGACGGAAGTGTTGAAAATTCGGATTTAATGCGATGAACCAAGGCATCTACTTGGGTCGTTTTAGGTTCCTTATCAGCGGATATAAATACTATTTGGTCATTGAAAATCAAGGGAATACGTGATATAAGCGCTTTTCCTTCAAACACATCATCCACCAAAAAAATAAAAGGGGCATCTGAATGCTTGCGTTTGGGCAACAATATTTCCCCCAATTGATTAAAACTCCCATTGCCGAACATAACCCTCGGCACCATCGGAAAGTTTCTATATTTTTCCTCCTGGAACGTAGAAGTCTTCGGCATTTTTATGTCTTTATTTATATACATCCGATCTATCATAGATACTTTAATATTTCATTCAAACTATGAATCTTCAAATAATTCCCCTTATTAGTTTCTTCGGAAACCTCTTCATGTTGCCAAGTAGTATGAAAGGGCACATGTACTGCTTTTGCCCCTATATTGAGGATGGGAAGTACATCTGATTTCAAGCTATTTCCGATCATCAAGAATTCATTGACATCGATCTCTAGATGTTCAAGCAAATTTTGATAGTTTTCCTCTTTCTTATCGCTTAATACCTCAACATGATGAAAATAGGTCGATAAACCTGACCTGGCCAACTTACGTTCCTGATCTAATAGGTCGCCTTTTGTCAAAACGATCAGTCTGTATTTTTCCTTCAGCGCATGCAAAACTTCTTTCACTCCGTCCAAAAGTTCCACAGGGTGGGAAATCATACTTTTACCTAGATTCAAAATAGTACCAAGCGTTGCTTGTGATATTTGATTATTTGAAATTTCAAGGGCCGATTCGATCATCGAAAGGGTAAAACCTTTGATTCCGTAACCATAAAGTTCAAGATTTTCCATTTCCTTTTTAAACAGTTCTTGATCAATATTGTTCTTCGTCTCATAGCCATCCAACAAGCTGGCAAAATGCTCCTCGGTTTCCCGAAAATAGGTTTCGTTTACCCATAGGGTATCATCGGCATCGAACCCGATAACCTTTATAGTGCTATATTCTATTTCCATGCCTCTTGCGCCCTTTTTAAGTCTTCCGGGGTATCAATCTCTATGCCTAGGACATTCGTTTCCACCATTTTTATTTTCTTGCCATACTCCAAATACCGTATGGCTTCTATTTTTTCAGCAGCTTCCAAGGAGCGCATCGGTAAACGTTGAAAATCCATCAAGGCACTTTTACGAAAGGCATATATTCCTTTATGTTTAAAATAACTTACCTCAATCTCCTTGTTCCTGGCATACGGAATGGGGGAACGCGAAAAATAAAGAGCAAAATTTTGAGTATCGACGATAACTTTTACCGTATTCGGATCATTTACTTCGGTTTCGTCGGTTATTTTGACCATTAGCGAGGCCAAATCAATTTCTTTTTCGGGATCAGATTCAAAAACTTCCAAAACCGCAGCCAAGCTGGCTCGTTCTGTAAACGGTTCGTCACCTTGAACATTTACGACAATATCTACCTCCATTTCGGCGACGGCTTCGGCGATACGATCACTGCCGCAATCATATTCCTTTTGACTCATAATGGCGCTTCCGCCTATTTCTGCTATTGCCTCGAAAATAACGGTACTATCGGTCACAACATACACCTTCTCAAATAATCCTGTATTGACTGCGGCCTCATAGGTTCTGACAATTACCGGCTTTCCCGACAAATTCTGCATAAGCTTTGCCGGAAATCTAGAGGCTGCATAGCGCGCAGGTATCATTGCAATAATCTTCACGTTTCTATCCTTAAAATTATGATTTGATCCTCGGACGTATTTTTCGATACAGCCAAAATATTAAAACCAAAATAACGATAACTAGTATCACTCCCAAAATCGGGGCAAAAATCGAGGCGGTCGTCACTACCATCGCCGTGCCTGTTTCCATGGTAGCGACTATCGGGTTTCCAAACCCACCGGTAGTTGCCGTCGACGTTAATCGCGCAGCAGCACCGGCGCCTTTAATCGCAGTAGCGGTTCCTCCACCGGCTATGATGGCCAAGGCCCAGGTTACGAAAGGGTCAAGTCCGGTAATCGTTGATACCATTACCGCCGTTCCCGCAATGGCCGCCATCGGTATCGCAAATGAATCTAACACATGATCGATCCAAGGAATAAAATAACCGAAAATTTCTACCAAGGTTGCAACCCCAAACATAGTGAGCGCCCCAAAACTGCCTATCCATTCCCAAGTGGTGTTCAATTGCCACAGGCCAAAATAAGACGCAGCACTTAAGGCAAATAATGGCAAAAACACTCTGAAACCTACAGATGCAGCCAGACCAATGCCCAAGAAGATACTAAGTATGGTTTCGGAGGTCATTAAGGGGTGCTTTTTGTTTCATCGGCTCGAAGCTTCGAGGTGTAGGTTTATTGCCTATCACCGATCATTATCTCCTTGTACAATGCGAAATTAATCTATTCCGCAGCAACAAAAAAATCGTTCTTGAAACCAATGAGATACAATTTATTCTTGGCACGGGTAACTGCCGTATAGAGCCATCGTAAATATTCCTTATCAATGCCATTCGGACTATAAGGCTGTTCTATGAATACCGTATTCCATTGTCCTCCTTGTGATTTATGACAGGTTATGGCATACGAAAATTTTACTTGCAGCGCGTTGAAGAATTTATTGTTCTTTACTGCCAGGAATTTTTTGTACTTTGACTTTTCATGTTCATAATCTTTCATGACTTCGAGATACAAACGGTTACCATCCTCGTAGGACAACGAAGGGGATTCGGCCTGAATAGTATCTAAAAGCAACACGGTTTCGAAGGGTTTTTGCTTTGGGTAGTCTACCATTTTTACCACGACTTCCGCAAACTTAAAACCATATAGTTCCTTGATGTTTAAAATTTCAAGTACCTCTATAAGATCGCCATTGGCTATGAATCCGGCCTCTGTATCTGGATCCAACCAAAAATAATTGTTCTTTACCACCATCATAAAATCACCCACGGCGAGTTCGTTTTCCAAAAAAAGAATACGATTTCGTATGTTCTCATTGTACAAATTGGCCCTTTTATTCGACCTTACGATCAAGGTGGTTTCTTCCTTCCCATTTGTGGCATATGATTCTTCGATGGCCTCAAGTATTTCGTTTCCCTCGATCAGGCGAACTATATCATCATAGGCCTTAAGATCGAATTGAAAGGTGTCGAAAAAATTAGACTGCAGTTGCTCCCTTAACAACGTGGCATTCGCCAAAATTCCAGAATCAACCGATTGTCGCATGACCTCCTCCATTTCTAGCCTGATAACCTTTTTGTTATAGGTAGTTGATAGTTTATCGGCATCAAGAGCAGGGCTCAGATCTAAATGTACCGGCGGTAACTGGGCGGTATCGCCTATCAATAGCAATTTACAATTGTGACCAGAATATACGAACATCATTAGATCGTCAAGCAACGAACCGTTTTCGAACAATTTGGCATCTGTAAGCGTGTCGGGAATCATGGAAGCCTCATCCACGATAAAAATGGTATTCCTATGTTTATTTGGTGCCAAAATAAACTGAACTCCCCCACCTCGCTGCTTTTTAGGAAAGTATATTTTACGATGGATCGTGTAGGCCAGTGTATTTGAATAGTTGCTCATCACTTTGGCAGCCCTACCGGTCGGCGCCATTAGTACGGCCTTCATGGTTGTATTCCACAAACTGTTTACCAAAGTTCCTACCAAGGTCGTTTTACCAGTCCCGGCGTACCCCTTTAATAGAAAGACTTGGTCTTTTTCTTTCGATACTACATATTCTGATAATTGCTGCAAAGCCACCGATTGGATATTCGTCGGATTATGAGGGAATTTTTCCTTTAGTATTTTATAAAAAGAAACCGCGGTGATCGAATTCATAGGACCCCAAAGATAAACATGATTTGGAAGGATGTAGGCTCCATCAATAAAAGATCTTGCAAAGCCGTTTGCCATACCTTGTGATTCTTTCCGGATATCGGTAATGGCCTACTTGAATAAAGCCCATGGCCGGTCAGAAGATCCACTGAATATAGGCAAAATAGTTGAGGCTAAAATCGAGTTATAAAAAATTAGGCAGTTTCCAAAAAAATTGTAGATTTGTCCTAACCGCTAAATTTAATCAACACGCAAGAAATGAAGACTGCAATACAAATCGTACTTTGGATAGCATGTATCTTTTTAGGATACATGATCTATAAATCTGTAACAGGGCCGATCGAATTCAATAAAGTGAAAGAAGAGCGTTTTCAAAAAGTAATCTCAAAATTGAAGGATATTCGAAATGCCCAAGAAGCCTACAAATCAGTTAATGGAAGGTATGCGAAAGATTTCAATAGTTTGATAGGTTTTGTAGATACCGGAAAATATACAATCACCCAACAGCGGGATTCATCTTATCTTGAGTTTGATAAGGCATATGGTATCGATTTATTGAAAGAAGTTAAAATCATCGATACGTTGGGATTCGTTTCGGTTCGTGATTCGTTGTTTAAAAAAGACGACCGGTATAAAAGCATGATGGATGTTCCTGGTTCACAAAATGGTCAAAAATTCGAAATGAAATCCGATATTATTGATAAAGGTGGCTATAAGGCCCCTGTTTTTGAGGCAAAGGTTAAAAAGGATCTGGTATTGTGGGATCAACCTAAAGATTATCTTTCTAGGGAGAATGCTCAGATAGGCGTAGAGGAAATCAATGGTACCGAAATTAAGGTCGGCTCCCTTACCGAAGTTAGCACAAGCGGGAACTGGCCTCCGATCTATGACAAAAAAGGTGAGGAGCAATAATTCGATAGAAAAAACAACCGAAGATTTTAAAAAACTGTCCATTCAAGTTAGTTTGAATGGACTTTCTTTTTGTATACTTGACACCCTATCCAATTCGGTACTTAAATCAAAAAACCTTTTTTTTGACAGGGAACTTAGCCCACACAACCTATTAAAGGAACTTCAGACCTTCTTTGTGCAATTTAATATTTTGCAACAGGGCTATTCAGAGGTTATCGTCATTCATAAAAATCAATTTTTCAGCTTAGTCCCAAAATCGTTGTTCAAAGAAGACGAATTGGCCCACTATCTAAAATTCAATACCAAAATACTTGCCAATGACCATTTGGCCTTTGATGAAATAAGGAGTTATGATCTTTTCAATGTGTATGTACCCTTTGTAAACATCAACAATTATATTTTCGATCTATTCGGGGAATTTGAATTTCAACATCACGGCAGTATCCTTATCAATTCACTTTTGAACAGTCCTAACAGCACTAAAAATCCGATATGCTTTGTATATGTTTCGGAAAATCAAATGGACCTGATTGTTATCTCCCAAAAAAAACTTTTGTTCTACAATAATTTCAAATACGCCACAAAGGAGGATTTCATTTATTATCTGCTTTTTACGTTGGAACAACTTGCGCTAGATACTGAAAGTATCGTTTTAAAATTGTTCGGCGCTGTAACCACAAACGATGACATCTATGACCTCTGTTATCAGTACATAAAGGATGTCTCAATGCACATACCAAAGAACCATGTAGACTTCGGCATGAATAAAGATATAGAATCGGTCGACTATACTGTACTTAGCACCTTATAATGCGCATTATTTCTGGAACGCATAAGGGCCGTCAAATCAAGGCTCCCAATAAATTACCGGTGAGGCCGACGACCGATATGGCCAAAGAGGCGCTCTTTAATATCCTCAACAACCACTATTATTTTGAAGACCTGACCGTCATCGACTTATTTTCAGGTACCGGTAATATTGGCTATGAGTTTGCCAGTAGGGGCACGAAGCATATCTTATGTGTGGATGACGATCCGGGATGCATTCAATTTATAGCGAAGACCGCCCAAGAACTAGGATTTACGATGGAAACCCAACGCAGCGATGTTTTTAAATTTCTGACGCAACATACCGCCAAGGCCGATATTATTTTTGCCGACCCCCCATATAAATTATCCTTGGAAGAATTTACAAAAATTACAGAACTGGTTTTTCGCAATTCGCTCTTGGCAGATCAAGGAACCTTGATCATCGAACATCCGAAGCAACTCGATTTTTCTGGTATTGATAACTTTAAAAGGGCTCGAAAGTACGGCGGCAGCGTATTTAGCTTTTTTGAGGCACAATCATGAAATTGATGCTCCAAATTAAAGGGATCGATTTCGTTTTTTGGGAATTATGAGGCATTAAGGGGGGCAAAATACGATTCTTAGAAGGTAATCACGCATGGTACCCATTGAGTTGGCGAGTAGGCCCCAAACTCTTTGAAACCAGAGAAAGCGTTTTCCATTTGGCTTCTAAACTCATTTCCTTATAAAAAAGCAGGCCATAAGCCGGATTCTGTATGCCCTCGACAATGCCCAGGAACTCCCTATCATTTATCTAGTCACGAAATTACTACCGTGATCTAACCGCCTACCCTTCGGCTTGGACGTGCAGCCCTCAAGCACCGATTTACATGGCGTTTCACCGCATAGAGTTTACCTGATTTCACTACAGCCGAACTGTACATTCTTTCTGTTGCACTGGTCCGTCCCGAACCCGATTTTCATCGGAACGGGAGACGGGTGTTACCCGCTATGCCGCACTATGGTGTCCGGACTTTCCTCCTCCGCTCCGACCCCGATAGCTATCGGGGTCAGGAGCAGCGGCGATAAGGTGGCCTGCTATGGCAAAGTTACGGCAATTGTTGATAAATAAGTCGGTAAACCAAGGCAAATAGACCCCAGTATGCCTTGCTATTTTTATATTTGTAAAAATGCCGTTTGGCATTCCCTAAAATCGGTAATATTGGAACCTTTTATCGTATCGGCGCGAAAATACAGACCTCAATCCTTTAAGGATGTTGTTGGCCAAGCGGCCATTACCAATACGCTTACCAATGCCATCGAAAGCAACCATTTGGCACAAGCGCTATTGTTCACCGGACCAAGAGGCGTTGGAAAAACTACCTGTGCCCGTATTTTGGCCAAACAAATCAATTCAGATGGTACCGAAAAAGAGGATGAGGACTTTGCCTTTAATATTTTTGAATTGGATGCCGCTTCGAACAATTCGGTCGATGACATACGAAACCTAATCGACCAGGTTCGTATTCCACCCCAAATCGGCAAGTACAAGGTGTATATCATTGACGAGGTACATATGTTGTCCCAATCTGCCTTCAATGCCTTTTTGAAGACCTTAGAGGAACCTCCAAAACATGCCATTTTTATTCTTGCCACAACAGAAAAGCATAAAATAATCCCTACGATTCTTTCACGGTGTCAAATATTCGATTTTAAACGAATTACCGTTAAGGATGCCGCCGAATATTTAAAATATATTGCCGAGAAACAAGGTATCGATGCCGAAGAAGATGCCTTACATATTATTGCCCAAAAAGCCGATGGTGCCATGCGCGATGCACTTTCAATTTTTGATAGGGTCGTGAGTTTTTCAGGCAAAAACCTTACTCGAAAGGCTGTTACCGAAAATCTAAACGTTCTTGATTATGAAACCTTTATCACTACAACTGAACTTATATTAACACATAACATTCCGGATCTGCTCCTTCTATTTAATAAAACGTTGGCATTAGGTTTTGATGGGCACCATTTTATTACGGGGCTTGCTACCCATTTTCGAGATCTTATGGTATGCCGGTTCAAGGATACCCTTGAATTATTGGAAGTTGGTGAGTCTACAAAAAATAAGTATCTGGAGCAATCCAAAAAAGCATCCGATCCGTTTTTATTGAGAGCCTTGGACATGGCCAATGACTGTGACCTAAAATACAAGGCCAGTAAAAATCAGCGGCTACTGGTGGAGCTCACCTTAATGAAACTTGCCTCCATTGATTTTAATGGTGAAAAAAAAAATCCTGAATCGGTTGCATTAAACAATACTACTATAGATTTTATTGCCCCTGCATCATTCTATAAAAATTTTAGTCGCACCCCCAAAGTCACTGACCCACTGACAGATACGACCGCCCTAGAAGCTGAGCCAATCGCGTTTCAAGAGGATCTCATAACTGAGGAAAAACAAAGGAAGCGCGATTTTTCAAAGCTGACAACTGAATCGGTCGAGGTAATTCAGGCAGAAACTTCGACTTCATTCTCTGAAACCGATAGCATTGTCGTTCATAAAATCGGTATTTCCCCACCTATAAATAGGGTTTCCGGTCTTTCGCTTGCCAGTCTCAAGGCCAAAAAGGCCCATGAACTGAGCAAAAAAGATGAAACCATTGACAAAGACCTACTACCCAGGGAAGATTTTACGGAGGAGGAATTACGGCTGCATTGGACAAATTTTGTTCATAAAATCGATGCTGAAGGAAGAAAGATTTTGGCCTCGAGCCTGCAAACCGATACTCCGAAATTAAGAGATGGAACCATCATTCAACTCGAACTGCCGAACGACACAATGAAAAAAGAAATTGAACGTGAGCAGTATGACCTTATAGACTATTTACGTCAAAAATTAAATAACCATTTTATTGAATTAAATATCAAGGTCAATGAAACGACCGCCAAAAGATTTGCGTTTACCCCCGAAGAGAAATATCAGAAATTACGGGAAAAAAATCCTGCCATTGACATTTTAAGAAAAGAATTCGATTTAGACTTATAGCAGCGGCTCAATCAGGTCGATCGGCCCCAAATTTTATCCGAATGGCAATTAAAAACATGGCCATCGAAATAATCAAGAGACCAAAGGCTTCCCTTCCTTCCTCAACATCGGTAGAACTCATACCCTGGGCAAAATCAAATCCTTCGAAATGATTTGGAAATACATAGATAAATCCAAATATACCCAAAACACCTAATATCAAGGGAATGTAGGGTTTTATCCTATCGCTTGCAAAACCAATTGACACTGCGGCGGCTACCCCGTAAATCACCATCCAAATCACGGGATCTGGATCATTATACTGCAAAAGCGCTGCAATAATACACAGGATTGCAAAAATCCATGCCAATACTTTATAGAATGAATTCATTGGTCATCAATTTATCTGATTTTGAATGATATTCCTTTCATCGTACCTTTGCAAATCTAATAATCTAACGCTATGCTTGGCCTAAAATTGCCTACTGACCCGCGTTGGGTCAACATCGTTGAGAAAAATATCGACGATATCCTGATCGATCATGCCTACTGTGAACAGAAGGCAGCAAGCACCGCCATTTCGTTGATTATCGGCTTTCCCGAATATACCGAACTCGTACAAGAAATGATTTCATTGTCACGTGAGGAAATGGCCCATTTTAAAATGGTGCATGATCGAATACTTGCACGTGGAAAAACCTTGGGGAGAGACCGAAAAGACGCGTATGTAATCGCCTTGTTGAAATTTTTTCCAAAAGGCGGAAGTAGGACGACCCAATTGGTGCATCGCTTGTTGTATGCAGCCTTGATCGAAGCAAGAAGCTGTGAGCGCTTTAGGTTACTATCAGAACAACTGAAGGATAAAGAGTTGGCGAATTTCTACAAAACCTTAATGATCAGTGAAGCAGGCCATTATACCTTGTTCCTGAAATTCGCAAGGCAATATGGCAATCGTGCTGAAGTCGATAAAAAATGGCACGATCTTTTAGAATTCGAGGCCGATATAATGAAAGATCTTGGTAAAGACCTCACAATTCATGGATGACCTTTTGATTTTGGGCTTTTAAGGGACCGCGTGTATAGCTTGCAATCCTTTTTCCTTGACTGGGTGCCCAATTTAGCGAACTGTCACAGGTTTAAAATCAATACTATGTTCTGGAATCAAACTGCATAATATAAGGCATTGATGATACCGTCTGAAAGTCCAATTTTAGGAACATAGATTTTCTTAGCCCCACTCCACTTAGCCACCGAAAGGAAAATTCGCGCAGCAGGAATAATGACGTCGGCCCGATCAGGATTCAAACCCAATTCTGAAATGCGTTCTTCATACGTTAGGTTTTGCAAAACACGATACTGACGATACAACCCAGAATACGTTAATGGTTCACCCTCTTTATGGCCAGACATTTTATGTAGTTTGTTGATATTGCCCCCCGAACCAATAATGTACAGTTTATTGGTTGTATGGATCCACGATCGAATCCAATTTTCAAGACTTTGCCACACTTCATCACCTACTTTATTATTAAGTATGCGCACCGTACCTAATTGGAAGGATTTCGAAATTTGTATTTCACCTTCGGAAAAAAGCGTGAACTCGGTGCTTCCACCTCCTACATCAATATATAAATAGGAGCTATCTGGTTGAATGATATGCTGCACATTAGTTGCAGCGATAATCGATGCCTCTCGCTTTCCATCGATTATTTCTACTCGAATACCACATTCCTGGGAGATAACATCGACAATTTCGTGTCCGTTCGCTGCCTCCCGAATGGCCGAAGTAGCGCAGGCCATATATTTTTCGACTTCGGAAACTTCCATCAAAAGTTTGAAAGCTTTCATGGTATTCACAATTCGATCTGCATTACGGTCAGATATTTTGCCCATGGTAAAGGCATCCTTGCCAAGGCGCACGGGGACCCTGATTAGGGAATTCTTGTGAAATTGGGTCTTTTTATCCGCTTCCTCGATAACATTTTGTGTCAAAAGACGTATTGCGTTGGAGCCGATATCGATTGCGGCAAATTTACGGACTTTCAATCTGAAGGTATTTATTCTTTCTGTTTGTTCAAATAATAATCATACATGGCAAATTGAGAACGTATTTTTGGCAAACTACTTTTTCGATATGCATTGTCTTGGCTTTCCGAAAAGATCCTTGCCTTCACATTGTCGTTCCAAGAAATTTCGAAGGTATCAATGAGTTCCTGCTTAATATCCTCATCGTAAATAGGACACCCCACCTCAACGCGATAGTCTAGGTTTCGAGTCATCCAATCAGCCGATGAAATAAATACCTTTGCACTTTCTCCTTTCCCGAAAATAAAGACCCTAGGATGCTCCAAAAATTTATCGACGATACTTATGGCCTCGATATTTTCACTCATCTCTTTTACTCCGGGTATTAAACAGCAGATGCCTCGAATGATCAACTGGATCTTCACTCCTGCCCTACTTGCTTCGTACAATTTATCGACCATTTTATAAGAGGTAAAACTGTTCATCTTGATTCTTATAAAGGCTTCATGGCCTTGTTTGGCCCTTTTAATTTCCTTTTGGATCAATTTCGTGAAGACCTCCTGTGTATAATGTGGCGATACGACCAAGTGCTTATAATTTGTGATCTTGAACGTAGTTTCAAAAAAATCAAACACTTTGTTCAATTCCTTCAAAATTGGTTCATGGGCCGTAAACAGCGTATAATCTGTATATATTCTGGCCGTAGATTCATTGAAGTTGCCCGTGCTAATAAACCCATATCTTTTTAAAACATGATGCTCCTCCCGCTCGATAACACAAATTTTACTGTGTACTTTAAGTCCGGGCACCCCAAATTTCAATTTGACTCCTTCGGCTTGAAATTGTTCGGCATATTCTATATTTGCGCGCTCATCAAACCGCGCCTGTAACTCTATCTGGACCGTAACCTGCTTGCCATTTTTTGCTGCATTGATAAGTGATGCCGCCACTTGAGAATTGTTGGCCAGGCGGTATAGGGTTATTTTTATACTTTTTACTTTGGGATCCAAGGCGGCTTCCCGCAGAAACTTGATGACATATGCAAAAGTATGATACGGACTATACTGAAGAAAATCCTTCTTGGCAATTTGTTCAAGAATGCTCCCTTCCATGCTAAGACCTTTTACAGGTAAAGGTGTTATCTTTTCATATAATAAATCGTTTCTGCCCAAACTGGGAAAGTCCATATAATCCCTACGGTTATGATAACGGCCCCCGGGTATAACGCTATCGGTATCCTCGATATTCATCTTGTCCTTCAGATATTTCAGCGTGTCCCTACCGATGCTTTTATCATACACAAAGCGTACCGGGTCACTGATCTTGCGATGTTCAACGCTCGTAGATATCTTTTCTATAAAGCTTTTACTTAGGTCATTGTCAATATCTAATTCTGCGTCACGTGTAATCTTGATCATGTGCGCCGAGATGGACTCATACTCGAACATGGTAAAAATACTTCTAAGACAATACCGTATAAGGTCATCCAACATGATGATATAACTCTTATTACCTTCTTTCGGAAGTTCAATAAAGCGATTTATGCCTTTAGGGATTTCAATAAGCGCGAAGCGTTTTTCCTTGTTTCTACTACTGTTCCCTCCCAAAATAATCATTTTTACGGCCAGATATGCGGCGGTATCCTTAAGCGTAGGGAATTTTGTAAGGTCATTTAGGATAATGGTCATGAGCTGCGGGCTCACATTTTCAATAAAGTATTGTTTGGCATGTTCAGCCTGACATTCCTTGAGTTTCTTCTCGTTGAGTATGAATATATTCTTTTTTTCAAGTTCATTCTCAATATTCTTTAATACATGTAAACTTTTGGTTTGTTGTTTAATGACGATTTCGGTAATCTCTTCGAGTAAATCCTTGGCAATCTCACCACCCAGGACACTTCTTCCAGATTTTCCGGCTTCAGCGATGCGTTTTACGGTCGCGTAACGTACCTTAAAGAACTCATCTAGATTGTTCGAAAAAATTCCAAGAAATCGCAGTCGGTCAATTAATGGTACATTTTTATCGGAACTCTCTTGTAAAACCCGTTCATTGAACCATAACCAACTGATTTCCCTATTTACGTATTGGTTTTTGGTCTTTATCATCCTCTTAAATTTTTTGGAAATACCTGTTTTTTAGTGGTACCTTCTTGTAGGGAAGCCCAATTTTCCGTTTCAAATTGTAGTTGAACCATTCCCGTAGTCGGCACGTTGTCAATATAGGTATTTCCCAAGGAATTGGCAATATGGGTAAACGCAGGATTATGACCAAATATTAGGACCGTATCGAGCTTGTTGTCAAAAGTTTTAATTCGATGTAACACCTCGTCTCCAGAAAAATCATATAAGTCATTGGTAATATGAAATTTATCAAAGTCATAGTTTAATTCTCTCAAGAAAATCATACATGTATGCAAAGCGCGGTTGGCCGGGCTTGAGAATACCGCATCAATTTTTAAATTCATCGATTTTAGAAACGTTGCCGCCAAAATCGCATCATTTATTCCCCTTTCAAGTAGTGGTCTATCCCTATCACTCACCCCATACTCCCAAGATGATTTTCCGTGTCGTACCAATAAAAGTGTCTTCATTTGATCAGAAATAATATTGAAAATATACTAAAGAAATGCACCATAACTCCGATATCGATGTGAAAACATGCCATTTCGAAAATGGTTGACGATTCGAATTGCCTTTCAAATTCAAAAAGAAATTCCCAAGTCCCTGTAAGAATGGTTCTTTTCGGGGACGCACAAGCAAATCAAGGTGCAAGACGCTCGATCTTCCATTCAAAATCATCTTGAAGTGTATAGCGAATTCGATCGTGCAATCTATTTGGTCGCCCTTGCCAAAATTCAAGTGAAATAGGCCGTATCAGATAGCCTCCCCAGTTTTTAGGCCGATCTATAGCCTTGCCTTCATAGGCCTTTTCGAGTTTCCTTAATTCTTGTTCGAGTACTTCACGCGATGGGATAACCCTACTTTGTGGGGAAACAATGGTTCCTAATTTACTCCCATCAGGTCGGGATTCAAAATAACCATCAGACAGATTTTCGGCAATTTTCTCAGCAGTACCCTTAATAATAACCTGCCGCTCCAAAAAAGGCCAAAAGAACGAAATACAAACCTGTGGATTATCGGCAATGGCCTTGCCCTTTTCACTTTCATAATTCGAATAAAAGATGAATCCTTCGTGGGTGTATTTCTTTAAAAGAACGACCCTGTTTTTAGGGAAACCGTCTAATCCTTTGGTTGCCAAGGTCATTGCATTGGGTTCGTCTACGCTGTCGGAGGCCTCCACCTCATAAAACCATTTTTGGAATTGCTGCATCGGATTGTTGGAAATCAAATCCTCGGACAGCGCACTTTTTTCATATGATTTTCGGTATTTACCTAAGTCGTTGTGCATAGTATTTCACTGTAACTGAAAGATCGGTAAAGTTCAACAAAAGACCGGAGATTGGAAAATAGAACGCCCTTTTTTATGGCAACTGGATGTATCAAAATTCAAAAAGCTTACCGTCATCGGCTAAGGCTACCTTTTCAAATACTTCCAGGGCTTCCTGGCGAAATAGGTCAATTGATTTATAACGTGTCGAATAATGACCCAATATCAACAAGCCGACCGATGCTGCCTTGGCAATAGCGGCTGCCTCTTTTGCAGTTGCATGTTGGGTCTTGACAGATAGCCCACTATCTATTTCCAAAAAAGTGGATTCGTGGTATAAGACATCTACATTTTTAATTTGGGCGACAATCCTAGGCTCGTATGCCGTATCACTGCAATAGGCATACGCTTTCGGTTTGGGGGGATTTAATGAAAGTAGCCGATTCTCTATAACGCGCCCGTCTTCTAGGGTAATATCCTTGCCATTCTTAATGTTCTGAAAAAATACCTTGTCAATATCGTAGGCTGTAACTGCGGCAACATTCAATTTGCGTTGGGCCGGTTTTTCCCGGAATAAAAAGCCATTGGTATACACCCGATGATGTAAGGGAATCGTTTGAACACTAACTTTATCGTCTTCAAAAATAATTTGCGGTCCTGACGAGGTCAGCTCATGGAAAATCAGGGGGTAGTTGGTCCAGGAATCCCCCAATTTCAACAGCAGGGTTATTGCTTCCTGAATACCTTTTGGGCCATATACATGCAACTCTTTAGACCTTCCGAGTAAACGCAAGGTAGAAATCAATCCAGGGAGGCCAAAAAAATGATCGCCATGCAAATGCGAAATAAAAATATGATTGATCCTTGTAAATTTTATTTTTTGCCTTCTGAGCTGTATTTGGGTTCCTTCCCCACAATCGATTAGGAACATATGGTTCTTGATTTCCAATAGTTGAGAGGTGGGATTGGTCAAAGTTCGTGGAGTGGCAGCATAACAACCCAGGATTTGAAGCTTCATTGGTCTATTTTAGGTTCTAATAATTCTGTACTTCCATAACATTGTAATTTGCATTAAAACCAAAGGTGCAAGACGATATTCTGCGTTCAGATACAGATACCCCAATCGTTCAATAACCTCCGCAAAGGTAGGCTGGTGCCTTTTAGGGACGAACCAAAGTACGAGTTGTGGATCTGTCATCCTGTGAATCAACTTCACAATTCCAAATCCCTTTCTATTTCCTCCATCTCGATAAGATCATAGGCTTCCTGGAGGGTCGGTACTAGGCTAATACTATCTGGTACATCATCATAGGCTATCGTATCGGTGACTAGGACAAACGATTTACCAGATTTCCGATGAGCATCCGATAGGTCCAGGAACTCTAAAACGTCTGCAGCAGTTAACTTTGTAAAGGAAGAAAGGTTGAGGATGATATTCTCATTTTTCAATTTAGGATATGCATCCTTTAAATTTTTCAAAAAAGCCGGAAGTTCAATATTCTCCTGAAAAACAGCAGTCGTACTACCATCAGAATCGAAAATCATAATTTGCTATTTTATTTTTGAAGCTAATAAATAGAGTATGGCCATTCGTATTGCAACCCCATTTTCTACCTGGTTGAGTATTATTGATTGCTTCGAATCTGCCACATCGCTTGTTATCTCTACCCCCCGATTAATGGGGCCTGGGTGCATGATGACAATCTCCTTGTCCAAACTATCCAGCAATGCCTTGTTCACTCCGAATTGTTGCGTATACTCGCGAGTTGTCGGAAAATAACTGATATCCAATCGCTCGTTTTGTATTCGCAACATATTTGCCACATCGCACCAGTTCAAGGCTTTTCTCAAATTTGTTTCAACCTTGACCCCAAGTGCCTCGATATATCTGGGAATTAAGGTTTTTGGCCCACAAACCTTCACAGAGGCACCTTGTAACTTAAGGGCGAAAATGTTTGACAGGGCGACCCTTGAATGTAGTATATCACCCACGATAACAATGTTTTTACCGCGTACGTCCCCCAATTTTTCGCGAATGGAATACGAGTCAAGAAGGGCTTGGGTAGGATGTTCGTGGGCACCGTCCCCGGCGTTCACGATGGCGGCCTTTACATGTTTTGATAAAAATATTCCGGCACCCGGGTTAGGATGGCGCATGACGACCATATCTACTTTCATCGATAGGATGTTGCTCACTGTATCGATTAAGGTTTCTCCCTTTTTTACAGATGACTGGCCGGCCGAAAAATTAATTACATCGGCCGATAGTCTTTTTTCAGCGAGTTCAAAGGAGAGCTTGGTACGGGTACTGTTTTCAAAAAAGATATTTGCAATCGTTATATCCCGTAACGATGGAACTTTTTTAATGGAACGGTTGATGACTTCCTTGAAATGGTCGGCAGTTTCAAAAATGAGTTGAATATCTTTTTCATTCAGATATTTGATTCCCAACAAGTGCTTTACACTCAGTTCGCCCATTTATTATTTATTTACCAAATATATAACATCCTGTCCATCGTTTTCCTTCCACATGACCTTTACCTTTTCGTCATTGATAGCATCTACCTGACGGCCCCGGTAATTCGGCTGAATAGGTAGGTGCCTGCTAAACCTTCGGTCGATAAGGGTAAGCAACTCTATTTCGGCGGGTCTGCCAAACGATTGTATTGCTGTAAGCGCAGCACGGATGCTTCGCCCCGTGTACAGAACATCGTCAATTAAAACCACCTTTTTATCCTCTACCAAGAAATCTATTTTGGTCTGGGTGGCCGATAAGGTTTTATCGCCCCTCCTAAAATCGTCCCTATAAAACGTTATATCGAGAAAACCGACATTGATGTGCCTTACCTTATAATCTTCTTTGAGTATCTTGGTTAGGCGTTCTGCCACAAAAGTGCCGCGCGGCTGTAGCCCTATCAGCACTGTATTTGAAAAATCAAGATGATTTTCAAGCAGTTGACAGGCCAAACGGTGGAGGATGATGTTAATTTCTTTAGAGGAAAGCAGTACTTTTTGACTCATTGCAGGCTATCAACTCAATTGAAATACAAAAGTAGGGATTTCCGACCAAATAAATGGTGGGCCCAGATAGAAACAAAATGCCCCGTCAAATATGACAGGGCATTTTACCTTAAAATGAATGGCAAAAAAATTATTTCTTCTTCGCCTTAGCTTCCATTTTATCCTTTAACGCTTGAAGTTGTTCATTGGCATCACCTAAAGTTGGTTTTGCCTCTTCAGTACTAGCTGCTTGTCTTTTGACCGCTGCTTTCACATTGCGTTTTTCCTCTTCCTTAAAGATTGCTGTATGACTGGCAACTACTCTTTTGAAGTCTTTATTGAATTCGATGATCTTGAATTCGGCTTCTTCGCCTTTGATCAATTTCTTGCCATCTTCCTTCTCCAAGTGTCGTTGCGGAACGAACGCGGTAATGTCCTCATTGAAATCAATGGTCGCACCTTTATCGACAATCTCGGTGATAGCTGCCTTATGAATCGTATCAACGGCAAATTCCTTTTCGTATTTGTCCCAAGGGTTGACAGTGGTTTGTTTATGCCCCAAACTCAGTTTACGACCTTCAACGTCCAACTCCAATACTTCGACTTCCAAAATATCACCAACGGTTACAAACTCAGAAGGATGTTTAATCTTTTTAGTCCAAGAAAGATCGGAGATATAGATCAGTCCATCAATACCTTCCTCCAATTCAACGAATACACCAAAATTCGTAAAGTTGCGTACGATACCTTTATGTTTCGATCCTACTGGATATTTGTTCGTAATATCGGTCCATGGGTCGGGAGTCAGTTGTTTAATGCCCAATGACATTTTACGATCCTCACGATCCAAGGTCAATACTACAGCTTCGACTACGTCTCCCACCTTAACAAAATCCTGGGCAGAACGCAAATGTGTCGACCAAGACATTTCAGAGACATGTATCAAACCTTCAACGCCTTCGGCTACTTCAATAAAAGCACCATAATCGGCTATCACTACAACTTTTCCTTTGACTTTATCGCCAATCTTGATTTCGTCACTCAAGGCATCCCATGGATGTTTCTCCAATTGTTTCAACCCTAATTGAATCCTTGATTTATTTTCATCAAAATCAAGAATAACCACATTCAATTTTTGATCAAGTTCTACTACTTCGTTCGGATGATTGATCCTGCTCCAAGAAAGGTCGGTAATGTGCACCAAACCGTCGACACCGCCAAGATCAATAAAGACACCGTACGAAGTAATGTTCTTCACAACACCTTCTAATACTTGGCCTTTTTCAAGCTGACTAATGATTTCTTTTTTCTGTTCTTCGATATCGGCTTCTATCAAAGCTTTGTGGGAAACAACAACGTTCTTAAACTCATGGTTGATTTTTACCACTTTGAATTCCATAGTCTTGTTCACATATTGATCATAATCACGTATAGGTTTGACATCGATCTGTGAACCAGGTAAGAATGCCTCGATGCCGAAAACATCGACGATCATACCTCCTTTGGTCCTACATTTTACAAAACCGCTAACTATTTCTTCCTTATCATGGGCTGCGTTTACACGATCCCATGCCATTATTGTACGTGCCTTTCTATGGGAAAGAATCAATTGGCCACTCTTATCCTCACGAATATCGATTAGCACCTCGACCTTGTCACCTACCTTTAGATTCGGGTTGTAACGAAATTCATTAAGGGAGATAACGCCTTCGGACTTGGCATTGATGTCAATGATGGCCTCACGATCCGTTAAATATACTACGGTTCCTTCTACGACTTCGGCATCGGCAGTATCGACAAAATTCTTTTCTACCAAGCTCTCGAATTCCTTTAACTTGGAATCATCGACCTTTTCGAGACCTTGTTCGTATTTATCCCAATCAAAATTTTCCAAAAATTCCTTTGGACTCTGTACGGGAGTTTCCTCTTTTTTTACCTGTGTCGCCTCTGTAGTTTCTACTACCTCGGCAGTTGCTTTTTCTTCAGCCATTTGCTGATTATAATTTGTATTCCTTGGTATTTCAAGAGTTTCGCAATATCCTCGGAAGTTGTTATTTATTCAAGTATCCCTTTTTCCTCTTGATTCATTGCAAAAAAGGTGTGCAAAAATACAATATAAATCTTGTTTAAACAATTCTAATTATAGAACGTTTTATAAATGGCCCGTATTTACCGAAAATCGGTTTCAGATACTACCATATTACGTATCTTCGCTGCATAGACATTAACTATTAAAAATCTTGTATTATGAGTGTAAAAGCAAAATACCAACCTGTTTTGGATCTTGGTGAAAAATTGGCGATTAAAGACGGGAACGTGACCGAGGAAAACGGTGTTCTAAAAGTGAAAGGTGAGGCAAAAACGCAGTATGAAAAAAATCTGCTATGGGATAAAATCAAGGAAATCGGTGGTCAAAACCCTTCTGATATCATGGCGAACATTACAGTAGCCGATACCTCAGTCTATCATCGGCATGTGGTCAAAAGTGGCGAGTCATTAAGTAAAATCGCAAAAATCTATTACAATGACCCTATGAAATACAAGCAGATATTTTCGGCCAACACGAATATCCTAAAGAATCCTGATCTAATTCATCCAGATCAAGTCTTGGTCATTCCTAATTTGTAAACTACCGAAACCGGTATCATGTATCTATCGAACAACAGGCGTCATTCAGCGCCTGTTTTTTTTTCAATGACACGGAGGGCAAAATTATGCAGTCGTTCGAATTGTTCGCTCAGCCCCATATCACTATTATCGAACTCAATGGCGTCAGCGGCCTTTCGCAACGGTGAGAATTCGCGGTTTGAATCAATTCGGTCCCTTTTTTGAACATTGGCCAAGACATCCTCAAAACGTATCTTTTCCCCGTTATCCAAAAGTTCCTTATAGCGTCTGTAGGCCCTTTTCTCGGGTGATGCAGTCATGAATATTTTTAATTCAGCATCTGGGAATACCACAGTACCAATGTCCCTTCCATCCATTACGATGCCTTTGTTGCGACCCATTTTTTTTTGAATTTCAACCAACATATGCCGTACTTCCTTAATTTCTGCAATCTGACTTACATAATTGGATACCTCCAAAGACCTTATTTCATTTTCGACATTCTCGCCGTTCAAGTACATTTCAGAATACCCCAATGATTCATTATAAAGAAATTTAAGGTTTATTTTGGGCAGTAATCTGACCAGCGCCTCAAAATTATCCCGGCCTTTTCCTATAAATCCGTTGCGCATGGCAAAAAGGGTAACTGCCCGATACATCGCCCCCGTATCGACATAGAGATAGCGTAGTACCTTGGCCAAAGCCTTGGCTATGGTGCTCTTTCCTGTAGATGAATAGCCATCAATCGCTATGGTTATTTTTTCCATTGCCCTAAATTAAGTAGAAATAGGAGATTACAAAGAAGACAACGGCAATTAAAATATCGCTTTTGACTTCTGAACCTGCTCACTCCTTTTTGTTTTAATAAAACTTTAGAAATAGCGCGATAACGGTTGATGCTATAATAGTACTTTTGGGTTTTTTACCTTATGCCCGGTTAGGGCCAGATCGATTACCTCGGCCATATCGCTCACATAGTGAAAAGTCAGACCCTTTAGATAATCTTGCTTGATTTCCTTAATATCCCTTTCATTTTCAGCACATAGTATAATCTCTTTGATCCGTGCCCGTTTGGCGGCCAAGATTTTTTCCTTGATCCCACCTACTGGCAAAACTTTGCCTCGCAGTGTTATCTCCCCGGTCATAGCTAGGCTCTTTTTAACTTTTCGCTGTGTAAAAAGTGATACGAGCGAAGTCAACATGGTTATTCCAGCACTTGGGCCATCTTTAGGTGTTGCTCCTTCAGGTACGTGTATATGCACATTGTACTTGTCGAAGATAGCAGGGTCGATTCCGAATCTTTCGGCATTCGATTTAATATATTCCAAGGCAATCGTAGCTGATTCCTTCATAACCTTACCAAGATTACCGGTAATGTTCAATGTACCTTTGCCCTTTGATAATATAGATTCGATAAAGAGAATGTCGCCACCAACACTGGTCCATGCCAAACCCGTCACAACCCCAGCAACCTCATTGTTCTCATATTTATCCCGTTCCAATCGTGGGGGGCCCAAAACTTTTTCAATATCGGCGTTGCTGATCGCTGTATCGTATGCTTCCTCAATGGCGATTGATTTAGCTGCATACCGAACCATTTTGGCAATCTGCTTTTCGAGGGCCCGTACCCCTGATTCCCTAGTATATCCCTCGACGATTTTCTCAAGTTGTCGTTTCCCGATTTTTAAATCCTTCGC
This sequence comes from Flavobacteriales bacterium, assembly GCA_038316335.1. Taxonomy (GTDB): domain Bacteria; phylum Bacteroidota; class Bacteroidia; order Flavobacteriales; family Flavobacteriaceae; genus JALHST01. The sequence goes on from JBBQAM010000044.1 coordinate 24,442, forward strand.
TGTTAGTCCGTGTTCCCGTAATTGCTTGGGCATTAAATGCCTTTTGGCAATCTCCACCTTCTCTTCAATGGTATAGCCGGTAACATGAATGATTTCCATTCGGTCTAATAAGGCCGGCTGTATATTCGATAGATTATTTGCCGTTGCAATGAACATCACTTTTGAAAGGTCATAGCCCATTTCGAGGAAATTGTCATGAAACTCGCTGTTCTGCTCGGGATCCAATACTTCCAACATGGCCGAAGAAGGGTCACCTTGGTGACTGTTCGTCAGTTTATCGATTTCATCTAATATAAACACCGGATTTGAAGTTCCCGCCTTTTTGATGCTTTGGATGATGCGGCCTGGCATAGCGCCTATATAGGTTTTTCGATGGCCACGAATTTCGGCCTCATCCCGAAGCCCTCCCAGCGACATTCTAACATATTCCCTTCCCAAAGCCTCAGCAACTGACTTGCCAAGCGAAGTCTTACCGACCCCAGGAGGCCCATAAAGACACAAAATGGGCGATTTCATATCATTACGCAATTTCAGGACCGCCAAGTATTCAATAATCCTTCTCTTAACATCTTCCAAACCATAGTGATCTCGATCTAAAATCCGTTCCGCACGTTTCAAATCAAATTTATCCTTGGAATATGAATTCCAAGGAAGTTCTAGGAAAAGATCCAAATAATTTCTTTGGATAGAATATTCAGCAACTTGGGGGTTCATGCGCTGTATTTTCGCCAACTCCCGTTCGAAATGTTCCTTGACCTTTTTACCCCATTTCTTATCCTTGGCCTTGGTACGCATTTCGTCGATTTCCTCATCATACGATACCCCACCCAATTCTTCCTGAATGGTCTTCATTTGCTGGTGCAAAAAATATTCACGCTGCTGTTGGTCCAAATCGCTACGAACTTTCGATTGAATAACATTCTTCAATTCTAGCTTTTGCAGTTCGACGTTCATATATTTCAAGGTCGCCATCGCCCTTTCCTGAAGATTGTTGATTTCTAGAAGGGCTTGTTTGTCCTTAACATCGAGATTTAGGTTAGAGGACACAAAATTTATCAGAAATGAATTACTCTCAATATTCTTTATAGCGAAGGACGCCTCACTCGGAATGTTCGGATTATCGCGTATAATCTTTAATGCAAGGTCTTTTATCGAATCGATAATCGCCAAAAATTCCTTGCTATTCGGTTCAGGTCGTACTTCATGCGCTTCACGCACCGTCGCCGTCATATAGGGTTTCTTTGTCAAAACCTCTGCGATTTCAAAACGCTTTTTGCCCTGAATGATCACTGTGGTGTTGCCATCGGGCATTTGAAGCACGCGCAGTATACGCGCCACGGTACCAAGGGTGTTGATGTCATTGATATCCGGATTTTCTGTATCCTCGTCCTTTTGGGAAACGACCCCGATTACCTTTGAACCATTATTGGCATCTTTTATGAGATTGATCGATTTATCCCTACCTGCAGTAATCGGGATGACGACCCCTGGAAACAATACCGTATTGCGCAAAGGCAAAATAGGCAGGATCTCCGGCAGCCCCTCACTGTTCATTTTCTCTTCGTCCTCCGGGGTCAAAAGCGGTATTAACTCAGAATCCTCATCGATACTGTGAATTGACATATTGTCAAAATTTGCAAATTTGGAATTTCCCATATCTATATATTCGGTCATTCTGTCATAATAATGACGCGACGCGATACTTTAGTTGTATAATAATCCTTGCGAAGCCCTGTTTTCAGTATTCCTTTGTATTATTGGCTTCCTGCTCTAGCCTTTATAGACAATTGTTGTGCCATTTACATTTTTATAAGAAAAAACCCGGCATTTGACCCTTTTTGAAACTACGTTGAACCAACATTCTAGGAGGTATTTCCTTTGGAAGGCCCGAGATAAAATCGACAAAAACCATAGGAATTCGCTGGAACCATAACTATTTTTTATAAAAAACTGTAACAATGCCTAAATTGGGTCATCTATAAGACAAACCATGTACTTTTTGAGCCACAAAAAAGAACATATTGATGCTTTACTGCAATTGTGCCTGATCGGGAACCAGGGCGCGCAATTGGAAGTGTACAACCGCTATTATAAGGCAATGTACAACACGGCCTTACGAATTGTGAAAGATGGGGCGGAAGCTGAGGATGTAATGCAAGAATCGTTCTTAAATGCGTTTACGAAACTTGCTTCATTCAAAGGGGAAGTCACCTTCGGATCTTGGCTGAAACGCATTGTAGTAAACAACAGTATTTACCATTACAGGAAAAAACAACGTAAAAACGAAGTAGGCCTAGATGAAGTACTTTATAAGGTCGAAGATAATGAAGGATTTGTTGCAGACCATGATGTTTCTGAACTGAAGGCTCAAAAAGTGATGGAAGCCATGAAGCTGCTAAAAGACAATTACAGAGTTTCTTTGACCTTACATTTAATCGAAGGATATGACTATGAAGAAATTAGTGAAATAATGCAAATCAGTTATGCCAACTGCAGGACAATGGTCTCAAGGGCAAAAGAAAGTTTACGTCATAAATTAACGCCAGTTTACTAATGGAAAAAGACACCTTAAATAATCTGTTCGAAAATCTAAAAGGCTCTTTTGATACTGAAATTCCGCCTACTGGACACGAAATACGATTTTTAAATAAATTAAAAGAACATCAAAATGTCGCACAGGTAAAAAGAATTTCCAGGTGGAAACCCTGGGCCATCGCGGCGAGCATCTTGGTCTTGTGTACCTTAAGCATTGGGCTTTTCAATTTGAAGCCCACGATTAACGAACAGGTGGCTGAAATATCGCCCGAAGCCTCAAAAACTGAATTTTATTTTGCAAGTCTTATTGAGGAACAGGTAAAGCAATTAAAAAGCGAAAGTACGCCGGAGACTCAAAAAATCATCGCGGATGCCATGTTACAGCTTAAAAAATTAGAATCGAATTATTCTGATTTGGAAAAAGATCTTTTGAACGGCGGGAACAGCAAATTGATACTTAGCGCAATGATTACCAATTTTCAAACGCGAATAGACTTGCTTAGGGATGTCCTTGACCAAGTCGAAACCATCAAGAATTTAAATAATAGCTACGAAACAAACCAAACCATGCTTTAAAGGCAAAGGAATTTGATACTAATTAAACAAAATAAATTTTACAGATGAAAACAATTACTTTAAAACACGTACTAGCCCTTTTATTGGTTGTACCAATGGCCCTCACCGCAAATGATGGCAAGCTTACAGGAAAATATACCAAGGAGAAAACCATAAAGAAAGAATTCGATGTGAATTCAGATGCCTTATTAAAAGTCAATAATAGCTACGGCAACTTGAACATTACCTCCTGGAACGAAAATAGAATACTCATAGAGGTTCATATTAAGACCAACGGCAATAACGAGGAAAAGGTTCAACGCAAACTTGATAATATTACGGTAAATTTCGATACTAGTAGCAGCATGGTCTCGGCGAAAACGATATTTGACAAAAACAAGGACGATTGGGGCTGGAACTGGGGGAAAGGTAATAATGTGAACATGCAGATCAACTATACCATAAAAGTGCCCATAAAAAACAGCGTAGACCTCAACAACGACTATGGTAGCATTTCCTTAGATCGCATCGATGGGCATGCTAAAATAAATTGCGACTATGGCCGCCTTGAAATTGGGGAATTACGTGGCCGAAGCAATCAATTGAATTTTGACTACACCTCAGGCTCCAGTATTGAATATATGAACAGTGGGGAAATCTCGGCAGATTATTCGGGTTTCACCATTCAGAAAGCGGGCGATTTGACCATTAAGGCAGATTATACGAATTCGACGATAAAGCAAATGGATAACCTTGTGTATTCGAGCGACTATGGCACCCTTGAAGTCGCCGATGCCAAAAGCATCCAAGGAAATGGGGATTACGTAAATGTAAAATTAGGAGACCTACATGGCAATGTAGACATCAAGTCTGATTATGGTTCCATACGTATAAATAACATGGCGGAAGATGCCGGGAATTTGAAGATCGTATCAAACTACACAGGTATCAAAATAGGTTACGATGCCGGATATTATTTCGATTTCGAAATACGCACCTCCTATGCCGGAGTCAGTGGTAAAGACGATTTCGAAATCAATATCAGCACTGAAAAATCAAGCGACAAATATTACAAAGGATACCATACAAAACCCAATAGTGGAAAGAACGTTTCGATCGATAGTGATTACGGGGGCATTTCATTCTCAAAAAACTAAAGGGTAAATAAATTCACGAATACAATAACTATAAATAACACACTATCATGAGCAAATTAACAACTTTAGGAGCTATCATCCTCTTAACAATTTCATGTTCCGCACAATGGGGAAACACCGTAAAAGGAAATGGAAATACCGTAACAATTGAACGATCTACAGGCAATTATGACGAAATTGGGGTTTCAGGCTGGTTCGACGTAGCGTTAGTGGATGGAAAAGAAGGTCAAATCACATTAAAAGGGGAAGAAAATTTATTGGAACATATCATCACTGAAGTGAAGGACGGTAAATTATCGATCCGGGTAGAAAAAGGGTATAATCTGAAGCCCTCCTCCTGGAAAGATGGCATCTATATTACCGTGCCTGTAGAAACGATACGTGCAGTGGCCTTGTCGGGATCCGGCGATATTGTGAGCAAGAAAACAATCCGGGCCGAAAGCTTCAAAACGGCCATGTCTGGATCCGGCGATATCACCCTTCAACTAGAAGTAGGTTCGTTATCGACTTCAATGTCAGGTTCAGGCGACATTTCACTCAGCGGAAGCGCAAAGGATTTTGATGTGACTATTTCGGGTAGTGGCGATATCAAGGCATATGACCTCGATGCAGACAATGTCGATGCCACAATTTCAGGTTCGGCCGATATTAAGGTTACGGCTCATAAAATGTTAAAGGCACGGGTTTCTGGATCTGGAGACATTAGTTATCGGGGAAATCCTGAAAAAATAGATACAAAGTCCTCGGGTTCGGGGGATATATCAAAAGGGTAAATCAATCAACGAACAGGTATCGTTCACTAAGCCTCTTTTTTAAGAGGCTTTTTTTTGCTTTCATTTCTATTTACACGGGTCAGAAGGAACATTCCGATGAGGAAAAAAATACCCAGAAAGATAATCGCATATCGCATACTTCCCGAAAATTGAGCTACAAAACCATATAGAAAAGTACCGATGACGATCCCTATTTTTTCTGCAACATCATAAAAACTAAAAAAAGAAGTAGTATCTGTAGTCTCGGGAATAAATTTTGAATAGGTAGAACGCGATAAAGCCTGAATGCCACCCATGACAATTCCAACGCAACCTGCGGCAATGTAAAAGTCAAGAGGTGTAATCAAAAAGTAGGCATAGAAACAAATCATAATCCACAAAAGGTTCACAACGATCAATGTCCTAATATTACCAAACGCTTTCGACGCCTTTGCTGTCACAGTTGCACCGGCAATCGCTACAATTTGGATTACGAGGATACTTATGATCAAACCAGTAGTACGTTCGCTATCAGAACTCCAGGCGATTTCCTCTTCCCCAAAGTAGGTCGCAATGAGCATGACTGTTTGTACCGCCATACTATACACAAAGAATGCCCCCAAGTATCTTTTCAGCTTTATTTGATGGCCCAATTGATGCCAGACGCCTTTCAACTCCTTGAAACCATTCAAAATCACATGCTTTCGCACGCCCACCTTCTTGAACCCTTTCGGCAAATGAAAAAAAGTATACTGGGCAAAAATAATCCACCAAAGGCCTACCGATATGAACGAATACTTCATGGCCTTCATTTCCGCGGCTTCCATGGCGTCGCCTTCGATTCCAAAAACATCCGGTTTTAGCACCATCGCCAAATTGAACAACAACAAGATAACACTGCCGATATATCCCATAGAAAAGCCTTTGGCACTGATGCTATCCTGTTGTTCAGCATAGGCCACATCGGGCAAATACGAATTGTTAAAAGCAAAACTTACCCAAAAGCCGACCAATCCAAAAAAATAACATAAAAGGCCTATGTATATATTCTCTAAGGAAAACCAATATAAACCGATGCACGATATGCCACCCAAATAGCAAAAAAATTTCATGAAAAGTTTTTTGTTTCCTAAGTAGTCTGCTATTCCCGAAAGAAAGGGCGTAATAATTGCAATAAATAGGAATGCAGCGGAAGTTACATAACTGATCAAGGGGGCCCGTGCTATTTCGCCCCCAAAGATAGAAACCCTTTCGACCTTGGCGATCCTGAAAAGTGCACCATAAAAAATGGGAAATATAGATGAAGCAATGACCAAGCTGTAAACTGAATTCGCCCAATCATAAAACGCCCAGGCATTTAATAATTTCTTACTCCCCTTAATAGCAAAAGTGCGCGCCATACCAAATACTAAAAGCTGCTCCATAAGAACAGCTTCCAAGATACGATTATTGATTCAATACTGTTTACTGAAAGGAGGTAACACCAAATTTTGCCGCCTCCTGTCGCGCCAATGGTGCCCAAGCGGTCAAATTACTGATTCGCGTCTCATTCGAAGGGTGGGTGCTTAAAAATTCAGGTGGCGCCTGACCCCCACTTTTCGCAGACATGCGTTTCCATAATTCGGCAGCTTCCCCAGGGTTGTAGCCTGCAATTGCCATGATCTGAAGTCCGATTCTGTCGGCTTCCGTTTCTTGGCTTCTACTGAACGGTAACATGACCCCCAAGGTAGATCCCAAACCATAAGCTTGATTGAATGTATTCCTTATTTTATCATCCTGGATCGCAATATTCCCGGCGACTGCCCCAAGTTGTTGCAAGGTTCCGGCACTCATGCGTTGGGCACCATGATCGGCAAGCGCATGGGCTACTTCATGGCCCATTACTACCGCTATCCCGGTCTCATTTTGAGCAATGGGCAATATTCCAGTATAAAAGACAATTTTTCCGCCAGGCATGCACCAGGCATTTACAGTAGAATCCTGAACCAAATGATACTCCCATTTATAGTCCTTTAAATAGCCGGGATACCCATTTGCGGTCAACCATCTTTCTGCGGCCGAAGCGATGCGTTGGCCTACTTTGGTTATCATTTTCGCATCGGTGGAATTATCGACGACCTTATTTTCATTCAAAAATTGATCGTACTCGGCAAATGCCATTGGAAATATTTGGCTGTTCGAATAGAAGTTCAGTGTACTCTTCCCGGTAAAAGGGTTGGTCTTGCATGCCATCACTCCTATAAAAAGCGCTATGATTACGATATATTTTTTCATCTTTTTCTGTGTTTGTTATCCTACCCCCGAATATAAAATTATTTACCAATGATTCTTAACGCAGTAAAATCTTTTGATATCTCGATTGTATTATTTCCATTTAATTTTAGGTCCTTTAATGCGACCTCCTCGTTATCAACTTCAATGGTATTTATTTTGAAAGGTAGGCCATGTAACTTTATTTTCATACTTCCGTAAGGCGTTTTATAAGAACCATCCTTGAACTGTTGTATTATCAATTCGTTTTCCTTTCCCGACAATTTCAACCTACGTAGACTATATTGTCCCTTTTTATAATCGTAGCCATCCTGGGCGTCCTCATAAACCAACGAATTCTCGATTCCCAGTTTGAAATAAATATCCAGTATCAATTCTTTTATGACCAATTCACCAACATATTGTTGCACTGGGTATTTTGGAATTATCGAGCCCTCTTTTATGAACAACGGCATTTTGTCCATATCGGCTACCACCCAACGTTCTTTGCCTCCCTCGACCGATTCATCGGTCCAATAATTGTACCAATTGCCCCTTGGAATATACATTCTTCTGCCTTTGGCATTGGGCTCTTGAATGGGGCACACTAAAATTTGTTTCCCAAAAATGAATTCATCGGTCCTAAAGTGGGTCTGTGTATCTTCCTGATCGTAGTGCACCAAAGGTTGAAGCATGGGCGTACCGGCTACGGTATAGCGCCAGAACATCGTATATAAATATGGCAGCAGTTGATAGCGCAATTCTATGAATTTACGTACGATATCGGTTACTTCCTTGTCGAATGACCAGGGTTCCTGGTCGCCATGGTCTCCACTCGAATGAACACGACAAAATGGATGGAACACGCCCAATTGGATCCAGCGCGCAAATAATTCGCCGTTGGGCTGTTCGGCAAAACCCCCAATATCGGATCCTACGAAAGAATATCCACTCATGCACATGCGCTGTGCCTGTACATTGGCGATCCAAAGATGCTCCCAAGTAGCGACATTATCCCCGGTCCAAGTGGTGGAGTAACGCTGGGTCCCCGCAAAGGCGGCCCTTGTAATTACAAAAGGCCTCTTGGGATATACATACTTTTTAACCCCTTCATAGGTGGCCCGAACCATCTGCATTCCGTACACATTA
>JBBQAM010000066.1:0-19914 GCA_038316335.1 Flavobacteriales bacterium
GCAAGGGGATATTTCAATGACCATCCGGTCATCTACAAAGATTTTAAAAAATGGGCCAAAAAAGAGGATAGTGTTCCAAATCAAAAGTAGGGTGCGCCCTATGGAATTTTTGCTTCACGCTTATCTGCCGGAACGCTACAAAAATTCCACAGGATCCTCGCGCAAAGTTTTGAGGTAAGATTTGGGAAAATATGTTGCCTTTAAAACTGAAAAAGTTGGTAATAATTAATTATATGTCGATAAAATGTAAATATTTCGACATATATTTGCATTGTGTCGATGTCATCGACATAGTTATATTCATATGTCGAAATCATGTTTAATCCGAAAGAACCTTATAACGATTTACCGCTACTGCCCCCAAGAATAGAAGTTGAAACCAAAAAGGTTTTAAAGCAAGCTATTGCTACTACAAGGGTATTGGCGGAGCTGAAAGGTAGAGCCGATGAAATTCCTAACCAGTCCATGTTGATCAATGCGATTACCTTACAGGAAGCGAAGGATAGTTCCGAAATCGAAAATATAGTAACCACGGAAGACAATTTATACCAGGCATTTACATCCAATATTAACACCACTGATGCGCAGACCAAAGAAGTATTACGATATCGGCAAGCATTATGGGAAGGTTATAACAATTTGGATAAACGCCCCCTATCAACGAATACTTTTGTTTCCATAGTACAGACCATTAAAGAAAATAATGCCGGTATTCGAAAAACTACAGGTACGCGAATAACGAGTAACGATAAAATCATATATACGCCACCCGAAGGCGAAACGATTATTAGGGACTTGTTGAAGAACTTGGAAGATTTTATCCATTCAGAAAACGGCATCGATGACTTGGTTCGCTTGGCGGTAATGCATTACCAATTTGAGGCCATACATCCATTTGCTGATGGTAACGGAAGGACTGGACGGGTTTTGAATATTCTATATTTAGTAGAGAAAGGTTTATTGGACGCACCAATTTTATATTTGAGTAAATACATTATTCAGAATAAAAATCAATATTACAAAAAACTCCGAGCAGTCACCGAGAAACAGGATTGGGAAGGATGGATTTTGTATATGCTTAAAGGTGTTGAAGAAACGGCCATTTATACTTTGAAAAAGATAAATGCTATTAATGACTTGATGCAAGAAACTATTGCTTTCGCCAAAGAGAAATTACCTTCTCGCGTATATTCCAAGGAATTGATAGAATTGCTTTTTGAGCAACCCTATTGCAAGGTGAAATTTTTAGTGGATACTAATATTGCCAAAAGACAGACCGCGGCTGAATATTTACAAGAATTAGAAAAAATAGGAATTCTTAAATCTCAAAAAGTGGGGGTGGAGAATTTGTTTTTGAATGTAAAACTTTTCGAAATTTTGAAATTGTAGCGTTTAGAAACCCTATTAATTTTCTTTGTAAATTTGAAATAGTAAAAACGCATAAAATTTACGTTCATTTAGTTACTTCTTAGATTACGGTGTCAATAACGGGATTTTACATCAAATAAAAACATGTAAAATACTGTTAGTCAATTACATAAAAACAAAATGGGATTCCTGTCATCCCGACTTAGCGAAAAGTGATTTGCAATTGCAAATCACTTTTTTTAATTCCGAAATTGAATCAAACGCAGTTTGCTTGCGACGGACGAATTAAAAAAAGCAGGTACGCCAAAGGGCGTACCACTTTTCATTTACCAGGAGTGTTCATTAGGATTCTGCAAATCCTGAAGCGAAACAAACGCAGTTTGACTGCGATGGTGGAATTAAAAAAGCAGGTACGCCAAAGGGCGTGCCTCTTTTCACCATGCCTGTGGCAGGCAGGTTTTCAACAATGCTAGGTAGTGGATTGTCGGAATTTTGATGGTATTGCCGCTTGCTATCCGGAAAACCGTTAGTCACGGAAGAAAATTACCGGTAATCTTTAAAATAAGTGGTACGTCCGTTGGTGAAGAATACCCCTTTTCTAGACTTTATACCGAAAAAACAGCCAGTCTTTCTTGTCGTTTCTGACTGGTTTGCTTAAAATTTTGACCCAATGCCTTTTAGAGTCTTAAAGTTTCCACAAATAGTTTTTGAGCCTTTAGGGAGTCAATAACTTTGCCCTTAATCATATTCATGTAAAAAATAAATACAATGAAAAATTCGATAAAAATAGTTAGTGTACTTTTCTTTATAACCATGGTGGTGGCGTCTTGCAGTAAGGACAACGACCCCACCGATGACAATCTTTTTGTGGGTACGTATAAAGGGTCGGTTACGTATTCGGAACCAAGCAGCAATACCGATATAACCACGTCAGATGGGCGCGTAACCCTCGTAAAGGTGGGTGACTCGTACAATTTTGATTTTTCTGACGGTATTCCCAGTTTGAAGGGGATCAAAATGGAGAAAAATCAAAACATTCTTATAGATAGCACAGGAACCGTTAAAATAGACCAGGGCGTTTTGGTTATATCCTATAGCAAGGGTGGTGAAACTTGGGGAGCGGATTGTAATAGGTAGCAGTCAACTTCAAGATATTATGGGCCGCCCTTTTAAGGGGCGGCTTTTTTATTGAAAGGGTGCCCAGGAGCACACTATGTATGCTGTTATTTGAAGTATGTCAATCCCTTCGATCACGTGTCGATCTATTTAGAAACTAAGCCTAGTATTTGGGCATAAACGTGCATTCATAGAAATCAATCGGAGCATAACCCTTTTCTATTTCCAAATTGCTTCTAGGTCTTAGTAACGATACTGTTTTCAGGGAAGTCCAATGTACGTATCGGGAAAGGAATATTAATGCCATTTTTGTCAAAGGCTTCCTTTATGTCGATGATTACCTGAGTTTTAGCCTTAGCTACTTCTAAGGAAGAGGTCGAATCAATCCAAAAACGGGTCTCGAAATTGATAGAACTGTCGCCAAATTCCCGATAGAGAAAGATCACATCCTCTTCGTTGGCTACCGATTCAAAGGAAGCGGTAATGGTCTTGATGACTACTTGCCGGACAAAGTTCAAATCGGATTTATAAGACACCCCACATTTCAAAATTACGCGTGATTGGGCCGTAGTCGAAAAGTTCGTAATGGGATTTTCAATCACCAACTTGTTCGGGATATAAACCAGATTATTGTCAGGTTGTTTTAAGGTAACCGCCCTTAAATCGATGTTGACCACTTCTCCCTCAAAACCGTTTGATTCAATCCAATCACCATACCGGATGTGTTTGATGTACGATATTACAATACCCGCGTAGGTATTGGCCAAGGCACCTTGTAGCGCCAAGCCGACGGCCAAACCGACTACGCCGGCACCCGCTAAAATTGTGTTCAAGGCTCTTCCCAGATCCAGGATTCCTAATATCAGGAACAATCCGAATAGCACAATAATAAATGAAATAAGCTTGGAGATAAGATTTTTCATTGACCGCGCAAGTCTTCCTTTATCCAAAAGCCGTAAGGCAATTTTCCGTATGTATTTCGAAAGGGCCCAGGTTATCATGAAAACAAGGATCGCGATAACAAGGTTCGGTAAATTGATTACCAAGGAAGCAAACCATTCCTGCATTTTTTCGATCATTTTGACCCAAGCTGAAGAAAACTGTGATCCCATAAATTCAGGTTTTAGATAAATTAGACTCGTTTAATGCCATTTTTGTTTAACGCCCTTTGTTGTTTTAATCGGTACGATTTAATAAAGATGCATAAGGCCTCCTGCGAAATCTGCTGTGGGGGCCTTGCATGGATGGCTCCTACTAAAAGTACCGCCATATTTTAAGGCAACTATTGATTTGATGATGTAACTGAATTTCAAAAGGCTTAAATTACTGGCAAGCTAACCATAATATATAAATTTGAGCGAAATGACCTCGAATAAAGTGCTTTATCGCGCTTTTGGATACCTTATTTGAAATTTTCAACAAGAACCTATCTTCGTTACCACTACTTTTGTTCAAAATAGACTATTCTTTTGTAACTTAATTCCAAGTCAAACAGGACATCCGGTCCATTGAAACGGATAACAAAATGAGGAGTGAGATCAAAAAAATTTACCGCAGAATAATTTATAGCATTGCCTTCTATCCCGTTGTGATTAGCGTGGCATTTATGCTTATTGCCTTTTTCTCATTGTATACCGAGGATTTTAAAATGGTTATGTCCTTTAAGGAAAAAGTACCACACCTTATCATACAGGACCGGGAAACAGCAAGGGTCATTTTAGCCACGTTGGTCGGAAGTATCTTATCGTTAACCGTCTTCAGTTTTACAATGGTCATGGTGGTTCTAAATCAAGCTTCATCAAACTTTTCACCCCGGCTTCTACCTGGATTGATATCGAACAAAGGACATCAAATTATATTGGGAATTTATATAGGTACCTTAACGTTTTGTATGATAATTTTAATCTCACTGGGTGCCTATGGGGTAGATTCCAAGTCATTTGGACTTTCGACCATGATTGCCGCCTTCTTGGGGATTATCTGTGTTGGCTTATTTGTATCATTCATTAACAGTATTTCAAAGGCAATCCAAATACACAATATCATCGATCGGGTTACCAAGTACACTTCACATGAATTAAGGCAAAAACTAGAAAGAAAAACCTACATAAAAGAGAACGCCTTGGTATCGGAAGCAACCTATGCCCTGGAATTAAAGTTAGATCGATCGGGCTATTTCATGGGTTTTGACGTAGATCTGGTACCTAAAAGGATTAAAGATTTGGATGTGCTGATTGAAATATTGGCCTATGAGGAGGAATATTTATGGATCGGAACACCCATTCTAGGGTTGACGATGAATCTTGAAAAAGATGACATCGAAACACTTCGGGACTTACTGCTCATCACCACCAACCGCGACGAAAGTGATAGCAGTCTTGGCGGAATGATCCAACTTATGGAAGTGGCCGTGAAAGCTATGTCCCCCGGAATCAACGACCCTGGAACAGCGGTAAATGTGGTCCGAAGATTGGGTACACTTTTGGATCAGGCACTTCAAATCCCGGATACGGTTTTATTGACTGATGATTCCCTTAAATTCAAGGTTATTGGTAAGACCATTTCGTGTGAAACGCTAATGCGCACTATCATTCAACCGATCAGACGCTATTCTAATAAAGATAGTTTGGTAGTATGTGAATTAATAAATGCTTTGAAATTTCTAGAAAAGAACTTCAAAATACCTCAGAACAAAAGAAGCATTGTGAGCCGTGAGTTAAAAGCTTTACAGATGGATATAGAAATGAATATTGAGAATGAAATCGATAAACAACACATTCTCAGATTGATAGTAGGCTAACATGATTACCTCACCACCTATGAAAGGGCTTAATAAACAAAACCTTTTTCAAACAACTATGCTATTATTGCCTGGAGGATGTCGCTTTTAAATTGAGATTGAATTGATTGTGTTAAAATTTTTATGTTAAACATAATGGGTTAATGCAGTTCATTTCATATCTTTATACCACATAAGTAGGTTATGTATGGTTCTAAAAACCAAAAAAAGGAGAGAACGTGGGGACGTTCTCTCACTTTTTTATATACATATACGTTCATAATAAAAACACTTGACGGTTTAGACGTACCGTTTTCTGGTGTATGCCCAACATGATGCGGGATACCGCGAATTCCTTAGGATTTTTGCAGTTGTTTGTTTTTGGATTTTAATATTTTTAATTGATTTTCCAAAGACGTGATAACATCCTCTGTTTTATAACTCGCGTCCGATGCAAGAGAAGCTACTTTAGTTTCCAAAGTTTCCTTTGTATGGGCCAACGTATTACCGACCTTATCCCTGATTTCAAAAACATTTTCCTTCAACGCCTCTTGCGCTGAAACGGCTTGCGCGCCAATTTTTTTTCGTGTATTCACACCTTTATCAGGGGCAAACAAAATGCCTAAAATTGCCCCAACGGCAGTTCCTGCTAAAATCCCCAAAATTGTACTTCCTTCGTTATTCATGTTCTTTAAGCTTTTAATTGTTAGTCATTGATTATCAATGACGAAATTTAATTTGTATTACAAAAGTGAGCATAAAACATTTAGGCATTTAGCGCTATACCTTAAAAGTTTGACTTAAATCGAAACTCCCATAAAATCGAAAGCAATCTTATCGTCTTTGATAAAGGCATTGGACTTCAATACATACCTTAATTTTGAAGGATGATTGTATAAAAAGGAATAATCAATCAATTATTTCATATTTGAAACGTCGAAATGTGGGTGCTAAATAGGTTTTTAGGCCGGCAGAGCAGCAATGAAATTGGTATATTTGAAAACGAATGTTGTGCCGCGATGTGGCCGCTTCCTTTTTAGGAAGCACATGATCATGTTCAATTGGTTTCTAACGAATCGCGCAAAAAGTAGCGTAGGCTGAAAAATCAAGTGCATTAAATTTAAATTGAATCCTTTTATATAATTTTAAAGAACTCCATAATTGCTGCTAGGATAGGTTAAAAAGGGGAAAAACAAACTTCTTTAAGCCAAGGCTTTCATAGCCTGAAACCTGTTCAATTATGGCGGATTAAAATTAAAGCGCGGTACGGAGAATAGTATGCCCATGCAAGAGCCCGGAATAGATAAGCAGTCCAAATTTCGATTAGTATGGTATCGGTTTCGTTATGGGCTGGTGTTATTTTCAGTGCGCAACCTTTTGGCAAAAATAGGATTGAATATCGAACCCTATTATTGGTTTCTTGAGGAAAAAAATGCATGTGATGAACCAATAATCAAGGATGATATCAATGATTACAAAATAGATTATGTGGGTATTGAGGAGGTACGGCTGATGGATAAAACCATGGGATTGAATGGCAAGGTAATGGAAGAAGCTATGTTAAATGGCCAGCTTTGTATAGGCCTGCGTCACAAGGGAACCATGGCTTCGCTACTATCTATCGAACCCAATGACTTTATACATCAGCACAGGCTTTTTAGATTGGAGGAACATGCAGCCTATCTATTAAACGTGTATACGTTTCGTGCCTATAGGGGAAAGAATTTGGCACCTTACTTAAAGTACCATTCTTTTAAACTGCTCGAGAAATATGATATTGACAAACTATATAGTATCAATTCTTACTTTAACACATCCTCATTAAAAGTCAAAAAGAAAATGGGAGCTCGTAAATTGAAGCTTTATTTATATGTCGAACTCTTTAAAAAACGACATTGGAATTTTATTTTAAAGGAATATCCCGAATCAGTTTAATTGGCGTTTTCATTACCGACTTATAAAATAATTTCTAGAAGGAGGAATAAAATTAAATTTTTGAGCTGGTGAATTGAGGTAATTCTTTAAACAAGCGCTGTATTTACAATCAAATTAATTTAAACACAAATTAAATGGAAGCAGAGAACACAAGTATCGACCGTAAAATGCATAAAAATAATTACTCAAAATTTGTAGTCATGCTGATTGCATCGTTTATAGCGATGTACATCACCATGTATCTAAATACCTATTCCCTTGACCATGTTTATTTCAGTCTAACACGATTCTATATGACGTGTTTAGGGGTTTCAGCAATGGCGGTCATCATGTTTCTTGTGATGCGTACTATGTACCATAACAAACGAAAGAATACCATAATCCTTTTTGGAAGCCTGGTGCTGTTTGTGGGGGCCTTGTTCTTGGTGAGGGTTCAAAAACCGATTATAGGGGATATCTTATGGATGAAAGCCATGATACCGCACCATTCAATAGCGATTTTAACAAGTGAACGTGCTGACATTCAAGATCCGGAAGTCAAGAAGTTGGCCACGGGTATTATTGAAACTCAGAAAAAAGAAATCGAAGAAATGAAAGCGATGATAAAAAGATTGGAGCGTCACTGATTCCTTTAGGCTATGCTACTTTTTTGGTGTATTTTAGGTTACTTCGAAAAGTACTTTAGATGCTATAATTATTTATGGCAACCAGCGCATCCCTTTTTGTATAGAAGGAACCACTATAAAAAAATTCGAAAGACAAAGTTTGGAGTAAAGCCCAACGAAAAATGTTGAATCACTTGATTGAGCAGGAGTCCATCAGGGGTAGATTCGGTTCTATAGGTAATTGCTATGGGTATTTTCCGATTATAAAGATTGAGGCCTGAAATTCCCAGCTGCATGTGAAATCTATCCGGTTTATCGGATTCAAAATCATAGATTAAAGAAGCATCCAACCTATTATAAGTAGGTAATCTTCCACTATTTATAGGTTCGAATGAAACAGCAGTGGTTTCAGGGTCAAATGAACGGATCGGGGTAAAAGGTGTTCCAGTGCGACACAGCCATCCCAATGAGAACTGAAAATTAGCTATTTTAATTGAATTCGAAATTCGAATGCTGTGGGTAATATCATTGTTTCCAGGAAATTCGGTATTCTGCAAGGTGGGGAAATCATAGCGTATGTCATTAAAGGTGTATCCTAGCCATACGCGATACTTTTGAATTTGCTTTTTTAACAAAAAATCAATTCCCTTGATCTTGCTCCTTCCTTCGGAAAACTGAAGCTCCGGGGTATTGAATCCATTCGTGAAACTTGTAAGGCCATTAATTTGCTTGTAGTAGCCCTCAAGATCTACGGTGAAGCCTTTTTGATCAAATAACAGACCACTTGAAATCTGATGGCTATTTAATAGTGGGTATTTAGAATTGTCTGATAACTGCCAAATATTATTTTCAAGGCGCAGTTCCGTATTATTGAATTCTATTAATTGCGATATCGACTGGTTTCTTATCTCAAAGCTCATATTCGCACCAAGGGAGTTTGTCAGCGGATATTGAAAGTTGATCCTTGGTTCTAACACTATTTTTTGAAGGTTGTCATAATGTACGATTCGCATACCGGCCACTAGGATTCCTGCTTGTTTTAAAGTCTGGGTATACTCTCCAAATAGCGCGTTCACATAATTTTGTTCATTCGAGGGGAAACTGTAAGCACCTTCGGGTTCACCCGGATTTTCCTTGCTCAATTCAACTTTAACCTGGGTATGGGAAAGTTGATATCCCAATGTATAGGCTTTGTTTTCGTCGATCTTGGTATCGGTTCTGAGATCTAAACCAAAATCGGTTAGCGTGTTCCCCCGAATATTGATTTCCTCGACCAAAGGGTTCATGTTTTCTTCATTTTTATAATAAGATCGATGGTTCGATAGATAGGTCTTTAGTGTTATTTTATGCGCATCTGAAATGGTGTGTTCCCACATCAGGCTGAGACCGTTATTTTTTGTTACCAAGGAATCCAACTTTGTTTCATTTCCATTGGAAAAAGAAAAGTCAAGCGAACTTTTTGTGATTAAACTACTTAATGTAATAAAATCTTTTTCGGTAGGTGTATAGATTAATTTAGTGGTGATATCCTGAAAAAAAAAATCGTTGCTGCTATTCTCACTCGTGAATTCGTAATCGGAATTTATATTGAGAATATTTCCGTTACTATCTTTAACCACACCCGTATTGTTGAATATCTTTTCGGCATACCCGTTATAGGTCGCATTCTTAAAAAAATCGGTGTAAGAGCGCCGTGCAAAAAAATAAACGCCCATTTTATCGGAAATATTTGTCTTGATAAACCCATCATAACTTAAGCCATCAAGTCCCAGGCCTACCTCGGTTTTTTCAGGAATTTCGTTACCCGAGGAAATATCGATAACCCCGGAAATTTTATCGCCGTACGCCGCACTGGCCCCAGAACGCAAAATAGTCGCCTTGCTGGTGGTTAAGGGATTGAATGTGGAAAACATCCCATAAAAATAACCTGAACTGAACATTTTAATATTGTCGAATAGTATTAAATTCTCATCAGGCGATCCACCCCGAATCTGGATACCCGAAACGGATTCATCAAGACTTGTAATTCCTGGGATAATCTGAATGCCCTGTAGCATGTCGGCCGTCGTTAGACCGGGAAGAATACCTAAGGATTTTTGGGATACATTAATCGTACCATCATTCTTGCGATCGATTCCGGTGGTAATATAGCCCATAACTACCACTTCGTCCAATTGTTCGATCAATGGTGTCAAATAAATAGGGGAACATGCTGCAGTACCCTTATAGAATGTTGGTTCATAACCAACGACTTTTAGGGTGAAGTTCTTATTTTTTATCGTTTTAAATGTGAATAAGGCTTTCTCATTCGTTTCTACGATGTGATGACCATTAATTGAAACAGTTGTGTTCGTAATTGGCATATTGCTTGAGGCATCCAATAGATACCCACAGAACATTCCTGCCGATACCTTTGGTACCACAATAATTTGATTCCCTGAAATTTTGGTAAATTCTAGGCCGGTTTGGGCTTCAAGATAGGATAACAGTTCGTTTAAGGAAATCTTTTCTGCGAGTACATTGATTTTTTTATCGTCAATCTGATCTTCGGCAAAAGAAAATTTTACCTGATTTTTAATTTCAATATCATTTAACGCAGCCGCTAAAGGTATTTCTTCATAGGTGTAATCAAACTTTTGTTGCGCAAGGGTTGAAGACATGATAAGGAAAAGAAGAAAAAACCAATAAATTTTCATTTCCCTAATTTGACAATATAATTATGGGTTGGTCGGGTGATGAATATTTAATTCCCATAGGGGTTAAAGTAGCTTCCAAAGCCATTTTTAAATTATTATGAACGAACTCACCGGTATACAGTCGACCTGTGTTCACATTGTTCGATTGAAATTTTATCTGATATTGATTTTCCAATTCTATAAGTACTTTAGATAGCGGTTGGTCTTTAAATTTGGATCGTTCGGCTCTCCAAGTGGGAATTTCCCCCTCAAAAATTTTAGTTTGTATTTTATCTTGCTCGAGTGTAAGTAGCATCCCTTTGTTGAGAATCGTTGTTTGATTTGTATCTAAGGCAGTTTTAAATCGGATTCTACCTTCATAACATGAAATTTCAAAATTGCTTCTGTCATGCACGTTGAACCTAGTACCCAAAACCGTAATCGTACCTTTGGTCGTTTTAACTTCGAAATCTATCCCCTTGGTAATCTCGAAGTACGCCTCCCCCTGCAACGCAACCTGCCTATGATCAGACCAAAATATACGATTTCGTGATAAACTTGAATTGGCGTTTAAATATACGACAGATCCATCAGAAAGTAATATAGTCTGTTTCTCTCCGTTTCCAGTGCTATAGGTTTTTGAGGTGTTCAAATACCCGACAAAAGCGATTGCTACTGCAAAACAAGCGGCAATACCGTACCTCCAAATACGTCTTTTCATTCGCATGGATTTGCCTGAATGTAATTGGCTTTGCACGTTTTTTAAAGCCAATTCGGTATCTATGGTGGGGCCTTCTAAAAGTAGGGCTTCCTTATTGAGTATATCAAAATACCTATAAGCATCGGTTTTTTCGAATTCCGACCGCTCTTCCTCTGTTAATTCTTTGGCGACCCATCGTGCTAAAAAAGTCTTGTCTGTGTAATATTTATCCATAAAAAGATGCTTCTACTAAATACGTGACAATCAAAGATGCGAACACCCTATTTATAGTTTGATTTCTTTGCCAAGCATGTCTCGCAAACTCAATAGTGACTTGCTCATTCTACGTTCAACTGCTTTCACGGTTATACCTGTTATTTCGGCTATTTCAGAATAGGTCTTCTTCTCAATCCGACTCAATAGGAATACCTCTCGTTCTTTCAATGTCAAGGCTCCTACCGCCTTGACTAGTTTGGTCCTAAATTCGGCCACTTCAATTAGATACTCTGGGCTTTCATAATCAGTATGTTCATTAATGTTCGACTGATATTTGAGCACTACTTTCTTATGTTGAATGCTATTTATAAATGAATTGTTACACGACTTATAAATATAGGACTTGGCCTTATAAAATGAAATTGTGGCACATAATTCCCACAACTTGATAAAAACGTTTTGTACAATATCCTCGGCTTGCTGTAGGTCACCACACTTATAATACATGTATTTCGTTACGGGTGCGTACAACTTACGAAATAGCATATTGTAGTTTTTTTCTTCACAAATTGAAGGCGCTTCTTCATTCATAAATATGGGCGTACAGGGTTTAATTAAAAACCCAAAAATAACTATAAAAAAAATAGGGTCTATGACCATTTTACTGTCCTAGGACTAAACAGAATTCGGTACAAACCGATTGAATGGGGTTGAAATTAAGTCATTAGGCAATGCAATTGAAATATTATAAGAATCTGGATGGGGTTAGAGCCTTAGCCGCATTAATGGTCATGTTTTTTCACTTCTTTAGATCCATTCCCTCAAGTACTAGAATTATTCACGTGCTTACCGAAGTTTCCGATATCGGGCAAACCGGGGTTACCTTGTTTTTTGTGCTTTCGGGTTTTTTGATTACTCGAATTTTAATACGAACAAAGCGGTCGGAAGGCTTTTTTAAAAATTTTTACGTTCGAAGAACATTAAGGATTTTCCCATTGTACTATCTTTTTTTGATTCTATGGTATGCGATTGCACCCCTGTTTCTAGTAATGGAAACGGGTACCTTGGGTGAAAAATTGTATTATTTCACCTATTTACAAGGATTTGCGAGAACTTTTGATTGGAGTACAATAGGGCCTCATCATTTTTGGTCATTGGCCGTGGAAGAGCATTTTTACCTATTCTGGCCGCTGATAGTCTATGTCACTTCGAACAAAAACCTAAAATATGTTATTACCGGTATTGTGGTATTCGCCATAATTATGAGGGCAATCATGTTAGGCGGGGGCTATTCGGTATTCTTGTTCACATTCACACGTATTGATTCTTTGGCCATTGGCGCCTTATTGGCCCTGATGGAATTAAAGAATTTATTTCGACCAGAAAATTCTGGAAAATTCCTAACCCTTTTTGGAGGTATGATATTGACTACATTGACCGTATGGATCTTTTTTGCAGGAGCGGGAAATGATTTTGTACAGAATTCCAGGTATCTATTGCTTTCCTTCACGTACTTTGCTGCGATAGGATATTTACTTTCAATACGAAAACGGCATGCAATCAATAGGATACTAAATAGCACTTTTCTAAATTATACAGGGAAAATAAGTTATGGGCTGTATGTCTATCACCCATTGGTCTATTTGTTTTGCGTACACTATCTAACCACGGAATACGTATTCGTCGATTTTTTAATTCGGTTTGCACTTTCCTATGCCATTGCAGGACTTAGTTATCATTATTTTGAATCCTCCTTCTTACGATTTAAGAAATATTTTGAATACAAACGAAATAAATCGTTGCCAATAGGGCAAGTAATAAGTGAATGAGGCATGTGCAAGCGAGATGGGGGAGAGGAAGGTATTTTTTTAGCTACCTCAAACAAGGATGTGGGAAGAATTTGAACGCTACATAACTAGAATACGGTTCTTTAAAAACTGCCTAATTTCATAGGAAGTTTCAAATAGTTGCTTTAGAATTTTCCGAAGCTTTGCTCACGACTCGATCCTTTGGGCCATGAACATAATACATGTCCATCATGCCCTTGTTTTTCACATGGATCTGGCCACGATGTTCGCACCGGTAAGTGTCTTTTACTAGGAGGTAGGTACTTTCGGAAATGTTGATCATTCCTGGTTCGGATAAGGATTCCATGCGCGCCGCCACGTTTACGGTATCGCCCCAGATATCATACGCGAACTTCTTGGTGCCTACTACTCCGGCTACTACGGCTCCGGTATTGATTCCGATGCGCACATCAAAAGGGACTACGACATCATCAACCTTCATCTTGGCTTCTTCCATCACCTGGGCAATTTCAAAAGCTGCCTCTACCATTTTATGGGGATGGTCATCCGTGGGAAATGGCAAGCCCCCGGCGACCATATAGGCATCTCCTATGGTCTTTATTTTTTCAAGGTCGTATTTCTCGATAATGGCATCGAATTTAGAGAAATAATAATCGATGGTCTTTACCAGGACTTCGGGCGACAAATTGTTGGAATAACTCGTAAACCCTTTAAAATCGGTAAACATGACGGTGACCTTATCGAATTTTTTGGCGGCAACCTTGCCGAATTGCTTGAGTTCCAAGGCGGTCTCATCAGGGAGGATATTTAGCAAGAGGTTTTCTGAGCGGTTTTTTTCTTCCTCGATAATCCTATTCGTTCTTTTGACATATCGGTATCGTTTATAAGATCCTACAGCTAGGAGAACTACTAAAATCAAAGAAGCGATGGTACCGTAAATCACATATTTTTGCCGTTTTGCCGTTAATTGGGCAATTTCGGCCTCCTTGTCTAACAAATCAATTTCACCTTGTTTTTTATCGAGATCAAAATCAAATTGAAGGCCCCTTATTTTATCATCGGTAGCTACATTGAACAATGAATCTTTGGCCGCAATGAGTTTCGCTTGGAACTTAAAGGCGCTGGTAAATTCCCCTTTATTGGCATAAACCCTAGAAAGCCCTTCATAAATATCCTTAAGTTCAAATTTAGTGCCCATTTCGTTCGCTATGGCTTCTGCTTCTTTGTATGCCTCAAGGGATTTTGGGAAATCGTTGTCTTGATATACTTTTCCCAATTCAGTTAAAGCTTGTACCATCTGCAGTTGTTGATTATTCTCCCTAGCTATTTCGTAGGCCTGTTCCAAAAACGCAATGGCCTTTTCCTTATGGCCAGTTTTAAATTCTAGTTCGCCTAATTTTATTAGATTGTCCGGATGATCGGTGGTATTTTCGGTCAATTTTAAAGCCTGTTGGTAATATTTCAGGGCTTGCTCAAAATTTTCCTTTTTAAAGTATATTTCACCCACTCCCATTAAATAGTAAACAGTTACTTCGGCGTCATTCAATGGGTCTAAATAGGGAGTAAGCTGATTATAATAATCCAAAGCAATATCATAATCGTTGGGTGTATCGCCATAAACCCCTGCAATATTTATTAAGGCCGTGGCGATGCGTAACGTATCCTGTAATTTTTCGGAAATTCTTAAAGACCTTAAATAATAACCAATTGCTTTGGAATTACTTCCATGGTTATAATACACTGCACCTAAATTATTAACGAGATTTGCAATTCCCAAAGTATCTTGTATGGTTTCAAATATTTCTAGTGATTTGGTCCAGTGGTCCAACACCTCCATATAATTACCTTGATAATATTGGGCAAGTCCCAAGTTCTTTTCGGCATAGGCCTTACCCCTTAAATATCCTAACTTTTCTGCAAGAGCATTGGCCTGATTGGAATAGTCCTGGGAGGCCAATATGTCTTCATTATTTAGAATCTCTACACTTAAGGCATTTAGAATATTAACTTTTGTAGTATCCTGAAGACTTGATTGTGCCAACAGTTTCAGGCTGTCGACCTTTGCGTTTTGGCCATAAGCAGCAGTGAACGCAAACATCAGCATCCAAAAATAACCCCAACTTTTTGACAGAAGTCTAGTTGGCCGCATTGTGATTTAGTCTAATCATCCTTTAAAATCGTATAGTCATCGTGCCCTTGAGCGGTAATTATCTTTAAAATATACATGCCCTTTCGGTAGGAGCCCATATTGACCTCTATAGGTTGTGTGGTGCTCGCATTAAATGCCTTATTATATTTTAACCGGCCATAATAATCATAGATCTTGATCGTACAATCCTGCGGCTGATCTAAGGCTATTTTTAAAAGGCCCTTTACAGGATTGGGATAGATCACCCCATAACTTCCATGTAGTTCATGCTCTCTATCATGGTCATCTTCACCCTCATGGTGATCATCGTCCTCATGGCCATCATCATCGCGACAATCATTGGATCTGGAAGTAGCGGTCGCCGTCTCAGTCTTTCTTTCGAACCCGTCATTCGTTGTGAGCGACCAAATTAAATCGGTACCATCAAAACGGATGCTAAAATACCCCTTGCCCGGTGTGTATTCAAAAGGGGTTTCGCCAACAAATGAACCTTCGCTAGTTAATTGATTATCAGTTCCATGAAACACATATACCGTACCTGTGTTATTATTTTCGTATTTAAAGTTAGCAATATATTCGTGACTTGTGCGATCATACTCAACACATTTTAACCGGGCGTGCACGTTTACCGCACCTGCCCCATACGGATTTACATACAGCGTACCTATTGTCCCCAGATTAATAATATAGTTTTGTGCATCGCGAATTTTGATAGCATATTTACCGATTTTCCCGATGACCAATTCATTGCCTTGGGAATCCTCAAAATAGTAGGGAATACCTTGAGGGAATACAGTCTCCGCGGTATCATAATTTACAAATCCCATAAATTCGACTGCAATGGCTTCGGGATTTGGCACCGTTCCTTGATTTACCAATAAATCTCCGATTTGAACAGTGAGTGTGGCAGGGACCACGGTCAATTTACCACTGCCGACATCATTGGCCACTACATAGTTTTTGGGTTCCCTCAGGCGGATTTCATATTGGCCGACGTGTAAGGGTTGCCCTAACTCATATTGATTATTTTGAGCATCTACTAAATAATAAGGGAGTTCCCCGAACTCTTCCGCAAATACACTTTCATCTTCCCCTTCGGCAAATCCGGAAAGGTTTAGATTGATATCGCCCACCGAAAGCAGTTGGCCATAGGGAATCTCCAGCGCATCGGTTTTGGCCGTAAGCGATTTTTTATAGATCTCCAAAATTCCGACGACATCATAGTTCAACGAATAATTTAACGGGGCATGCACCCTTATTTCATAGCGGCCCACATTCAATCGATCGCCCAGTTCATATTCTTGGTGGTCATTGCCAGTATCCACTAAATAATAGTCGAGGCCTTCCGGGAAAACATCTGTTGCCGTTTCTTCATATTTATAACCTGAGATAATAGAATTGATATCTTCTGCAGTGAAACCTTCTCCATATTCGAGCGCTATATTCGGTGTTTGTATATGTAAAGTGGCTGGAGCGACACGAATCGTGCCCGAGGTATAGGTAATATTAAAATTCGCGGCAATAGGTGACAAAAATGTTCCTGGATAAGAATATTCAAGATTTTCATCGCCGTTGGTAACATCCAGCCCACTTAACAAATTCAAGGAGTAGAACTTATCAACCGATCCACCCTCTTCTGAATCATCCAATAAGTCAAGTATTGTAAATACCGATTCGTAATTGTTTTTGTCATCGGCACCCCCTAAACCACTATCATTGACCAAAGCTTTTGCTCGATTGTTGAAGGTGACATTTCCAGATAGCAGATCCTCGCCGTTCACTATGGCACTAAATAAATTGGTTTTACCGTTCACCAACGCTTTTGCCCTGTTGACTAAATAATTTTCGAAGACCTGAACATCCAAATCAATTACATGCATATCATTTACTAATGCCTTCGCTCTATTGAGAATCGTATTCTCAGTAGCCATCCAACTACCTCCATCCAAAAATTCATTATTAACAAGTGCTTTAGCCCTATTTATCAGCGCCAGGGTATTCTCCGCGTAGAAATCAGCAGCGTGCGCATTCTTAATTGTCTGTAAAAACAGCGTGTTGTCATTAATACCTTCTGTAGCATATTGATAATTCAACTGCAACTCGACCAGATCGCCATAGGTAATATTAAGATCTTCAGGGGATATCGTCAGGTCTTTTTTAGACACCGCTAATAACCCGTTTACAAAGTTTACCTGAAAGGCCGCAGCTTGTTCCTCAGAAAGGGGTGCTGCAAAAGAAGGCACAATGGCATAGTTATTTACATCTGCAAAAGGGCCGACAGCGGGCGTTGTAAATTTAATATTGGGAAGTCCTAAATCAGCCAAAGTTATCCCTTCAGGAAGCCCTTCGACTACAACATCAAATTGATCTTCGTACGATTGTCCATATTCGATGTCCACGTTATTCGCGGTAATTTTAATGGCAATGCGACCATCATTAAAAATGGGCAGGGGGTTTGAATCGCCCCCTCCAGCACTCGCCATGAATCCTAATTTTACGGGATCGGTATTTACGATGACATTCGGATTCCCTGTAAAGGGAGGTACCGTCACTACAATCTCGGTATCGCTGAACGATTTGACCGCCAATTGAACCTGATCTTCACCTTCCCCGAATTTTACCAGCGGCACTTCGGGGTCTCCTGTTCCTCCGTTGTCAACGGGAACCGGAAAGTATTTTCCGGTCAAGGTAACATCGACATCTTCAATACTAAGTTCACCCTCCCCAACAGTTAAACTTGTTAGCACTGCTGTTTGAGCGGCAATCTGTTTGAGTGCCAGCCCTGCATTGATCAGGCCATCCCCGGCCTGTACTTCGTCCCCGGGGATCTGCACTGCACTATTTTTGAACAATTGCAGTACTTGATCGGCTTGCAAGTTTGTCAATATAGGCACTTCAGTCGGTAATCCATCTGGGTACCAAGAGGATAAGGCTGATTTCATGAGGGCGAAGGCCCCGGCGGCATGCGGCGCAGCGGCCGAGGTACCAAAGAAGTTGGGTAATAGATCGGGATCCGAACTAATATCCTGCCCAATCGATCCTACATTTGTGTTCCCTCCATCGGGGGCTGAAATATCTACTTGCAGCAAACGATTGTTCGACAAAATACCAGCATACGAGGAAAAGGCCTCCGCCGATGGATTTTGGGCTACCCGATAATCTACAGCACCAACCGTAATTGCTTCGGCAGTCATGGCATGGCCGCTGACCGTGGGTGCACCTGAATTGTATTCCATAATTTGGAGTCCGTCGGAACGGAATACGATATATCGAAATGCCAAATTGGCCGGGGCAGGTCCGTTGGCACTGACGATCATGATATTGGCGGGGGCATTCGCACTGGCTTCAAACAACATGGCCTCTACAGAATCCCCGGATAGGTTCACCCGGTTCGTATCAACAATACGATTTCCAGCATCATCTACTAGATAGATATCCAAGTCGGTAGTGGCGCCCACTTGATTATTCTGGGAGGCCAGGTCTTCGTTCCATTGTAACACGATCATATACGTTCCTGGGGCCACCTGTATTTTTTGCTTTACATCCTGATTGGCTCCAAATACATGTGCCCTTGCCGGACTTCCCGCTGTTAGAAAATCGGTAACTGGGGCGGCGCTGGAATTCACAAACACACTTTGATAGCCGATATCCTTGAAGTTTCCTGCCGAAGTAAAATAAAAATTCCCCGAAATGGCCGTAAATCGCTTTATTGATTCGGCAATTTGCCCATCCTGGAAAAAGGGTTCCAAGGGGTAGGTGATGTCGTCGACGATGATGGAATACCCTGCATCAGCCAGATTATCAATTCCCAGGGAAAGGTCCCTTGGCGATAAAACGCCTGTACGGAAACCCAGGGTGGCACCCGGGGCAACATCATGCAAAATCTGCAGCATGGCCCGGCCTTCATCAGATCCCACCCCATTCGGATATTCCTTAAGTACCTGTACGGGGGTTGGATATTGTGGATTGCCAGCACCTGACAAATCACCTTGCTGTGCATCAACCGTTGCCTTTGACGGTTGCCCGGGACTAACCGGCTGGGTATCAAAACTGTCGGAGATGACAGCGGCAAAGACTCCGGTACCGTCCAAAGGTTTAAAATTACCATCGGCATCCCGCGTACCGAATGATTCGCGCGCAATATTGGTGAGCATGGCCCCATCGCCCTGTGTTTCAGCGATGCCCACTTTTGGAAACGGCAGGTACATCGGTCGAATAAAATTGAAAGTGGTGGGGTAGTCGTTTAATTCTAGCAACCTGTTGATCGGAAAGAAGACGTCAATCGTCGCATAATTTTTAGAAATGACCACGGCTGGGGCAACGGTGAAATCTGCCAGTGGAATATTAAATCCACCTGTTGATGTCAGAAAGGCAAGCGCATTTGGCATTTGGCCTTCTTTCGGCACAATTTCCAACAGGACTTTCCCTTCTTGTATCTGATAAATGAAACCAGAAGGCTGCTCCCCGGCATTATTGGTGGCCAAGGCCGTTAATTCGGCACCAATAAGGGTATATGACTTACCGGCACCACCGAAAACCTGAAATATAACATTGTCATTGGGG
>JBBQAM010000097.1:0-6912 GCA_038316335.1 Flavobacteriales bacterium
TTCAAAAGATTTAAAAATCCCGCAAACACGAATTTCAGAAATCGTAAAAGGTAATCGTAGAATAACGGCTGACACAGCTTTACGATTGAGTAAATATTTCGGAAATTCCGCTAAGTTCTGGCTCGGACTTCAAGATGATTATGATATTGAGGAAGAAAGGGAAACAAAAGAATCGGAGCTGAGCGAAATCAAGCACTTCGAAAATAAAAACGTTGCCTAATAACTAAGGCTTCGTGTGGTCGGTACGACCCAACATGAAGCCAGTGTTGACCGAACCGGGTCGGCATTCTCTTCCTATGGGGATTGGTGTGGATCGGGTCGGAGGTTTTAAGTGGCACCTGCGTTGATGCTTTTGCAGTTACCGTATTTTTGGACTCCGTTCGGATGCTTTCTACTATCCGAAGCCTTGGATTTCTATTGCCGGTGGGCACTTTTTATCAAAAACGGTCACTTTGGGCCATAGATATCCCGCACGGCCATTATGCCGTTCCCCCCGCTGGCGCTCGTCTTAGACGGGTGCCCCTCGCCAGCGCTCGTCTACGCCCAAGACGGTCAGGTGACATACAACGTAATTAAGTTCGAAGTAGATCGTAGTGCTCATGCCCATACAGCCAATATCGCCAATTCATAAAATAGGTGTTGAAAAGAATAGGTACTTGTCACTATATTTACTTGTTGTGCGTCATTCAAAATCACCATATATGAAAAATAAATGTTTTGTTTTGACAATTCTTGTCCTCCTAATCGCTCTTGCACAGTTGCAAGCACAACAAGTTATTCGCCTGTATTCCGGAAAAGCTCCAGGTTCAGAAAACTGGAATTGGAAAGAGCAAAATTTGGGAGGTTATCTAAGAGATGTAACAGATCCGACTTTAACAGCTTTTATTCCTTCAAACCCTAATGGAATTGCTGTTATCATCGCACCGGGTGGCGGCTTTCATTACCTCGTTTATGAGCTTGAAGGGACCGCCGTCGCAAAGAAATTAAACGAAAAGGGGATAACTGCTTTCGTTTTAAAATATCGACTGGTGCACGAAGACCCTGCTCATCCATACTATGACAAAATGATGGATACAAAGAATTTTAAAATGCTGGATTCGGTGAGTTCACCTGTAATAAAACTCGCACTTGAGGATGCACTAACGGCTGTAAAGTATGTCCGCCAACATGCAGCTGAATACAAAATTGATTCTGACAAAATAGGCTTCATGGGCTCTTCTGCCGGAGGAACTATTGCGATGTCAGTCGCTTACAATGATTTGGAAGAGAGCCGCCCAAATTTTGTGGCGCCCATTTATGCTTACGGAGATGCTATAATCGGTTCTAAAGTCCCCTCTGCGAGGACACCCCTCTTTATTGCTTGTGCCAGTGATGACGGATTCGGTTTTGCCGCCCACAGTATTCAAATCTATTCCAAATGGTTAGAGGCTAATCAGCCTGTTGAATTGCATATGTACGAAAGAGGAGGGCACGGGTTTATAATGAAAAAGCAAAATCTTCCGTGCGATACATGGTTAGAAAGATTTACAGATTGGCTTTCAATGCAATATCCTTAAAGCAACCAAATGTACAATTGATAACATCAGACAATAATAGTAGGCACTCAAACACTAATTAGCGGTTTTCTGGCATACCTGATTTAAAAAAAATTTATTTTTCAAACTAATTAAAGACTTACGAGAACAAACGCACAACAAAATGTATGTGCCATTATGGGGCTCGGTTTAAGTTTTTAATTTCACCGTTCAAATAACGTTTCGTGCCGTGGGACAATTTACTAATCTTAAACCCACATCGGCACATTCATAAACGTTGCCAGTAATACGGCAGGACAGAGCTGACAACAGAAAACGGGACTGACGACAAAAAAATAAATGGGAATTTTGAAAGCGCTTAAATAATTTCAGAAACCATTCAAACCCACTCATATGAAAATACTAACCTTCTTTCTCGGACTAATCCTTGGATTAAGTCATTTGACTATTTCAGGACAAGTGATTACAAACAAAAAATCATGTATTCCATGTGAACAACTTAAAGACATCCGACTTCCTGATGTGACTATTCTTAAAATCGAATCATTGACGAGTGACACTATCAAAAGCCAAACAGATTGGATTCCAACTGTTGTTATTAGTGTACCGTTCTGTCGTGTACTCGGAAAAATAAGCAAAGAAATAAATTTTGAATTGTTAGTGCCTCAAGAATGGAATGGACGGTTTCTAATGTCCGGAAATGGTGGTTTTGCAGGAAGTATTCAAAATAATTTAACGCATTATCTAAATGAGGGATACGCGATATCAGGTACAGATACTGGACATCAAGGATTTGAATTACTTGCTGACTGGGCTCTTAACAACATGGAACGCCAACTTAACTTTGGTCGTTTGGCCGTACATAGAACAGCAGTCGTATCTAAATCAATTATCAATACATATTACTGTGCTGCTCCGACATTTTCATATTTCCTTGGATGCTCACGAGGAGGAGGTCAAGCCATGGTCGAAGCACAATTATATCCTGATGACTTCAACGGTATTGTCGCAGGGGCTCCCGCATTTAATTGGCCGGCCATTGGTGCTAAGTTTATTCAAGGTTGTCAGAATAATTACCCTGACCCAAAAGATTTGAGCAAGACTATGATTACTAATGACAATCTAAAATTACTGCAAGAACACGTCCTACGCCAATGTGATGAAATTGACGGATTGAGTGACAATATTTTAAATGACCCAAGGGATTGCCACTTTGATTTTACTAAACTACCGCTCTGTCCTAATAATCAGGCCGGAGCCAGCTGTTTCACACAAGAGCAATTGGCAGCCATTAAATCAGTGTATAGCCCCATATTAGTTGAAAGTAAGCAAGTTTATCCTGGGTTTCCCTTCGGCTTAGAAGGCGAGTCAGGGTCTTGGGATTTTTGGATAAGTGGGACGAGTCCTTTCCTACAAAAGTCTCCGAGTTTGCATTATATGTTTGGAACCAACATGTTTAAATATTTGGTTTACAACAACCCTTCCTGGGATTATAGTCACTATGATTTTAAAAACTTCTTTAATGAAACCCAATATGCTTCTGCGTTTCTGGACGCTACACAGACTGATTATAACGGGCTCAAAAATCTAAAAGGAAAAATGATTATGTACCATGGATGGAATGACCCCGCACTTTCGGCCTATGCGACAATCCAGCACTACGAGGAGGCCATGAAAAAGGACAAAGATTTACAATCCTACATTCGACTTTTTTTATTACCCGGAGTATTACACTGTGGTGGAGGAACTGGACCCGACACCATTGATTGGGTTAAACTCATACAAGACTGGGTTGAGAATGGTAAAGCACCTGAACGAATAGTCCTTTCAAAAATGGATGAGGGGAAGTCGACTATGACGCGACCAGTTTATCCATTTCCCAAAGTGACAGTTTATAGCGGGAAAGGAGAATCCACCGATGAGAAAAATTTTAAGGTCAAAGGAAACTAAAATAGAATCGTAATAAAGAGATTCCCCTCGCTGGCGCTTGTCTCCGCCACAGGCGAACGGGCACTACTAGTGCGGTTACACGGGCAAATATAGTAGGATGAAACCCCGTTGTTGTCGCAGAAGGCTTGCGCAAGGTGCCGCGACCATTGTGGTTGATTTTGAAAAAGAGGTAGTTTAAGTCCTGCTATTATGGAAGTTCATTTAGTCGTAAACATAAAAAATATCGGTATCAATTAAGTTGTATTTTAACTGCGGCGTGACACGGTCTTATTACCTCCTGTTTCTACGACTTCGAAAGATCATCGGGGCATTCAAGATTAGGCCGCTTTTTTTATAGGGTACGTAATGCAATAAAACAGAGAGTCAGTGATGGAATCTTTCTAGCCATTTTGGGGGGCTTTACCGATTGGCCTTATAACTTTTTCATTATTGACCGACTATTTTCTAATAGCGCAGGGCTGGTGGCTTTGAAGCGGATGGGAAAGAACACTGTTTATATGACGTTTATAATTGAAATCAAATAATAAGATGAAGGCATTCACAAAAACTAGGTATGGAGGACCTGAAATTCTTCATTTGAATGAGGTTGAAAAACCTATCTTGAAGGATGATTGCATTTTAGTTAAAGTTAAAGCGAATTCAGCAAACCCTGCTGATTGGCATATTCTTCGAGGTAAGCCATTTTTAATGCGCTTATCCTTTGGATTGTTCAAGCCAAAACTTAAAACCCTGGGAGCTGATTTTGCAGGTGTTGTTGAAGAAGTTGGAAATAATGTAACTCATTTTAAAATTGGAGATCGGGTATTTGGAGAAACACTTAAAGGAGGAGCTTTTGCTGAATATACTTGCGTACCTGCAAATGTTTGTGTTAGTATTCCCGAAGGATCTGAATTTCCTGAAATGGCATGTACCCCAATAGCGGGGCTTACGGCGCTACAAGCGCTCAAGACCCATGGAAAACTCAAGGAGGGCGAATCGGTTTTAATCAATGGTTCTTCAGGTGGGGTGGGTCATTTTGCCGTACAAATTGCAAGCGTATATGGTGCTAAAGTAACCGCTGTGTGTTCAAGTAAAAATAAGGACTTTGTCAAGGGCCTAGGTGCCGATGAGGTTATTGCTTATGACAAAGAGCCTATTCATAAACACAATCGCAAATACGACCTCATTGTTGACACCATTGGCAATCTGTTTATGCAGGACTTCGAACGAATGGGGAAAAGAGGTGTGCTTGTCGGCTTTACTACCATGAAGCACATGATGTGGTTACTGATTAAAGCAGGTTTAAGCAAATTTCCTTTGGTCCAGTTTACAGCAAAGACCAACACGAAAGACCTAGAGACCTTGACGGATTTAATTCAAAGTGGGAAAATTAAAGTTCATATTGACAAGACCTACCCATTTCATAAAATTCCGGATGCCATAGCATATATCGAAGAAAAGCGGACCATAGGAAAAGTGGCAATGGTCTGGGAAGGCATTGAAGAGACAGAAGGTGATAATTAAGAAGAAAAAGGTACAAACCGCCAACCCTCACCAACCCTCATCTCCCCCAAAGGCGGATAGGTGCTGCGGGTGCCGTCGCTGCCAGTGTGCCATGGCAACAACTATCGGGATGCTATTCGGGGTATAGCCACTAAATTAGGGGTTTGAATTATGTATTAAATCGTAAACAAGAACGAAGCGAATTGTATTGCGTATTCCCAAAGCGATCTTGCAGCCAATTCATAAATTTCGTGTTGCAAAGATCGATTACTTGTCACTATATTTAGTGGCCTGCAAATAGGTAGGTTTAGTAAACCGTATTTACCAAAATGAAGAGGAGCACCATTTAAAAAGACGATTTCCTTAAAGTAATCAAACAAGCCGCTTCTATGGAAAAACCAACCACCCCGTCTTCGCCTTGGAAGGCCTACCAAAAAATCGCCTTCCGCTTCGTGCTTATTTTCTTTGTCCTGTTTGTCGTTTTACTCGATTGGTCGGTGAATGCGCTGCTGTCCGCACTCTATTATGTCGGACCCCTGGCAGCACTCCTGGATGGGGCTGTTTCCTGGACAGGGAAGGCGGTTTTTCAGATTTCCCATACCATCGTATCCCCTTATGATGGGCAACACAATGACAGGACGTATAGCTATATACTCTATTTCATTATGGTGGTCATTGCTGCTGTGGGGACCGTTGTCTGGAGCCTTCTCGATAGAAAACGAACGGATTATAAAGTGCCTTATTATTGGCTCACCACCTGCATCCGCTATTATCTGGCATGTACGATGTTCCTTTTTGCGCTCGAGAAATTCTTTAAAATGCAATTTCCCGACCTGGGGTTTTATACCTTGACCGAGACCGTGGGTGACATGTCACCCATGCATTTGGCATGGGCCTTTTTTGGATATTCGTATGGGTACAACGTTTTTATTGGGATTGCCGAAAGTGCCGCATTGCTATTGCTGTTTCGCAGAACGACCACGTTTGGGGCGATCCTCACTATGGGGACGCTGGCCAATGTGATGGCCATAAACTTCAATTATGATGTGCACGCCAAAATGTATCCCACCGCTTTATTTCTCATGGCCCTTTTTCTGTTGCTTCGGGATGCCGACCGGATACTTCGGTTCTTCTTCACGGGTCAAGCAACTTCCCTTCCGATCATACAGGCCCCGATTTTTCGAAAACGATGGATGAACCTATCAAAAATAGTTTTAAAATGCCTTGTGATATCCTATGTCATCCTCTTTCAGGTGATGGACTATATCGGGTATAAAAAAAGGGCCGAAGAACGAAGCACCGCCAAATCGGGTATCGTCGGGGTGTATGATGTCGACAAGTTCGTGGTGAATAAAGATACGTTATCAAAGGAGGATCTATCGCGGTGGCGCCAGTTGGTCCTAGGAGACGGGATGGTAGAGGCGGTACGCTTTAAGGGCGACAGTATTGCCTTCGTAGCCATATCGGTTGGTAAAAAAGAACTGATTGTATCCGGTGATCAGGCCGAACTATATGTAAACATGCAGGAGCTTTACAATGAACAGGGTTTCTCCGACAATACCTATTTCCAGATGGATTCTTTACTGATTGCACGGCAGTTTGAAAGCAGCTTGCATTTCGAATCGCCCGATCCAACTACGTTAACGTTAAAGGGAATCATCAAAACCGATTCCGTATTCATTACTGCCAAGCGCAGGCCCATTGACCTAAAAGACTTTAGATTGATGAAACGACGTTTTCATTGGATAAATGAGGCAAGCTATATATATTGACCCATGCGCTGTTGACACGCGTCAAAGACGT
The DNA here is from genome assembly GCA_038316335.1 of Flavobacteriales bacterium. Classification (GTDB taxonomy): domain Bacteria; phylum Bacteroidota; class Bacteroidia; order Flavobacteriales; family Flavobacteriaceae; genus JALHST01. The sequence continues at coordinate 6,771 of JBBQAM010000097.1, forward strand.
GCGCCACTAGCGTTTAAATACGATTCCGATATGAAAAATTATCTATTTATTACGATGCTATTGACGTGTCTGTCTTCCTGTGCGCAATCACATGACATTGCAGGACAATATGAAAAACTATCTACGAATGGGTCGGTTCAAT
>JBBQAM010000028.1:0-52892 GCA_038316335.1 Flavobacteriales bacterium
GGGGCAGTTCGTATCAACTATTTATATCTACCGAACGGACACAGACGCGCCGGTGCGGCCGAAGTAACATTTGAACCTGGTGCAAGAACCGCATGGCACACGCATCCCCTTGGGCAAACGCTGATTGTATTGTCCGGAATAGGATTAGTGCAACGCGAGGGTGGCACTATTGAAGAAATCAGGCCTGGTGATATCGTCTGGTTTGCTCCGGGGGAAAAACATTGGCATGGAGCATCGGCAACAATGGCAATGACACATATCGCGACTCAAGAGGAACTGAACGGGAAAGTTGTGGACTGGATGGAGAAAGTAACAGATGAAATCTATAACGCTAAATAAAGTCCGATAAATCCGTTTCAGGTGATTTACTATAATCAAAAAAATAAATAAATATGGAAAAACGTACATTAGGAACCGGGGGTCTTGAAGTTTCTGCCCTTGGATTAGGCTGTATGGGCATGAGCTTTGGGTATACCCCCATTCCAGATCGAAATGAAATGATTGCTTTACTTCGTAAATCGGTTGAAAAGGGCATAACCTTTTTTGATACCGCAGAAGTCTATGGCCCTTTTACAAATGAAGAATTGGTAGGCGATGCACTGGAACCGTTCAAGGGAAAGATAGAAATCGCAACCAAATTTGGATGGAAAGCTGATGCTAATGGAAAGTGGACCGAATTGGATAGTCACCCTGAAAATATAAGAAGGGTTGCAGAGGCGAGTCTTAAAAGATTAAAAACGGATGTGATTGATTTATTCTATCAACATCGAGTGGACATAAATGTGCCGATTGAAGATGTAGCCGGGACGGTAAAGGACTTGATTCAGGAAGGAAAAGTAAAGCACTTTGGACTTTCGGAAGCTGGCGCTGAAACTATTCGCCGGGCACATGCGGTGCAGCCCGTAGCTGCTCTACAAAGTGAATATTCTTTATGGCACAGAAAACCCGAAGCCGAAATCATACCGACACTCGAAGAATTGGGTATCGGCTTTGTTCCTTATAGTCCTCTAGGCAAAGGTTTCCTGACGGGGAAAATTGATGAAACCACGGAGTTTGATACCGCTGATTTTCGCAACACCCTTCCCCGTTTCCAAGAGGAGAACCGGAAGGCTAACCAGGCAATGGTAGAACTGTTGAAAACAATTGCAACACAAAAAGATGCTACTCCAGCACAGGTAGCATTGGCTTGGCTCTTAGCACAAAAGCCTTGGATTGTTCCTATTCCTGGCACGACCAAACTGCATCGTTTGGAAGAAAACTTAGGCGCGGTGAATGTCGAGCTGAATTCTGAAGATTTGAATCAAATCAATGATGCCGCATTACAAGTCAAAGTTATGGGGGCAAGATATACCGAAGCTGGAGAAAGCCTAACCGGTCGCTAAAAAACTAGAAACTGAGGTCATTCCTTTTGGTAAGTTGGGGTATTGTTAAAGCGCGTATAAAATAACAATAGGCTTGTGAAATCTATATTTTTAATGGTTTTCCTATACACTCCTATTTTTATAGGCAGTACGACCTCTTGCAACAAAGAAGATGATACTATCAACACCGAAAACAATACTAAAATGCCAAACGGAACAATCAAAATCACGGTAAATTCACAGACCTTTACCGCTACGCTTTTGGATACTCATTCGGCAAAGGCATTCAAGGAATTGTTACCAATGACCATAAATATGTCTGAGCTGAACCGCAAGGAGAAATAGTATGATTTGCCTACTAAACTTCTGACCAAATCCTCAAATCCCGGAACCATACATAATGGTGATTTGATGCTATATGGTTCAAACACTTTGGTGCTATTCTACAAATCGTTTTCAACCTCTTATAGCTATACGAGGATAGGAAGCATCGATGATCCAACCGGACTTGAAGAAGCCTTGGGCACAGGTGCTATTAGCGTTACATTAGCTAAGAAATAGAATAATAAGGTGTAAAGTATAGGACTAGAGCTTCATTTATGATTACATCAATTTAATATTTTAAAAACGTTCTATTTTTATAAAAATTAAACCAATAAAAAATGAAATCATTTATAACATGTATTATGGCCGTGGTAACCGTCCATTTATCGATTGCCCAAGGTCCTTCGCCCAAACAGATTCAAGATCGTTTACCAAAAGGCACAATTATTCATGGTAATATTCCGTACAATAACGACACTATCAAAAAGCATTTATTGGACATTTATCTTCCTCCAAATTCCAATGGAAAACTGCCTTTGGTGGTTTTTGTTCATGGCGGTGGATGGATCAGCAACGACAAATATTCAGATATGGGATATATGCCCAACACAGTTGCTGCTATGCTTGATAGCGGCATTGCAGTAGCCTCGATAGATTATCGTTTTGCAAACGATGCAGTATTTCCTGCAATCCTGCAAGACTGTAATAAGGCAGTTTCGTTTCTATATGACAATGCCGATAAATACAACTTAAATAAAAATGAGATTGCTTTGATGGGCTTTTCCGCAGGCGGCCATTTGGCTTCGTTGATGGGAACATCCCAAAACAATAAGGTACTAAATCTGTATTTTCCCAACACCTATCGCCCTTTCCAGTATAAAGCAGTCGTTGATTTTTACGGCCCGACCGATTTGGTCCTGCTGCCTGGAAATGAGGACGAAAAATCGCCAGAAGCGATATTGATAGGGGCGGAACCATTGTTGAGACCTGATTTGGCAAAGGCAGCAAGTCCGATAACATATATCGACAAGGACGACCCTCCATTCTTGATTTTTCATGGAGAAAAGGACAACATAGTGTCCAATAAGCAATCAAAACTATTCAGCGCTTGGCTTAATTATTATGGCGTTAAAAATGAATTAACCATTGTTAAGGATGCTCCACACTTCGGTGAAATGTATGATGTAGATGATATTCGCACAAAAGTTATGGCGTTTCTGGAAAAACATTTGAAATGAGTTGTGAAAGATGGCCCTTTTTTTGACAACTTCAGCGTATTGCCATTTTACAGACGTTCCCATACCATTAGACCAAAATCGAGATTTGAAATGGTTTCGTTTGGGTATAAATAAACTAAAAAAGCCCTTCACTATATGTGAAGGGCTTGTACTCTGCGGTCCGGACGGGACACGAACTTTTCTTCAAAACGCCCTGTATCAAAGTCCTGCCAAAGAGTCGTTTTTTAAGCGCACCACAAGACTCACTTTTTAACATACATTTAACGTTCTACAACGCCTTTGCTTTATAGAGCAATGTGGTAATGGAAAAATATCTTATGTGCCATAAAAAGTGCAATAACGAGAATACTAAAAAAGACTTGGCATGGGACTTACAATGAAATGGCTTTCCTCCTATTTAGAACTGTATCCTTAAACGGCCATTATATGAGATAAATTTTTCGAAAGAGCTACAACTGAAGCAGAAATATCCAAATTAGGAAAACTGAGGATATCAAAGAGATTCCTAGCGCCCTTTATCTAGAAGCTCCTATACTAATTGAAACATTTAGTTATTATTAATTGTTGGAGAATAAGCAAATGGCCGTTCAAGGGTCTTTTGAACTAAAGGATACAAACTACCTTTTTTATCACTTCGTTTTATATCAGGCCTCTATATAGGTATTACTATGGCTGTCCGTTTTTGACATCTCATAGTCCGTTGCAGGTATAAAAACCAAGATACTTTCGTATTATAAAAACAGCCACAATGGAAAAATATATAGCCATCCTCATGGCGGATTTATCGGGGTATACCGCACTTACCGAAACCCATGGCGCTATATCGGCGGCCAGCATGTATGCAATAATTATTGGAATTTCCTCGGGACTTTTAATCATTTTACTTTTTTGTAGAATGAAGCATCTGGATAAAAAGATAATTTATGGTCTTATCCTTTCAGGAATTGGATTTCTGTATGTTGGTTTTGCTTGGACAGATCTTCAATCGTTGATTGCGACTGTAGTTCAGGCTATTTTCTTATTGTTTTTTGCCTATTATGGAGTTAAAAAGAATCTTTACATTCTAGCGACCGGTTATTTTTCACATGGAAGCTGGGACTTACTTTACAAGTTAATACCAGCTCCAGATTTAATTCCACCGCATTACGACCTGTTCTGCTTATCAATAGATTTTACTCTTGGTTTTTACATAATATGGTTCAATTATAAAACCTCTAATAAGCTAATACAATCACGGTCGGCGGTTAAATCATTATTATGAAATTTTATTGATCAATGTCTTCTGGTTAAAAGTATATTACCTATAAGAACTAGAAAATTATAAAATGAAATTTCCAGAGTAGAATTCTGAACAAGTACAACCTAAAATACTGTAATACTTCCCCAAAGTGCTGTAACTGCAACACTATTTCCCCTTCTTCTTTTATGTTATCAAATTATTGATAACAATTTAAACATAAATTCTGAAATCAGAATTCAAGTTGAGTAACATTACTAAGAAAGACCAGCAAAAATGTGACACTACAAATTGTATTTGCGAAAATTGCGCCTGTGGCAGTAATTGCACGTGCAAAGACTGTAGGTAATTGAGCTTCCCATTTATTTAATCTATAAGTCACCCATTAAATGGGTGACTTATAGATTAAACCTAAAAACAATAAAATACTCATAAAAAGGTATTTATTCTTGTCTTCACAAAATAGGTGTCTTATACCTCGCCGGCACCAATAAACATATCTACATGTGCACCGTATTGCAAGGTAATTGCTCCCCCATTCAGGCTTTTAGGTTATAAGATACCTATTGATATCGACCTTGGTGAACAATTGAGGTTTTGGTGCGTCTTAAGAACTTGAATAGAAAATTGTAGAAATTCAACAATATCATAGATATGCACAATATTATCGGCTAAGCATACCGGCTTTTTATCAAGGCAATATCAGTGACCGTGTTTGCCTTGAAATATATCAATTTGCCTGTAAGAAGCTGGTTCCCAGAATAGAATTGCAGGCAAAGAAGTTGTCCGTTTTTGACTTCATACTGTCCTTTCAGGTGCTAAAAGTCAGCTTAGATTTGTATTATAAAATAATAAAAATATGAAACACTTTAGAGTCCTTTTGTTTGCCCTTGCTTTCCTGTCAGTGGCAAATCATGGATATGCACAAACAGGATCAGATAAGATTTTGGGCCTCTATTGGAGTCCAAAAAAAGACGCCAAAATAGAAATCTTTAAAAAAGGCGATAGGTATTTTGGCAAATCAGTTTGGGAAGCAACACCCAAAAAGGACCTAGAGAATCCAGATTTACAACTAAGGCAAAGAGACCTCCTAGGTGTGAATCTACTAACCAACTTCTCTTATAATGATACGGAGTATTCCGGCGGAGAAATCTATGATCCAGCAAACGGCAAAACATATAGTTGTAAAATCAGTTTTACCGGCCAAAATCTTAAAGTACGTGGGTATATCGGCATTTCAATGTTCGGCAGGACAGAAATATTCGAACGCATACATTAAATGGGCTTTACCGTTCAATTATCCGATTAACCCTTTCCATATAACATAACATTCGTATTCATGAATACAAAATTTAACAGGTTTCGCCTGACGGTCATTTTCTGGCCTTTACTATTCGGCTTTTTAAATGTACTTGCACAAACAAGCTCTTTGGAGAATTACATAGTGGAAGGCTTGAAAAACAACTTGGTACTCCAACAAAAAAACATAGATGTAGACAAGGCATTGTATGCTTTGCGGTATTCTGAAAGTCTTTTTCTACCTACTGTTTCTTTGCAGGGATCTTACCAAACAGGGGTGGGTGGAAGGAGTATTTCGTTGCCGATTGGAGACATAATGAATCCTGTCTATTCTACGTTGAATCAACTTACAGGAACCGATAATTTTTCTCTGATCGATAACGTAGATCAGGACTTCCTTCCGAAAAATTTTTACGATGCCAAGATCAGAACCACTATGCCCATTTTAAATACAGATCTGAAATACAATAGAAAAATTGAAGGACAAAAAATCACCTTGGTAAAGTATGACGTGGATGGGTATAAACTTGAACTGGTAAAGAACATAAAAGTTGCCTATTATACTTATTTCAACGCCTTAAAAGTTATAGATATCTATGAAAATGCATTGCTGCTGGCAAATGAAAATCTGCGAGTAAATGAGCGTCTTCTGCAAAATGGAAAGGGATTGCCTTCTTATGTATTGCGTTCAAAAAGTGAGCAGGAAAATATTAGGTCACGAATTACTGAAGCCAAAAAAACTACTGAAAACGCAACGCTGTATTTCAATTTTCTTTTGAACAGAAATAGTGAGTGCAGTATTGATGCATTCTTCAATTTGTCAAAAGAATTCGACGATGCAATTTCTTTGATCACATTGCCACCCGACGTTTATAAACGTCCTGAGTTGAATGCGCTATCTGAGGTATTAAAACTGGACAGTATTGTTATTACCATGAATAAAAAGTATTGGATGCCAAAGATAAATGGGTTCTTGGATGTGGGTACTCAAGCCCAGAATTTCTATTTCAATTCAAAATCTAGGTATTATAATGTTGGGCTTCAATTAGATATTCCTCTGTTTAATGGGAAACGAAATCTCCTTAAAATTAAACAAGCTCGGCTAGACCAAAAAAATGCTGCACTGAATCTTGATCATACATCACAACAACTAGCACTAAACGCCTCCACAATACAAAATAACTTGGCTGCAGTTTACGCGATTTACCAATCCTCATTGAAAAGTGTTGAATCTGCTGCCAGTTACCAAAGATTAATTGAGCGGGGATTCCGGGAAGGCGTAAATACATTTATAGAAGATATTGATGCCAGGAATCTACTCACCGATGCACAACTACAGGTTAACATTGGCCTTTACAATGTGTTAATTACAGCCGCCAACTTGGAAAGGGAAACGGGAATATTAAAATATTAAAAAACGAAAAAATGAAAAAAATGAAAAAAATCTATGTAGCATTTTGCATAATCGCCGCTTCACTTTTGCTATTTGCCTTCCATGGAGCAAAATCAAGTCCAATAGTAAGCACTATTGAAGAAATCCCCGTTAAAATTATTTCGCTTGACCAGCAGATGGTACAACCAACCATTCATGCATCTGGACAGTTCACCACAGAAGATGAAACTTTTCTGTCCTTTAAAACAGGCGGAATCATTAACCAGATACTGGTCAATGAAGGTGATGTTGTTCATAAAGGTCAATTGGTTGCCACGTTACATTTAACCGAGATCAATGCCCAGGTTCAAGAAGTAAAGCTCAATTATGAAAAGGCCTTGCGTGATTATACCCGATACTACAAATTGTTCAGGGATAGTGTAGCAACCTTAGAGCAGGTTCAAAATTTCAAAACGGCACTCGACATTGCGCAGCAACAGTTAAATACTGTTCGCTTTAATCTCAGTTATTCTGAGATCAAGGCTACAGCAAATGGATATGTGCTTAAAAAGCTCGCAAATCCAGGTCAAATGATAAACCCAGGAGACCCGGTTTTGCAGACAAATGGAGCAAATCAAAGTGCATGGATCTTAAAAGTAGCTGTAAGTGATGTAGAATGGAGCGCTATTAAAGTAGGCAATAAAGCAAGCGTTCAGATTGATGCATTGCCAGGTCAACTTATTGAGGGAGTGGTTTCAAGGAAAACAGAAGGTATAGACCCTTCTACAGGAACATTTACTATCAATGTTTTACTAAATGGTAAAAGTGAAGAATCAATTGCAGCTGGATTATTTGGTAAAGCTACTATCTATCCTAATGAGCTTATTTCTTCCTGGGCAGTGCCATACGAAGCTTTAATAGATGGCGATGCAGGAGAGGCGTATGTCTTTATCACAAATGATCTCAAAACAGCTTTGAAGGTAAAAGTGAAGGTAGGAAGTATCGATAATGGAACTGCAACCATTATAAGCGGATTGGAAACATCCAAGGCTTTAATCATATCAGGCAGTGCATATTTAAAAGAAGGTTCGGCCCTTAAGATAACTCAATAATCAATAAAATATTTGTTATGAAAATTTCTGAATATGCTGTAAAGAATTACCAGTTTACGTTAATCATGTTTTTAATGGTTGTCACACTGGGCATCACAACAATCTCCCATATGTCAAGATCTGAAGACCCGGAGATTGATTTCCCGACATTTCCTGTTGTGGTTGTTTATCCTGGCACGAGCCCTAAGGATATGGAAGAATTAATAGTAGATCCTATTGAGAAAAAAGTGTATGGTTTAGACAATATCAAACAAATAAGAAGCACAATAAAAGACGGGCTGGCTATTATAGAAGTAGAATATAAATACAATAGCGATGTAGATGAAAAATACCAAGAGTTGGTTGGCGAGCTAAATGCGCTTCGAACAAAACTTCCCCAAGGTATTGCCCGTTTAGAAGTGACTAGGACCCGCCCAACCGATGTTAACGTCATTCAAATGGCTCTAGTATCTGAAAATGCTTCAAGAGAATCGTTAAAAAACACAGCGAAAGATCTGCAGAAGGAATTGGAAAAAATACCATCACTTAAAAACATTGAGATACAGGGTTTACCTGATCAAATTGTAAGAGTTGATCTACAACTGGATAAAATGTCACAAATTCACATCCCAGTGTCGGCCGTAATCGGCAGCCTGGAAAGTGAGATTGCAAATATCCCGGGTGGAACGGTGAATGAAGGAAGCAAATCATTCAATATTAAGACAAGTGGCAATTATAAAAATATAGATGAAATTAAAAACACCATAGTATACAGCAAAGACGGTAAAAATGTGATGCTGAAAGACATTGCGAATATCTATTATGATTTTGAACCGGAGAAACATATTACACGTTTAAATAACCATCGCTGTGTATTTGTGGTGGCAGCACAAAAAGCTGGTGAGAACATCAGTAAAACACAGGATGCTTACCTGCCGGTAATAGCAAACTTTAAGGCTAAGTTACCAGTCAATATCGATTTGAAGCTCCATTTTGACCAGGCAAATAATGTGAATAGGCGTTTGAGAGGCTTGGGCATAGATTTTATTTTTGCGATTCTTTTGGTTGCTATCACTTTATTGCCTTTGGGTTTAAGAGCGGCTATTGTTGTAATGATCTCTATTCCTTTGTCTTTAGCAATGGGGATTGTAATGATGAACCTGTTCGGATTTAATTTAAATCAGCTAAGTATTGTTGGATTGGTGCTATCATTAGGACTATTGGTTGATGATAGTATCGTAGTGGTTGAAAATATAGAAAGATGGTTGCTTGAAGGACATTCACGATTAGATGCAACTCTGAAAGCAACAAAACAAATAGGGCTGGCTGTTTTAGGATGTACAGTAACTTTGATAATAGCATTTTTACCGTTGATGTTTTTACCGGAATCCTCGGGTGATTTTATCAGAAGCTTGCCCGTTGGCGTTATTTGTTCTGTTGTTGCATCTTTACTGGTTTCGCTTACGATAGTTCCATTCTTATCGAATAGATTATTGAAACAGCATACGGGTCACCCGGATGGTAATATTTTCATGCGTGGCTTAAAAAAGTTGATTAGCGGCAGCTATAGCAGGTTATTGGAAAAAGCGTTGAAGAGGCCTGTAATTACAATTTTAACAGCTGTAGCAATTTTTATTGGATCATTGCAATTGATTCCGGTCGTGGGCTTTAGTTTGTTTCCGGCTTCAGAAAAACCCCAGTTCCTGATCAATGTAATTACGCCACTTCAATCAAATTTAGAATACACAAATAAGATCACACAGCAGATAGAAAAGGATCTGAAAAGCCTGTCTGATGTAGAATATTTTGCCGCAAATGTTGGCAAAGGCAATCCCCGTATTTATTATAATATTTCACAGGAAAATGAGCATACTGATTTTGCCCAGATATTTATTCAGTTGTATGATCGCACAAGCCCGGCCAGGAAATTGGAGATCATTGAGATGCTTAGAAAAAAGTATACTCCTTATCCGGGAGCTAAAATAGTAGTGAAAAACTTTGAACAGGGCCCGCCTATTGTTGCGCCTGTAGAAGTTCGTTTAATGGGAGAAAACGTGGATACCCTGAGAGCACTTGCTGCCAAGGTTGAAGAGTTGATTATAACCACTGAAGGAACTATTTATGTTACGAACCCGGTAAAGAATTTAAAAACTGACATCCGTGTGTCTATTAATAAAGAAAAAGCGCAGATGCTGGATATTCCAACCGTAAATATCGACAGAACTGTTCGCCTTGCTGTCAATGGAATGGATATGGGAAAATTTAACAATGCCAACGGCGATGATTTTAAAATTTTACTCACCACACCAAGATCTATGTATCCTGATTTATCGGTACTTCATAATCTTTATATCAATAATACCCTTGGAGGATCAGTTCCCTTAACACAGTTGGCAACGCTGGATATGGAATCATCTGCGGTCAGTATTAACCATATCAATAAAACCAGAACTGTATCAGTGGATGCTTTTGTAAAAAAAGGATATTTAAATGACAATGTCCTTAAAGATGTAATTGCACAAATGAACATTTTTAAACTGCCCAAAGGTTATAGCTATGAAATGGGAGGTGATATTGAAAGCAGGAAGCACTCCTTTGGTGGTTTACACACTATACTGATAGTAACCTTGTTCTTGTTTATTGCAGCACTAATATTACAATTCAAAACGTTTAAAAGTACAATGATTGTTTTATCTGTTATTCCTTTGGGAATTGTTGGAGCAATCCTGGCATTATTAGTAACCGGCAATTCACTTTCATTTATAGCTACCGTTGGTATAATAGCACTTGCAGGTATTGAAGTAAAGAATACGATTCTCCTTGTTGATTTCACGAATCAACTCAGGCAAAAAGGCATGTCCTTGGAACGGGCGATAAAGGAAGCAGGAGAAGTAAGATTCCTCCCTATTGTGCTCACATCACTTACAGCTATTGGGGGACTGTTTCCTATAGCCATCTCGTCAAACCCATTGATTGCACCGTTGGCAATTGTAATGATTGGAGGTTTGATAAGTTCAACTGTTTTGTCAAGAATAATAACCCCGGTTATATACAAAATAATGCCACCGAAAATTTATTATAGTTCAGAGCAAGATTTAGAATCTGTTATTGATGTGGTGCCGGCTGTAGAAGAAGTTAGTTGATTGATTCATGATAAGATAATCGGCCAAACATACATTTTTTATTGTCCCTTTTTGACCGATTATAGTCCGTTTGGAGTTTTATTTACAGTCTATTTTTACAACGATAAAAAAAGTCAATAAATTATAAAATATGAAATCAAAATTATTTATCATTGGCTTCATAATCATTACAAACGCCTGGAGTCAAAGGGACAATAAAATTGTAATTGGCACCATTGACAGTATTTATTCGAAAATTCTGAATGAACTAAGAAAGCTGTGGATATCGCTATCTGCCAGCATTGGGAGGGGGAGGGTTACTGCTGATGTGCAATATCCTGTAATTTACCTGTTAGATGGCAATGGGCATTTTCAATCAGTCGCCGCTCTGTTGAAACAATTCAGCACAATTGGTAACAGCATCTCACCCGAAATGATAATTGTTGGGATAATGAATACCGACAGAACACGTGATTTATCGCCTACGCACTTCACACTAGGACCTGATGGCAAAACAATGCCAGGTATGCGTTCATCGGGTGGTGGTGAAAAATTTACTGTATTTATCCAACATGAACTGATTCCGCATATCGACTCATTGTATCCTGCAGCACCTTATAGAATGTTTATCGGACATTCATTGGGCGGTCTGTTAGTAATGAATACGTTTGTTAATCACCGGGAACTGTTTAATGCATATGTAGCCATTGATCCAAGTATGTGATGGGATAATGGGCGGTTGCTTCGGCAAACAAATATGATATTAAATCAACAGCGTTTTGATGGCAAGAGTTTATTTCTTGCGGTTGCAAATACCATGGAGGAGGGAATGGATACATTTCAAGTAAAAAACGACACTTCGGGAAATACGTTGCATATTAGATCTAACCTGAAACTTGCTGAAATTCTGAGAGAGGGTAAATCCAATCAATTAAACTGGGCATGGAAATATTATAAGGATGAAACGCATAACACGGTATCTTTTTTAGCAGAATATGACGCAATTCGCTGGCTTTTTAAAAATTATGCTTTAAATATTCACGGCAATAATGCAGGGGCCGAAGTCCTTACAGTTGACTATGTTTCCAGGCATTATGATTCAGTATCTAGGTTTATGGGGTATAAAATACTCCCGGATAAGCAGACTGTAAACTTCTTAGGATACCAGTTGATGAGCGAGGTCAAAATGAAAAAGGCATCAGGTTTTTTTAATCTAAATATGGTTAATTTTCCAACTAGTTTTAATGTATACGAGAGCATGGGGGATTTTTACAGGGAGGGTGGTAATCTCAAAAAGGCGATAGAACTTTATTCAAAGGCGTTGACAATAAAAGAAATTCCCGAAACAAGAAAAAAGCTGCAAAACCTATTAAGCATTCAATAGCACCGCCCGTTAATAAATTATCATTTTCTTTTTAAATTAAAACAAATAATATGAAAAAATTCGCATTTATTATTCCTCCTTCAGTTGAAATACTCGACTTGGCAGGCCCGCTCCAGGTATTTACTGAAGCTAAATTTAATGGCTATCAACTATCGCTTGAATTTTATTCCTACCAGGATGAAATTATTAGTACCTCCGGGCTTCCGTTCTTCAATATAAAAAATTATAAAGAGGCTGATCTTGGAGAAGGAGACTATATTTTTATTCCTGGTATGGATGATAAATATGTTCGCAGTTTAACATTTAAAGCAGAGCGGGATTTTTTTAACTGGTTAAGAACATGTGCTGATCGGAAGGTTTTCGTTTGTTCCATTTGCAATGGGGCCTTTGCCTTAGGGTATGCGGGTTTATTAAAAGATACTGAATGCACAACCCATTGGAGAAGGGTTGAAGAGATGCAGGCAGAATTTCCAACGGCAAAAGTGATTTCTGATATCCTTTATAAAAAGAGTAATAATGTGTACACAAGTGCAGGGATTAGTGCTGGGATCGATCTAGCATTAGGGATCCTTGAAGAATTAAAAGGAGCTTTGTTTACACATAAAGTAGCAAGAGGACTTGTAGTGTATCACCGGCGAAGTCAGAATCATACGCAAAACAGCGTTTACCTTGATTACCGAAATCACATCAATCCGAGGATTCATGCTGTTCAGGACCATCTCATTGACCATCTTTCTGATGATAATACAATAGAGGATTTGGCTGAATTGGCAGCCATGAGCCCACGGAATTTAAGTCGTGTTTTTAAAGAAAAAACGGGAACTACCGTTCTTGAATACCTGACAAAACTACGTTTGGAATTTGCAAAAACAATGCTTAATAACCCGGAGTACACCTTAGAATATATTGCCTCAAAATGTGGATTCAAAACGGCCAGGCAGTTACAAAGAATTTTAAAAGCCAATAAATAATAGAAGAGAAAAAAAAGAAATGTAGTAAGTGTATAAAATTCTATTCTCCTGAAAATGAATTCCCCATTGGCGCTTAAATCCCGGGTGTTAAAATTTGAACGGAATTTGCAATAGCGTGTTACCTTTTAAAATATGTCAGCCACCCCGAAAAAAAGAAATGGAAGAAATTACAAGAAAATTAGTGGACGGTATTGTTTTATCAGCGTTGCCTCTAAACCGGCCCAAAGAGTGGGGCATACAGCGCACCAGTCTATTGTCAACTTAGTTGGCCTAATATTTTTTGGTCTTATGGCTGTTAAAGCAAGCTTTCGCGCTCCAAAACTAAAAAAGCCCTTCACTATATGTGAAGGGCTTGTACTTTGCGGTCCGGACGGGACTCGAACCCGCGACCCCCTGCGTGACAGGCACGGAAAATTACATTTCATTTGTTTTCATTTGATTTCTTTTGTTCTGATAATCAATATTTTATGAGTTTTTACTTTTCATTTAGCAACATATGTTTTATCTTTAATAGTGTAATTGTTGTACGTATGTTGTACGGATTTGAAACTCAAAAAAGTCAAGAGATGGCCGCCATAAAAATTGTATTACAGAAAGTTCAAAGAGCAAATGGAACTTACCCCATCCGAATTAGAATAACTAAAAATAGGAAATCTAAATTCTTTAAAACAATTTTTTACGCACTACCGGAAGAATTTGACCAAAAGACTGAACAGTTTACAAGGAAATACCCAAATCACATACAGAGTAATCGCGTGCTTCTTAAATTTAAGGATCGTGCATTGAAAGTATTTGCTGACTTAGAATACGAAAATGAGAATTTTTCATTACTAGATTTCGAAAAGGCTTTTGTATCGACTGCAAAAACAAAAAAGCTAACAAAAAATTTCTTTTACTTCTGGGATGAAATAATTAAAGAGCTTAAGTTCTCCGGGAGGACAGGCGATGCGGATATCCATGATGAAAGTTTCAAGTCCCTTAAAAAATTCAATGGAAGCTCCCGGTTGGAATTTGACCAAATCGATATGACCTACCTATCGAAGTATGAGAACCATTTACTATCCCGGGGCGGCACGGGAGGGGGCATTAGTATTCGAATGAGATGTATCAGGATCATATTCAATAAGGCCATCGATAGGGGAATTACGTCGAGCGAATTATATCCCTTTCGGAAATACAAAATTTCCAGGCTTAAGAGTGATCCCAACAAGATTGCGCTGGACTACTTTGATGTTATGAAAATCATTCAATGGGATTCCTCCAAATACCCACATTTAATAGATAGCCACAATTACTTTGTATTCAGCTTTTATACTCGTGGAATGAATTGGACAGATCAGCTGTTACTCGAATGGTCCCAGGTTGGTGGGAATAAGATACTTTATACCCGATCAAAATCCAAGGGCAAGTTCAGTATTACTGTACTTCCTCCGGTACAGAACATTCTTGAATATTATAGTGTACACAAATTGGATACAAAATATGTCTTTCCCATACTTCTAAGGGATAACATGACGCCTGAACAGATTCAGAACCGCAAGAGAAAGACCCGAAAAAAATACAATAAGGACTTAAAGGAAATCGCTTTTCACTGCGAAATCGATGCAAAAGTAACCAGTTATGTTGCAAGACATAGTTTCGCTAATGCTCTAAAACAAATGGGCGTGGCAACTGATGTTATTAGTGAATCTTTGGGACATACCGATATAAAAGTAACCCAGGGATATCTAAAAAGCCTCGAAAACTCGGTATTGGATGAAGCAGCTGCCTTGCTTCTTTAGAATAATTCGATAAAATTGCCCTCTGTTTTATAACAATAAGGGATTGACCTTCCCCTTTCCAAGATTCGGAAACGCCCTATGCTTCCTTATTTGCTTGTGAATTACCAATCGAAACAAACAGAATATTGATACCATATTGTTCGATACCCTTTTGTGTAAAACTTTAGAAATAAGGCACTCATTTTGAATAGGTGTTTACTAATTGTGAAATTGCTTAAATACCTTCCAGATTTATCCAAGCTTGTGAGTAACTACCCAAAATCGGACAAAAAACCATCTTTTTCTTCCTTCCCCCTATCCACAAAAAAGTGCCCGATAGGGCACTAGATTCTACATCCAAATCAACAATCAAAAAGCATATTGGCCGTTTAGATTCTGTAGTTCCTATTTATTAAGGAATGGCATCAATACATTTCTGTTTGATTTTTAATACCTAATTTTACACCATGTTTTATAGAAGAAAGATAATTTTTGCTCTATTGGAAAAGTTTGAGGGAGGATTGGAAAGCACTCGTCTTCAAAAACTTATGTTTTTGTTGACCCAAATGCAGAAAGAACCCAAATACGATTTCGTTCCTTATCGATACGGGTGCTATTCGTATTCTCTGAAAGCAGATTTGGGAGCTATGATAAAACATGATTGGTTATTTGAATCAGAGAAGACTTATAGTCTTAAAGTAAAGAAGAAATATTATAAAGAACTTACCCCAGCAGATAAGCAACTTGTCAACGAAACTTTCGAGCTTTACGGAAATATGAAAACGGATGTCATTACGAAGCATACATATATCAATTTCCCGTATCATGCCACCAATAGCATTATAGCAGAGAGAATTCTTCCAGAAAAGTTTTTTGATAGAGTCGTAACTGCACGTTCTAATGATGAATCTACAGTTTTATTTACTATTGGGTATGAAGGTATTTCTCTAGAAGAATACTTAAATAGGTTACTAAAAAATAATGTACATCTTCTTGTAGACGTCAGACGAAATCCCTTGAGCCAGAAATACGGTTTTAGCAAAAAGTCTTTAAGCAGTTTTTGTAGTCGATTGGGAATTGAGTACATCCATATACCAGATGTTGGTATTGATTCTAGTAAAAGGCGAGAATTAAATACGCAAGAAGATTACGATTTGCTTTTCGACGAATATAAAGCGACCGTTCTAAAAGAGGCCATTGAAAGTCAAAATTTTATACTCAGTTTATTGGAAAAACACAAGCGTATTGCACTTACATGTTTTGAAGCCGATACCTGTCAATGCCATAGAACCCACCTAGCCGAAAATTTGAAGAAATCTCCTAATTTTAAATACGATTTGAAGCATATTTAAAAGAAATGGCGCTTACAAAAGTACTTATCACGGTAAAAACTTACCCTTCCCTTTCCGCGAAATACGGAGAACTTGTCTGTACGGCAGGTTTTCTAGAAGATGGTTCTTGGATAAGACTATATCCTATACCATTTAGGAAGCTAAAAAAGGACGAGAAGTATACAAAATATCAGTGGATTGAATTAGATATTGTAAATAACGATAAGGACTTTAGACCTGAAAGTTTTCGACCGGCCACTATTGACATACCGATTACACTTCTCAATACAATTGATACTAAAGGCAATTGGTATAAACGCAAACAAATTGTTCTTGGAAAAGTTTATACAGATATCAAGGCACTTATAGCCGAAGCACACGATAAGGACATCTGCACTTCCCTAGCCGTCTTTAAGCCTACTAAGGTAACCGATTTCAAAATCGAGAAAGTCTCGGCCGAATGGGATAAGAAAAAATTAGACGAACAAAAAGCTCTACAAGAACAAGGAAATTTATTCGAAATGGAAGAAGAACCCTTTGAGGTTGTGGCAAAACTTCCTTATAAATTCTCCTATGTTATTGAAGATGCTAACGGGGTGTCAAGTACAATGATGATTGAAGATTGGGAAATTGGAGCGCTTTTTAGAAACACACTTGCGGCAGCAGAAGGAAATGAAGCGGTTGCCGTTGAGAAAGTGAGGTGGAAATACTTCGACTATTTTGCTTTGAAAAAAGATTTGCACTTGTATTTGGGTACAACCAAGGCATTTCATTATCGATCTAAAAATCCATTTATGATAATTGGGACTTTCACTCCGGATATCGAAATACAAACTAGCCTATTTTAATTTTTTGAATTATGCGTTGTATTTTTTGCAAGAAATCGTCCGACAGGTCTTCAAGCGTTCAGCATATCATTCCAGAATCGTTAGGCAATAAAGAATTGATTCTTCGACCTGGTGCAGTATGTGATGAGTGTAACCAATATTTTGCCGTAAAAATTGAGAAACCGTTATTGGAGATGAAATATTTCCAAAATGTAAGATTTAGAAATAATATCAAATCTAAAAAAGGGCGTAACATACCCTATAAAACCTTATTTCCACATAAGGATGGTGGATGGTTTGATATGTATATGGATGGTCACAGTTTGGCTTTTAGTGGCGATGATACCGAAGTAATAAACTTAATACGCAACAAGAAGGTCAATAGATTAATGTTTGAAGTGGTGGATATGCCCGAAAGCAAAAACTACCATATGTCCCGTTTCCTTGCAAAGACCGCTCTGGAATTATTTGCATTAAAAGCGGGTCATAACCAGTCAAATCTGAATGAAGTTATTGATATGCCTGAATTAGACGCGTTACGTGAATATGCCCGTTTTGGAAAAGGAGAACAATGGATTTATAGTCAGCGTAGAATTTATTCCGAAGAAGCTCGATTTGCAGATCCTATATTCAATCCTAAACCCTATGAAGTACTTCACGAATTGGATTTCTTATTTATTGAACCGGGCATATATTATTTCGTTCTTGTAATTATGGGTGTTGAATATGTAATTAACTGGGGAGTCTCTGAACTGGATTTATTTAATAATTGGTTAGAACGAAATGAACAGCAATCGCCTATTAGGCGCTTTACGGAGAGAATGGTTAAGAAGTAATAGTAATAAAAACGCACGAAGGCCCAAGCGTTAGCGATAGGAGCGGCATCGGGCGTAGCGGGCCATTTTAGGGTTCGTTGCCAAAAAAAGCGACAGCGGAACTCTTCCAAGGATTACGAAACCTTGGGGCCCGCAAGGCCGATATAGCGGATAGCCCGGCCAACGCCCAAAAACTTATAAAGAAATGTCTTGAGATTGAGCAGCTTTTTTCACTGATTTCTTTTTTGACACAACGGTCTCTTCTTTTTCCTCTGGTTCCGCATCGTACTTTTCATCCAAATCGGCGTTGATTTCTACAAGCCTCTTTTGAACCATTTCAAGCTCATTGGACTTGTCAAATTGAAATTCCAATATCTTTTGGTTGGCCTTGATGGACCTTTTAAAATCTATCAGCTGTTCTTTTTGGGTTTTGAGCGATTTCGGTATTTTGGAAAGGGCATTGTACATATAGTCCGTCAAACTATGCCAATTCGCAACGATCCGTTTGGAACCATACCCGTAAGAAGCATTTGGGGTTACGACTAATAATTGATGGTTTGAACAATCGGCTACATCGAGAACCAGTTTTGCATCTGAAATGGAGAAAATGACATGCGTACCGTTAATCGTTTTTTTAGCTTGCAACCGATCATTTAGAGTTTCTCCCAATACCAGAGTATCGGCCGTATGGGTCATTTCCAAAGCCGTACTCAACTTTTTCAGATAAGTATCCCTATCCGATATCGTTTGCCATAAAGGGAGGTCTTTTTCAAGTTTGGCAACGTTTTTAACGGCTCTGTTCAGTTCCGTTTCATAGAACGAAATATGGTTCTTTGCTTCCAACCGGTTCTTCTTGAAAATGGATTTTTCCAGTTCCAGTTCGTCCAATTGTTTGGCCAATTCCTCCTTTTCTAAATACAAAGGGTCATTTTTTGCCACGGCCAATAAGGTTTTATAGTCTATGGAGCCTTCATCGTTCACAGGCCCCATATCCAGTTTATTGAACTGAATGGTACCGTTGGTCAATTGTTCGATAAAGTTCTTTTTGATGTTGACGCTATTGAGCATCAGCGCATCGGTGCAGTTCTCTACAATGTAAAACGAAACGATGACCTTGTTGCCATAATGTTCCTTGGCACCGATGTTGCCCTTTCGTACGCCCCTACCGTTACGCTGGTCGATATCCGTTGGCCGATAGGGAATGTCCACATGGTGTATGCGCACCAATCGTTCCTGGATATTCGTTCCCGTTCCCAATTTTTCGGTAGAACCGATGATTACGCGATATGAGCCGTCATTCACTTTTTTAAAGCATTCCAGACGGTTGTTGTCCGTTTTAAAATCATGGATATAGACCACCTCCTTTTTGGGAATATCGAATTCTTCGGTAAGGATGCGTTTCAGCTCGTCATAGATATTAAAGTGCTCCTTGGGTACTCCCAAATCCGAAAATATCGCCTGTGTACCTTTAAAGGAAGCCGTTTCGGTATAGGTTTTGTAAACTTCGGAAGCGATAATCCGCAACTTCGCTTCGCCCGGATCTTCCAGATCCTGGTTCAACATCCGTGGGTCAATGGAAGCGTTCCGCATATGGTGCAGGGCAATCAGTGATAAGGCACTTTTTTGGTCATCGGTATAATTTTTACTTCCGTATAACAGGGAACTGTTTCCCGTTCTTAAAAATTCCTTTATCCTTTCAAAGTATTCGATTTGGCCAGCGGTGGGTTTCAAGGTATGTAAATCAAGCTCCATTTTGGGCCTATCGATTTGGTGCGTACTACCATTGACAATAATGGAAATCTCATTGTACAGCGAGGACAACAATTTCATTTTCTTGAACGAACGGAAACGTTCCCTAACCTTATAGTCGCCCGAGACCGTAGGTTCAAATTCATAGGACTTGTTCGCGAATACCTGTGCCCATTGATCAAAAGAGGTAATGTTCATCTGCTCCATACGGTGCGGAATCAAGTATTTGAAGAGCACATAGACCTCGGTAATGGAATTGGATATGGGTGTTCCGGACAAAAACGTAGTCTGAAAATCCCTTGCTTTTGCTTTTTGTAAGGTACGGATGGCTACCAACAGGTTTTTGCTGCGTTCGGAACCTTGGGAGGTATTAAGTCCTGCGACGCGATTATGCCTTGTGGTGTACATCAGGTTCTTGAACTTGTGAGATTCATCGACCATAATGTGTTCAAAACCCATCTGCTCAAAATTCACGGCATCACTCTGTTTATTTTGGATTTGAAAATAAATCTGTTTCAAGTCCGCGGTCAGGTTCTCCTTTCTTTGTTCCAATGCCTTTAAGGCTCTTTTTCCGATGTCGTATTTATCCTCGGAAATAACACTTAGATCACGTTCAAGATTCTCAAGTTCTTCGGTTATAATTTCATGGATGATCTCTGGGGATTGCGGTATAAACTTAAAGGTGTCGTGGCTCATCAAGACCACATCGTAACGACCGTCCTTTATCTTCTTGAAAAAGGCGTTTCTTTTTGCCAGTCCGCTGATCACCTTATCCTGGGCCACCAATAGCTTCATGGTGGGGAAAGCGTTCAAAAGTTCACATTCCAATTGGATTACGGTGGACCGCAGGCCAATGACCAATGTTTTTTGTGACAGGCCGAGTTCTTTTAGCTTTTGTGTCGTCAGCGCCATATCCAAGGTCTTTCCGAAACCAACCTCTTTGTTGACCAACAATCCTTGATTGACTATGATGCCCGCTACGGTATCCTTTTGGCTTTTATAGGGCGTAAAATGCCGTAGGCCTTCGAATTGTAAATAATCACCATCATATTTTGGGTGGACCTGTGCATCATAGGTATCGTAAAAAATACGTTCAAGCCGCTCTTTGATTTCCGGTTTGCCTATGATATAGGCATTGAATTCCTTATAAATTAAGTCGAATTTGATACGCACTTCCTGCATTTTGACCTTGTCCGTTCGCTTATACTGTTTGGAACCTTTGGTTATATAGGGTATGGTGGAATTCAAAGCTCCTTCCAGAATATCCTTGAAACCGTAATAGCGATGTTCGGTCTGTACCGTAAATTTTTTGATGTATTCATAATCTGCCTTTTCTATTTTGACCATATATTTTGAAGTACTGTCATTGTATGCGATTTGGGCAGTTGTTCCGTAAATATCATAAACAAATGCCTGGGTGTATTCAATGGGAAACCAAGGTTCGTGCAGTTTGATGTCGAGATCCTCAAAAGGGGTCATGGGCGGCTTTACCTTTTCCAAGGTCAAAATCGATCGGTCGATATATAATTTATCCACATATGATTGAAATGTCCCGAAATCGTTTTTTCGATACACATTTAGTTTTTTGTAGATGGTTCCGGATAGGAACAAAAATTTCGGTGCAAGCTCCCAACTATCCTGTTTAGGATTTAAAAATAGAAGTTGCTTATCCAAGGTTTCCTTGATCAATTCTTCTTTGTCCATTCCGGTGGCCGAAACCATGGAATCGACATCAATGCGATTGTACTTGTTTAAGGAGTAGAAAATGGAGTCCTCCAAACTTAGGGTTTTTTGAGGTTTCTCCGGTTGGCTTTCCGATACCAGCCCCAATGACTTGTTGAAGATATCGGATTTGATAAAGCTCCCATTTTTTGGAATTTCCAACTCCAATAACAATGGCCCTTGAATATCCAAGGTCACAAAAGGATAGTTGGCCTTATCGTTGAGCTGGCCATATTGAAAATTGAAGGCATCGTATTGGTAATCCAGTTCGTCCCTGATTTCGTCCGCCCCTTCTTTTGGGGATTCGAGCAATCTGAAATAGGTGTCGCGTAGGGCAACGATTTTTGTGATCCTATCGAATTCTTTGGGCTTGGTTCCCAAGGGTTCTAATTGGTTGTCGCCATCCAATTTGTACACTTTTTGATGTTTGATAACGAGGTTACCGGGCTTCAATTTGAAAACGGTGTCCCTAACAACCTCGGGAATCCGCGTTATGGTTTTTTTGACTTCTTCTGTCGTTGCAATTGCGGCTACAATGCTTTGCTTTTTCTGTCTTCTAGGTTCTAAAACAAATTTGCTTAGTGTATTGGTAATTTCACTTGCAATTTGTGCAAGACCATAATCGGCTTTAACCGTATAATCCGAATTATTGTACAGGCCGCCTTCCTCGATACTCCCCAGGACGTGCGAAGGATATTCAGAAAAGTAATCGCTTATCTGTACCAAGTTTGCGCCTAATGTCCGTTCGGAGGTTTTTGAGAATAATGCGTTGATGTTTGTCTGTTCAATCGTCGTTTCAATCTGTTGATTGTTTTGAAAGACCAGAATATCGGTTACGATAGCGGTATTTTCTTGGGCAAAAGTGGAATCGGGCAAGCGCACCCCTCCAACAAAATTGTTTCGTTTCATTAAATACTCTCGTATGGGAACATATTTACTCTTATCCATAAAATTTTTGGTACAGATTAAGATAGAAAGGCCGGAGGGTTTAAGACATTCGAGGCTCTTGCACACAAAGTAGGAATGGATGTTTTTCGAAATCTGCGTCCGTAATGGATGTTCCATTAAACCGGTATCGAAAATCTTGTTCGCTCCGAAGGGAATATTGCTGATGACCAGATCATAGGTCTTATTGGCATCGGTCTGGGCCAGATTTTCAAAGGGGATACCGTAAATCCGTACGTTCTTTTTATACTTAAAATTGTGCTCCAGTATGCGTACCGTGAATATTTCCTTTTCAAAAGCTGTGAATTTAGCGGAAGGAAAACCTTTTGACAATGCCCAAATAAACGTACCATTTCCTGCACTTGGCTCTAATATGGTGTTCGGTTCAAAAACTATGTTGTTTTTTACATAATCAGTTAACGCGTTTACGATCGGATCAGGCGTGTAAAATGAATTCAGCGAACCGCCCTTAAGGCTGTTGATGATGGTCTGGGCATACTCCGCACCATAATATTGTTCTAGTTTTCGTATAAAAATGGTTCTATGCCCCTCATTTTTTAGAATATCAAAAATGTTCCCGAATCCGGGATTATTGATGAAAAAATGTGGCTCCGTTTGGGGGGCATTCAACGCTTCTATCGTCCGGACCAGATAATCCAGATACTTTCTTTTTGAGTATTTCATGAGTGAGTGAGTGAGTGAGTGAGTTAAGGAATAGTGTTGTGCTCTATCGTCGCATTTGGGATGTGGTTTTTCCTTTAGGGTTCTCTTTTACTGGCTCTTCAATGCGTCCAAAATTTTTGCTTTCGGAATACGTCTGCCGTATATACCGTAATACTTCTGTGTTTAGCGGCCTGAAATGTAGTTCATCGGATGATTTTCTTAATTCGGCAAAGTGCCATTTGCCCGTTTTATAATGCTTTTTCAGAAAAGCTTTTTTGCCTTGGGATTCCAGTCGAACGGCATCTTTTTCAACAACAAAATTTTTGTTCGTTATTACCTCTTTACAGAGATAGTACTTGGTTATCATGGGCAACTCCGAAGTTTTTATAATGCTATTATAGCTGTCCCATTGCAACGCACTTTGCGATGGATTTTCAAGCTTACGTCCGATTTTGAGTACCCCGTCTTTGACACCAAGCAGTAAATTGTACTTCAGATGGGCGATTACTTCTATTTGGCTATCTAGAAACAATCGCTTGAATTCTCCAAGGGTGAAATAGTAGGTTTCGGACTTTGGTGCTGCTTCAAGAAAAGATCGAAAGGATAGGTAGTGCCCGTTAGCTTCCATTAAGGTTGTAATGCAGGTATGCTTGCCTGGCAATCTTAGCCGAAACTGTTTGCCTACGTACATTTCCGGATTTTTGACTAGATTTTCGTCCGGATCAAGTACACTATTCTCAAAATACTTATTGGAATAAAAGGCCTCCGAAACACATTGGTTATAAGTCTTATACAATTGTTTCGAATCCTTCGTTGTTTGGTTATAGGTCAAATCACTCTCAGAATACCTATGTTCCAATCGCAAATTGTCCGATTCGTTGGGATGGATCCGGGCAATAAACTGTACAAATTCGCCCATTGCGAGAATTTTCCATTTCGGGATGCTTTCATGATCCGTATAGGCTACTGTAAAAATTTGTTGTTCCTTTTCGTAGCCCACTTGTAGTTCTGCCCTGAGCATTTCGCCATCGAAAACCTTTAGGTGGCCAACTGGTGTAATTTTGGCATCGCGGTCTATCAGCCGTTGCTTTTGCCTTTGTTGCGCCAATAGATTTTTGAGGTCGGTATCGATCCGGCCGTTTTTGGCCAGTTGCATTTTTTTGAGATAAGTTAGCCGTTTTATATCGTTGACTTCTTGGTGTTTTAAATTGCTGTATTCCATAATCTGGAATTCCCTGAACTCGTCATCGGAGGCTTTGTCGTAAATGTTCATTAAGGTATGCACCAAGCTATTTACCTTTCTTATCGAACTTCGGATACCTTGTTTTTTCTGTTCCATATCGGTTTCAATTTTCATATAAGTGTTCGTAAATTATCTTTTTCAATCGTAGGGAATATCCGGGGTCGATTTTCAGTCCGTTTTTGATGATTTCGTAGTGTAAATGGTAGCCTTTAGAAGCTCCTGTGTTTCCGACGGTGGCGATAAGTTCGTGTTGACCAATGGTTTGGCCAATACTGACGAGCACTTTATTAAGATGTCCATATAGTGTTTGGAATCCAAAACGGTGATTTATGATAATATGGGTGCC
Source organism: Flavobacteriales bacterium (assembly GCA_038316335.1). Lineage (GTDB taxonomy): Bacteria > Bacteroidota > Bacteroidia > Flavobacteriales > Flavobacteriaceae > JALHST01. The sequence goes on from JBBQAM010000028.1 coordinate 24,801, forward strand.
ATAACCCCGTTCCGAGTATTTGATTGAAAGTACCGTTCCTTCTGCCGAAGCATATACATATTCGTCCAAATCTGCGGCCAAGTCGATACCAAAATGCTTTTTCTTTTTGTATGATATAGGATGTTTTCGTATTCCATATTTACTTGACAGCCAATAATTGCCCTTTTCCAAAGGAACCGCCGAAGGAATCTGGTTCAAGATTTCTGGAGCATATTGCAGATAAGGTTCCAATGTTGGGATATAGGAATAATCCGGGATCATATATAGAAAGGTTACTAGTTTTTCTTCGATATTCAATAACAACTGTTCACGCTCTTTGTCATGGACAATGGTATCCGCAACAACTTCATTTAGATTCGATTCCAACTCTTTTCCATAGCGCTTCAATGTGACGGCAGTATCCTCCAAACTATCATCCCATAGTCCCAAAACAGGTCCCGAAACATAAAAACTCCCTAAAACCAGCAAAAAACCGACAGCCGTAAGCTGCTTTTTATCCATTGATTTTAAGGAATTTAGCCATATCCAAAGAGTATTTCTCCAAAAAAAGTATGCTATTTCAAAACTTTTCATATATTTGCTGTGTTATATGCAAATATATATTTTATTTACAAATATGAAAGAAAAAGCGAAATTATGATCAATACGTGGTTGACAGAAGATCATCGCATTCATCTTCCAAGGCTTTTGGAACAGTTGGGCTACATATGCACTATAACTGAAAGCACCCATCGCATTTATAAGCACAAGGGCAAGTACTGTGCTGTTATATCTACAGCCGATGGTTTTAAGTATTATAAAATGGAACGTCCCGAGGAAAAATTATCCTTTTCGCATCTGATCATTGAGCATGTTTCAAAAATCGAGGGCACGAATAAAGAGACGATTTGGGACAAAGTGGATGCATTCTATCAAAAGGTGCTGGAAACCGATAGTTTGTTGATCGTTTCTGAAAAGTTGGGTATGGAAACCGTTTCCGAGGGTTTCAACCATTTTCATCGGTATACACGACCGTTAAATCAGGGTCAGGACGATTTCTATTCCGATGCCGAGACATTCGAACCTTTTAAAAACCGAATATTTGAAGGCGAGGACGTTCAAGTTCTTTTCCCATTGTACAACCTCCAAAACGAAAATTGCGGATTTCTTACGGATGACGGCAAAGGAATTTCAGGCTATCAGGAATCGTCCTTAAAAAATTCCCTATGGTTTTCCAATATTCCGGATACTATTGACTGGTTGGTAGTTTTTAAAGATCCCAAAGAGGCATTGGCCTTCCATAAAAAGTTCCGATTGAAAAATGTGGTGTACTTGGCCCTGGGTGCCATTAACTATGAAACCACTAAAATCCTTTTTCAAATACAGCGATCCATAAAGGTCAAAAAGATCATTTTGACCTTTACGGGCAGCAAAAAAATAGAAGGGTATCTGCGGGACCTCAATTTCATCTCCTTTATGGACGAATCCAACTTTAACATTACGGTCAAAGATCGGGATATTTTGGTGCGGTTTCGCAAGGCTGACGAGAAATCGTTCCTCGGATTTTTCAACAGTACCAAAATATTCAATCAGGGTTTGACAAAGAGTTTTTTAAACTATAACAAGGTCATTGACCAAAACAGGATCAACGAACAAAGCATCATGGTCGCCAAAGAAGAGGAACAGATAAAAGTCCGGATTCCCTTGGAGGTCAACGCCATCAAATTTTTTGTCTGGTCGTATTATAAAAATTATTTGAACAAAACTATAGATATACTGAAACCCGTACAGCCCAATTGGTATCTGGAATGGGAATCGACTCAAAGTATATCTCTAAAGGGAAAGGAGGTGCAATTGAAGGATTACCGGATAGCATTATAAATGGAAAAAGAGGGCTCCCCCTCTCTTTCCGTAATATTCCTTAACTCACAAATCACTCCTGATTTGAAAGTTATTCAAAAGTAAAGAAATTAATATTCCTTAACAATTAAAATCACTCACAATGGAAAAACAAGTAGAAAAAGTTTTTGTAAAGATCAACCAAGTATGGTTAAAAGGAACGGCAGTTTCCGAAGATGGAAAGATGTTCAATGTAAAGACGGACGACAATCAGGTTTTTGAGGCCGAAAAGGGTAGCAAATACCTTGAGTTCCAAAAATTCCCTGCCCAACAATTTGCGGTAAGCGATGCCAAGGAACGGCTGGAGGGTGCTTATGTCAGTTTTGACAAACTTCCCGAGAACATTCAGGATGGCATTATCCAGGGAAGGGAATACCTGCACTCGTCATCCTACATCAACGACGGTAAAATGAGGGAAAGTGTAAAGATGGTACAGATGCTATACAGCCCTACATCCGGTTCTAAATTAGATGTGCAGATACGACGCAACGAACCTGTAAAAATGGAACAAGCGAAAGCCTACAACCATCAGTTTACAGTGGCCGAGTTCGATAAAATGGTCAAGGAAGGCCAAACCGTAGCTTTTACAGGTTCGAGCATGAAGGGCGAAACCTTTACCAAACTCGCCTATTACGAGCCGAAGTTGAATGACATCCGTACCAAGTCGGCGTTGACCGTCAATACCTATTTTTATGGTCAACAATTGACCAAACAACAGGCGGATGCCATCAACAAAGGCTTGGAACCCGAGATTACCATAGATACCAAAAAAGGCAAAAAGACCTATTTAGTAGGTTATAGTCCAAGGGCCGAGAAGTTTGTAACGAAATCCGTCGAGCAATCGAAGATGAACAAGATGGAGGTAAAGAATCCCGTTACCGTCCGTTCAGAAAAAAAAAGGAAAAGTGTTAACAAGGCCATGAGCCTTTAAGCACTCAACTTTTATGAATCGAAAAGGCCGATATAAACAACCTGTCGGCCTTTTCTATCCTATAACAAGATGCAAAAAAGTTATTCCGAAAATCCAGAGCATTACAAACGTCTGATCGCCAACATCAATACGGAGGCTGATTTTCCGTCCTATCTTCATCATTTGGGATATCAGTTGCTAAAAAAGAGTGCGGGTTCTCTCGAATTCATAAATGATAATGATCGAATCGTATTGAACATTAGCAGAAATCCCGTAACCTATTTCAACCGAAACGATTCTACGGACAAAGGATTGTTCTTTAAATTTCTCCGAAAGAGCCAACCGAATTTCTACGAAACCATAAAGGCTGGCCTTGAAATCATTGATCGCACCTATGACCTGGACAAAAGGGCTATCGAACTTCTCAAAAAGAACGGACTCCCAAAAACTTTAGAAGAAAACTACAACATTGCCCCCTTACAAAAGACAGACTATCTGACCCAAGACAGGGGTATCTCCGAAAATGTGTTGCAAGATGAGCTTTTTGAAGGACGGATATTCAATGCCTTTCACATAAAGGATAACGGCGGCAAAATTGGAAACACCGCTTTTCCGAAATATGACCTAGAGGGAAATCCAAAAAACTACATCCTTTACAATAAACCGTATTTTGACCGTCGGGAAAACGTGCGCAAAAAATTTCGTCTTACATTGAACAAGAAAGACAGTTTTCTGTTCTATTCAAAACCGATGGAGAATCCCGAATGCATCGTTATGGGAGAAAGTGCCATCGATCTATTATCGTACCATGAACTACATGGCACTTCCCGGAATTTTTATATTTCTTTCGGAGGAAGTATCTATCCTGAAAAACTATCCTTCTTCGCCCAGCTTACGGAACCTTTTTTCAGGAATGAAAAAACAAAGTTCATATTGGCAATGGACAATGACAGGGCGGGTCATGAATTTGACATCAAAGTGTTCTCGACCCTAGTTAATCAATGCCATCCCAACGTTTATATCGAACCTACTTTTAGAAACGGAATTGTCAATCTCACAATCCACTATGTCAAGGAATATACAACGCAAGTATCCAAAGACAAGAACACTCTTTCAGGCGATTTGAAATCGAATTTTGGAGGGGACTTTTTTCTTTGGGATACAGTCCGTACTGTCGCCTTTTCAGATAAAATCATCATAGAATTCCCATTGGATACGCTAACAAATACTTTTAACGCCGAGAACAAGAACAAAAATGCATTTAAGACTTTGTTTGAATCTATTGGCAAGTTGTACTTGCCTTTCAAATTTGGGATTCACAAATCCAAGGGAAAGGATTGGAACGATGATTTAAGGGATTCTAAAAAATCCAAATATGTGGCAATGTCTCAAGTAGTTCCAAAAAAAATGGCTATTGGGGATAAAATTGAACTACAAACCGAAACAGGTCCGGAAGGAAGCAAAAATCAAGGTGTTATCGTTGGCATTAAAAATAACGGGGTGGATTGCGATTTTGGACTGAAATATACTTACATCATTCCTTTTAAGTCAATAAAAATCCATCATAAGAAAATCGTGAATAAAACCATTTCAACAAGAAATATCCCCAAAAAGAAATCGAATAAAAACAAAATAGTATCAATATCATAAAAAATGGAAGCACTATCTGAAGAATTACAGGACAACCAATACTATGTGGAACTACTGGATGCGTTGGTCGAGGAAAACGATATGGAAATGAAGCACCGGTTACAAAAAGCTGATACCTATGGCCGTTTCATCAATGAACAGGCCGGTATTTTAATGGACAAGACCATAGACCACATCAGGGAAAATGAATCGTCTTTTCTTTTGGCATCGTCAATGGTCATTGATGAATGGAAAGAACGGATGTTCGCCTAATAAGAAATAATATTCCTTAACTCACTCAACAAATCATGGACGATCGAAAGATGGCATTTTCCGCCATGCTTATTTCCACCACGCTCTTTATGGCCATCGGTTTTTTGGACTATTACGCGGTAATGCGCTACCATCAATGGGACGGCAAGTTGACCCAAATCGTTTACGGGTTTCTTTCCCGTTTTGAGATTTTAAGACAGCCCTATCATGGGAAGTTACTTCTCTTGATGATAATTACCGGATCGGTATTGCTCTACAACCCTAAAAAGAAGGAAGGAAAATCGTTAGCAAAAGGTGTATTCCTCTACGCAATGGGGTGTTGTCTATTGTTGCTCCCGGATGCTTTCAAATATACCACCATAACTACGGCATGGAGTTCCTTGAGCATCTATTTTCTCGGATTCGTTTTTTCGCTTTCAGGGGCCGTGCATCTCTTTCAGGTCTTGAATTTTAATAATCCGGCAAAAAGCGATCCGTTCAACGATGAGAACGAAACGTTTTTACAAATGGAAGAGCGTATCGATACGCCCTATTCGGTAAACATCCCTTATGAATACCGATATAAAAAGAAAATCCGTCAAGGCTGGATCAATTTTGTCAACCTGTTCAGGGCCTTGCTGATCATTGGTACTCCTGGGAGCGGAAAATCATTTGCACTTATCGAAGAAATCATCGAACAATTGACCAACAAACTGTTTACGCTACTGATCTATGATTTTAAGTTCGATACGTTGAGCAAGATTACCTATAACTATTGGCTACGAAAAAAAGAACAGCTTAAGAACGAACCTGAAAAACTTTCGCTATTGCCGGATTTTTATGTAATCTGTTTTGACAATGTGGAGAAATCGCATCGTTGCAATCCCATCAACCCGTATTTATTGAAGAGCCAAACGGATGCATCGGATGCCGCTACCATCATTATGAAAAACCTGAACCGGGAATGGATCAAACGCAATGATTTTTTCTCCAAAAGTGCCATAAGCTTTGTATCGGGCCTTATTTGGTACTTGAAGAAAAAATCGGAGGAAAAGGGCATAAATATCTGTACTCTGCCGCATGTAATAATCCTGTCCACCATAAATATCGAATACCTGCTGCAGATCATGCTGGAGGATATCGAGGTTCGGAGCTTGATGATTCCCTTTAAGGATGCCTTGGAGCGGGAGGCCGTTCAACAATTGGCCGGACAAACGGCAAGTGCACAGATTTCCTTATCAATGCTGGCCAATAAGGAAATCTTCTACATCATGACCGGCAACGATTTCCAGTTGGACCTTAACAATCCCAAAAAACCGAAAATTCTTTGCATACAGAACAATCCGGATCGTTCTGAAATCTATTCCGCCCCCATTGGCCTGTACATCAATAAGATCTTACAAGTGGTCAACAAACCGGGAGGGCGGCCTTTAGGTCTCATTTTGGATGAACTTCCAACTATCTTCATCATGGGGTTGCGCAAGATCATCGACACTGGCCGATCACATTACGTCGCAACGATTTTGGGCATACAGAGTATTTCCCAATTGATCGCAGACTACGGAAAGGAATTGGCAGAGGTAATCTTTGATAATTGTTCGAACGTTTTTAGCGGTGCCGCCAAAGGGGATACCGCCGGGCGTATCAGCGAGATTTTTGGTAAAATCCATCAGGAAAAACATTCCAAGACCATTACAAGGAGCGATACGACCACGAATATAAGTACCGCCATGTCGGAAATTTTGCCCAAAAGCAAGATTACCGGTATGTCAACAGGCCACTTTGGCGGGATTGTCGCGGATACCTTTGAAAACCAGATCAAGAACAAACTTTGTTATGGTCTTGTTAAACCCAATATGCAATCAAAAAAGATTCAGGGGAAATTTGATATTCCAATCATCAATGATTTCAAATTGGCCGACCATGATGAATCGGTGGCCACAACGATGCAACAGTTGCAGGAACTGGATTTCTATACTAAAATACGCCAACTGGACTTTCTTCAAATCGATTACATTGATTTTTACAACACCTATCTAAGTAAGTTTAAGGCTATAGATAAGCTAAATCCAGATCTGCAGGGACTATTCATTGATATGGTCGGGGAATTGAATCTTTTCGACCACCTACAAACAATCAAGGAGTTAGCGAATGACAAGGATTCAAATCGAAAATTGAAAAACTTCATCTTTGAACTGGTAGACCGAATGCTTATTCAAAAGGAAATCGACCGGATATTGACCGATAACTTTGTTGATGTCATAAAGGACATTGACACGTTGGTCAGGGACGAATATTACGAAATAACCGGCGAACATCTTGAATCGGCCATTTTTGACCGGGACAAGGTGGGCGATGAAGTTGATGAGGCCATAGACAAGGAACGCTCCCTTTCCTATCACTATGTGCATCAACTGGAAAATGAGAGTTCTGAAGAAAAAGCTACTTTTGATAGAAGCGATACCTTTGAGGACGCAAATTTGTTCAATTACAACAATGATGATAATATGTACTATTCGTCTTATCCCGTAGAAGAAATACAAAACAAATGAAGAATATAGAAGAATTGCAGAACGCCACGGCCAAAGATTTTAAGTTTATCGGCAAGCGGCTAAAAAAAATCCGTGAAGAATTAAAGGATAAGGACGATGTTGAGGACAAGCGTTTTAGCCAGTTTTCAGCCAAAAATGTTGCCGAAAGCCTGGGTGTCGAATACAATGCGCTGATCAATATAGAACGTGGCACCATATCGGTTTTGACTATGAAGGCCGTTCTGTTCTTCCATGGTCTGGGGTATAACCCCATGTGGATCTTGTTGCCCGATAATGAGTTTATCCCCAAACAGAACATCGGGGACAATCTAGTGTACCAGGCGGATGTTCAGGATTCCTATAAAGAAATGGAAAATACGATAGTTGCTGCTTTAACGGAGTTTAAGGGGAAAATCTGAGATAAGAGCTTGTTATGAACAACGATAAATTGATATTAAGAACCTCCAGTCGATTGCTTGATGGCATTGCCGAGATTATTTCGGTATCAAAGCATAAAGTGGCGGTTTCATTAAATGCAGAAATAACTTTGTTGTACTGGTCCATAGGGGATTTCATCAACAAAGAATTAAAGTCTAAAGATGTTAGTACGTATGGCAAACAAATCCTTGCGACGCTGTCGCAAGAATTGACCAAAATGTTCGGGAAAGGGTATAGTTATACTGCCTTGACCCGTATGAGCAAAATTGCCGCAATCATTGAACGGGAAAATGTTGCGACAGTGTCGCAACATTTAAGTTGGAGCCATTTTATCGAGTTATCGGGCATTGAGGGAGATACCAAACGACAGTTTTATACACAGATGTGCATTGCCCAAAAATGGAGCATCCGCGATTTAAGAAAACAATCGGATAGCATGTTGTACGAACGAACTGCCATTTCACAAAAACCGGAAGAAATTGCCAAATATGCGCTTCAATCCCTGGAGAGCAAAGGAGAGCTTAATCCCGATTTAGTGTTTAAGAATACCTACGTTCTTGATTTTCTAAACCTAAAGGGAAGTTTTTCGGAAAAGGATCTGGAGAATACCATCATCAAGGAACTTGAAAAATTCATTTTAGAGCTTGGTCAGGGCTTTGCCTTTCTTGAACGTCAAAAAAGGTTGAGCATTGATACGACCGATTATTATTTGGACCTGCTCTTTTACCACCGGAAATTAAATCGATTGGTGGCAATAGATTTGAAATTGGGAAAATTCAAGCCTGCTTACAAGGCCCAAATGGAACTCTACCTAAAGTATCTACAAAAACACGAACAGCAGCCTCATGAGAAATCTCCCATTGGCCTTTTGCTATGTAGCGAAGGCAATACCGAACACATTGAGCTGCTTTTGTTGGATGAAAAGAATATCAAGGTCGCCCAATATCTGACCGAACTGCCCGAAAAACAGTGGTTTATGGATAAGCTGCATAAGGCTATAGCTATTGCGCAGGAGAATCAAGAAAAATCCTGATTTTTAGGATTTGAAAAGTTGAATTTCAAAATTTTCAATATCATTATACAAAGGAAAAAGCCATAGTAAGGAAAAAACTGGCTAAAACCATCAATCTATAGTATTTTCTTAAACCTATTTGCGTGCACACTTTAATTTAAAAAGAGAAAATGTAAACCCATTACAAAAGGTGCGTTCTGTAAAGAGCATCCTTTATTTAGACTTTTGATTCCGCATAGTTCTTTGCTAACCAATTTTTTTTTCATCTTTGAAATATGGTTCTACTGTCAACCAACTGTTTTTACCCAACTCTTCTAAAAGCCGCATTCCCTCGCGACTATCTATTCCGATAGATTTTGCAACTTCGTTTCTGTCTTTTTTTCTATTAAATTTTGATACATACATAAGAGCACAAAAGTATCTGAAGGCATCATTTTCAAGTTCATTGTCTGTAATTAGTCGAATTGGAATTTTGACATACTCTTCTTGCTTAAAGCTAGGTGTAATTCGGTATCTTATTTTTTGATGATGTTTCACCCAATTTGTTATTAACTTTGTCCTTTCCTCCTTGGGTGTCAATTCAAGTACATGTTGGTCTATTTTATAGAAGGCAGAATTTTTAAGCCAAATCCGTCTCTTTTTCTTTGGAATATAAAACGTCTCGTTTTCTGGGGTGTGAATGACTTCATAAATTTCTTCACCCGTATCTAAAACTGTTAGGTATTGGCAGTTTATTATCGAAAAGCTTTCAAGAAATTTCAACATTTTAAAAATATCAGAATATTCTACATTTTTAAATCCTTCTTTAGTCATAAAATATTGAATATCATAGGTGGAAATATCAGTGTAATAATTACCATCAATTTGATTTTCTATGATAGCTTCTAATATTCTTACTAAAAGATGATTTTTTTTGTCCATATATTTTTCAATATGACAATATGAGTCATAATGAGGTCGATTTCGTCTACCAAGTACATTAGATTTGCCCATGATTCATTTTGTTATATATCTGAACAATAGTTGATAATTATCAAATATTCTGTTTAGGAGACCTCAACTTTCTTTGCATTCCTCTTACATGTAAATATTTATAGGAGTTAGCCCTTGAAATATCCAATCGTTCGCATATTTAAGCAACTGTTAACTTTCCATTGTTTAATTTAACTTTTAAGGAAGATACTGAAATTTCTGTCATATAATAAACCCTTTACAAAAGGTGCGTTCTGTAAAGTGTAGGAGTTTTTCGACCAGCATTTTGACGCATATCATCACGGTAGAAATCAAAGTAAGAATAGTATTAGAGAGTTATATTATTCATTAGCAGATGTATTTTTTATATTGAAAATTGTTGACTGAAGATTAATCTGTTTTAAAGTCAAACACTTCTTGAACGGGTATAATATGATTTACCTACACTGGTATTGTATAATTGAGATAGTGACTCACATATTTCCTAAAGCACAAAAATATTGATCTAATTTACACTCTAGGTAGCTAACCCAATTAAGTCAACAGGCCTATGAATATAACTGTTCCCCTAGACCATCATTTTAAGGTAGTTATCTTATTCAGGAAAACTGCCTATTACATTCAAATTATGCCAAACCAGTTTGGTTAAGAAGTTCATTGTATAATTTTGATTGGCCAGTTGAACCTGGTAAATAATTTTCTTTAGTAAAAGAATTATCGCTTATTTCAACATTTTCCAAAAGACTGAAGAACTGATCTTTAGTTACCACATCACCAATATTAACCACCAGTTCGTGATATGCAGGACGCAAAAACCTCATAAATGCAACAACTCCTGTAGATTTAGATAAAATTGTACTTGACCAACTTTCGGGCCACTTTTCCTTTACTGCCAAGAAAAGATTCCAAATGATTCGAGCTATATCAGCATCTCTCTCTTCAATAAACATATTCCGAAAAATAAGTCTTTCCTCAGTGGATCCCTGAACCTTTTCTAAATGTTTTTTTCGTTTGAGAGCATCTCGATCCGACATCGGACTTGACGAAATGTATTTAATGATTGACTCTGCTATTGTAGCTTGTGTAATCGTTTCTCTATTGGGATCATCAGCTGTACCTAATATTTTTATCATTTCATGGAAAGGACTATTCTCTTTTTCATCTAACAGGCGAACAATGTTATGCGCTGTCCTCTGGGGACTACGAGTATTTGCAAATGCAAAAAGATCATATACTAAGGATTTATTTACTTTAGTTTGAGCTTTGTTGACTGTCGCAAAAACCATAGATTGATCGTCCATGTCTAAATCGACGAAAATTGAAACATTTAATTGAAATTTAGTTGTATGCAAGCCAGTTTCGCCTAAACCTTTTTTTAAACCTTCAATTCTATGCTGTCCATCTAAAATTGTTGCTACATCGTGGTCAACTCTTATGCGCATTTCCGAATTCTCTTTATCAAAAATCACATTTCTTAATTCTTCTTCATTTGAACTGTCAACATTTTTAATGACAAAAGAATTTATGTGAAGAATAATAGCCGTTGGGAATGTGGCATCAATATTTTGAACATACTTGGAAATTTCCTTTACCCTGCCATCCGAAAGCCTTCTTTGCATACCTAGGTAACTTTCAACTTTGCCACCCTCTCCCTTTTCTATCCTTCTAATATCGGCACGAGCAATTCGATTTATATCCTGCCATTCGATTGTCGCAATATAGAACACACCAATAGGCTGTTTTACCTCGATACATTTGACTTTTATGTATTCTTGCTGACTCATACGAATTGGTCCTTTAAATCCTTTAACTCGTTATTTCTATTAATCCTAGCATTATTTCCACTTTGTTGTACATATCTTTCCCAAACGAGACTGATATATAATAGTATTAGAGAACCGACAAATGCTAAGGTCGAAATTCCGTATATCGCTTTGTCGTTCATTATTTTGGTGTCAGCCTGCTCAATTGCAATGACTCTTACGTAATATGCAGAAACAATGACTAAAAGTATTAAAGATGTTATATTAAAGAAGTTAAATTTCAAACGCCTTGTGGATTGATACAAAACACTTGTCAAAAATGAAAAGCTAATAATTAATAGAACACCGTCACTTACAAGTGAATCTAAACCAGGCCATTTTAATCCGTCCCAGATATCTGAGAATATGAATTCAATTAGAATATACCCAACCCAAATTCCTGCGGTATTCCCCACTGCTGAAAATACCACATTAATCAACGGCGAAAACCACAACTTATAAAAGCTGGAGTCACCTATCTGTTTTTGTAATTCGTTTATTTTATCGAACACTTTAAAAATTAATCTTATTTTTTGGAGTATCGCTTTTCTAAATATTTGTTATAACCAATTCAGAAAAGTTACCTCTTTTAGCATTTTTCCCACCTATTAAACTAGCTCGATTAACCTGTAGGATTTGATCTTTGCTGCCAAATATCCCTCTTATTTTATCATGTGACGCATTCGTTAAAATGTAATATGCACCAATCTCCCTTATATTCTGTACTATATTTGATAAACGATATTGATCGTCTAAAGAAAATAATTTTTGGTTATACTTTATAAAACCATTATTATTATGAGCAACAGTGTATGGTGGGTCTAAGAAAACAAGATCGTTCTTTTGAATATTATCGATGCACTCAGCAAAATCGGAAGAGCTAAATTTTGCATTTTTTAGAGCTGCACTTGCTAATCTTAAATTATCCTCTTCCAGGAAATCCTTTGTTCTGTAGCCAAAGGGAACATTGTATTCTCCATTAAGATTTACTCTGTAAATACCATTAAAGGAGGTTTGATTTAAATAAATGAAACGAGCAGCCCTTTTACTTTGGTTTCTGAATTTTTTTATTCTGATTTTATAGTAATCCTCCTTATTGTTTTTAAATCCTTTAAGCTCTTTGATTATGATGTCAACATCATCCCTTAAGCACTCATAAGTATCAATTAATTCAGAATTAAAATCGTTAAGGTAAGTGTTGGTATCGGGTTGTAAATGAAAAAAAACAGCACCACCGCCCAAAAATAATTCATGATATTGATTGAAGCCATCAGTCGGCAGATAGTTATGTAGGTCTTTAAGGAGCCACCTTTTCCCACCAGCCCATCTCAAAAAAGGTTTGCAGGGAATATGCTTAATCGGGATTATACCGGAAGAGATAGTCATTTTGGTCAGAAGTTTTCAAATATATAAAAATTCCTACACTGCACTTAACTATTGTGTAAAAATATATCTGAAATTAATGATTTTTCAATAATATGTGAACTCTTTACATTTCGCCCTTTGTACATGATTTTAAAACTGTGATAAACTCACTGAAACATTCTCCAAAAAAGTAGCACTCTTTACAAAATCCGCTTTTTGTAAAGAGTCCTCCCAAATACCTAAGTATACATTTCGTTCTTAATCAGACATTCCATCCAAATCCCACAAAACTATGCTAGCTTCGATTCAAATAAAATTACTCTTAAACTTCCCATAATCCGTAAGCTCATCCCGAAAACCATTAAATACCCCTTCTTCACGGTAGCTAGATTTTCCCAATAAAGAACTAAAGGCATACACGCTTTTTCGCAAAAAACTTGCATGTTTGGCATTGATTTTTTGATTACTAGCGACAAGTATTTTTTCCCGAAGTCCATTTTCCATATGAAATTTTAAAATCTCTTGGGGTAGGTTTGGTCGGATGCCATCATTGGCAATCATAAACGCCGCTTTATCGTACAACTGCTTTTCGACCAAGTAAGACATCCATAAATTTTTCAAGTGGCCTTGTCCTTGGCCTGTGATACTATCCAGTATCGTTTTTTGGCCCCTAAGTACGGGATCCAAGTCCTTCATTGCAAATAGGTACATTTCGGTTTTTGGCGAGAGTTGAATTCCTTCGGGGAATTTGGCATATATTGAATGCAAGAATAGGTTTTTATCCCTGCGCACCAAATAAAATCCCTTACCATTAAACAACCGAATATAATCCTTGGCCGATTTCTCAAAGGGAATATGAAGTTTTTCCGCCGTTTCCTGATAGGCCCTCAAACTTAATTTTTCGAACGCTTGCCTGTACTCAACTGACATGGCCTTGTATAATCTTGGGAAGATTACAGGAAGAAAAAAGGAGCTGCCATTTAGACCTGCATCCTTAAAGGGGATGTCATTAATCAGGGCATCAAGCATTTTTTCATTTTGATTTATAAATCCGGTAGAAACATAGGACGGGGAAGTTTCAGGGAGGTTAAAGTTGGAAATAAGCAAAGGTGTTTGGTGTTTGTTGGAATTGAGATACGTTATATTGCCACGAACATATTTTACACCGACACCCTGTAAAAGATCAAATACTACGCCCTTATCCGTTCTTACATCAAACATCGATTTATCGAGAATCTTTTTGATCAGCCGGGCTTTTTGATTGAGCATTTCGTTCTCCTTTTTGCTTTCCGTAACATAAATCGTATTTCTTGTTTGTGCGAACTCCGAGTTGATTATTGACTCCAAAACAGTTCGGTCTTGGTGTATATAGGCGTTCAGAAAAGCGAATTTTTCCGAGGATTGCATAACCGGTATTAAACCTTTAACGCTCATATTTTGGACAAATTCAGACAATAACCCTTCTTTATTCCCATTCAAATAAGCCATATAAAAAGCATTTTTAATCAGTTTGCGGACTTCTAACACCATTTGTTTACTACCAAGGTCCAACTCTGTTTTACCACCATTTTTGTCTGTGGCCAATACAGGATGTATTCCAAAATTAATACGGGAATTGATTTCTGTGCTATTGAAAACATAACCGGACTTATCCAAAATCATAAAGTCTAAAGCATTACCCAAATCGTCATATCGTATTTTGATATCCATTTTTTGATATGATTTTAGAATATTGGGCAGGTCTTCGGGGGTAATACTTTTAAAAAGTTGAAATGTGGTCAGCAACTGTTTTTCCAGTCGTTTTCTATGCATTGGCAACAGCTTGGAGCTTGATTGCCTATCGAAAATAGCCTGTAATTTTGGGCCGCTCAATCTTGCGTGGACGGTGTATCCGTCTATAAATCGCGATTTATAACCATTATCGATGGCGATTCCATAGGAAACACCGATACTTCCTTTGCTTTTTGTAACAGGTTTCACGACTACATGATAGGGTGCTACTAATTGGGCAAGCTCTTCGAAACTACGGACTTTGTATTTTTGAAGGGTACTGTTCAAGATATCCTGAATGTAGAACTTGACCCCATTGGAGTCGTCTTTTTCAATTTCAGGAAGACGATAGAGCGGCAGTTCTTTATTGGATTTGGCTACCGGAGATGGTAACAATCCGAACTGTTGCTCCAGATACTTTTGGGTGGCCATATTGCGCCGATAATCATGCGAAAGGTCAATTAGGTTTCCATCTTCTTTTACTATTGTAGTGACAATGTGAACGTGTTGATGTTTGGTGTCGAAATGGCGGACGATTACAAAAGGCTGTTCCCCATAACCCATATTTTCCATATAACTTTTTGCCAGTTTATAGAAGTCTGTATCGTTCAATTTTTCACCATGAGGAAGGTTGAGTGAAATATGGGCGTATCGTTTTTGCGATTCGTGGCGACCACCTAGATGGTGTAAAATTCTTGTAAATTGTTTTTTAGTCGTATCCGTTTCAGAGTATGTATTTTGAAATCCGAGTACACGAATTTTGGCCTTGCCGAAGACATAATTCACAACGCCATGTATACTTTCCCGATACAATATTCGTGCAATCATCTATCCCTTTTTATCATCTAGAAACTTAAATATTTTAACCATCAATTCATTTGATTTTTGCATTTCCAGCTCCAATTTTGAATTTGGACTTCTCAAATTCTTGTAGTTGGCAACCTTGACCAGTCGATTGATATTGGTCCCGATTTTGTTTATCTGATAGGTCAGGTTGGAAAATGAATCCGAAATCTGGGTTTCCATGATGGCTTTGTTCTGTAAAATCAACCGCCTTAAAAATGGTCCGAGCACACCTCTTTTTTTGAAATCCAGATTGTAAGATTCCAATAGCATTTTGATAGCCGCCATTTCTTTATCGTTGAAACGTAGGTTGATTGTATGCTTCCTTTTACTTTCTCCTAATGGTTTTCGACCAACTTTCTTTTTCATAAACCGGTATTCTCATTTTTTTCGGAATTCATCAGTTTTTTCACTTCGCCAGAAGTAGTCATTTTAAGGCACTTAAAATATAACTTGCTATCCGCCGTAGCGGATAAATATATATAATCATAATGTCTTCTATCTATGTAATAATCAATATTTTACGATATTTAAACACATGAAAACAGATGAAACCAAATACTAAACCCTGCCTCTTGATATCGATATGAAATTTGAGAGAAGTGTCACTTTATTCTTAAATGAATAGATATCCAAACTCTGATTTGATTGGGCTGAATAAATTCAAGGCGGCGATTTTTTTCGCCGTCTTGTGTTTATGAGCGGTTCCGAGGGTGTTTGAAATTGAGGGGCTTTTCGCCCCAACAATTTCAGACTTCCGCAGGAACATGGATAGCATGGCGAAAAAATAAAACCGGAGATTTTAAATTATTTTTAAGCTTAACTTTTAAAACAATCCCATTGGACACGATTTGATATTACCTGTTATTTTTCAATGTCACTATTGATGTTTGTTCTTTCTCTCTTTCGGTGTTACCCAATAGGTGATTATAGCGTAGCCGCTATTTCGGATTCTCTCAGAAACTGCATTCATAAGTGGACTTCATAATTTGGTCCGTGGAATTCAAAAACCACTTTTTTTTAAACGAATGAAACTGGAATTCGATGGGATGAAAATCTAATGATTGGAAACTCGGCGTTGGCAAAATAAATGCAAGGCTGCGATTTTTTTCGCCGTCTTGCTTTTATGCGCGTTTCCGAGGGGGTTTGAAAATTCGGAACGGAAGGCCTCCCGAAAGCGGGCGGGCGAAGGTCGTCCGCTAGGGTTGGCTTGGAGTGCAGGGTTTTCAAACTTCCGCAGGAAAATGGCAATAAGCAGATTGATGCCATCTTAAAACACAAGAAAAACAGCCAATCTCCGTTGTAATACAGTCAGGGAGTTGGCCAGAAAGCCATTACTCTTTCAAAGACAATATAAATTGAACCTCTACTGGATATTATTAATCGGTGTTATACTGCTCTATTATGGGTATGTCTTCTGGGTCTTGAAACTTAAAAAGACCCCCAAAACAAAAAAAGTTTCTGAAAATGATTCATATATGCAAAATAATGATATATTTGTAAATAAGAAATCATTTGAACAAACCGATTTAGAAGATATACTCGACCAGGTAGTAGAGGACACAGAAAACAATTCCAAGCTACTGGATGCTTTTAAAAAGGGTTCATCTGATAAAGATGATATAAATTCCTTAACTCGAAAAAAGCATGAAAGACTCAAAGTTATCCGTAGCAAGGATTCCGTGGACGATGAATCCACCGACTCCGAACCCTAAAGATTTCCTACTCCTATTAGTACTGATCCTTCTTATTCCCACAGACCTTTTTTCACAGCTCGATGAACTGGTCAGCGAATTCCAAAAGACCGAAAGCGAGGCCGAGAGTATTGCCGATAGCGTCGTGGGTGTCGTAAAGACCATTGCCGGCGTTTCAGTAATTATTGGCTCCTTGGTCTATCTCTGGCTGAGGGAGCAGCAGAGCGACCTGACCAAAAAGGTCGGCAATACCATAGTTGGCATTGCCATATTCTTCATACTTCTAGCAGTAGGCGATAGTATCCGTTCCTAATTCAAAAAAACCATTTGTGATGGAACAGGAGTACCTACATATCAAAAAGGGGCTTCAGAAAGAAGTACTCTTCATGGGACTAAAAGCGGTCTACATCAACTACTGCATCTATTTGGGACTGGCCAGCATCATTATCGGTCTTGGACTGTCCACCATCATACCCACCGCTTTGGCCCTACTCATTACAACGCTATTAATAGTGGTCGTATTTAGCATCCTTATGTTCTACTCCCGAACTTATGGTGCAAAGGGTTTCGTAAAAAAATTGGCGGATGCCCAAAGACCGAATTCAATTAAAGTATCCAACTCCTTCGAAACTCTATTGCTATGGAAAAACAACTAGCCCTTTACGACGCCTTTCCCATCTATGGGTACGAACGCCAATCCTTGATAGCAAAGGAAAAGGGCTGTGTTACAATACCAATAAAGTTGGAACTGCCCGAAGTGTTCACTTTGGACGTTTCGCAATTCGTCCGGTTAAACGAGCTGTTTTTTAATGTCATTGATATTCTCGGTCCGAACACCTTGCTGCATAAACAGGATTTTTTCTTTGAGGAAATCTACCAGCCGATAAAAGGCAGGCTACAGGGAGACTTTTTGGAGCGTGCTAACGAGTTCCATTTCAACGAGCGCTCCTTTTTACGTACCCAGCATTATCTGTATATCAGCATTGTTCCCAAAAATTATATACAACACTCTTCCAAGCGGGCCAATTCCTTCCTTGACAAAAAACGTGGATTCTACCTCGATAAGATTGTGCCGGAGGAATTTGTCAATACCACGGTCATAAGGGATTTTGAAAGCAAGGTAGAAAGCGTAACCGAACTTATCAATGCATCCGGATTGATGACCGCCAAAATAATGGACTATGATAGACTGTTCGCAAAAGACGGCCTGTATGCGAAATACTTCGGCCTGTCTTCGGAAAATACAGGATTGCCCGATGTTGATTTCGAGAACAACTCGATACAGGTAGGTGCTAAAAGGGCCCAATTCTTCACGGTCGAGAATCTGGATCAGTTCACAAAAGAGCATTTAGGAACGAACGAGGTCTATGGAAAGCTCTCGACCCGCTACAATCAGTTTCCCGTGGGGAATCTTTTTTCCATTGGGTTTAAGATTCCGCATGAACATATCATCAATCAATACATCTACATCCCCGAACAGGAAAAAGTGATGAAACAACTCCGCAAAAAGGCGACACGTTTCAATCAATTTTCCAACGGAAAGAAGGATGATGGCAACGCCATTTATGCCGATCAGATATACAGTTTTAACAAAGACGTTCTGGAGAACCATAAGGAAATAGTCTTTTATCATTTGAATGTGCTTGCATTCGGCGATACACCCAAAACACATCGCCATTTGTGCAATTCCGTTTCCAGTTCCTTCAAAAAATTGAAGATCAATGTCAAGGAAAACAGCATCGACCGTAAAAACCTCTTTTTTGGAGGTGTTCCTGGCAACGCCGTTGGAATTCCTTCTGACATGTACATGCCCATGTCAAGCGACATGGCCTCTTCCCTACTTTACTTTGAAGGGGAATATAGAGATGCTATTACCTCCGTAGACGGTTTGCGGTTGGTAGATCGTACGAGCGGAAGGCCACTTTCCGTAAGTGTTTATAAACTACCCGAAGAAAAAGATTGGATTTTTAATCGTGGTATGCTCGTGGCCTCCGGATCTGGTGGTGGTAAATCCTTTGTGGTGAACCATTATATCGCATCCGAATTGCGTCAAGGTGCCGAAGCTGTCATCATGGAGGATGGTAATTCCTATGACAAAATAACGGAGGTCTTTGGGGGAGTCATCATCGAGCACGATGATAAAAAACCGTTTACGTTCAATCCCTTTCAATTGGACGGCTATGATTTTGTCGAAAATGCAAAAGGGAGAAGGACATTGACCGAGGACAAAAAGGTCAATCTAGTAACGCTTCTAAAACTGATAACAGGGGATGAAAAGAACGCCAAGGCAAATCCGCTATCCCTAGAAGTCAAGAACACCGTATTCGAAATCTTGATAAGTGGCTACTACGAAACGAGGTGGGAAACCGGCAAGAAAGTTCTCAATTTCGACAGTTTCTTTGAGTACTCTCAAAAACATATCATTGGTCTTGTGGATACGAAAGGAATTTCTCGGGAAGTATTCGACCCAAAGGTTTTCCTTTTCCTCTTGGAGAAATATTATAAAGATGGCCCAAGGGGAAAACTCCTAAACCAAGAGGATGAGCGGATAACCCGATTGAGCGATGAAAAGATCGTGTACTTCAAATTGGGGAAACTGATAGATAACGAATTGCTCTTCCCGATTACCGCATTGATGATCATGGAAATCTTCAGTAAAAAGCTGAGCGACCGTTCAAAATTAAGTATCAATAAAATGATGGTGGTGGACGAGGCATGGAAGGCCCTGGACAGAAAAGAACTGGTGGATTATTTCAACAGCCAATCGAGAATGGCGCGAAAGTATGGCGGACAGCCCATTTTCATTTCCCAAAAGGTGGACGACTTTATCGCTTCCGAGGTCATCAAGAATGCCATTGTAGTGAATTCCCATATCAAGGTATTTCTAGATATGCGTGATTTTGCCAAATCGTTCGACAAGATCCAATCTACCATGGGTTTGGGCGAAAAGCAAAAGCAATTGATTCTTTCCATCAATAAGGATCTGCCCGAAAATAGAAAATTCAGGGAGGTCGCCTTCTGCTGGATGGATCGGGTCAAGGTATATGGCGTGGAAACTTCTTTGGAGGAGAAATGCATCTACGAAACGAACGCCACGGAAAGCGGCAAGATCATACAACTTTTTAAAAATAATCATAAGAACTGGGAACTTACGGCAAAAGCATATGCTTACCAAAGTTCCATAAAACCAGAAAAGAAATGAAAAAGATCATCCTATTAAAAATCATTTTACTGCCCGTATTGGCATGGGGACAGATTCCCGTTACCGATGCGGCGACCAATGCAAGTATCGGCATCACAAACAGCCAATTGATGAACATCAATCTACAGCTGAAGACAATGAACAAGAATTTGTCACGGTTGGTAAACTTGTTGGAAAAGAACAACAACTATACCTCGAAATCCAAGGACATCCTAAAGGAAGAATTGGAAGCCAAAAAGAAGGCCCCCAGTTACGTGACCAAATCAACGCAGGTGGAAATGACCCTCGACCTAAAGGATAAAATCTTGGAGGCGTATCGAACTTCTAGAAATACCGTACAAAACTTTGAGCACTTGGAACGCCAGGAAATACAGGATTTTCTGGTTTATTCTACCGAGGCCTTAATAGGTACAAAGAATCTTTTTAAGCAATGCAACCAGATTTTAAACACCAAATCGATAATCCATCCCGAAGAACGGCTAAAGGAAGTTACTTCCATCAACACCAAATTGGAAGTCATTTTAGACGAACTCATCGATTACAACAACCGTCTGGAACAAACAAACTCCTTTCGATTGGCGAGAAAAGCAATGATCAACCTGAACAAAGATCAATAAGATGCCTTACCAGACTACAGAAATGGGAATACGTGAGTCGGTCAACGAGCTATTTGACCAATACATCATCGAAGCGTTCGAAGCAGTCGACCCGATAATCAACATAGGCCAACAGTTTGCCTATATCGGCATTGCCATCATCGCCTTGAAAGTATTTCTAAACGAGCAAACAAGGGCGGATATTTTTGCATACCTAAAATGGGTTCCCTTGGCATTTATTCTCTTGAAGTACAAGATTTTTACCATGGCCATTTTTGGTTTCTACCAAAGGATCGGTCTATCGCTCAAAGCCAATGATGTTACTTGGGACATTTTACAGATGAAAATCTTTATGTCACAAAGCGAATCAATGGCAAAGCTGGGAGATTCTTGGAATCTTTTCACATTGGACGGAGCGGCATTGGAATCGTTGTCGTTGGCCCTATTGACTTCTGGGGTTACGTCCATTGCCTCCATAATCTCCACTGTGGTGTTCGTTGGCATAAAGGCCATGTCGGTGATCTATCTTTTTGTACTTATTGTTTTTGGGCCACTTAATATCGGTCTATCATTTATTCCTGCGCTCTCTGGAATGTGGAAGGCGTGGCTGCAGAAATTCATGAACGTCTGTCTTTGGATTCCCATGCTCTATCTCATCGATAATTTTCTGCTGCATGTGATGGAGAAATTGATCGATTCACTACTCATAATCGGAGATGCCAATTTAGGACTGGTCCTCACAAGTGCATTATTGGTTTTGATGAACATATTTGTCTATTTCAAGGCACCATCATTGTCAAATTTCATAGTCCAAGGTATGAACGTAGGTGCCACCCAAATGAAGGACAAAGCGAAGCATTATGCGAAGAAGACCGCACAGGCAGCGATGGACGTGCAAAGCGGCGGAATTACGAAAGGAGTGCGAACCTTGGTGCAATAGAACGATTATAATGGATTTTTAACGAATGCCATAAAACAAATGAACGGCAATTATACGATTTTCAACGATTTAAGCAAGATTCATAGGCGAAGTACGAATATGCTTATCCTATCTTTATCTTTCATGTTTTGTTGCGCCCTGTTCTGCATTTACATTGTTTACAGGACCAATGAAAGTGTAAAAAACAGATTTTATCTGTTGGACAAAGGCCAAAAAGTGGCCGCCGTTCGCATCGTTGACCCCAAACGAGCATTGAACATTTTGTGTCTAGGACACATAGGCAATTTCCATGAGCTGTTCTTTTCACTTGAACCTGACCTGCAATTTATAAAAAGGAATATAGAAGGCAAGGCACTCTATATGATCGACCATTCCGGCAAACGGCTTTACAATCGCTTGGTCGATCAGAATTATTATGAGGATGTGGCAAAAAGCGAATACTCGATCGAGGTGGAACAAGATACCATTATGATCGAATACTCGACTTATCCCTATTCGTTCCGTTTTGTGGGAAAGCAAAAAATCACAAAAAACGGGGAGACGGAATTCAGAAATCTGGAAACCACAGGCTACATCGCGGAAACAAAATCAACGCCCAACAATTTGAACGGGCTTAAGATCATTCATTTTAACGTTGTGGACAACAACGATTTATAAAAGTGGGGATATGGCAATAAACATTCAAAAATTTGAGCGATGGATAAAGCGGCATCCCTTGTTTGCCGCAAGTCTTCCCATACTACTGATTTTATTGGTATTCTTCGTTACCACCAGCTTGAAATCTATGGCAACCAAGGATTTAAAGACTTCCAAAAGCGGTTACAACAATAATTTGCCCAACCAAGAAAACGAACTGGAAGTAAAACAGCCTAATACCCTGTATAAGCAATCCATAAAAGATTCTTTGGAAAGTTTACGCAAGAATGGCCCCATTAGGAATATTGTAGATACAAAAAAAGAGAACGACTCCCTTGAGCGCATTTTGGAAGAGCTTGATAATTTCTCGTTGGATGAAACGGAGTCCAACAATGGCGGTACTGCACAGTTGGTCCCGAATACACAGGCCGCACCTCCCGAGTATGTTTCCAAAAAGACTGCTGCCCAAGAGAAATTGGACTACCGAAAACTATTAATGGAGGCGCGCGATGAACGTCTTTCCCGCAGTCAGGATTATTCAGCTCCCTACACGGCGACAGTAACCGAATCCTCGGCCAATTCAATAACATTCGATGCGGCGATCTATCGCGATCAATTTATTCTTCCGGGCAATCGTGTGACGCTGATCCTAAAAGGAGATGTGCACTACAACGGAAAACTGTATCCTAAAAACACTTTTGTTTACGCCGTATCGAATATACAGGGTTCACGGGTTTTGTTAGAGGTTTCAAACATCAACAATGTACCATTGCCATTAAAGGCGATTGACCTAGAGGACGGAATGGTGGGATTACACAATGAGCGAGCGGGAGAATTATTGTCGGAATTTGAGGACGATGTGCAACAACAAGGGGTCAATGAATTGTCGGAAGCAGTTGGCGATGTAGTTGAAATGCCCTTGGGGAAAAATCTGGTCCGTTCCTTTGGCAATTTTTTCCAAAAGAAAAAATACAATCAACGGGACAAGATCTTATTGGTCAACGGTGACCGTGTTTCCCTTGTACCAAAAATATAAGTGAATGATAAAAAAACTACTGTTCATATCGATTTTTCTCTGGGCTTACACAACCATAGCCCAGCATTGTAGCGATACATTGGAAGTTTCGAAAAAATATAAGACCATCCTAATATTTCCTGAAAATATTTCGGAAAGTATCATCGGGAACGATTTTGGCTTTATAGCAGATCTGCCCAAAGCGGAGGGAAGCAAATACCACGGAAGGATCTTAAAGCTCTATTATGACGAACTGGCTACAGAAAAGGAAAATTTTACCAATCATACGGTCATTACCGAATCCGGCAATGTGTATGATTTTATCCTGGAGTTAAGGGAGAAACCAAAAAAATTCACTTGGTATATCGATCCCGATATGGCCATTTCCAATATTAATGGGAACCCCAAGCCAACAACTTTGGATGTTACTTCTTTAACAACGGAAACAGAAGAAAACAAGATAGTAGTACCAAAAGAAAAATCCGATTCCTCAACAGAAAGTTCGGCTACGAATTCCATTGATAGGGCTACCAAAGAATTATATGAAAATGATCCTTTGGAATATTACCGTCTCCGATGCTACTATATGCAATTCGATAATGCCAAGATCAGCCGTTATTTTTCTAGGGTGGACAATGTCTTCCTATGGCTAAAAGGGGTCTATTATAATGAGGACGAACTCTATTTTCAGTATCGTATCGAAAATAAAGAGGGCTTGGACATGGATGTCAATTTCATCATGCACCAAATAGCCACCAATTATAAAAATAGCAGCAGCAACCAAAAGTTGGAGCTCAGACCCCTTTTTGTGTACAAACAACCGAAAACCGTGGCTGGAAAAAGCGAGAACCATTTTGTGGTCGTCTTTAAGAAGTTCGCCCTTGATGAAAAAAAAGAGGTAGTGGTAGAACTGGACGAGGAATCGGGCAACCGTAATCTCTCCCTGAAAATCGGCCATGAGATCATAAATAACCCCATACACTTTTAAAAATGAAGATCAAGACAACAATTTTAGCAATTTTTATTGGAACGCTTGGTTATTCGCAAGGTGGCAACTATGCCTCGTCGGTCGGTCTTAGTGGAGGTTACGCAGAGGATGGTTTTGGTATTATGGCCACCTACAACTACCACTTGAACCGCGATCGTTATGCACAATTGAGCATTTTTGCGGCCATTGCCGAGGACAAGGGATCGTTCAATATCCCCTATAATATATTTACCGTACAGCCTGGTTATTTCATTAAGGTTTGGGAACAAAGGAATTTTAAGCGATATGCCCTAAATGCTGGCGGCGGGGCAGTTTTTGGCTATGAGGTCATCAACAACGGAAATACCCTCTTGGAAAACGGGGCGGTCATAGATGCCAGATCCCAGTTTATTTATGGGGTATTTCTGGGATTGGAAGGTGAAATAGCGATCAGTAACGACTTCTCGATTTTGATAAAGGCCAACGAATATTATCACGCGAATAGCGATGTGGGAAATTTTTATCCCTACGCCGGTATCGGCCTGCGCTACTTTTTATTCTAAACACACGAAAATGAAAAACCGATATACACCGACCAAGATTGTAATAGGGGCATTGGCCCTAATTTCTGCACTCGTTCTTTCATGTAGCAAGGATTTTGAGGATATAATCCTTGATGACTTTGATTTTAGTTTTTCGGAGGAACATCCAGAGGATAGTTTTGTTTTTGAAAGTACTAGGACAACTTTTTCCATACTCCCGGAGAAGGAAATAACCACGGTGAATTATTTCGTCAAATTTTCGTCCTCCAATGCCGATGGCTATTTTCTGAGTATGGAGGGGGATACCATTCGAAAAAACGATACCCTGGCCATTACGAATCGAAATTGGGCCTATAATTACGTGGCCGTAGATACCGGCCTGCACAAGGTAAAGTTCCATGCCTGGGATTCCAATAAAAGGCAAAAAGAACTGGAGCTGCGTTACAATGCAAAATTCGCAAGTTTTAGTTTCTTGCTCAACAAAGGGGTCAATGAATTTATTATTAATTCCAAGAATCCCGTAAATGTTACACTATTACGGGACAAGGAAACCGAAGACCCGAACAACAAAGGTGATTTTGAAGTTACCTATCAAATAGAAAATGGAACTGGCAAATTGTATTTGGGCGATAAGGTCTTTGATGCTGGAAAACCGTTCTTTTTGCCCAAAGGAATTTCTGAACTGGGCTATCTTCCAGAAACCTTGGGAGAACATAAACTATTCATCACCGCCAAAGCTCCCGATGGCGCTACCCTTACAGAAGAACTACTTCTTAATGTGTTGAACCTCGATTTCACAATCAACACAACGGCCGCATCTACCCAAGTAGAATTGGACACCAATCTGGCCATTGCGGTAGACCTTAAGACCCAAGACGAGGAATCCGATGTCGAATATGAGATTACACATTCCTTTTCATCTACAAGTGTCGGCAGCGGAACCGTCAGGGACCAAAATGGGGGAGTTATGGAACCTGGTCAATACAGAGCAATCCTGCCAAATTCCTATAATTATACCTTTACAAGTACCGAACTGGGAAAACGGAAAATTTACTTTGACCTTCGAGATTCCAATGGTCAGACAAAAAGGGACAGTGTCGAAATCGAGGTTGCGAACATTCCCTTTACCTTTTCGGGCAATTCCGAGAGCAATTCCGTATTTATGAACGAGCGGACGCAGTTCAATTTCAATATAAAATCAAACGGTAATACCGAAAATATCGAATACAACATTTCCTTTGAAATTCTGGAAGGTAACGGAAGAATTGCAGGCATCAACGGCAATACACTTCAGAATTCGACCGAGTATCCGGTAAATCTTGGTAATTTTTCGCTCTTTTACTTTCCTGAAAGCCTAGGCTCACATCAGATTTCATTTAGCGTAACCGATAATTATGGCCAAGAAGTGGGGCCGGTCAATATCGACCTTGAAACGAAACAGAACGATTTTACAATCAACATGACTCCCTCCAAAACCTCGGAATTTGCAAATTTGCCAGTTAATGTAATTATTGATATCAATGAAATACCTGTGGGAACGAACGACACCTATGAGGCTTTCTATTCGTCGGGAAGAAATAGTTCGCTTCGGGTGAACGGCACGGCATATGGCCCCGGGGATAAATTCCAATTGGGGCCCAACAATAACAATGTGGTTTATACAGGTACCGAAGCTGGTCAACATGATATTGTATTGAGCGTGGAATCTTCGGCCAATGTGACCCACACGGCCAATACATCCATCACTTACAATCAAGTTGATTTTCTCTTTTCCGGCGGTAGTCAAAAATCGGATATTTCTGTTGGCGAGATTACTTCATTGAATTTCAATATTTCCGAAAGCATCGGTTCCTCCGATTACACAATGCGGTTTAGTATGAACGGGAACGCCCTTATAAAAAATGAAAATGGTGTCGAGGTAAGTGCTGGCAATATCTATGATGTTCCCAAAGGTAATTTTAATTGGAGCTTGAAGGGCACCGACGAAAGCAATATCACTTTGACCTTCTATGTACAGAACGATACAGGTCTGGAAAAGACTGTTAGTATTCCAATAGCCGTAAGTCCAAAAAATTACAATTTTTCGGCAAATGCCACGCAATCACAGGCGTATACAGGCGATGTTGTGGATATTAATTTCAATATTACGGAATTGGGCATTGGAGGGGATACCTATATAATGTACTTTTCTTCCGGAAGTAGCAACGGAAGTTTTGAATATCAGGGTACCCCCCATGCGGCGGGGGAGGGTTTTGCCGTTCCCGTTGGTTCTTTTCAAGGAAAATATACAGGGATTTTGGAATCGAACCACAACATTGAATTTACGGTTCGGTCTTCTTCGGAGGTTGAAAAAACTGCGGATGTCAATATCGATTTTGAGAAGTATGAAGAATTTTTTGATCTAACGGTCGGCCAATCGTCTCAGGATAAATTCGAGAATCAACCCTTCCAACTGAACGTTGTCACAAATGCCACCTCGGGACATGATGCCTCCGTAACGTATGGAATGACCTTTGAATTTGCGGATTTAAATGGCGGGTATATTATCCATCAAGGAAAGACATATAGGGAAGGTGAGGTTATTCCGATAGCCTATGGTTCTGTTGCCATACAATTTTATCCCGAGATCGACGACAGTTTTACGATTAATTTCCGTGTAGAAAATTCGACCGGCATATCACAAACGGCCAGTGAATCAATAATCCTTTTAAAGAAACCGACCATTGCGGTCAAGGGCGAGAAGCAAAATATCCAATGTGGCGGTCTTAACGGATGCGATTACGTGGTTCGGATATACACCTGTTTTGCGGCGAATTGTTCCGAAGCCTATAATGGTGCAACTTTACAGCAGGTCGAAGTACGAATTTACAACAGAAAGGATAGAAGATGGGACACTATGCTTTTCAATTACAACGATGCGAGAGGGGCTGGGGTCGAGCGTTACTTTGAACTGGAGCAAGAACCGAAAGAAAACAGACTTCGATATCTGGATCAGGATTATGAGGTTCGAGTACAGGACAGCAATGGGCAATGGAGTACGAAGGTAAGAGGAACCATTGTTCGGGTCTAGGTATTTATTCCACTTAGCTTTTTTTGAA
>JBBQAM010000038.1:0-36055 GCA_038316335.1 Flavobacteriales bacterium
TGATTTGAACCTCCCTTTCTTCAGAGAGCAATGTTTCAGAGCCGTCTGAATTTAGTCTGTACCAACGGTAACCACTGGCCGGTATGCTGGTAGAAATTTTCGTCTCCGGCTCATTTGCACAAATTGCCAGTTGATCTGGAATATCAATCGGTGGGCGTAAATTACTGCAATCGACCATGGCTTCCCCTGTGCTAAAACGCTCTTCTATGCAGGAGGCGGCAAGACCGTTTTCATTATAGGGAATAATATGAACAAATATTTCTTGGTTCAAAGGCAGTAGTTCGGGGTATCTATATGCCAACACATTGCCTACATCGAAATTATCTACAATATCCATACCTCCCGGGGTTGTACCTAGCGATATCCGATAGCCGGTTGCGGTAGGGGCATAATCCCAGCGTATGGGGACATTTACATTGACACCGATTTCCCCGTTTAAAGGTGCGTTCATGACCGTGCAAGGTGGAGGGTCTGTTACATCACCGGTCCGAAAGGTTTCACCGGGACATATGATCAGTTGCTGGTTCACACTGAACATACTGATGGTTGTGTAGATTTGCGTATTTTCGGGCAGACCGACTTCAGGAATATAAAAATTGGCCGGCCCCGATGAACGCCTATTGAGGATGTCGGTACCCCCCGGGGTTGTTCCTAGCGATATCAGATATCCATAAATGCCGTTTACGGCAGGCCAGGTGATCGTGGTATTCACAGGAACATTGATGGCCCCATCCGTAGGATTTGTAAGCAATGGACAATTTTGGCCATGCATGGCAAATCCCAAGATAAGTGAGAATAGATATAGCTTTTTTTTTTGCATTTGAAATAAATCAAACACCACAAGATACTACAAATCCCGCTTTCTTAGCAACGCATAGGATGAATAGATAAAGATTGTCGTCCAAACCAATACAATCAAGACTTGGTACCAATGGACGTGGTAGTCGAGTGTGAATTTTTCACCGATTTCTTTCGCTATCGACTGTACGGCGCTTAATCTAGAAAAAGGTTCCTGGATTAGATTGGACATCGATTGCAGGGGTAAAAAGCTTTTTATTGTCTTAGCCGTATCCCATGATACTAATTTCCACCCAAGAAATCCAAAGAGCAATTGTTCGAAAATGAACCACAAAAACAGGAAACCCAAGGCGAAGGCCGACCGTTTGACCAAAATTCCCAAAAAGAGGCAGAAGGCGAAAAAGCCGACCAATTTTACAAAAAATGCAATTAGATACTCCAATTCGGAGAAAATGATCGAAAGTTCATTGAAGTCAGAATAGATCAACCCCAATATCAAGGAAACCACAAAAACAAAAACCGTGGATATCAATGCGAAGGTAATCACGGTAAGGAATTTCGATAAGATAAATTCCTTTTTTGACAGGCCATCTATCAAATTTTGCTTGATGGTCTTGTTACTATATTCGTTCGACATCATCGAGACGATGACAATGGCTAGAAACAATTTAAAAAGAGCGGTAATGTAGGTATTAAAGTGCCAGATATATGGGAAATTGAAAATACCTTGATCCGCAAGGTGAAATTTAATAGGGCCAATGTCAAATTTTATGGCGGCTATCAAGGCAATTGAAGTCAATAGCACAAAATAGGCTATAATCAAAACCTTGCTGGCCCGGTTGTTCCAAAGTTTAATGAATTCTATTTGTAAAAGTCGTTTCATATGCGGTCTTCGATTAATGGGTCTCGTTGGCAAGCGACGGTGTTTTGGTCAGGGTCAAAAATTGTTCTTCCAAACTTTCTTTTCTTTTCACAAGATGGGAAAGCACAATTCCCTTCTCGAACAATAGGGTATTTAATTCCGCCGCTCCCATTTCCTCTTTTAAAAAGGCAGTAATAAGGCCATTTTCTGTTTTGATTTCACCAAAACTGGCATTTCCTTCCAAAAAGATTTTAAGCTTTTCGATCTGATGGGTCCTCAATTCAAAAAAACCAAAACTGGCGAGCATACCATCTACGGTGCCAGAATATAACTTTTCGCCTTTTCTAAGGATTACAACATGGGTACAGACTTTTTCAACTTCGTCTAAGAGATGGGAGGCCAACAAAATCGTGGTACCTTCAGACGCAATCTTTTTTATGATTTCCCGAATCTGATGTATCCCTTGGGGGTCTAGACCATTGGTCGGTTCATCGAGGATCAAGATCTCTGGATTGTTCAATAAGGCGGAGGCAATGGCCAGGCGTTGTTTCATTCCCAATGAATAGGTTTTGAACTTGCTGTCCTTGCGGTCTAGCAGCCCAACAATTGCTAACTTTTCTTCTACCCGTTCCTCAGACACTTCCTTAATTTTACAGACCAGTCTTAGGTTCTGGACCGCGGTCATATAGGGGTAAAAGTTCGGTCTTTCAATGATGGCCCCGACCTTTTTCAGCGCATTATGGGTCGTTATCTTCCCATCGAACCAAGAGAATTGTCCACTGGTCGCATTGACAACGTTCAATACAATGCCCAAAGTGGTTGATTTTCCGCTCCCGTTAGGACCTAGAATTCCATATACATTTCCTTTTTCGATGGTAAACGATAAATCTTTAACCGCGGTGAGATGTCCAAACTTTTTAGTCAGGTGTTGTACGGTGAGTATTTTTTCCAAAATGGTCGTCCTTTTTAATAGTATGCCCTTACTTGACGAAGAAACCCTAAATTTGTTACATACGAATCGCGATAAAATATACCAATCCCATGTCGGAGGAACGATTAATGTCGAAGAAGAAACCCGCTTATCCGGTCAACGAACGGCTTGACGCCTATTTGGACCATTACAATCGAAAAATCGAGATACCCATATTTTATGAGGATCTTTTGCGTTTCTCAGGATCAGTTGTAGTATACGATTCGAATGATGAAGATACTTTATGGATCCGTGTGTATTATTCTGATTGTGATCGGCAGGAAATTGATTTGAGCCTTAAAAAGGTATATTCTATTTTACATTCCGACGGAAGCGATAGCATAATACAATATCTGAATGTGGATGCGGTCGACTATTGTACGTTTGGCAACTCGAAGCCATTTAGAATTAAGGTACGGAACATTCTCAATGATAACTTCACCTATTTTTACGTCAAGAAGACCGATGCATCCCGTGTCTATGGGCTCGAATTAGAGCATATGCTGTCACCATACAATCTTAACTTTTTGGTCTATAAGGATACCTTGATCGAAGAACATATCGCTGGCATTCCGGGAGATGTTTTTATCAAGGAATTCCTCCCAAAATGCACGGAATCCGAAAAGGCCCAGCTTGCAAAGGAATTCGTAAAGTTTAATGAACGCTGTATGATTCGGCTATTAGGGGATATGCGTTCTTATAACTATGTCATCGTCCCCACCCATGATTTCGATCATGTGGTCTATAAAATACGTGCAATCGATTTTGACCAACAATGTTTTGAAGGAAAACTAAAGGTCTATCGCCCACAGTTTTTCAAGGAAAACTTTTTGATGGTCGATTTGGTGCGCGGTAAGTTGCAGCGTAATTCAGTAGATCAGTACAAGGTCGAAGAGCGATCAATCGTAGCCAAGCGAATAATAAGTTCAGAGGATCGTATCGAACAATTGATTAAAATATGTCGGGATGATACAATTTCGTTGGCTGAAAATATTACTTTACTGGGAAGTCAGATTTATGAGCTCACCCTTGACGTAAAATTCAAACGATGCAAGAGTATGGGTGAATTACTGTCTTTGGCCTTGGATTTTGTAAAACGAAATTATGAGAATGTGAGCATGAAACAGATTATAGAACAACGCATAAAGATATAGTGTCGTGGCCATTTTGGCTGTACCCTATTCACTGGCATGGTTTCTAAGGCTGAATTTTCATACCACAAATTCCAAGATTCGAAAAAGCATTCAAATTTTGTACTTTTTTATCCTTTTATAGCGGTTAGCTTTTTTGTTCTTTGTTAAAATAGACGAGGTAGTAATACATCTGTCGCTCTTCGTCCCACCCTTTTTCTACGAATTTTTGTGCGGATTCCAGGTTTATGAAATCAAGTTTTATTTGAATGTTCGTGTCTAGATTAATGACATTCCGCATTTTTTTTCGCGCATCGCTGACAGCCTTGTTGGCAATATCAAAGTTTGAAACATCCTCAATGCTGTATTTGGGTCCTTTTTCGACCTTATAGTGTTTAAATTCAGGAATCAATTCAGGGTTTTCCATCACTTCATTCAGGAAACTCGTCTCTTCAAAAGCGTCGTTCTTGGCAAAATGATTAACGGCACGATTCATAAAAAGGACTTCTTGTTGTTTGTCCTCTGCGGGCAAAACAACGTCCTTGGCAAAATTCTGACAGAATTTCAAATAGTTCTTGGTATAAAAATTGTCATCGGCCAGGGAATCGACCCCCAAGAAATTTTCTAACCAATATTTGGTATCATAACGATTGCTATCTACCGAAAGCACTTTAAAACCATCCTCTTTGTTGACATTGAAAATTAGGCAGCCTTTGTCTAATTTATTGATATTGATACCTTGCTGGATTACAATATCCAAATTGCTTCCTTTTTCCTCGAACTGCAGAAAGTCATGCTTTAGCTCACTTTTAAAAATGCCCACGGCATCGACTTTTTGGTTGTCTAAAAGAATACCGGTCAAATAGGTAATATAGACCTCACCACTCTTAATATGTGGGTGATTCGATTGTTCGAAGAGATGGGTAGCCAACTTTTTTGAACTTAAATGGGCCGCACTAGGTTCGTCGAAGATCTCGGAAACATATTTATACACTTCATTGAATTCAACGTCGACTTCATTGGTCAAATGGTAATAATTTTCCTCCTTCTCACGAAATGGCCTAAAAAAGTATTCCTTTAAAAGGCCTGTTGTCTCATCATTTAGTTGATAAGGTTCAGCTGATAGAAAAATGTTTTCGGCCTTATTTTTATTGCCGACACGATGAACCGATAAACTTTCGATATGGGTGGGGTAGAGGTTTATCATATTTTGAAATAGTGGATTAACTAGTTAATTTTCTCTTGGAAATGTTTTGTTTTAACCTAAAAAAGTTGAAGTGCCTACAAGTGTGTCGCTATAACGACTTAAGCATACATTGTGTTATTTTAACCTAGAATACCGTCAGTTCCAATTTTCATCGAAATCGAGGTCGTCGTAATTTTCCAAGGTATCATCAAAATCGTAGGTCGGATCCGATTCGAAATTTTTCTCTGGGGGATCTTCGGGCAATTCCCCAAAGCTAAAGAGGACATTTGGATAGGAGCGCCCATTTTCCTTCTCGACAATATCGGCCAATTCAACAAAAAAGGTCCACATACTCAAAAAATCGTATACATAGATGAGTCGGGGCGTATATTCGGAAAGGACATCCTCTAAATAGGTCTCATTCATCAATTTCACATCCGACCCATTTTCGCCCATA
The DNA here is from genome assembly GCA_038316335.1 of Flavobacteriales bacterium. Lineage (GTDB taxonomy): Bacteria > Bacteroidota > Bacteroidia > Flavobacteriales > Flavobacteriaceae > JALHST01. Next base: position 5,404 of record JBBQAM010000038.1, read on the forward strand.
TCGAAAAGGGCTATTTCCTGGTCTTGGTTCCAGTCGGCGTCGCAGGTATAAAACGAGGCCATCTCATTTCCCATAAATCCAAATGACTGAGCAACTACATTATGAAACTCTTCCAAAGAACTACTTGCATCAACCGCTAAATCCCGAAATATGTCTTCCTCGGCATCTAGAATTATTCGGATCTTGTAAATCATGCCCTTTTTTTTAGGTAGCAACAAAGTTACAAAGTTTTAGGACTTTTAATGGCATTTGGAGCTTCCAAAATCAAATAGCATTGCACCCCGAAGAGTAAGGAAGCCAGGATAAGATGTATGGGTTGTGTCGCATATGGAAAATGAAGATAATACATGGCTATGCCCGTCAAAATCTCGGCCAAGATCAGGATCAAAACCCATCTTATTTTTGAAAACCCCAATTTGAAACGATATATCCTAAAGGCAATGTACAGGTTTAGCAGCCCTACGAAAATCGAAAAGGAACGATGCAGATAAAATTGAAAGATTGGTTGTTGCAACCAAAGGTGCTTCGCGGTTTCCCCAAGTGAATCGATCTGAGTATCCACGAATTGCCGCACCTGCGTTCCCAAAAGTACTTGGGCTAAGGTAGCCAACAAAGCAAAAATCAATAGCCGCACCAGCAAGGAATCTTTTTTAAAATGGTTATTTGCGGTCGTAGCTGCTGTTTTATGGATCAAAACGAGCAATAGGGCCACAATGGCCAAGGCCATAAACATATGGATCGTAATCTTTACGGGCTCCAGAACCGAAAAAACTACCGTGGCACCCAACCAAGCTTGAAAACCCATTCCAAAAACAACCGACCATGAAATCAAGGGCACTATCTTATTTTTCTTCCAGTATTTGAATGAATAGAGGGCAAGGGCCAGTGTTGCCAAACCGGCCAAGGCTCCCAAAAGGCGGTTTATGAATTCTACCCAGGTATGGGAGGCATTAAACTTGGCATAATCGTGTTTGGTATATGGTTCCCAATGTGCCTTATCAAAGGTTGCCGTAGTTTTGAAGTCTGATGTAGCCACTTGCAATGTGGCATCCAAGATAATAACTTGTCCCTTTTTATACGCGTGGTCCTGTTTCCATTGCAATTCAGAACGATTGGTCGGTGGAATGTAATAGCCAAAGCATTTCGGCCAATCGGGACAGCCCATGCCACTCCCCGTCATACGAACCACGGCTCCCGCCAAAATTACGAGATAGACTAAAATCAATGAAATTTTAGCCAGTTTTCTAAACGTTTTATCCATTGATGAAATGCAATTTTAGGCACCTATATAAGACACGTTTGAAGGCTCATAAAGTAGTGCCGATCAATTTTTTAGGGATTTACCGTGCGTATCCATTTTTGGGATTAGCCCTAGTTCAATACCTTTTTTCAGCATCATCGCAAAGGCTGCCTCACGTTCGTTCGGTATCTCGCCCTCCAATATGGCCTCTTTGATAGCCTCCTTAATGAATCCGATTTTTTTACAAGGGTCTAGGTCAAAGACTTTCATTATCTCTTCACCTGTTATGGGTGGCTGAAAATTACGCACATGGTCCCTAGCTTCGACTTCCTCGATTTTTTGTCGTACCACCTTAAAATTATGCTTGTACTTTTTTTGTTTTTTTGAATTTTTAGTCGTGATATCCGCTTCGCAGAGCGTCATAAGATCTTCAACGTGATCTCCTGCGTCGAATACCAATCTTCGCACAGCCGAATCGGTTACGAAATCCTCCGAAAGTATGATGGGTCGTGAACTCATCAATACCATTTTCTGAACAAACTTCATTTTATCGTTCAAGGGCATATGCAACCGTTTGAAAAGCTTGTAAACCATTTTAGAGCCGACAAATTCATGCCCATGAAATGTCCAACCTAGTTTTTTATGGAATTTTTTCGTCGGTGCCTTCCCAATGTCGTGCAATAGGGCTGCCCATCGTAGCCATAGATTGTCGGTCGTTATTGCAATATTATCGACCACTTCCAAGGTATGCCAAAAATTGTCCTTATGGCGTTGGCCTTCTATCTCTTGTATCCCTTCGAGGGCTACTAATTCTGGAAGGATGTAGGGAAGTAGTCCGGTCTTATGCAAGAGGGTGAATCCGACGGATGGTTTATCGCTCTCTAAAATTTTATGCAACTCCACAACAATGCGTTCCCCGGATATGATTTTAATGCGTTCCCGATTATTGGTAATGCACTGAAGTGATTCTAATTGAATTTCAAAGTGCAATTGGGTTGCAAAACGGATTGCTCGCATCATCCTAAGGGGATCATCCGAATAGGTAATGTTAGGATCTAATGGGGTGCGGATCAGTTTTTTGGCAAGGTCTGATTGTCCATCGAAGGGATCTATTAAATTCCCGAAATCGCTTGCATTTAGGGAGATGGCCATTGTATTTATGGTAAAATCCCGCCGTTTCTGATCTTCTTCCAAGGTACCGTTTTCTACAATTGGCTTTCGACTATCCCTTTGATAACTTTCGGTACGGGCCCCGACAAACTCCAGTTCCAATCCTTGGTGACGAATCATGGCCGTGCCAAAGTTCTTGAAAACCGAAACCTGAGGGCGGCCAGGTAACTTTAAAGCCACTTTTTCGGCCAGTTCGATTCCACTGCCAACGGCTACAATATCGATGTCCTTGGGTATTCCGCGTGCGCAAAGATAATCCCTGACAAAACCGCCAATTACATAACAATCAATGCCAATTTCGGCGGCTGCCTCGGCCACTAGACTGAAAATCGGGTTATGTAATGCTGCTTTGTGGTCTTTGAGGTTCAAAGGTTCAATATTTATGATTCGTGGCCGAGTGTATCGAGGTACTTGAATTTTGACTTCAAGGATTGGCCCATTTCTGTGACACGGCTATTTTATCCAGCGAATACAAACCAGAAACTCCAATTGCCGATCCTGTTTAGGGGGCAAGGTTTTTTTGGCCACAGCAACCTGAGTTCTATTCCCGGATTACCTTAACGGTGCCGTCGTTGCCCAATTTAATGATTGACGATGGCGCGTCGTTTGTACTATCGCGATTCAAATTTACCACATAGTCTACTCCTTTTAAAATTAAGGGCGATATTTCACCAAAGCTTCTGGGCGTTGGTGCCCCTGATATATTTGCGGAAGTCGAAACGATGGGTTTTTTGAAATTGGTAATCAAATAGTTACAAAATTTATCGGTGGCCACCCTTAGGCCCAAGGTGTTGTCGGCAGCAATCAAATTTTTAGCGATGCCTTTTGGCCGATCATAAATTATGGTAATGGGTTTATTTGATAAAGAAATGATGTCATAGGCAACATCCGGCACTTTTTCCACATGCCTTTCAAGCATGGCTTCATTCGAGACCAGGCAAATCAAGGCCTTGCTATCTTCCCGTTGTTTTAAGGAATATATGCGCTTTATGGCAGCTTCATTGGTGGCATCACAACCTATGCCCCAAACTGTATCTGTGGGATAAACAATAAGGCCCCCCTTTGCGAGGGTTGCCAAGGCTTCTTTGACTGCGATTTCAAACATTAAGTTAGTTCTTAATCCACTATAATAGTAGATGCAGCACAAAGATATCCTAAAAGAAGCAATCTAGAGATATCCTCTGTATTCCTGCAAATTTATCAATACAACCTAAGTGGAAAACGACATGGCAAGCTAGAGAAAAAGTAGATAAGAGCGAATTGCCGTCCGTTATGCTCAGGCTTTGATCGTCTTATAGGAAAAGGAAGGTTTAGGTTCATCGTACAAACGCCGTAATTCAAGATACCGTTCGACTTCGCCCAAGGCAGCAAGGTAACTGATTATAAGGCCTTTTCTTGCATCCAGGAATCCAAGTCGTATTACAAAGTGATATACGAATTTCCAGAAAGGTTTGAAGATCAAACTACCGTAATGAAATCGCTTTTCATTTTGATAGGCTTCTTTTGCTTTGAATCGGCCGTATTTCAGCATTTTCGACTTATAATCCTTGTAATCCTTATAGGAATAATGAATTAACTTTTCATTAAAAATGCCTGTTTTTCCGTCAACCACCAAGGTTTCGTGTACGATGCGCTGTGTTGAAAACTTTACTTTCGATCTTTGGAACAAACGGTAATTTTTATCGGTACGCCATCCGCAGAAATGCAAGGGCTTTTTGTGGAACATGAATTTTTTATAGACCCAATAGGCAGAACAGGGTTGGTCAAGACCCAACGTTGCTTCGATTTCAAGTCTTAAGCGATCAGGCACTACTTCATCTGCATCGGTGAAAAGTACCCATTCGTTCGATGCCAGTGAAAGGGCGTACGATTTTTGTTTGGTAAAATTTTCAAAAGTCCTTTGAACTACCTTCACCTTAGGATGTTTCGCAAGAAACTCAAAAGTACCGTCATCACTAAAAGAATCAACAACGATTATCTCATCGGCAAAGGAGATTGAAGAGATGCACTGTTCAATGTACCTAATTTCATTGTAGGTAATTACCAATGCTGTCAGCTTTTTCTTATGAAGGGCTTTTGGCGTCATACCCTTTTATAACTTAAAAATCGCCTAAAAATTATATTTCACCTAGGATTTCAAGGACTAAATACAAAATCATGACAGTTCAAAGCGTGTTGTTTCTTGAATACCACGGGTCTCCTAGGGTTTCATTCTTTTTGTTTAAGGCGCTTAAGTTCCTTGTATCGGGCATAAACCCCGAGCGCATTTAAATAACATATTATGACACCCTTTTTACCATCGAGTATACCCAAGCGAAACACAAAGTGGTAAATGAATTTATAGACCGGGCGAACTATAAAGTGATAGGCATTTGGGGTATAGCCTTTGCCGACTTCCTCCAAAGCTTTCATTTGGCCATAGCGCAGCATTTTATTGCGATAATCCTTATAATCAGTATATGAATAATGGATTAATCTGTTGTGAAGATAATCAGACCTGCCTCTTACCACCAAGGTTTCATGAACTATTCTTTCTTGCGAAAAATGAACCTTGCTTTTTCTGAACAGTCGATAGTTCTTATCAGTTTGCCATCCACTAAAACGTAAGACCTGATTTTTGAACATAAAGGTTCTATAAAAATAAAATGCACTTGAATTGGTACCCTTATTATTCACTGTAGCAAGAATTTCTTCCTTGAGCGGTTCGGTAACCCGTTCATCGGCATCTACAAAAAGTACCCAGTCATGGGACGCTTGCTCCAAAGCAAATGATTTTTGATCGGTGAAATTTTTAAAGGGTCTCTGTATTAGTTTGACATTGTTGTTTTTTTTGATTTTTTCTATGGTACCATCGGTGCTGTACGAATCAACTACGATAATTTCATCGGCAAAATCAAGATTTTCCAAAACGGCTTCAATGTGCTCTATTTCATTATAGGTGATAAGCAATGCGGATATTTTGGTATTCTGTAATTCATTGGTCGCCGGTACTTCGTTGTACACTGAATTATAAACTTTCATGACATTCAGCGCGACGGCGTCATCATTGAAGTTTTGTGCAAATACATGTCCTTTTTCTGCCATTTCCTTTCGAACTTCATAGTTTTCGAAAAGCATATCGAGTTTATCGCGTAGCATTTTCGTATTAAAAGGATCGATATAAATTGACCATGGGCCTCCTGCCTCCGGAAAGCAGTTCCCCAAGGTCGTGATCACCGGTATTTTGCTGTAAAGGGCCTCGATGATGGGAATTCCAAATCCTTCGCATATTGAAGGGTAACAGAAAACCGTTGCCAATTGATAAATGATGGCCAATTCTTTTACGGGGATATTCTTCAGGAATATTACTTGATCATGCATCCCATGCATTTCAATATAGGAATGAATTTTTTTTGCATATTTTTTTTCGGCACCAATGAGCACAAGATGAAAGTCCGAACCATGAATCGCCTGAACGATGGTCAGGGCATTTTTACGCTCTTGAAGGGTACCCACATTCAGAATAAATTCGCTCGGGAGCATAAATTTTTTGGCAACTTCCTTTTTCTCCGACAGACTATATTGCTTTTTGTACGCCTTATTACAACCTTGATAAACCACATTGATTTTTTCAGGAGGTACGCCCAGATATTTGACGACGTCCCGTTTAGTCTGCTGGCTAATGGCAATTACCTTGTCGGCATGTTCGGCGGCATGTTGAAATTTTCGCTTATAAATAATGCGATCAAATAAGGAATAATAATGCGGATGACTAAGAAATATCAAGTCGTGAATGGTAACGACCGAAGCAACGCCCTGTTTTTTAAGTCCGGTAGGGGTTTCTCCCGAAAGGCCGTGGAAAATATCGATTTGGTCGGCTACAATTTGGCGGGTCATAGGACCCAGTCGCCATATCGAGGAAAAAATCGACCATAACCACCCTTCAGGGTACTTAACTATGGTCCTGGCAAGCGGTTCAAGTAACAAGGTCTTTGCAGGTTTGGTGTTATAAAGCACAAACTTTTCGACCGCCGTATATTTGTGAAGAATTCTTATAATATCCCTTCCATAATTCCCGAGACCCGTATTATTATGGAATATTCTTTTGGCATCGAAACCAATTCTCATGAGTATTATTTGCTATTGCAATCAAATATAGCCAAAACTTTTTTATACAAATTGTCTTCATTTTCTAGGAAAGAGGTAATAGATAGTATATTTTACGAACCGATTTATTATCAAGGTTTACTCGGCCGCTTTGAAACGGGAATTACGGCTCATTTGTTCAGATCTCAATGCCTATGGAATACCTATTTTATTTTTTGATTCTCGGCCTTTTAGGGTACCTCCTTGTCAAATTCATTAAATATCGGCCGCTCTATCCTTTAATGCCCCTTCGCTATAATTTTGGGAAAAGAAGGAACACTTTTCGAATGACCTTACAACTCTTAGCTCGAATAGATGCCAAAATAATGGTAGAAACTGGTACTTCACGGCAAGGGCTTCGAGCTGCAAAAGGCGATGGTGCCGCGACGATCGTATTTGGCAAATGGGCAAAAGAACACGGGGCGATGTTACATTCGGTCGATATTAATGAACAATCTGTGCAAGAATCGCAACGGGCGGTCGAAATACAAGGTCTTAACAAGCATGTAACGGTTTATTTATCAGATTCCTTGGCCTTCTTAAAGGAGTTCAAGGATCCAGTTGATTTTCTATATCTTGACAGTTATGATTATAGTAAAGATCCTGAGGTTCAAATTAAGAGCCAAATACATCATCTCGAGGAATTTAAAGCAATTGAACACCGATTACACCAAAAAAGTGTGGTTCTTATTGACGATTGTAGGCTTCCTAACGGAGGGAAAGGCAAATTGGCGGTTTCGTATATGACCCAATCAAATTGGAAAATTTTAATGAATGCCTATCAAATTCTATTGGTTCGGAAAGACGCTGGTCTTTAAGAAATGCAGAAGCTTCCCTTCGAACAAACCGGGTTCCAACAATTCGTAAAGCCTTGCCGTTTGGTTTTTAACTTCCTTTTTTGACATTTTAGAAATAACGTCCTTGAAATAATCCTCGACATGCACAATTTGATTTTCCTCGCCCGCATAGGTATGCCATCCATTTTTATCGATCCATGGGGCAACGATTGAAAAAGTCGGTTTTTCAAGCGCCTTCGCCATGTTGGTAGCACCTCCTTCATTTCCAATATAACAACTACAAAGTGCAAGTAGTGCTAAAAATTTACGCAGATCAGGAGCAAAGGCTTCTGGCTGTATCTTTTTGCGTGTCGCTTCGTTGCAAAGATCATAGATCGCGGCTATTTGTGGTGCCTGAGAAGGGATGTAATTGAGTAACAGTAGGGCGTCGCTATTTTCGGCAATGCGCTCTATCACTTTCGCCATATGGTGAATCGGGTAGGTTTTTAAAGTACTACTCCCGAGAACCCCAATCATTATTAATTGCTTTGTCGACCCAATTCCTTTTTCGTTTAAGAAGGCGCGTGCAGCTTCCAGCTCCCGCTCCTTCAGATAAATTCTGGGCTTGATTTCGGGGTTCAATGGGCCAAGTTTTAATGGGCCTAGAAGACCAAGGCGGTCGTCGATGGTGGTAAGCACACTGCCGCCAGGTTGTCTTGTTTTGATGGGGACATGTTGGGTATATAAAAAATTCGAATACCATTTCGTGTAGGCAATCCTGATTTTTGCCCCGGTAAATGCCGTAATCAGATTGCTCTCGATTTTACCATACACATCGATTACTGTATCGTAACGTTCCTTCCGGATTACCTTCAGAAATCGATAGAATTTTATTTTGTTATGGCGATATTCATTTTTGAATAGGACGAGTTGATCGATATTCGGGTTATTTTCAACCACCGCCGTGGTTGATTCGTTGATAAGATAGTGGACGATCGCATGGGGTAGCAGTAGTTTAAGGTGTTCGCAAAGCATGGAACTCACAAGCACATCCCCGATCATTTTTTGCTGAATGAGCAATATTTTCATCCTGTGGCTAGCGTATTTTGGCATTTTGTGTCAGCCTACTCTATTTAGACGGCTACATCGTATTCCCGCAGGGCGTCGTTCAACGAGGTTTTCTTATTGGTACTCTCTTTTCGGGTGCCAATGATCAAGGCGCAGGGAACCTGATACTCGCCTGCAGCAAATGATTTTGTATAGCTCCCGGGAATCACGACCGACCTTGCAGGTACCAACCCCTTTCGTTCTATGGCTATCTTGCCGGTAACATCTATGATCTTTGTCGAACCGGTCAATACTACGTTTGCGCCTAAAACGGCTTCACGCTCCACACGCACACCCTCTACTACGATACATCGTGAACCTATAAAGGCATTGTCTTCAATGATTACCGGCGCAGCCTGTAAAGGTTCGAGAACACCACCGATACCCACACCGCCACTTAAATGTACATGCTTCCCAATCTGGGCACAACTCCCCACCGTAGCCCACGTATCAACCATCGTACCCTCATCGACGTATGCCCCGATGTTTACATAACTAGGCATCAAAATAGTGCCTGGCGATATATAGGCGCCATGTCGTGCGACGGCTGGAGGCACTACCCGAATGCCTTTTTCGGCATATCCTTTTTTTAAGGGTATTTTGTCATGGTATTCAAAGATTCCGACTTCTAGGGTTTCCATCTTTTGGATGGGAAAATAGAGTACGACGCCTTTTTTCACCCATTCATTTATTTTCCATCCAGATCCTTCAGCATCCCCTTTTTCCGAAACTGGTTCCGCACAGCGCAATTGGCCACTATCCAATAAATTGATTACTTCCCGGATGGCCTCCTGGGTTGCCTTTTCTTTTAAGAGTTCCCGATTGTTCCAGGCTTTTTCAATGGTTTCTTGCAAATCAGTCATAGGTCATTAAAATTTGCGTAAAGATACATGGTGCGGTGAGAAATCATCCATCAATTTTACACATATAACAATTAATGGGTTATTTTTGCCAAAAATTTGGTGTGGGAAGAATTGTGGCCTTAGATTATGGAATGAAGCGCACAGGTATAGCCGTAACTGATGAATTGCAGCTAATTGCCTCAGGATTGACTACTGTGGCCACCCAGGACCTGGTCAAATTTTTAAAAAAGTATGTTGCACAAGAAAAAGTAGCATTGTTTATTGTGGGAGAACCCAAGCAAATGGATAGTACCCCCTCAGAATCAGAGGCCTTGATTTTGCCTTTTATTAAGCGACTGAGAACAACATTTGCCATGATTCCGGTTGAGCGTGAAGATGAGCGGTTTACTTCTAAAATGGCCTTTCAAACGATGATCGATGGGGGTCTCAAAAAAAAACAGCGAAGGAATAAAGCACTGGTCGATGAAATAAGTGCCACTATAATTTTACAGTCCTATTTAAATCGAAAGTAAAAATGATATTACCCATTGTTGCTTATGGAGACCCCGTTTTACGTACAGTAGGCAAAGACATCGATGCGTCCTATCCTAATTTAACAGGTTTATTGGAGAATATGTGGGAGACGATGTACCATGCCAATGGCGTGGGTCTGGCAGCACCCCAAGTTGGTTTGCCAATCCGCCTTTTTTTAGTCGATACCTCGCCTTTTGCAGATGATAACGAACTAAGTACGGAAGAACAGCATACGCTGGCCAAATTTAAAAAGGTTTTTATCAATGCGAGGATGCAGGAGGAAACCGGAAACGAATGGCTTTTTAACGAAGGCTGCCTTAGCATTCCTGATATCCGAGAGGATATTGTTCGAAAAGATACCATTACCCTATCTTATTTGGATGCCGATTTTAAGGCCCATACCGAAACATATGATGGCCTTTTGGCGCGCGTTATCCAACATGAATACGACCATATTCAAGGCATTCTGTTCACAGATAAACTATCGTCCTTGAAAAAGCGATTATTAAAAGGACGATTGAACAATATCTCGAAGGGGAAAATAAAGGTTGAATATAGGATGCGTTTTCCCAATGCAAAAAAAGCGCGTTAAAGTGCAAACATATTCAAAGGAAATGTATCATATTTGCCAATATAAATAAGAGGATTTAAATGGATTTAGACAAAATTCTATCTATCGGAGGGAAACCCGGATTGTATAAATTAGTAACACAAACCCGTTCAGGATTTGTTGCCGAGTCCCTTTTGGATGGCAAGAAAATATCGGTAGGACTGCGGAGTAATGTGAGCGTACTCTCTGAAATAGCGATTTACACCTTGGAAGAAGAAGTGCCCCTCAAAGCGGTCTTCTTAAAAATACAGGAGAAGGAAAACGGTCAAAAGACCTCAGTAACCCATAAGGAGGATAAAATAAAGCTCGAAGAGTACTTCTTTGAAATTTTACCCGATTATGATGAGGACCGCGTCTATACAAGTGATATAAAAAAGGTTATTCAGTGGTACAATATCCTGCTCGAGAAGGGCATGACCGATTTTTCAGAGAAAAAAGAGACGAAAGAAGAAAAGTCCGAGAAGTCCTCCGAAAAAAAGACAGTTGCCAAGAAGGCGAAAACTGAGAAAAGCATTGCAAAGAAACCCGCGGTTACCAAAACGTCCGGTAAAAAAGTCGCCATAAAGAATCAAGCGGCCAAGAAGACCTAGGCTTCCCTCAATATCTTTTCCATTTTGCGAAATTTCGCCAATTCGTCCACCAACTTGTCCAAATAACGTACTTGTTGTGTTAACTGATTTTCGATTTCCTCGACCCGATACCCGCAGATTACTCCGGTAATACGATGCGCATTCGGATGGAGTTCAGCCTTCTGAAAGAATTCTTCAAAGGTTACTTTATCTTCCAGGAGTTCTTGCAATTTTTTTTCATCAAAACCTGTCAACCATTCGATTACCCGATGCAATTCTTGCTTGGTTCTGCCTTTTTTCTCAACTTTTTCGAGATAATGAGGATATACCGACGCGAATGTCATTTTTGCAATTCGCTCATTGTGTTTGTCCGTACTGTTCATATCATGCGTGTTGTCATTGATTCCTTTAAATTACTTCAATATATCTGATTTTCCGGTTCCTTTTTTTATCATGTTAGTACACGCTCACTGAATTTTCTATGATTTTGTCGTGCAACTTTCTGTTTTTCATAAAAGATAGGTCATAAAACGGAATACCCTGGGTTCTGGGTGCTTTCTATATATTGGAGTCTACAAGAATTTTCCAATCCCCTTTATCATCCTTTTTCCATACCAATAGATATTTACCGTTGTAAGTCCCAATACATTGGCCAATTTCATAGGCTAGATTTTCAGCGACCATCTCAAGTTTTATGGGCTCTAAGCGTAGTCTATAGTTTTTATCGTTCATATATTGATAGTCTTTTGCAATCGAGTCCAAACCAACAATTACAGGTTTATGGTTGAAATAAAGCGCATTTACATGGTACAATTCAGTGACCAGTTTAGTCGCATTGTGAAGATTGCACAGGGCAATCCATTTTTCCCTTTGTTTATTGATGGTGTTAGCGATTGGTATCGCTTTTTTCGATTCGGAGATAAACTCGAACGCTCTTTTTTGTGGATATTGATTGTTCCAGATTATTAAATGTTTGAAGAGTACCTCATTTTCGGTGGTGAAGGCCCCAATTTCATAATCATAGGTTTTCGTAGCATTGGCAGCAATGCGCTTTATACTATAAACCGTATCAATACTAAAATCGTTTTTACGGTAATAGTCTGAAATGTTCTGAAGGCCACTGATCACCTCCCCCGATTCGGCTACTTTGATTGAATTAGTAGCATACACGGTCTTTAGGGAATCTGTAATGCCTTTACTAAGGAAACACGCCCACAAGTGATTGACATCGGTGCTATCCGAATAGGTTGTTTGACAATTTTGTTCGAATGATACGGGGGTATCCTTCGATTTGGGCCTTTTTGTACCACAGGTAAGCATGACCAGGAGAATTGTTGCGAAAAGTTTGATGTGGTTATTCATGGTGTGTTTTAATAATTAGAAAGGGGCTATACCCACAGCGTCCGATTGTTGCGTTCTTCACATAATCCTCAAAAGACTTTTTTCAGAATTGTCATATGAATCAGAGGTTTTCTAGAATATTTCGATATCGCTCGTTATGAATTTGGGCTTTTGAGGTCATCGGGAGATGAGTGGTCTTGTCCGACTGCATTTACAAAACAAGTGAGTATCAAAAAGAATGTTATAGGCGCTTCATCCAGTTTCTTTTATTATCAGGTTTACGAGTTTTATGTGGCATTCGAACATACTATAATCGCTATATTCCTTATGATCCTGATATCGATGTATTCAGTTCGTTATTTACTAAATCAAGGACCCGTTCGGTCTTTAGTAACAAATCGGCTTCCATATTAATCACTTCTTTCCTTCCCTCTTTATAGGCCCTTATCCAAGAAATATAATAGTGATCGGTGAAAAGGCTTTGATAATCAATGGGGTCGAGTGAACCGTTGGTAAAAATAAAATTTTGGACTACGTGGTTATCAAATTCAGGAAAATCAGCATTTACAGGTTCAAAACTGGCCAAGGTATTCGGATAAACGGTTTCAAAAAGTGACAGTATTTCATTTTTTAGCACTTTGTTGGTAATAATATAAAATCCGATATTCTTATACCCTTCGTATCCGGAATAGGATAAATTCATTGCGATCTTTGGCACCCTTGCCAGGTGAAAGTGTACTTTTATGCTGTCATTGAAGGGGCGTTTATCATAAAGGCTTGCAAGTACGTATTCACTTGACTTGTCATATAATTTGAGTTCCTTAATATTATCTTCCAGGATTTTAATATTCAGCTCCAGGTTTTCAACCAAATCCCCAAGAATTTCCCGTTCCTTGATACGTTCCTTATTTTTTTCATTCCAAGTATTTATCTGTAAGGCGATCAAGATACCGATGACGACAAGGAGAATTTCACCAATGGCATATTTAACGTATTGGGTAGTCTTATTTTGGTTAATAAGGTTGTATCTAATTTTTCGAAAAAACTTGATCATAGCAGCTAAGGGTATTTCGTGAAAAAGTACAACAAGCTGTTATATAGCGCATTGCGTATAAAAATAAGATATTTTTTGGTTGATTGCAGCTCAATATTTACTATTTTCCTGATCATTTTCCTTTTATAGCGCTCAGTGCAAATGCACCGGCGGCAGCGGTAAAAACAGAATAATCAAAAGCGCCTTTTATTCCCGTTGAAAAGGTCATTGATAAAGCAAAGATGAGTAATAGAAATCCGCTTACTTTCGCTACGATTTCTATTTTATATCCTAGTATCAATAAAATCGCCAAAATTATTTCGGCAGCGGTTGCAAGAATGCCAATCGTTGGGATTAGCGCAACCGGAATCCACGGATTTATGAGCTGGGTGTAGTTTAGGAAATTTTCCCAATTCCCCCAAACGGAAACCTCTTTGCCCCAAACTCCGAATCTATCGGCTACGGCAGATAAAAACCCACATGCTAGTGCGAGCCGCAAAAAAAGTTTTATTATTTTATGGTACATACTTTCTTGAGTTTGTGTTCGGTATTTTACTTGTCATTGGCCAAATGGTTTTCACTGCGTATCGGCTAGGCTTAATTATCTTGACCAACGTAATTTTTAGAGTAGGGGAGTGTAACCACATAGATAATGCCTTTCATTTGTGCCCGTTATCCTTTCTCGATTGATTTCATCAAATCGAAACATAGTACATCGATCAATCCTTTTATGGGATTATTCGTGGCCCCAACATTTGTTAAAATAATCACACTTGATTTATTTAAAGGATTCAGGCCCATTGAAGACTTGAAGCCTCCTGTACCCCCATTGTGCCATAAAAATGCATCCTTGGTTTTATTTTTTATAATGTGCCAACCGATCGACACATCGGTATTTTCAGTAACCGTGAATGTTTTTTTGGTCATGGCCGCTAGTTCGTTATTCAAGGCATTAAAATTCCATTGGGCATATTTAGACAAGTCACTGACATTGGAAAGAATTGCTCCGGCTCCATTCATTTCTGCCAGATCCCAATATGCTGTTGGTTTTCCTTTCCAATTATATCCCGTAACTAATCGACCCTTTATCTTGGATCTTATGGTAGTTGTTTTGCCCATTCCTATGGGCTTGAGTATCTCATCCTGTAATAAGCCTTCGTAATCTTTAGAGGTTATTTGCCGCAACGTGTAGCCTAACAAGGCTACGCCTACATTTGAATATTGATATTTTTCTCCAGGTTTACTCTCTAAATCGACTTTTTCGGAAAGATACTGCACAAATTTTTCCTTGTCATATGCTTTATATGGATTACTAATATCCGCAGAAAATATACTAACGTTTAAATCGCCTGGAAGGCCTGAAGTGTGATTGGCCAATTGCAGGAAGCTAATTTCAGGGTTTCCTTTAATTTTAAAGTCCAAATACGGATTTATAGGTTCATTCAAACTCTTTATCCGATTCGCGTTAATTAGGTTGAGTAATAGATGTGCCGTGAACACCTTGGTCAGTGAACCGATCTCAAAGAAACTTTCAGAATTTTCCGATTTTCTCAACGTGTCGTTCTCCCGCTTTAATCCGAAAAATTTTACTTCCTTATCGTCTATGAGCGCAATCGCAAATTCGGAATGATTTGGAAAATTGCGCAGTGTATTCGTTATTAACTTGGTTTGTTCAGGAGCGAGGTCATTCGTTTTTAGGGAATCACCCATAGATGCGGGGGGAATTGTTCGTGTCGAGGAACAGCTAGCTAATAGTAATACGGATATAACTAAAATATTTTTCATTGGTTTCTTTATTTTATGGAACCCTAATGGCCCTATATAAACTCGCGTTAATTTTCTAACCGCTTTAATTCATTCACTATTTTATCTGCAACTGATTTTGTTTTATCGAGCATGTCTTTCGGATATAGGTTAAAGTTTTTTCTTTCTGCCGTAATATACGTTAGGTTGTTGATGAATTCAGTATCTAATTTGATGGCGTCAAAATTATTGGGAACTTTGAAATCTACATTTTCAAGCGTGAATAATCTTTGGTTAAAAAAGGCGATTAAAATCCCTATAACTACCAGCAGAATCTCGCCGAAAGCACACATCAGATATTTGCTGAACTTGTTATTGGTCAAGGTTTCTTGGCGTATGGTTTTAAAGAATTTTATTATGGTTTAATAGTTGGTTGGCATGGCTCTTGTGATGGCCGTCTTGCTCAACCGGCCTAGGTCTTTCGATTTTACACCTTACACACCTTTTGATTCAGCCATTTTTCGCGGATTGATTTGCCATTTATTTTGTGGCCAAAATCCATTCACTCACTATTGTTGTTAACTGGGTTTTTCCGTTTTCAATGTCCGCTCAATTTTTGAATGCTGCAACCGCTCGATCATGTTACTTCCAAAATAAAAGATTTGAATCGGCCTGAAAGATTTTATCCTAAGGGATTTGGTCGTCTTTTTAATATTGTCAGGAACAGAATAGTATATATAGTCACTTTTCAGCGAAAATAAAATTGTAAGATATTTTCGAAAATACCTACTACAAATTATAACCGTTCCCTAGCCCACAAAGGCCACTTTTAAAATTCTATAGGTTTCGAGCACCTGGCAATACTATTTGGAGGCGGCAAATCAGCTATAAAAGGAATCTGCATGTAATTACTGGGTACTAAATTTCCCTTCGGTAATTTCAATTATGTTTCCATCCTGATCCATTAGTTTCCCTTGAAAAGTACCACGTATTGCCTTGGCATCCGGCGTATGTATGGCAGTTAAGGCATCAATTGATTCGATGGTGACGGTAAACGGGGTTCCCGTTTTTTTAACCTCGTACATTTTCGTGCCATTCATAATTCCTGCTCCATTTTTAGAAGTGCCCTTTATGGTATAGGTTCCAATATTTTCAACATTATCGATGGTAATCGAGATGATTCCTGTGGGGATCTTGCCCCAAATATTCACTTCTTTTTTAGTAGGTGCAAACAGGATCATGGTGCCTGGGTAGGCTGCTTGCAGTGGAACGCCATCTACTTTGCAGGTTAAATATCCACCATCGGCCTGTTCAGTGCCTGATTTCTGGGTTTCAGCTACGATTTCGACAATGGGGTCATTTTGCCGTGCCGCTTCGAGGGTACTGTAGTTATTGAAAATACTTGGGATAAGCACCAAGAGGAACGAGGGGGTGATAGATGCGATTTTCATGGGCTGACAATGCTATTTTTCAAGTCTAAATATACTATTTTTTAGGGTCGAGGGAATTAAAATATGTGATATTTAGCGCATAAAGAATACGAGAAGATACGTAGGTAACCAGAGGTATTCGGCATAAGGTTGTGGTCAGGGTATGGCCGTGAATGTGGGGTGCCGGGTTTTTAAACCGTACAGATGATTTTGCATGCAATAAAGTGCGCTATATTTTCCAAAAACGATTGTTTGTTTTGTGAGTAGGCGGCTGAAATAGGTACCCTAGTGGAAGGCTATTTTTTTAGCGAAGGACATTTAATTGATATACCCAATAGTAGGTGTTTGCTTTCAATACCCATTGTTTATTTAATTCCTCTAGATAGTTAACTAGCATGTGATAGGGATCGACCCTATTAAATTTTTCAAACAATGATTCATAAATAATCGAATCGCCTAACATCGTATGTGCTAAATTATTTGCACTAATGGGGAACTTGATCTGATCTATTTTAGAATTTATCTTTTTAAAATCAGCGGTATCGTCAAAATTTGTTTGATAGTCATAGTTTGAAGGTATTTCTTCCAATTTAATATCAAAATGGGCTAAAACATCCTCTAGAAGCACCTTGAAATCATAGATCAGTATAATTGCTTGGTTATGGCAAACCCTTCGAAGTTCTTCTATTAAGACATTCGATTTTGCATAAAACAAGGAGCCTGCAAAAGTAACAAGGTCAATAATGGTATTTGGCAAGGGAATTGAATATCCCGCACCTTGAAGAAAGGTTATCTTTTCATGTGAATTTGTCTTTTTCAACATGGCTTCACTAGGATCAACACCATAAATATATGTGCAATACGATGTTAATACAACGGTTGAAACACCTGTACCACAACCAAGATCCAACCCGTTTTCAAATTTCGCATCGATGGGTAGGCTTTCCTTTAAGATCAGTTCATGAAGGGGTGGTCGGTATGCCGCATAATGAATAGCAGTAATTTTTGTATATTTTTCTTCCATTTAAAGAAAGGTGTTCTGTGCTCAATATATTCATTTAAAACGATACGGCCCATCTGCTTTTTAGTATCTATGCACTAGAATACACATCTCTTACCTGCAAAGTTGGGTACTGTTTAATAACCCACTATGTAGTTCCGAGCTGCTACCAAACCGATATACGATCCTGTTCGGGCACATACATTTTATCCCCAGGTTGAATATCGAAAGCTGGGTAGAAAGCTGGGGTATTCATCAGCGGACCATTCACTCGCCACATTGGCGGGGAATGCGGATTATTATTGATCCACAGACGCAGATATTCATCCTTCATTTTAACTCTCCAAATCCTGGCTACTGATAAAAAGAAACGTTGGTCAGGGGTAAAACCACCAATTTTTGTAGTATCCTGGCCTTCAGGGGTCATTTTAAAAGCATCATAGGCAACCGCTACTCCGCTGACATCCGCCGTATTTTCCCCCACCGTCATGGCCCCCTTGATATGCAGGGTATCCAATACGGTAAATGTGCTATAGAGGTCGATAACCTGCTGAGTCCTTGCCTTAAACTTTTCGTAATCCTCCTTTGTCCACCAGTTTTTCACATTGCCATCCTTATCGAACTGTGCGCCTTGATCATCAAATGTATGGGTTAGCTCATGCCCAATGACCATACCGATACCGCCATAGTTCAGGGCGTCATCTGCTTCGTTATCAAAATACGGGGGCTGTAAAATACCTGCGGGAAATACGATTTCATTCCCTGAAGGGTTATTATAAGCAGTAACGGTGGAAGGCGTTGTGAACCATTCACTTTTGTCTACTGGTTGTCCTAATTTGGCCAATTCTTCTTGATATTCTGCTCCCGAAGCTGCAAGGATATTCGCAAAATAATTATCACGTGCGATTGAAACATTATCGTAGTTTTTCCAGATATCCGGATAGCCTATTTTCTTGGTGATGGCGGCCAGCTTTTCTTTGGCCTTTTGTTTGGTACTATCACTCATCCATTCTAACATATCGATTCTTGCGTCATATGCTTTTTGCAAGTTGTTCACCAGGTCTAGCATCCGCTTCTTGGCAGATTCGGGAAAATATTTCTTCACATAAAGCTGTCCCAAGGCATCGCCTAGTAAATTATCAACCGTACTGGCCATGCTCTCACCGCGTGATTTTTGAACGGCTTGCCCAGAAAGTACTTTGGTGAATTCGAATTGTGCATCCACAAAGGGCTTACTCAGGTTTCCGGCATACGTACGCATAGAATTTGCTGTCAAATAAATTTTCCAGTCCGTAAGGGGTATCGATGGTAAGAGTTGATTCAACTTTTCATAATAAGCAGGTTGGCCAACATCGATAGAATCCGTTTGGGCTCCGAGGTCAAGCAGTAACTGCTGCCATCCAATAACCGGTTGCTGTTTCTCAAGATCGGTCACCGCCAACATATTGTAATTGGCTTTAACATCCCGAAGTTCAACTCGGGTTCTGTGTGAAGCTGCAAGTTGTTTGTCGATGTCGTACACCACCGCTGCATTTTTTGCCGCAACGGTAGCATCGGTACCGGTCAGTTCAAATAGGGTAGTCATGTATTTTTTATATGCGTCCTGTATGCCGAGCGTGGAAGGGTCGGTTTTAAAATAATAGTCCCTGTCGGGCAGGCCGAGCCCGGTCTGATAGGTATGTAAAATATTCATACTGCTGTTTTTGTCATCGGGCCCAATTCTAAAGCGCACGAGGGACGTATTATTAACTTTTGATTCCGCGGCAATGAACTTCATTAAAGAAGGGATGTCCTCGATTGTTTCAATGCGCGCGCGTATTGGCTCGATAGGTTTAAATCCTTTTTGTTCTATAGTAGCAGTATCCATACCCGAGGCATAAAAGTCCCCAACTTTTTGCTCAATGCTGCCCAGAGGATTATTATTTTTTGAGATACTGTCCAGCAAACCCTGTAGGCGCATCCTTTGGGGGTAATTCATAAACATATAGGTACCTACTCCTGCCTGGGTCGAAGGTATTTTGACGGAATCATACCAAATGCCATTCACATACCGGAAAAAATTATCCCCGGGTCGGAGTGTAGGGTCTATCCCCGTTATCTGTACATTTTTATCTTCCCGCTGTTTTGTGCATGCCACTAGGGAGAGAAGTGCTAGAAAAACGATACTAAGATTTTTCATTGATAGGATATTCATTTTAAAGATGGGTTTGTGAACTGATTGAGCTACGTATTCTTACTATGGCATGTTATTAATATTCATTTTTTACCTACAGCAATACTCCCAGTCAGAAAAGTCTGTTTTTTTATGAGGTATGCATACATTTGGGCTATGAAAGCGTAATGATTCCTGATAACTAATGGGACCGTTAGGTTTTTCGATTTAGAAATTCAGCTATAAAAGTAATAATTTAATGTTTAGGCTAAAGAGCGCTAAGAATTAAAGCCAATTTTGTAGGAAATTATTGTTTGGCGTTCTAAATTAAAAGTTTGGAGCGAATACTCCAGATAATTAAAGA
This sequence comes from Flavobacteriales bacterium, assembly GCA_038316335.1. GTDB lineage: Bacteria > Bacteroidota > Bacteroidia > Flavobacteriales > Flavobacteriaceae > JALHST01. The sequence continues at coordinate 25,440 of JBBQAM010000038.1, forward strand.
AGGAATATCATTTTGAATATAATGTCTCGATTGCGGAACCATTTTATGAATTGCATTGGGCATTGATTTTAGCCATAAATTATGCGATTCTTCTTTAACTTTTAACTCCTCTATGCTGCATGGAAATTCAGGATTAATCCTAGTTGCCGTAAATAAAACGATAGGAATTTTTGAATTTAGTTTTATACTGTCAGAAATTGCAGCAGCTTGATTTACATATTTAAGTTCTTCTTTTTGCGCTTGGTTGAATTCAGGAAGATACTGTTGAAGTGCTTTTTCCCGTTTCTGCCACATCGAATCAGGCACTCTTGATTTTAAAATTTCCTCGTTGTAACCAGGGTCTATAAAAATTATTGCTTTTAGATCCTTTGGGTAGAGAAAAGCATACTCCTTTACAATTTGGCAACCAAGGGAATGCCCGACAAGGATAAATGGTGTAGCTACCTTGGTGGCGCGAATCAATTTGTTTAACTCATTGGTAATCGAAAGCAAGTCTTTTTTTTCATTATTGTAGGGCGACTTTCCTAGGCCTGAGCGGTCATAACTTAACGTTAATGCGAAGGTAGAAACACTGTCCTGCACAAGCTGCCAGGTAGAATAATCTTCTCCAAGTCCTGATACAAAAACTACTGGAACTTTGCCTTTTCCTTGTCGATGGTAAAAAATCTTAGATTTTTTTATAATTACAAAATCATCAACCGTGTCTTCCATGTTAATGACTTGTGTATAGCCCTTACAAGAAAACAACGAATGCAATAATACGAATATTAAAAGAACACTTTTCATGACAATGTTTCTTACCTGACGAGTGATACTTTTAAATGTTACATACAATCAATTGGTTTTTTCAGGAAGCAAAATGTAAAATTGTAGACATAGGTTCGTGTATGTTCGTTTGATTGGTCTAGCGACGAATACATCTAAAATGGCATGAAAAGCTTCCGGTAATTTTTGGGATTCGTAGTTAGGGGTGAGGATCAGTTAATTTGTTGGGTGCTGGTAGTTGGTCCTATTTCGTTTATATTTTTGGATCAAATTCCACCATCCATTCTATGCCGTATTTATCCATGAACATCCCAAAGTAGGTGCCCCAAGGACTGTCACCAATAGGCATTTCAATGGTTCCGCCTGCTGATAGTCCGCCGTATAACGTATCGGCTTCTTCACGACTTTCTGCACTGATACATATTTTAGATCTATTTTCATTTTCATTTACCTGCCCCAGAATTTCCGGGACATCATTTGCCATCAAATTGTTTTTACCAATAGGCAATGCGATGTGCATTATTTTATTTGCCTCATGTTCTGAAACGTTAAATTCAGGCATAGATAAATCCTTGAAGCGCTTTATCATTGTGAATTCCCCGCCAAACACTGATTTGTAAAAATTGAATGCTTCTTCGGCATTTCCGTTGAAGTTAATGTAAGGATTGATTTGTGCCATCTTTTTTATTTTTCAAGTTGTTTTATTTAATTTTCGAAGCGTTTAGTTTATGATAGTAAATATAGGAAGTCATCAAAATACCGAGTATAATGATTGGAAAGAAGGTTAGAAAATGTATTCCGTCTACAGCGACATAACTGATTGTGGCAAAAACCATACAAAAGGTAAATCCTGCATACGCCCATTCTTTTAGGCGTTTGGGAACACTTGGAATTACCAATGCCAATACCCCTAAAACTTTAAAAACAACCAAGGCGTTTCCAAAATATTCTGGATACCCCAAATGCCTTATTCCTTCTTTTGCCAATTCTGTCTGTGAAGTCAATGCAGGCATGAGGCCTTCAAATAAAGCGATGATTGAAGTAGCCACCCAAAAAATTATTTTATCTTTTTTCATTTTGTAAAATTTTAAGTAGTAGAATTTTTGTTGAAATTAAGTATCCAATGATTTCCAAACTTATCTGTTAGGTCACCAAAGAGCGATCCCCAAAAAGTATCTTCAAGTGGATGATCAGCATGGCCTTCCGCAGAAAGTTTTGCATACATCATTTTTAATTCTTCTTCACTGCTGCAATTCAGGAAAAGAGAAACCGCATTTCCTTTTACAAGTCCGGTTTGAGGAACCATATCCGAGCCTTGTACTACCAATGCTTCTTTGGTAAGTGTAGCATGTACTATGCAGTCTTTCATTTGTTTTGGCATTTTCCAGCAAAGCGGTGACTCACCTACTGTTTGAAAAGTGAGTTCCCCGCCCAGACATTCATGGTAAAAGGTCATTGCATCCCGACAATTACCACTAAAAGTGAGGTATGAATTGATTTTCATCACGCTAATTGTTTTCAGTGTAATTTTTGAAGTTATTCAAAATTGCTTGCCAACCTCCCTTTTGCATTTCGATAGGATTTTCTTTTTCAGGGTCAAAAGTCACTACGATCGCTGTTTGGTTCCCTAGATCATTGAATTGCACGGAGGCGGTACGTCCTCCAAATTCATACGAAAAGTTCTTTCCTTCCACAATGTTTAAATAGGTAGCTTCAAAGTCAAAACCAAAGCTACCGTCTTTGGCCTCCATTCTTGCCTTATACGTGCCACCTTTGCGCATATCGTTTTCGGCACTTGGGCAATGCCAACTTGGGTCGGCAAAATTCCAATTAACAATGTGCTTTGGATTGTTGTAATAATCCCAAACCTTTTTTGTATCAGCGTCGATGGTTGCTTGCACCGTAATTTTTGAATTGCTCATTTTATTATTTTTTAGAATGTTGCTTGATTTCACAAAGATGGAAAGAATATATCATAAATTATATGTGCAAAAATGACTTCAAAAGGGTGTTTTGCGACAAAATAGTAGCTACTTTTATGGAAGAAAAAGTGTCTCGATGAAGGTAAGTATTCTTGTTCCGGAAAACTCCGTAATGCAGGCCATTGCCGACCCACACTATTTGTTTTCCGCCGTAAATCAATTTATGGCAGTAGCTGGGAAAAGGCCCTTGTTCAATGTGCAATTAGTAGGGTTGAAAAAACAAGTAAGAATTAATGACGGCTTGTTTTCCATAAATACTTCGCGGCTTTTAAAAGAGGTACAGAAAACTGATTTAGTAATAATTCCTGCTTTGTTTGGCGATATGAAAACAGCAATTTCCGCCAATAAAGAAGCATTGCCGTGGATACTTGAACAATACAAAAATGGTGCAGAAGTGGCTTCATTATGTGTTGGGGCATTTCTATTGGCTTCAACTGGATTACTAAATGGTAAAAAATGTTCGACGCATTGGGGATTTCAAAATGAGTTTCAGGAAATGTTTCCCGAGGTTGAAGTAGTTGAAGGAAATATTATCACCGAAGAACATCGAATTTATTCAAGTGGTGGTGCCAATTCGTATTGGAATTTACTGTTATATCTGGTAGAAAAATATACTGACCGGGAAACTGCCATACTTGCATCAAAGTATTTTGCCATAGATATCGATAGGGAAAGCCAAACTACTTTTGCCATTTTCCAAGGGCAAAAGAACCATACGGACGATGTGGTTAAAAAGGCACAAGAATACATTGAAAAGAATTTCCAGGATAAAATTAGTATCGATGATTTTACGAAATTGTTTTCAGTAGGCAGACGTAGTTTTGAACGCAGATTTAAGGCTGCGACCAATAACACGGTTTTGGAATATATTCAGCGCATAAAAGTCGAAGCCGCCAAAAGAAGTTTTGAGAATAGCAGAAAAAATATGAATGAAGTGATGTTTGATGTCGGTTATACCGATACAAAAGCATTCAGAAATGTTTTTAAAAAGATTACCGGTCTTACTCCAATAGAATATCGTAATAAGTATAATAAAATGGTGGTCTAGAAAGACACGTGCGGGATTTTACTTTTGAGCGTTTGTCGCTCGAAAATGGCCACCAATGCATGGTTTCATTTAAAGTTGAAATGCATTCTTTTAAATGGTTGAATTTTTCTTGTTCAGAGGCATCAATTTCTTTTTCTATTGGCGTAAAATGAATAGCTTCAAACCTGTCTGTTTGGTTATTGTTATTATCAAATTTGATTTTTGATTGCAAGCAAACATTAATAGCAATTTTATAGACCCATGTATCGATAGATGATTTGCCTTTAAATTGGTCAAGGGATTTCCAAATTTGAAAAACAACTTCTTGAAAGAGGTCTTGAGATTCTAGTGGAGCAACGGCATAAATAGTGCAAATCCTGTATATTTTATACTTATTCCTTTCAAGAAGTTGTTCAAAAAATTCGTCATTTTTTTGATTATCCATTCTGTTGGGCTTTTTCAGAAAGTCAATCCTGTCCTTAAATATGGTTATGCATTTTTTCTTTTTGCCTTTTTCAAATTGTTTTCAGATGAACTTATGAGCAAAAATTCAATAAAGAAACCACAGATAAGCATAAGGCCAATCTCCTTATACGATTCACCCAATACTTCATAGTAAATGATTAATATAATAGCCCAAACAATGCTACTAATTATTTGAATCCTTGTTAAATACTGAACTATTTTTTTTGTGTTTTGCATTTTCTTAAAAATTTAATTATTGATTTTTAGTGTCCCAATACTAGTTAGAGACAGGTTTTAAGAAAATATGACAAAAAAAATCAGCATGGTGATTTTTGCGTGGGGTACAACGATTTCGGCTATGAGTGGTTGCGCCCGACTGCCATGGATTCGGCAGGTGAACCAGCAGACAGGGATACATCAGACTGCCCCTTCCGATACCCATCTGGAGGGGCTATTGGGATAAATCAAAACGTATTGCATTCGTGCTCGATGATTGAATTTGAAATTAACTAGGATACCTAATCCAAAAAAAAATGGGCTATTTCATTTGAAAATTTCAACGTACCATAGCCTGCTTCTTTGTTTGTTAGCATAATAATAGTCAGGCCTTTATCTATAAACCGGCTATATGACGTTGAAAAACCCGGGGCCGCGCCGTTATGTCCGATACGTCGTTCACCTTCATATGGGGTTAACCCAAATCCAAGGCCATAACTAGGTACCACCGTGCCATCGGTCAAAGTGGCGTTCGTAATCATGAGTTCCAAGGTAGATTTTTTCACAAGTTTTTCTGCAAAGAGGGCACAATCAAATTTGATAAGATCCAGAATGGTCGATACAAGTCCACCATGGGCAAATTCTCCAATGGCATCTAATGTATCGCTGTTTTGAAATTCACCATCTACATAATAGTAGCCGTCTACACGGTTTTTCATAACCGAATCATAGTCAATCCAGCCACTTTCTGTCATTAATGAAGGAACATAAATATTTTTTCTGATAAACTCATAGTACTTGTCACCTGACAGTTTTTCAATCATTAATCCTAGTAGGTCATATCCGGTAGAACTGCTATATTTCCATTGGGTGCCTGGAATGAAATCGAGTGGGAGGCACATAACTTCCTGCAAATAGTTCCTTCGGGTATAGTTGTCATTATCAAATTCGAATTCGCAGGGCGAATGACCCTCTTCGATTGAAGGAATTCCCGAGGTATGGTTTAAAAGCTGTTCTATGGTAAGTGGCTTCCATAATTCAGGCATGTCGTCCACATAATTGCCAATTGGATCGTCAAGGGAAAACTTGCCCTTTTCCCATAGCATCAACAAGGCCACGGCCGTAAATGATTTTGTGATTGAACCGATAAGAAATTTACTTGCGGGAATCACCGGAGTTTTCAATTCTAAATTGGCATAGCCATAGCCGTGGGTATAGCTGATTTTATCATTTTTTACAACGGCAAGTGCTAGACCTGGAATGTGAATTGAGTCTATTTTACGTGTAATAAATTCATCAACTTGGTATTTAATGGAAGGGTCGATTTTATCAATTGTAGTTTTATCCTGCGTATTCGTTTGAGCCAACAAGACCATTGGTAATACGATGAAAATTGCCGTTAAATATTTCATAGTAGCATATTCATAGGATATTGATTTGGTCGCACTAAATTTATTGTTTTGTTTTAAAACGAAATGGAACTAACGGTTTATATACGCTGCGATTTAATGCATTATATGCCTTGTTAGCATTGTTTTTCATAATGCACCAAACAGTGCTGTTTCTATAACTCTTTTTATAGATCTAACGCATATAAATAATCAAGGCTTTTTTTCAAGGTCACCTCAGGACTATCAACCATAACTTGTTCAATATACAAATTTTTGACCCCTTCTTTTTTCGCGACTGAAACGATTGCAGGTATATCCAATACCCCATTTCCCGCTGTAGTCATATATGGGAATAATTCGATCCACTGACTTGGGTCTCCTCCATCACCGGAAAATACCACCTTTTTCTTCATATCCTTTACGTGCATGAAATGATAACGTCCTGTATTTGCCTTTAAATACGCTATAGGGTCGGCTCCTCCAGCATCGTAGCCTCAGCGTAGGTGTTGGAAAATCCCAACCTACGGTAGGCAAGTGCCAGGAATTAATTAGCACACATTGTTGCGTGTAGTTTTTTATCCGAGATTTACATTAAACATATATCCCACTAACGCAGTCAATCCCATTGCCACAGTTCCCCAGAAAGTAATTCGGATAATTGCCTTTTTAACACTTGAACCGCCTGTTTTAGCGGCTAATGCTCCTAAAATGATGAGAAAAAATAAGGCAAAGCCATAAAGTGAATATTCCATATTTTTTAGAGGAAGAAAGATCGTAACAAGAAAGGGAAGCAGTCCCCCTAATGAAAACGCTGCGCCGGAAGCAAAAGCTGCTTGCATTGGTTTGGCTTTACTTATTTCATTTAGACCCAATTCATCTCTTATGTGTGCTCCTAACGCATCATTTTCGGTTAATTCTTTTGCAACTGTTTGAGCAGTTACTTTTTTTAATCCTCTTTTTTCATAAATCTTGGCCAATAGCTGCAATTCAATTTCAGGCGTTTCTTTTAATTCTATTTTCTCTCTTTCAATATCGGCTTTCTCTACATCTGTCTGAGAACTTACAGAAACATATTCCCCTGCAGCCATAGATAGGGCACCAGCTACTAATCCTGCTAAAGTCGCTAAAACAATTGGATCTCTAAGGTCACTTGCAGCCGCAACACCTATCGCAAGACTCGCAGTCGATAAAATTCCGTCATTTGCTCCGAGCACTGCCGCTCTTAACCAATTACTTCGGTGGATATAATGGTTGTCTAAATAATTATCAATATTCTTTTTGGTTTCATTCATATTATCGGGTTGTTTCATTACATACGTCGTCTATTAGGATAGTTGCGGGTGCAAGCAACTAACTTTCTAAAAATGGAAACACCAGAGGAAATTCCATGATCCCTCCCGTTAGAGCCTCCCGATAGCTATCAGGAGGCTCTAACGGGAGGGACGAGCGGGATGAAGTAAGACTTTTAAAGTTAAGCATTTAATATAGTGTTATCCGTATTTCATTATAAACTTAGTAGATTAATGTTAGGGGATTGCTTTAAATACTTTTCAATAAATCGCTTGTGAGAACCTCCAATAATAATGATGATTTTTTTGCCTGGATAAAATGCAACAACTCTCATAATGTTTGCTGCTATTTGTAGGTTACGCATTTCCCATAGCGCGTATCTGGAGAGATCAGATTTGGAAGGGAAATTAGTTTTTAACCAGATTTCCCATTGGGCTTCAAAATCTAATTGCTGAAATTCTTCATTATTCATATAACTGTATAATGGAAGCAGGTTTTTATTTTGAATTCCGCTACTTTTTAAGCGGTCCAATTTTTTGAAAACGGGTAAATTTCCTAGTTCTTTAAACATGTCCTGACGCGCCATATAGTCAGTAATAAACCCAGGGAAATAAGCATATAACAATGGCTCATCTTGTAAATTATCGATGTACTCAACTTTTTGATGTCCCTGCAACATTGCCAATTTCACTGCAACACTATATCTCGTTTGAATTAGTTGACAATTCTTTGAGTCTGGTTATGGTATTTGAATCAATTAATCGCTCTTCAATTTTGACTTTCTTATCTAAATAACTGAATTGTAGCACGGCAGACGCAAAATCTCCACCGGCCAAAAAATAACGAATCAATGAAATTCTAGCTTCATTGTTGGGTGAATTGAAGGCAATCTGCTTATTACTTTCTTTTTTAGCTTCTATAAGTGTTACTCCGAGTTCTTTTTGAAACTTCGCTGCGATCATTAATCGTTCGCTGCCATAACCTTCAATCGATTCGAAGTAGGTACTATCGCTCCGCGAGGAAATATCGTTTAGAAGCTCTGTTGGCATGTTTTCAATGCCAACAATATCAAAATTATATTTCTTTAATTCATCTAATAAGGGAGCGAGCATTTCCTGGTCCAGATCTTTTATCTGATTTAAGTGCATGGTTCCCAAAGCAAGTACTTCTGTTTTGAACTGGGCTTTAATTTGATGTGACAAAAGAATACTTAAAAAAGTTAAATAAGGCTGTAATACGTAGTCATATTCATGGAAAATTGGTTAGAGATTTATATATTAATTCATTTCCTTACCGTCCTTCAATTTCATTTCCATATTCGCAGTTTTAAAGTGATTTATGGTAAGTCCTGCGAATAATATCAGTATTTAAATAATAAGAGAACCTACTTTGCCCAAAACATCATCTCCTGAAAGAACTTGTATCGTTTTTCCCAGAATTGAAAGGCTTGGTCCTATAATAAGTAAAATCGACCAAATCTTTATTCCCATTTTTGCAGGCATATTTTTTGTCAGTACCAAGACCAGAATTATTAACTGAACAACTGCAGGAATGAGGGCTATTAAATTTTGTGTGATTGAAAACGTATATAGATTCCAACAAGATATTATTCCTATTCCAATTAATAGAAAAGTGGAAAATGTTTGATTATTTAATACGTTTTTTTCCATTAGTTATGTGGTGAAATTACAGACAACGGTTGGTGAAGGAATAGTTTCACCTTCCTGCTAGATGCAGGCGCAACTATTTTTAAAAGGTGTTATATTCAGTTTTTGTTTTTCAAAATGTGCAATTCGCTAAAATCAACATCAAGTAGGTTTTCTTGGTCGATAGACAACCCTATTATTTCTCTTTTTGAATTAAAATTGAAGGTTAAAAATCCATCAGGAACTCGAATGTCCTTCCAGTATATTTTAAACGTATCATAATGCCAATGTTCTAATTTTCCCTTGAATATGGGCGAATGGGAAAATGAAATTTCCAGCGCACCGTTATCGGTATGATTTATTAAAATGTCTCCGTACATTTTGTCGCTGTATATACCAGCATATTTTTGAATTTCTAACGACGGTTTTGTTTCAGGGATTTTAGAAATTTGAATCGGGGATTCTTTTTTCTTTTTTAAATTTTGGTTTCGATAATCCAAAACTCTCGAATAGATGTCATACGAAGCATCCTCTAACAGCTCCTCCAATAGTTTAGCGGTCAATAGAAAAGTAGCAGGCTCTTCGGCTTCGTTGGTAAGAATTACAAATCCAAGGTTCATATCTTTTATCATGACAAGGTTGGCAGACATCCCGTCAATACCACCGCTATGTTCAATTATCTTATGTCCATTTTTTGGAGTTAACCACCAGCCAAATCCGTAAGAAGTGAATTCATTGTTAAACGGAGCGCCCGTGAAAGGATATATAATTTGAGGTTTGAAAATTTCATTGATTATTTTCGGACTTACAATGGTATCCTTACCAAATGTTCCATTATTCAGTAAGAGCCTTATATAATTTGACATATCGTTAGAAGAAGAATAAATAAAGCCAGCTGGTGCAAGATTATCCCCAATTTCCTGCTTTATTGCAACCTTTTCGTACTTCTCATTCCAAATATGGGGTTGCGCTAGATTGGTGTTAGCTTCTCTATCAGTTGATACTGATGTAGTGTTATCCATTTTAAGTTTATCAAACACCCTAGTTTTAACGAATTTATCCCAGGACATTCCTGAAACTGTTTTCACGATTTCTGAAGCAACTACATACATCACATTTTGATAGGCTGGCTTTTCCCGAAAGCCTGATACCGGTTCTAAATATTTGAGACGCTTTATTACTTCATCCCTTGAATAATCTGAGTGGTACCAAAGTGTCCCCCCACTAACATCTTTTAGACCACTTCTATGGGTCAGTAAGTCCCTAATGGTAAAATTATCGGTAACATAGGGCGCGTACAATTCAAAATAGGGTAGATAATCCTTCACTTTATCATCCCAATTTATTTTCCCTTCATCTACCAATATCCCTAATGTCAACGCTGTAAATGACTTCGAGATTGAACCTATTCCAAAAATTGTATTTTCATCAACGTTCCTTTCTTCATGAACCTCCAAGTTTCCATATCCTTTGGAAAATAGGATAGAATCATTTCGAACCAAACCAATAGAAAGACCAGGTATGTCAAAGTCCTTTATTAATTGATGAATTTGTAAATTAAGGGAGTCTAATTGTATTTTTTGGGAGTATGAATTGGAGCATACTAATAATCCAATTATAGCAATGCGGAATGTTTTTGTTTTCATTTTTTTAACGGTTTGGTATGGTTTCGGTACGATCCCCGCGCCGATAGCTCCTATGTTTGTTTTGATATAAGGGTCTAGATTTGTAAATATAAGTGAAAGGGAATAAGAGTCAACCGATGGCTAGGTAATCTTTAAGATATATCGACCGATAGATATGACCTTGTTCCTTTATATTTCTTGGAGTCAGA
>JBBQAM010000008.1:0-101514 GCA_038316335.1 Flavobacteriales bacterium
TTGGAAACCTTGGCACATGAACTCATGGATGTTATCGGTCCAAGACTGGTCGGCACCCCCCAAATGCAACGTGCCAACGACTGGGCCGTAGCAACCTATAAAAAATGGGGAATCGAAGCAAAAAATGAAGCCTGGGGTACATGGCGGGGATGGGAACGTGGTATTACCCATATCGATATGTTGTCCCCACGGATCGTTTCACTCAGTGGACGACAACTTGCTTGGAGCCCCAGTACCGGTAAAAAAGGAGTGACCGCCTATCTTGTCAACTTGCCAATGGTATCAGACTCCATGGCCTTTGTAAAATGGCTGCCGACCATTAAGGGGAAATTCGTGATGGTCTCAATGAATCAACCGACCGGGCGCCCTGATGAGAATTGGGAAGAATTTGCGACCAAGGAGTCGTTCGAGAAAATGAAAAAAAATCGCGATTCACTGGAAAATGCTTGGCAACAGAATTTCAGGAATATGGGATATACCAGCAGAAATATCAATGATGCCCTGGAAAAAGCAGGAGCTGTGGGAATCCTGCAATCTCGCTGGTCAGAAGGTTTTGGCGCCAATAAGATCTTCAGCGCCACTACCGAAAAGATCCCGGTGGTGGACCTCTCGCTCGAAGATTATGGGATGCTCTATCGCATGGTAGCACACGGAGTAGCTCCACAACTGCAAGTGGTCACAGAATCGAAGGAATTGGGAACAGTGCCTACATTCAATACCATTGCAACAATACCGGGAACCGAATTACCGAATGAATATGTGATGCTCTCGGCGCATTTTGATTCCTGGGATGGAGCAACCGGAGCAACCGACAATGGTACCGGCACCATTACCATGCTAGAAGCGGCCCGTATTCTTAAAAAAATAGTTCCAAAGCCAAAACGTACCATCATTATAGGGCATTGGGGCAGTGAAGAACAGGGGCTTAATGGCTCTAGGGCCTTTGTGGAAGACCATCCAGTGATCGTCGCTAATCTTCAAGCCCTTTTTAATCAGGATAACGGTACCGGAAGGGTCGTTCAGATCGACGGCCAGGGCTTTTTAAATTCATACGCCTATCTTGGGAGATGGCTAGAGGCGGTACCCAAAGAAATTTCGGATCAAATTGAGACCAGTTTCCCGGGCAATCCTGGTGGTGGCGGATCTGACTATGCCTCCTTTGTGGCGGCTGGCGCCCCTGCATTTTCATTAAGCTCCCTGAATTGGAGCTATTGGAACTATACTTGGCATACGAATTTGGATACTTATGATAAAATTGTTTTTGACGATGTGCGAAATAATGCCATTCTCACGGCGATTTTGGTGTATATGGCCAGTGAAGATCCCGAAAAAACATCGCGTGAGAAGGCCGTCCTTGGAACGAACCCGAGAACCGGGGAACAGCGAACATGGCCTGAGCCGAGATCTCCAGAGAGAAAGGGAGGGGAGCGCGATTAAGAATGTCATACCATCCTATCATGAAAAACCAAAAAGCTTTCTGTCACAGATCGATAGAACTCCTAGTATTAATGCTCATTCCAATGCTTTCAAGTGCCCAGATCGGTGTGAACCAAGATCGCCTAGAAAGCCGGATTTTTTCGCTGGCCGAATTCGGTCTCCAGGACAATGGTGAAACCGAACGGGTGGCCTATAGCGATGCCGACATAGCCGCCAGAAAATGGGCAATTACAGAAATGAAGGCTCTTGGCTTAAAAACCACTATAGATTTTGCAGGTAATTTAGTCGGTATCCGAAGTGGTAGCGACCCGAATTTAAAACCCATTGCTTTTGGATCGCATATCGACCGGGTACCTAACGGCGGCAACTATGATGGATGTGTAGGGTCGATGGCAGCATTGGAAGTTATTCAAACCATGAACGATCATGCCATAAAGACCAAGCATCCTCTTGAAGTTATCCTCTTCTCAGATGAAGAGGGCAGTCTGATGGGGAGTAGGGCGCTCGTAGGACACCTCGGTCCGAATGCCTTAAAGGTGGTCAATAGTACCGGGTATTCGGTCAGTGAGGGTTTGATGCGCATCGGGGGCGATACCACAAGAATTAAGGAGGTGGCCCGTCAAAAAGGCGACCTTGCCGCCTTTCTTGAATTGCATATTGAACAAGGTGGAATCCTTGAGAACGAACAGGTTGCTATTGGCGTTGTTGAAGGTATCGTTGGTATTCGATGGTGGGACGTTGAATTTACCGGTTTTGCAAACCATGCAGGGACAACGCCTATGAATGCCCGACATGATGCGCTTTTGGCGGCGGCCAAATTTATCGTAGCGGTAAATGAGGCGGCCAACAGCTTTGAGGGTCGACAAGTCGCAACCGTTGGTAAGATCAAAGCCGAGCCTGGTGCACCGAATGTCATCCCCGGCAAAGTGGTAACCAGCCTTGAAATCAGGGACCTTTCCGAAACGGTCATCGAAAAATTGTTTGCCCTGATAAAAGAAAAAGCCGAGGAAATTGCCAAAGCCTCGGATGTCAAAATCGAATTCCACCATTTAGACACTACCGCCGATCCTGCCTTGACCGATCCTGCGATCCAAAAGGAAATTGAGAAAGCCGCCAAGTCGATTGGCCTTACCACAAAACTGATGCCCAGTGGCGCAGGGCACGATGCCCAGGATATGGCGATGATCGCCCCAACGGGAATGATCTTTGTACCTAGTAAAGGAGGCATCAGCCATTCCCCGAAAGAATTTACTTCCACAAAAGATATGGCCAATGGCGCCAATGTCTTATTACAAACGATCTTGGCCTTGGACAAGGACTTAAAATAAAATACAACACTAATAACGTACTTAATGAATAACAACCGAAAACTGCTTACCGCATTATTACTGATTGCGCTCTCAATGCCATTTTGCAACGCTCAAAGCAAACGCAAGGCAAAGATGACAGCCCCTGAAATCGTCTTGTCAGACTCCCTATTTCACGGCCTGAAATGGCGAAATATCGGTCCGTTTCGTGGCGGACGAAGCGTGTCGTCCTCAGGCGTTGTCGGGCAGCCAATGACCTATTATTTTGGAGGTGTCGGCGGCGGCATCTGGAAAACGGTCGACGATGGAATTACATGGAAAAATGTTTCCGACGGTTTCTTAAAAACAGGGACGGTAGGTTCCATTGCCGTCTCTGAGAGCAATCCGAATCTCGTTATCGCAGGAATGGGTGAACACGCTGCACGCGGGGTCATGACCTCAATGGGCGATGGTGTCTACAAATCAACCGATGCTGGCAAGACATGGAAACATATCGGTTTAGATCATGTACGGCATATTTCTGATGTTATCATTCATCCTACAAATCCCGATATCATTTTTATTGCTGCCCAAGGAGCACAATATGGCCCCGCTGTTGACCGGGGTATTTTTCGTTCAAACGATGGGGGCGCTACTTGGGAAAAGGTATTGTTTGTAAACGACCGTACTGGACCTTCCTCTTTATCAATGGATATGAAGAACCCCCTGATCCTCTATGCTGCCTTTTGGGAACATCAACGCTATCCTTGGACCATGGAATCTGGCGGTAAAAGCTCGGCCTTGTACAAATCGACTGACGGTGGTGCCACATGGGACAAATTAACCGAAGGACTTCCAAAGGAATTTGGCAAGGCCGGGATTTCAGTCTCCCGTGCTAACCCCGAATTGGTATTCGCGGTGATTGAAGCAGAAGGAGAGAAAGGGGGAGTATACCGTTCCGATGACGCTGGAAAAAAATGGACCCAGATCAATAAAGACCGCATTAATATCACCCGCTCCTGGTACTATATGGAAATTTTCGCAGATCCCCAGAACGAAAATATAGTATACGTGCTGAACGCTCCGGTGACCAAGTCGATCGATGGCGGCAAGACGTTCGCCCCAATTTCGACACCCCATGGGGATAATCATCATTTGTGGATCAATCCCAACGATAATCAAAAGATGATCAATTCAAATGATGGAGGCGCCAATATTTCAAACAATGGAGGCGCCAGTTGGAGTACGCAGGAAAATCAGCCTACTGCACAATTTTATCGCGTTATCACCGACAATCTGGTTCCCTATAATGTTTATGGCGGACAACAGGACAACTCGGCCATCGCCATTGCCAGCCGTACCAATGGCCAAGGTATCGATTGGAAAGACTGGTATTCGGTGGCAGGATGTGAAAGTGCCTATTTGGCCTTCGACCCCGACAATCCCGAGTTTGTGTTTGGGGGATGTTATCAGGGAATCATTGAAAAATGGGTACGGGCTTCCCATGAGGCGAAACCCATTAAGGAATATCCCGAACTCAACCTGGGAAATGTTCCCAAGGATTTTAAGTACCGTTATAATTGGAATGCTCCGATCATTAGTTCTCCACATGACCCTAATACCATTTACCACGGTGGCAATGTAGTTTTTAAAACGACCGACGCAGGTAACAGTTGGCAGGTAATCAGCCCTGACCTGACTCGAAACGAAAAGAGCAAACAAGGCCCAGGAGGTATTCCATATACCAATGAGGCTGCCGGTGGTGAAAATTATAATACGCTGATGTATTTGGTAGAATCACCCCACGAAAAAGGGGTGCTTTGGGCCGGAAGCGATGATGGCCTCGTACATATTACCAAAGATGATGGCCTACATTGGGAAGATGTAACCCCACCCAATGTTGGGGAAGGCATTGTAAACAGTATCGAAGTGTCGCCCCACGACCCGGCAACTGCCTATGTGGTCGTGATGCGATACAAATCGATGGATCTAAAACCTTATGTCTTTAAAACTTCAGACTATGGGAAATCCTGGACAAAAATTACGAACGGAATTACCGATGAACATACATTTGTGCGTGTCGTGCGTGAGGATCCGAAACGAAAGGGACTGCTCTATGCCGGGACAGAAACCGGACTCTATATTTCTTTGGATGATGGGCAGAATTGGCAACCCTTACAACTAAACCTTCCAGTCGTTCCCATCAATGACCTCATCTTCCAGACTAATGATCTTGTTGCAGCCACTGCCGGACGCTCATTCTGGATCTTAGACGATGTAGCAGCCCTTCAAAATCTTGGAGGCACGAAACCAAGTGTTGCGATTTTTAAACCCAAGGATACCTACCGCCTGTTTGGGGGAAGCAGTGATAAGCCACAACCAGGGCTTGGGGATAATCCTAAAAGTGGGGTGACCTTTGATTATTATTTGGACAAGGATGCCGATAGCCTAGACCTTAAATTCGAAGTGCTACAAGAAGGAAACGTACTCCGCACCTATTCAAACAAAAAACCAAAGGATTTTAAGACGTGGCCCGGCGGCCCTTCGAAACCCATGATACTCCCGTCTAAAAAGGGATATAATCGTTTTACCTGGGATTTCAGAAAAGAGGATTCGCCCGCGGTTGAAAAGGTATTCGTGTACGGAAGTTATGATGGGGCAAGGGTCGCCCCGGGAAAATATACGCTTCGTTTAACGCTAGAAGGAACTGTCTCGGAAACCGAGGTTACCATTTTGCCAAACCCGAACGTTGAAGGAACCCCAGCCGATTATCAGGATCAACACGTGGTGTTGAACCAAATCGAGGAAGCCATCGAAAACATCCATACCTCCGTCAATAAAATGCGATCTGCCAAAGCGCAACTGGAAGGCTATGCCAAATTATTAAAAGAAAATACCAAGGCCAAGGATTTGGTGGAAAAAGGAAAAACATTGATCGAAAGAATAGATACTTGGGAACAACATCTGATTCAGCCCAAACAAAAAACGTTTCAAGATGTTATTAATTACCACAATCAGTTGAATGCTGAATTCATGGAGCTTAAAAGTTATGTCGATGTTGCGGAGCCCAAGGTTACGGCCGGTGCCAAGGAACGTTTGCACGACTTAATGACAGATTGGAAAACGTACGAGAGCGAACGGGATGCCATCGTAAATACTGAGATGCAGGCCTATAATAAAATGTATCAAGATTTAGGCCTGCCAGCTTTGATTTTGACGGAATAATTAATCGAAATGTACATGAGAGTAGATTCCTTATCATGAATTATAGTGAAGACCAGACCTATAAAGGCATAAATTATACAAAGACCCGGCTCCTAAAAGGAGAATATGAAAACTGTATTTTTGATCAATGTGATTTTTCTAATGGGTATTTAGACAACCAAAACTTTACAGCGTGTGTATTCACTGATTGTAATCTAAGTAATGCCAACATCAAATATACGCTATTCAATGATGTACGATTTTCGCACTGTAAGATGTTGGGGCTTCAATTCGATGACCTCAATGCTTTTTTATTGCGATTTCAATGCAGTGATTGTTCTTTAGATTTAGCCTCCTTCAACGGCCTCACTTTGAAAAACATATGCTTTAAGGATTGCAAGTTCAATAAGACCGACTTTAACGGTACTGATTTGACGCAGGCCCTTTTTGATAATTGCAATCTCCAAGGTGCAATCTTTGAAAACTCAATTTTAGAAAGAGCAGATTTTAGGACCGCCTATCATATAGGCATAGACCCGGAAAAAAATAGGATGCGAAAAGCCAAATTTTCCAAGGAAGGGGTATTGGGTCTTTTGTTGAAATACGACCTCATAATAGCATGACCACTTCGACCCGTCAGCTTTACTGCATCAAAATTTGTATTTGTATAATTTGTAACTTGTCGTAAACTAGCTAGAAATATGAAGTCGATCGTATGGCTTTCCCTGCTGATCACGGTCTATTGCGCGGCCCAGAATACGGTTTCATTGCCTGAGGGTGCCACGTCCCCAAAAGCCGATCTATCACAAATTTCCTGGCTGGCCGGCCACTGGAAAGGTGCGGCATTTGGAGGAATTACCGAAGAAATTTGGAGTCCGCCATTAGGTGGTTCCATGATGTGCGTCTTTAAACTGGTAACCGATGGTGCCGTGAATTTCTATGAAATCTGCCATCTTAGGGAGGTTGACCAAACCTTGCTGTTTGAGGTAAAACACTTTCAAGCTGATTTTAAAGGTTGGGAAGAAAAAGACGAGGTACAGAGTTTCAAATTGGTAAAAATTGAGGGCAATCGTATTTATTTCGATGGCTTTACCTTTGAACGGATCGATGCGAATGAAGTGAATATCTACGTGGTAATTGATCATGAGCATGGCAGCACCGAAGAAGTTAAATTCAATTATAAACGTGTCTGATTTGGAAAGGAAGTGTTTGGAATGTGGTGAGCGTATACTTGGTAGGGTAGACAAAAAATTCTGTTCCGATCATTGCCGCAATGCCTATAACAATAAAGTCAATAAAGACAGCAAGAACCTCATTCGCAATATTAACAATCGGCTCAGAAAAAATTATAGGGTCCTGGATAGTTTCCCCTTGCACGAAGGAAAAACGCGTACGACACGTACCCGATTGCTAGATAAAGGCTTTGATTTTGACTTTATCACCAATCTGTATACCACGAAAAAGGGTACCACCTATTATTTTGTTTATGATTTGGGCTATCTCCCCCTGGAGAATGAGTATTATATGATTGTAAAACGGGAGTAGTTCCCAGCTCAAAGCGAATTGTCCCTACTAAAAAATGCCTTCCAATGGGAAGGCATTTCTTATACTAAAATCATCTATTTATGGTATCACCGATTGTCATTTCCAATTGTGCCCACTAAGCCGCAAGGCTGCCACCACAATGTCCTTTCGGCTAATTTGGCCTACGAGGAGCCCGTCTTTCATGACCGGTAAGCGTCTTCTATTATGCCTGTCAAAGATGCCTGCCGCATCAAAAATACTGATGTCATGTGGAATTGATTCAACTTCCTTCGTCATATATTTTTCAACACTCTTATCTAAAATCGGTTGGTTAAAATACCGGCTTTCAGAAATCTGTTTCATACAATCGGCCTCAGAGATGATGCCTACTAGGAACCCATTGTCATCTAGGACCGGACCTCCCGAAATATTGTGTTTCGTAAAGAGTTCCATCACTTCTAGAATAGACTGTTCCGGTGTAAAGGTTATTAATTTTTTGGTCATATAATCACTGACCAAAATAGGGGCATTGAATTCCTTCTTAAAGACCTTCCTGATTCCCTGAAAACTCTTGATTCCCATACCCGTTTATTTTAGATTAATCTTAAATATAGCCAATTTATGCGAATTATCTAATTTTTTACCAAAAAATATGCTAAAGCCGCGGAATTTTATACTTTTAGTTTCCAAATTTTCGATATGAAAAAAATAAATTCGGTCTTGACGTTTCTGCTGCTTATTTTGGCAATTTATTGGGGTCATCTTGCGGAAATGCCAACCTATAAACAGGATGGGCATCTTAAACCGACCTTATTTTCTACCGACAGGGCATTGAAGCATGTTGAACGCCTATCAGAACAGCCGCATGGTGTGGGTTTTCCCGAGCATGAAAGGGTCAGGGAGTACCTTGTGGGGCAACTTACTTCCTTGGGCCTCGAAACTTCCCTACAGACAGGGTATACCATCGGGGATTATGGCAACTTTAGTAAGGCCACGAATATCCTTGCCCGTATCAAAGGAACCGAAAATGGCAAGGCCCTTCTCTTACTTTCCCATTATGATAGTAGCCCACATTCGTCATTGGGCGCCAGTGATGACGCTAGTGGGGTCGCCACCATCTTAGAGGCAATTCGTGCCTTCCTGGCGGAAAAAAAGACGCACAAAAATGACATTATTATCTTGATTTCCGATGCCGAGGAACTGGGCCTTAATGGAGCAGATCTCTTCGTGAACCAACATCCCTGGGCCAAAGATGTCGGTCTAGTCCTAAATTTCGAGGCCCGGGGCAGTGGCGGCCCTAGTTTTATGCTGATCGAGACCAATCGGGGCAATGCGCGGCTTATCGAAGAATTTACCAAAGCGAATCCTCGATATCCCGTAGCGAATTCCTTGGCATATTCCATTTATAAAATGCTCCCCAATGATACAGATCTGACCATATTTCGCGAAGATGGCGATATCGAAGGCTTTAATTTCGCCTTTATCGACGATCATTATGATTATCATACGGTACGGGACGACTACAATCGCCTCGATCGCAATACCTTGTCGCATCAAGGAAGTTATATCATGCCCTTATTGCAGCATTTTAGCAATGCTAATCTGAATACTTTAAAGAGTCCGAACGATTATGTCTATTTTAATCTGCCGTTTTTCAAGTTGATATCCTATCCCTTTGAATGGATTTGGCCCATGATCACCTTAGCAAGCATCTTCTTCATTTTGATTTTATGGTTTGGTTTTCGAAAAAATACCCTTGACCTTCGTGGAATTTTAAAAGGATTTTTACCCTTGATACTCGCCCTTTTGATCAATGGCCTTGTCGGGTATTATAGCTGGTCGCTATTGAAATCGATATATCCCCAGTATCAAGATATTTTACAGGGGTTCACCTACAATGGGCATACCTATATTTTGGCCTTCGTTTTCTTCTCGATCGGGGTTTGTTTTGGGTGTTACCAATGGTTCCGGAAAGTTACAACGCCCAACCTCCTCATTGCGCCTGTTCTGCTGTGGCTGGCAATCTGCTGCATCGTTGCCCTGTATCTGAAGGGAGCAAGTTTTCTAATCGTTCCCGTATTTTCCCTTTTGGCCTCGCTCTTCGTGACCCTAAACCAAAAAACACCCAGCCCGTATTTGCTCCTATTTTTCGGACTACCGGCCATTTGGCTCTATGCGCCCCTGATCGAAATGTTCCCAGTGGGCTTGGGACTAAAAATGATGGTGGCCGCTACCATCATGACTACTTTGACCTTCTTCTTGCTCCTACCCCTTTTTGGCTATTATGATAAAAAGAAATCACTTGCCGGCTTGGGCCTATTGTTATTCGTAGGCTTTATAATCCGCGCCCATCTTACAGCTGGTTTTACGAAAGACAGTGCCAAACCTACTAGTTTGTTATATGTTATGGATGCAAATACCGGTATTCCACAATGGACAACCTATGAAAAAGTACTTTCTAACTGGACGGCAAACTACATTGGTAATGACAAGAAGGCTCCGGAAGCACTATCAAAAAATACCCTAAGCAGCAAATATGCCTCTGGTTTTACCTATGTATCCGTTGCGCCTATTAAGGACATAGCGATGCCCCTGGTTGAAAAATCGAGGGACACCATTATCGGGAATGACCGCATTCTTGAAATATGCATCATGCCACAACGCCCAGTAAACCGTTTGGAACTGTTTACGAATACCATTCCCATCACCAAGGCATCTATTAATGGTATTCCGCTATCCTCATATTATTTAAAAAGCCGAAAACAAGGCAAATTACTCACGCATTTCATAAGTGATAACGAGAATACTGAACTTGAGCTTACCATCCCCAAGGATGCTGTATTAGACCTTTGCCTCTACGAGGCGTCTAACGATCTTTTGGAAAACCCCCTATTTGATATTCCGCCACGGCCTGAAGACGCGATTCCTATGCCTTTCGTTCTTAATGATGCCATTTTGGTGATAAAAACCATACACTTTGAATAAGACGATAGGCATCCTGGGTTGTGGCTGGTTGGGTTTCCCCTTGGCAGTATCTTTTGGTACTCAAGGGTATTCGGTCAAAGGGAGTACAACCTCGATAGAAAAAATGCAACCCCTTGAGAACGCTGGTATCACCCCTTTTTTACTGAGGCTGACCGAAGCGGGTGTTGAAGGAGAGATCGCCGAATTCTTGTTAGGCCTTGAAGTATTGGTTATCGACATCCCGCCCCGGCTTCGTGGCAAAAACAGCGAAGACTATGTGAAAAAGATGGTAGGGCTCTATCGGGCCATCAAAGACAGCCTGCTCAAAAAAATCATGTTTGTGAGTAGTACCTCGGTCTATGGCGAACTTGAAGGCGTAGTAACCGAGCAATCGGTTGCCCGCCCCGAAACCGAATCTGGAAAACAGCTCTTGGCAGCCGAGCAGCTTTTTAAAAATGATCCAACGTTACAGACTACCGTAGTACGTTTTGGCGGTCTAATTGGACCGGACAGACATCCCATTACCAGGTTATCAGGCAGGGAAGGACTCTTCAATGGCAGTGCACCCATTAATCTTATACATCTGGATGATTGTATCACTATCATTCGAATGATTGTGCAACATAACTGGTGGCACGAAACGTTCAATGGGGTCTACCCCTTGCATCCTAAAAAAAAGGACTATTATCAAGAGGAAGCACGAAAAAGAGGCCTGCAACCACCAATATATAGTGGGGAAGAAGGGAAAAGTGGAAAGATGGTACAATCACACAATCTTATAACTGTTAAAAAATATCGTTTTATCACAACTATTGTAGGGTAATTCACCACTATTCTATTCGCTTTCACAACAAAACCCACGGTTTTCTGTTAATTATACCGCTGATTTTAAAGACTTTATCGATAAACTGCATAACTTTATGTAAACAAATAAAAATCGATTACCATGGAAAATTCAACAGTAAATAGAAAAATTACCAAGGAGATTGAAAATTTGATCTCCGAAAGTTGTTCCAATCAAAAATCGACCGACCACTATAAAAACCTGCATGAAGCGATACTTAAAAAGTATTATAATGCAGCCGATATCTCGATAGATTATCATCGCCATCGCATTGAAATGGATATTGTAATTGACGATTCTTGTTACCACCCTGAAAAGGTAAATACAAATGTCCCTACACTACATGTTAATCTGCTTTTCAAAAATCTCAAAGACTTTTTAAGATCGTGCATCGAAAAAGACACGAAGAGTATTGGCTTTTATGCAGGCCTTATTCGTTCTTTTAGGAAAAAGGATTATTCAATGAGCCTTGCCTAAAATTGTGAATGAGCTAGGTCAGAATTCTGAAAAGGATGCCAAATGGCATCCTTTTTTTATGTTCCCTCTGTTTTAAGGTTTTCCTTAACACCTATCTTCCGATAATTTTTATAGTTTAGCGCACCGAAAAATATAAATACAATGAAGAAAATAGTTTTCGCCCTACTGATTTTGTCTGTTATGACCGCATCGGCTCAGACCACAAGCGATTTGCAAAAGCATTACGAGGCATTTTACAAGCAAATGCGATTACAGGGCGATATCGAGGGTGTCATCAATGCCATGACCCATCTAAACGTACTTTCCCCCTCCGTTGAACGAAGGGACACCCTTGCCTACATCTATGCAAACGATGGGCAACATTTGCAGGCCCTGAATACCATAGGAATCGAAAAGAATGATTCGGATTCCGATTTAGCGGTTCAAGTAAAAGCAGTATCGTTAAAGGCCCTCAACCAGCCGAAACGGGCCTTGGAGCAATTTGAGGCTTTATATGCGAGAGCCCCTAACCCCTATCTGGCCTATGAATTGGGCGATCTTAAAATACAGACAGGTGACAATGCAGGCGCCTTGGTAAATATAGAATATGGTCTAGCAAACGCCAAGGATGATATGAAATATGCCTTTTACGAACGACAACAGCCGTATGAAGTGCCCTTAAAGGCCGCTTTCTTGCATCTCAAGGCTTTGGTACAATACAATAACGACAAGGAGAATATCGATGCAGCCATTGCGCTGATCGATCAGGCGTTGGCTATTGACCCGAATTTTAATTTGGCCAGTCTCAGCAAACAGGCCTTGGAAGAACGTAAAAATCCCCCAGTAGCCGAAAAGAAAAATTAGGGTACGATAATTACATAAAAAGCGGACGTTATGTCCGCTTTTTTTATCTAAGATTGTTTCAACTCAAATTGAAACAGACGGTCCCATCAGGTTTTAAGTAGAATACGTGTGTCGCCCTTTTCATTGGATACCCTATTTGAGATTACCTAGTGGACGATCTTCAATTCCCGGTCTACTCTTCTATGTGCCCCAGACAACTAAATAAAACAACAAAAGTTGCCCCCTATTTTTCATTCAATATCAATTTTGTATCCAAGGTATTGTTCATAATCACATTGAACTGGTTCCTAAGCGCGTTATAAGCTTCAATGGCCTGTACAATAGGTTCATCGATATTAAGACGATAATCAAAATTTCCTTTGGTCTTTAAAATATAGGTCTTGAACACTTTTTGTCGACTCCGCACTTGGGGAGTATTAAAAATAATAGGATATGTTGAGGCTTCCAAATTCTTCTGTGTCTCGATTATATTTGCGATGACCAAGATCAGATCTTCGCGGTTAGCGACCGTATAGAGTGCATCAAAACTTGCATCCATTGCATTGAATTCAGGCCAGGCAGCAATAATTTCGGCCGCTTGCGCATTGATATTCGATTTTTTTGGCCATTTTGTCGTAGCAATTTCAAAGGAAGAATCATCTACGGCCGTATCCCTGACCTTCTCCTCCTTACAGCTGGTTAAAAGCAGGAATGCTACCCCTAAAAGCACTAATTTATTCATGAAGCGAAGGTACAAATTTTAATAAACGGTATCTTTGCGCTTGAATTTCTTTAACGTCCTTTTAATGCATAAAACCATTTTGATTATAGGGGCCTGTGGCCAAATCGGAACCGAATTGACCTTGGCCCTACGATCCGCCTATGGCAGTAGCCATGTGATAGCGAGTGACATTCGTGAAGGAAGCGCTGAACTAATGGCATCAGGGCCCTTCGAAATTCTAGATGCTACCAACTACGCAGCCATTGAGGATGTGGTCATGCATTATGAAATTGACGAGGTGTATTTGATGGCGGCCATGCTCAGTGCGACCGCCGAAAAATTTCCCATGCGTGCCTGGAACCTCAATATGAACTCCCTTTTCAATGTGCTGAACTTGGCGAAGGAACATAAAATCAGTAAGGTATTTTGGCCGTCGAGCATTGCGGTTTTCGGCCCGACCACCCCTAAGGAAAAGACCCCCCAGACCACCATCATGGAACCCAGTACCGTGTATGGGATCAGTAAACAATCCGGAGAACGATGGTGTTCATATTATTTCAATAAATATGGGGTAGATGTTCGAAGCATCCGGTATCCTGGTCTAATTAGTTGGAAAACACAACCAGGCGGCGGAACCACCGACTATGCCATTGAGATCTATCATAAGGCACTCTCTGACAAATCATACACCAGCTTCCTAAGAGCGGATAGCAAATTACCCATGATGTTCATGGATGATGCCATAAAGGCTACTATGGCCATTATGGAAAGCGCCCCCGAAAATATTAAGGTACGCTCTTCATACAATCTATCCGCAATGAGTTTTACACCCGCTGAAATTGCCGAGAGCATCAAAGAACATATTCCTGATTTTAAGATTTTATATGCGCCCGACTTTAGACAAGCCATTGCCGATTCTTGGCCGTCAAGTATCGATGATTCCCCCGCTCGTGCCGATTGGGGTTGGGAAGACTCGTTTGATTTGGATAAGACGACTGGGGAAATGTTGCGAAACCTGGCGCCATGACAGAGGCGCTGACTTCAACATTCCGAGTTTAATGGCTAAACCGCAGCTTTTTTTCAATGGCCAAGATCATGGCATCGGCAATTGCATTCGCAGTTGTTTTGTCAACGCCTTCTAACGAAGGACAAGGCGTAATTGCCATGAAAAGGGGACCTTTACTGCCACGCAGGATATCGACCCCAGCAACTACTAGATTGAGGATCTTTGCTGCTTTTAAGGCCAATTTCCGTTCTTCCATGCCTATTCGAACGTTAATAGATCCCAAATTCGCTCCATTGGGTTGATTCGATTTCTCCTTTTGGCTTCCTTCCGTTACCGAGGCCACAATTTTTCCATCAATGATAAAGCATCTGATTTTTACTTGTTTTTTGGAAAGCGCCATTTCCTGGATCCAAATATGACTATAGGCACTTTTAGCTTGATCAAATACCGCTTGCCATTGGTCATCGGTTTGGATCGATAGGACTTTTTTAATCAGGGTACCCTTTAAAAATTTCAAAGTCAAAGGAAACTTCACGGTCTTTTTCACTTCATTGAGATCAATCGTTGTCTTTGCAAATAGGGCATTTGGCAACGGCAGCATATTTTGTGTGAACAATTGCCAGGCTAGCGGCTCATTGTAGGCATTTGAAAGGCCTTCGGCCGAATTAAGACAAAAGATTCCTTTATGATCATAATACCATACGATCGCCATCCCAAGAATTTGTGTTTCCGGATCCACCCTAGGTATCAATGCGTCAAGATGGTTTTCGTTTGAGCTGTTGGGATACCCCAGCGTCGACCTTTGCGTCTTGAATTCTAGGAACGACGCGTTCGGATCAACGACATAAATACGATGCCCCCTTTGTATGGCGGCTTCGATTATTTTTTTGTTCGTGTATGTCTTTGGTTTGATCGTTAGAAGACCGATGCTCAAACTTTTGCTGTTCTTTTTAAAGGCAGCGTACTTTTCATTGATTTCGGTATCGGTGAAATTCTGAACCTTGAATTGTTCAGAAGTGTTCACCACAAAACGTTCCATCAATGCCTCCCGTCCGAGAAGCATTCTAAACTCCATTGAATCCCTACTAGCAAGGTTCAGTTCAATCGCGTACGTATGATTTCCTAAAGTGATGGGTACTTTAATGATCGGACGCTCCTTTATGGTGCCCGAAGAACTTTTGACATGCCTTCGACCAATTAAAGGCGCTTCACATGACACGCTGATTTCCCGATTACGTTGAAGGGGATGAACATCAAAACGCACCCACGCTACTCCTTGCTTTTGAAAATGTTCGATATTAAAGGCATGTAGGGAAGAAGTCTTGGCCCCAGAATCGATACGGGCCTTAATGGCAGGGATTCCCAAACCTTCAAAAACACACCATTCTTCACGACCGATAACAGGGAGAATTTGGGACTTCGATTTTTTTTCCAATTGGAAAGATGTTTTAAATGACTACTTCCAACTTTTAGAAGCCAATTACGGAGGTGTTATTTACGAAACATTTCCTTCGGATTTCGGAAACTTTTAAATTCGACCATATGGCCATTTGGATCCCGAATGAAGAATGACACGTGCTCTCCCGTTTTTTCCTTTAGGAAGGTAACCTCGGTCGTTATTTCATATTCCGAGGCCATCAACCTATTATAAATAGTGTCCCAAATATCCCTATCTACGATTACCCCAAAATGGAAGGATGGCAAAACGGAATCTTCAAATTTATAGGAGCGATATTCAAAATTGAATTTTCCCGCCTTGGTAAACGTAATCTGGTTCCCGAACAAATCAATATCAAGCCAACGCGGTGTATGTCGGCCAAGGCCCGCACCGATTACATCTACATAAAAGTCCTCGGTTTTACTAATACTTGTACAGGGTAGGGACAAATGAAACGGCGCTTTTTTCATAGACATGCATGCTACTAATAAATGGTTACCCTAAAATAACGTTTAAGTTTCGAATCGGGACCGTATTGCGATACTTTTTTATTTCCTTCGAAGTTCGAAAAGATCCTTTCTGCGATCTTTTAAATTTCGAACGGCCCCAAATTGGTTGAGTTCTTTAAGCAAGTCGATATCAACATCCGCAATCAATATCATCTCGGTGTTCGGAGTCGCCTCGGCCTTTACGCCATTTGCGGGAAATGCAAAGTCACAAGGGGTAAACACCATAGATTGCGCATACTGTATATCCATGTTATTTACTTTTGGTAAATTTCCAACACTCCCCGCAATGGCAACGTAGCATTCATTTTCAATGGCCCGGGCCTGTGCACAATTACGCACACGCGAATACCCATTTTGTGTGTCGGTCAAAAAGGGAACGAATAATATATTCATCCCATCATCGGCCAAAATCCTGCCCAATTCGGGAAATTCCGAATCGTAGCACACTAAAATGCCTATTTTGCCGCAATCGGTATCAAAAGCCTTTAATTGTGTACCTCCTTGTAGGCCCCACACCTTCACCTCATTGGGGGTAATATGAAGTTTTTCATAGCGTTCCATAGTGCCATCCCTTCTTAATAAATACCCGGCATTGTGTAAATGACCATTGATCAGTTCGGGCATACTTCCCGAAATGATATTAATATTGTACGAAATGGCCAGGCGTGCAAGCCTTTCCATAATCGGTGCAGTATGCTTGGCCAGCTCACGAATGGCTTCGGGTTCTGATAAATGATTGTATTCGGCAAGCAGTGGCGCATTAAAAAACTCGGGGAATAGGGCAAAATCAGAACGATATCCTGAAAGCGATTCTATAAAAAATTCTACCTGATGCATTAATTCATCCAAATCCTTATACGGCCGCATCTGCCACTGCACCAATCCTAAGCGAACAATGTTCTTTTTAACCGAGGCTTTTTTACTGGGCTTAATGTAGTAGATATTGTCCCACTCCATTAAAACGGCATACTCACCAGAGGCCTCATCGCCTTCTAAATACCCCTTTATAATTTTAGAGGCATGAAAATCGTTGGAGAGCTGAAAATTCAGGACGGGGTCATTAATCTCCTTTACCTTGACCTTGTTAATATAATCTTTAGGGGTCAGGCTATCAGCATATTTATGATAATTCGGTATTCTTCCTCCGAATGCTATCCCCCTTAAATTCAGTCGTTCACACAATTCTTTTCTATAATCATACAATCTTCTTCCCAAACGCAATCCCCTGAATTCAGGCTTAATAAAAACATCGATACCATAAAGTACATCGCCATCTTCGGCATGCGTACTAAACGTATAATTGCCCGTAATCTCCTTATAGGTAGCGCTATCTTCGAATTGGTCATAGTCTACGACTATAGATAAGGCGCATCCGGCAATCTGGCCATTTATTTTAATGACTACCTGACCCTCCGGAAATTTGCTGATCAGTGATTCTATTTGATGTTCCTTCCAAAAGGCATTTGGCATGGTTGTATAGGCCAATGTCATGGCCTCCTTCAATTCCATATAATCGTTTAGATCAAGGAATTTCAAATCGATATTCTCTATTTCGGTAATTTTCATAATACGTCGTTAATGTTGTCAAGGTGCTCTAAATATATAGCTAAGCACATTGATTGGGCTAATAGTATGGCCTTCCCAAAGTCACATGAAATCATGCAATCAAGCGTAGTACCTACTTCTTTAAAAATAAGTTTCCCTGTGGTTGGAGGTTGAAAAGGCTATTCCCCAGAATCTTCGTCTTCTTCCTCGGGCATATCCTCGGGATCTTGCACGGCTTCTGGATCGTTATCATCGAAATCTTCGTAGTCATCCTCGTCATAGTTTGCCATGGTTACTTCCAACTTCGTACTGATCTTTACCAAATATTTGGTATCATCGGTTGTCACCTCTACGGCCTCGATACGCTCGCCTTGGGCATTTTTAAACGAAATGATGTTTCGATCATCATAGCCATCAGGATACTTCTCTACCAAAAGTTTTAAAACCTCGGGTGTCAGCTTTTTAAAATCGACAATGACTCTTTTTAAGTTGTCCATATTTCAATTATAGGTCTAAAAGGTAAGCAAAAATTAAAGGTGCAACAATGGTCGCATCGCTTTCAATGATATATTTTGGGGTATCGATGTCTAATTTGCCCCAGGTTATCTTCTCGTTGGGAACCGCACCAGAATATGAACCATAACTGGTGGTGCTATCACTGATCTGACAAAAATAGCTCCAAAATGGTGTATCGGTGCGTTCCATATCCTGATATAACATGGGAACCACACAGATCGGAAAATCGCCAGCGATACCCCCTCCTATCTGGAAAAACCCGATACCTTTGGTTGAATTATCGGTGTACCAATCGGCCAAGAAGGTCATGTATTCGATTCCCGATTTCATAGTACTTGCCTTAAGTTCCCCCTTTAACACATAGGATGCAAAAATATTTCCCATGGTACTATCTTCCCATCCTGGGCAGACAATCGGCAGATTTTTCTCGGCAGCGGCATACATCCAGGAGTTTTTCAAATCTATTTCGTAATGTTCCTCTAAAACGCCAGAGAGCAACATTTTGTACATAAACTCGTGTGGAAAATAGCGTTCCCCTGCATTTTCAGCATCCTTCCAGATTTTGAAAATGTGTTTCTGCAATCTGCGGAAGGCCTCTTCTTCGGGGATACAGGTATCGGTTACACGGTTCAAACCTTTTTCCAGAAGCGCCCATTCATCCTGAGGCGTAAGATCACGATAATTGGGCACTCGTTTATAATGCGAATGCGCTACAAGGTTCATGATATCCTCCTCCAGATTAGCCCCCGTACATGAAATGATCTGCACTTTATCACGCCTGATAATCTCGGCAAAAATTTTACCCAGTTCTGCCGTACTCATGGCACCTGCCAAGGAAACCAACATTTTGGCGCCATTTTGCAATTGTTCTTCATACCCTTTGGCCGCATCTACCAAGGCGGCCGCATTGAAATGAAGATAGTATTTTTCGATAAAATTCGATATCGCCCCTTTAGTCTTCGTCATCCTCGAATTTTGAACTGTTATTGCCAGATTTGTATTCCATATCGTAGGTGTTGTCATATACATCATCAACCGCCTCTCCCATAAACTTATAGCTCAGCATTTTATAGTACAATTTCGCCGCCAGAAAATCAGCGGTTCGATCGGCCGGATTCGGACAAAGTTCCATGATATCAAAACCAACGACATTCTTTTCCTCGAATACCTGTTTTAGGAATTCCAAGGTTTCATACCAGAAAAGCCCACCTGGCTCAGGAGTGCCGGTCGAAGGCATGATCGAGGGGTCTAAGGCGTCTAGATCAAAACTGATGAATACGTTCTTTGACATGAGTTCAATGACCTTGTCCATCCAATATTCATCGTTCACCATATCATGGGCAAAGAAGGTTTTTTCTTCGTCCATAAAGGTCTTTTCAATGGCGTCCATACTACGAATACCAATCTGCACAAGATTCGTGGTTTGGCTAGCTTCGTGCATGGCACAGGCATGGTTGAATTTACTACCATTATATGATTTACGAAGATCGGCATGTGCGTCGATATGCAAAACGGTCAAGTTATCGAAACATTCATTAAACGCCCTAACAGTACCAATTGAAACGGAATGTTCGCCACCTACAATGGTGACGAATTTATTTCTTTTTATAAATTCCTTGGTCACTTTATGTACGGTATCGACTACAGCCTCAGGGGAGCGGTTTTCTGTAATGGCATCGGCCAAATAGATTCCTTGCTCAAAGACCTCAGTGTCAGTTTCAATATCATAAAGTTCCAAATTTTGGGAGGCTTCCAGAAAAGCCTCCGGGCCATTCTCGGCACCTTTGCCCCAGTTGGCGGTCCCTCCATAAGGTACAGGAACCAAGATTACCTTTGCGGTTTCCAATTGCGCAAATTCGTCTGGAATTCCAGCATAATTCTTAGTCGTGCTCATATCCTAAAATTTTAAGCAGGTCTTCTGCCGTTTGTTGTTCATTAAATAGTTCGGTCGTTATATTGCCATCGGCATCCCTATCGATCAATATATGTTTTGGTTGTGGAATCAGGCAGTGCTGTAATCCGCCGTAACCACCTATGCTCTCTTGATATGCGCCGGTATTGAAAAATCCGATATAGAGTGGTTTGTCCCTTCGATACTTCGGAAGATAAATGGCGTTCATATTCTGCTCACTATTATAATAATCATCGCTATCACAAGTCAAGCCGCCCAAAAGTACCCTTTCATACTCTTCGGTCCAACGATTTATGGGCAATAGGATAAAACGTTTATTAATCGCCCAGGTATCAGGAAGTGTGGTGATAAACGAAGAATCTATCATATTCCATTTTTCGCGGTCGTTCTGTTGTTTCTGATAGAGAATCTCATAAATGGCCCCACCACTCTCTCCCACCGTAAAGCTACCAAATTCGGTGAATATATGAGGTACCGGTACGTCGGCCTCTTGACAGGCAATTTTTATTTGGTTTACTATTTCGTCGATCATATATTGATAATCGTACTCAAAGGCCAGGGAGTTCTTAATGGGAAACCCACCCCCAATATTCAGACTGTCCAAGGTTGGGCACATCTTCTTCAAGCGAACATATACCTTCAAACATTTTACAAGTTCGTTCCAATAATAGGCATTGTCCCGGATACCGGTATTGATGAAAAAATGTAGCATCTTAAGCTCGACTTTTTCATTATCCTTTATTTGGTTCTCATAAAAAGGGACAATATTTTTATAGCCAATACCCAACCGCGATGTGTAGAACTCGAACTTCGGCTCCTCTTCCGATGCGATTCGTATGCCCACCCTAAAAGTATCGTTGATTGCGTCGGTCAGCAGGTCAATTTCCTCATAATTGTCAATGATAGGAATACAATTCTGGTGGCCTTCGTTGATCAGTCGTCCGATGTTCTCAATGTATTGGTCCCTTTTGAAACCGTTGCAGATAACAAAGGTATTATCCTTTACTTTCCCCATCTTCTTCAATTTTTGGACGATGTTGATGTCAAAGGCCGAAGAAGTTTCAATATGGATATCATTTTTGAGTGCTTCCTCCATCACATGCTGAAAATGGGAGCTTTTTGTACAATATGAATATTGGTACCTGCCCTTATAATCATGCTTTTCAATGGCATTGGCGAACCAGTGTTTGGCACGACCAATATTTTCGGAAATTTTGGGGAGATAGGTAAACTTTAAAGGGCTCCCATATTTTTCGACGATTTCGTTCAATGGAATGCCATGAAAACGCAAATATTCGCCATCCAAGGTAAATTCTTCCTGTGGAAAATAATAAGTTTGATCAATAAGATCGATGTACTTGGTATTCATTAAAAGGAGTTGGGTATCTAAAAATCGTTATAATAAATGAGTTTTATACATTTCAGCGATTGCCTTGGACATACCTATTAAATCACGCTATTTTGTCCTGTTTTGGGAAAAATAAAAACCGTATGCCGTCCTGGCATAAATGGGAAAGCATTCGAAGTTGACCAACGATAGTTGTCGTTTGAACTACAGAACTCGAACATGGTAATACATTAAATATTGTTACGCTAAATGCTATGGCAAATGAAAAGAAAATATTTTAAATAACAAGATTTCCCAAATAAAATTACACGATATTTAACCAAACCCGGTCTGAAAGCTAATTTTTCTTTTATTTTCATTAGAACTTGTTGATAGTAAACATTTTAATCTTTAAATTAATTTTCAAGACAGTTCCCTATGAAATCGAATATAAAAAGTATCCCGAAAATTTTACTCCTGATCCTATGTTTCTCCTCAGCACTTAGGGCCCAGATAGTCGCGGGGGACTACGAAGCGAAGATCGAAAGAAATGGTGCGGAAGTACGCTATGAACTAAAAATAAACAGGGATTATTTAATAATAACGCAGTACGAAACAAGCCCCGCAAATTTTATAAAAACGCTGGGCGGATTTTATTCCGACAAAAAAGGCATCCTATCGCTGCGACTGGAATTCAACTCTGATTTTGACAAAGACCCACTTAGGGAATTAGCGCTCCCGTATACCTATAATGAAGGAGTCCTGGAGCTTCGATATGGGGAAGACCTGAAATTTATCGCCCTGTCAAAAGAGCCTCAAGATCTTGACGGGCTTTGGCTCTTTGCTACGCGTGGACCCGAAACTGGGCAAGAACGACGCGGTGATGAAACCCCTAGAAAAACCTTAAAATTCTTGATCGATGGGCACTTCCAATGGGTTGCCTATAACACGGATACCCAACAATTCTTTGGTACGGGTGGTGGTACCTTTTCGGCGAAGGATGGGGCCTATACCGAGCACATTACCTATTTCTCCCGTGATAATACGCGGGTTGGGGCAGCCTTGAAATTTAACTATAAATTGCAGGGCACTGACTGGCACCATACTGGCAAAAACAGTAAGGGCGAGCCTATGTACGAGATTTGGGCCAAACTGGCATTTCCCTAGTCAGGCAGGAAAAAAAAACATACGGGTCAATACTTATTCCTGGGCTTTTAATCAAAGAATTAGCATCAAAAGCACCAAATTCTCGAGGGAGCCTATATTGAAAGTTCGGTGGGCTTCCCCTGATACAAATAGGGGCTCCTCTGAACAAACCTTCAAACTAGTGTAGCCTCACCAGGAATCGAACCTGGATCTAAAGTTTAGGAAACTTCTATTCTATCCGTTGAACTATGAGGCCAATAAAAGGATGGCAAATTTACGAATACTTTTCTATTAGTTTTTGTCCAATCTCAGGATATTTGGCCAAATTCAAAATGTATTCCCGACTTTTCATTCTTTTGATATGGTTTTCGATCTTTCGAGCTGCGTGGGAATTTGATAATTCCAACGTGTAAAAATACCGCCAGGGCATCTTGTTCCTTGTTGTTCCTATATTCAATTCCCTACTGTTGTGCCAAAGTAGCCTTTTATCCAGATCCGAAGTCTTTCCTATATAAAAACTACCATCCTTCAATGACTCGATGACATAAACAAAATACATGGAATTGATGGCTTTAAGGAAACTTCCCCCGATAGCTATCGGGGCTATCCGTTGAACTATGAGGCCAATAAAAGGATGGCAAATTTACGAATACTTTTCTTTTAGTCTTTATCCAATCTCAGGATATTTCACCAAATTCAAAATGTATTCCCTACTTTTCATTCCTTTGATGTGGTTTTCGATCTTTCCCGAAATGAGGGAATCCACCTCCCTTGGACTAAAGGGAGAAGCCGGTTCTTGGGGAATTCTTTTGTTGTAAAGTCGTAAGTTATCTTATTACTTGCTCCCCTCTTAAGTTTAAGAGGGGAATGAATCCCCGCCCGGGGCGGGAGAAAGGGGAGTTTTGTTTTTTCTAGTTTGGGGTAATCGCAAAACCCTCCGCCTTTAATGGCAAAACCCTCCGTCCCCGCCGATGGCGGGACCACCTCCCTTTGACTAAAGGGAGGAGCCGGTTCTTGGGGAGTTCTTTTGTTGTAAAGTCGCAAGTTATCTTATTACTTGCTCCCCTCTTAAGTTTAAGAGGGGAATGAATCCCAGCCCGGGGCGGGGAGAAAGGGGAGTTTTGTTTTTTTCTAGTTTGGGGTAAGTGCAAAACCCTCCTACTCTTCTTCTACCTCCACGATCATCTCGATTTCAACAGCGGTGTTTCGGGGCAAGGAACCCATGCCGACTGCGGCTCGCGCATGTTTTCCCTTGTCCCCAAAGACGGCGACCATCAGATCTGAAAAACCATTGATGACCTCGGGTTGTTCGGCGAAATCAGCTGCTGCATTGACCATTCCCAGAACCTTTACGATTCGTTTTACGTGGTTTAAATTGCCTAATTCACTTTTTAGGACCGCCAGTTGGTTGATGCCTGTAAGACGCGCAGCTTCATAGCCTTGTTCGACCGTCAAATCAACCCCCAATTTTCCGGTAATATAGGTGCCATCAGCCTTTCTAGGGCCTTTCCCCGCTAGAAAAATCAGGTTCCCAGTACGAACCGCATGCACATAATTTGCTACTGGAGTGGTGGGAGTTTCCAAGGTAATGCCAAGTGCTTGTACTTTTGCCTCTGGATCATACCCTTCATCAACCTGCTGTACCTTTTCGGCCACTTTGACCTCCTTGATATCACGATCAATTTGAGTATTGCAGGAGGCAAAAAAAAGCAACAGCAAAAATCGTAGTACGTTTTTCATAGGAATTGTTGTTTACTTAAGGGATTCAACCCCTACTATAGGTTCATTTAACAGCGAATCACCAAGGCTTATTTCTTAAAATCCCCAGCATTTACTACCGTCCATTTTTCAACAGGCAGTATGTACTTTTTAATGGCGTTGTTGACATCATTAACGGTCAACTTGCTGATGTTTTCTTCCAAGTTCTTTTGATAGGCCATAGTGCGATCATAGAAAATGTTATTGTTGATAACACTAGAGATCTCATTATCTTTGGCTCTCGAAACAGTTTCTTCTTGAATCCACCCGCTCACGGCATTTTTAAGTTCTTCCTCAGTGATGCCATCCTTAATAAAGCGGTCGACTTCTTCTTTAAATCCTACTTGGACCTTGTCATAATTTTCAGGAGCATAAATCGCATAAAAGTACATTTGCGAATTTTGGTCCGCTTTGTCCCCATCGACCTGAAAACCAGCAAATACCCCATAGCTAACCCCCTCTTTTTGCCTGAGACGATCGGCTAAACGCGAGTTTAAAAACCCACCCCCCAAAATGGTCGCTGCCATGTTCAAGGCGGCATAATCGGGATTATCATCACTCATTTTTACACTCAACGCACCAAAGGTCACGGCGTTTTTCTTATCGGGTGTCAAGATATCCTCATTGACCGCCTTGACCGCCTCATACGGGTCGGCTATTTTTTGGTATGGATGATTGCTCTTAAAATCACTGAATTCACGCTCAATAAAAGATTTGACCGCATCGCTCTTCACATTTCCGATGCCTACCACAATAGATCGTCCCAAACCGTAGAAATCCGTATAAAATGATTTTACATCTGCAATGGTGACGTTTCTGATGGCCTCCTCTTCTTCCGCAACGCTCATCGCGTATAATGGATGCCCCTTAGGGTAGGAATTGTTGATTTGAGATAGTCTTTTTGAAGCCAAAAAATCCGGCTCCGTTTTAGCACTCTCAATCCCTGCCAAACTTTCGGTCTTCAATTTCTCAAGTTCTGCGGCATCAAAGGCAGGGTTTTTTAGCATATCGGCCATGAGTTCCAAGGTTGGAATAAGGTTCTCCTCGGTAGTATTTATGCTGGCATAGACATTTCCATTGCTGGCCCTAAAAGAGATTGAGGATTTCAATTTACTGAGTACATCCTCGATTTGTTGCCTAGTTTTTGTACTCGTACCCTTGTTGAGCATACTAGCCGTAAAGGAAGGAATGACCCCTTTATTCATCAATGACCCCACATCGCCATTGCGTATACTAAAACTAAGGATTGCGGTATTGCCCCGATTGTTCTTTTCGATAAAACCATATTCGACGCCATTCGAAAGCTTCCCATTCTCCAACCGTTCTTGAATCTTGTCATAGGCTACATCGAAGACTTCCCCGGTTCCCATGCCCTCTTTCCCCTTATAGCCCGAGACTAAGGAATCAAGATTGGTGGTATGGGCGATTTCGACCCGTTCGGGTGTTTTTGTTGGATTAAATCGGCCAATCGTCCGATTGGTGGGCATAAAATATTTCTTGGCTACGGCATTCACCTCCTCCAAAGTCTCATTTTCGATCCGATCTCGTTCAATAAAGGCCAATCTCCAATCACCGGCGCCAATGAATTCGCTCATATAGGTGCCTAAATAGGCTGAATTCCGAAATTGCAGATCGATCTGCTTCAGGATATTGGCCTTGGCCCTATCTAATTCTCCCTGGGTAATAGGTTCTGACCTGACCTTGTCGAGCGTCTGTTTTAAAATCGATTCTACCTCATCGGCATTCTTATCGGAAGGCACATCTACGTTGATATATAAAAATCCCGGTTCTTTTGTAAATGGGGAAAAAGACCAAATTGAAGAGGCCTTCTGTGTCTCGATAAGGGCTTTATATAATCTCCCGGAAGGCTCATCGGTAAGTAGGTCCTCTAAAACCGAAATGGCCGCATAGTCTTTGTGTGAACCCGCCGGGGTATGGTACAGGGCCGTTACCAATTGCAAATCCCCTACGCGACTAACATTCACAAGTTTTTCCCCATCCTGTGCAGGTTCTTCGGTATAAGATGATCTTACCGGAGTGGTTGGTTTCGCAATTTTTCCAAACTTTTCCTCAATCAACTTCAAGGTCTTCCCGACATCAAATTTCCCGGTAACCATTAGAACTGCGTTGTCGGGGCGGTAGTATTTTTTATAGAATTCCTTTAAATTTTCAATAGGCACGCGCTCTATGTCAGAACGATTCCCGATAGTAGAATTACCATAGTTGTGCCATAAATAGGCCGCGTCGATAACTTTATCCATTAACACGTTGGTCGGACTGTTCTCACCACTTTCAAATTCGTTGCGCACCACACTGAATTCAGAATCGAGATCCTTTTTCGCGATATAGGAGTTTACCATCCTATCGGCCTCCAAATCCAAAGCCCACTCCAAGTTTTCGTCGGTGGCATTCACAGTCTCGAAATAATTGGTACGATCATACCAGGTCGTGCCATTGGGCCTTGCACCGTGGGAACTTAATTCCTTTGGTATGTCAGGATGACTTGGCGTTCCTTTGAAAACCATATGCTCTAAAAGATGTGCCATGCCCTTTTCGCCATAGCCTTCATGACGAGAGCCTACTAAATACGTAATATTAACGGTAATCGTCTGGGCTGAATTATCGGGGAATAATAGTACCTTAAGGCCGTTTTCCATTTGATATTCGGTAATCCCTTCAACGGAAGCGATTTCGGACATTTGTCCACTTATGAAATTGTTTATTCCAAAGGCTATCAAAAGGGTGAAAAGCAATTTTATTTTCATGATCCTGTTTAATTTTTAATGTTTTTCAATAATACAAAAAAAACTAGGATATTCGGGGTAATGAAATGTTATACAATGCCTAAAAAACATCTAAAATCCTGCAATTCACGATCGGAAATTACTTCGCGACCAGGAAGTGATCGAACATCTTATTTTGAAACATTCGGGAGGGTACTAGCATCCTATTTAATTCAGGAATTTACGGAAGTTCCTTTTTTCAAAACGTACAATCAAAGCACTTAAGTTAAAATTGTACATTTATTGTCGTTCTTTAAATGAGCTTAACCAAAAAAACCCGATTGACTTGCAAATTTCCAAATTCGTTTTTATCCTCTTTTTCACAACCTTTTTCCTAACAGCACAAGAATCCCAACAAGACTCTATACAACGCTATTTAGGACAGATAACCGAATTAGTCAATAAGAAAGAGCAATTTAAGGAAGACTTTTTAATTCCCGAATTTCTTGAATCAAAAACTGAAACCGCTACAGGGAAGGAAAAAGTGGTCACCTTGCTAAAATTATTCAACGCGTACATTTATAAATCTTCGGAGACGGCAAATACGTACAATGAGGAAGCGCTTAGATACGCCACACAAATACACTTTGAACAGGGTATTCTAGGCGCCCGGTATAACACGGCCTATTCATTATTTATCAAGGGTCATTTTGAAAAATCAATGGCCTTGGTGAAGGCAGTTGAGAATCAGGTCGCCATTAATAGTTATCCTCAAGAATATTCCGATTTCATGACATTAAAATCGGACATCTATACCGAACGTGGCGAATATGACCTGGCACTTGAAACTGGATTACGACTTTTAGATGAAGCGGAAAAATCACAAAACGAATATGCGTTAATGAAAGCAAATGCCGCATTGTCGCACTTTTATTTGCGAACCGAAAATTATTCGAAAGCCCTGAACTATTGCCTAAAGGGGATCCACTATATTTTAAAACTCAAAAAAACCAACTATATCTATCCGAAGATAGATGAGATGGCGAGAATGACCGCAAAATTGTACGGGGTCAAGCAAGCCTTAAAAATCTATGAATTTTATGGCACGATCGAAAAGGAATTGCCGCCTCCAGGCACTTATATACAGAGTGTAGTGTATATGAATATGGCCGACATCTATACCTCAAATGGGGATTTCGACAAAGCGCAACACTATATTTCCAAAGCCCTTAAACTAAATTATGATAACAACTATAACTTTAGAATTCCTCGGGCACTAACCTTACAAGCC
This sequence comes from Flavobacteriales bacterium, assembly GCA_038316335.1. Lineage (GTDB taxonomy): Bacteria > Bacteroidota > Bacteroidia > Flavobacteriales > Flavobacteriaceae > JALHST01. The sequence goes on from JBBQAM010000008.1 coordinate 28,451, forward strand.
CAACTATCATTAAAAAAAATGGATACCGCTACGGCGATCCTGAATTTTGAGCAAAGCATAGACGCCGCCGAAAAAATAGACGCCTTCGATGTAGTCAAGAGCAATAGTTTGATTTTGACCCGATTGTTCGAAGATACAAAGCAATTTTCAAAGGCCGACCAATTTAAATCCTTGAACAAATCGCTTGTAGATTCTCTTTTTAATAATGAAAAAGACCAGAAAATCGCCATCTTGGAGGCAAGAAGAAAAATCAAGGAATTCACCCAACGGCAAAAAATACTTGAGCTTCAAAACCACACCCAAAATACCCGATTTAAATCAATAATAATCATCCTCGTGTTTATATTTCTAATTGCTGGGCTGGCATTATACGGATACTTGAAAGTAAGGAAGAAAAACAGGTTATTATTCAGAAGAACCATGGAGTTGACAAAATTGCAGCTTATAATGAGCAACAAAATTAACCTGCTCCAAAGCCATGATAGTCATTTTGATGCGAAGACCAAACCGGTAAAAACCAATAAAGCAAACAATACAATTGATAATGACGTTAAGAATATCATCCTTACAAAGCTACACACGATCGAAAAAGACAAATTTTATCTTGATCCCCATTGCAACCTTCAAAATTTAGCACAGCGACTTAAAACAAATCCCAAATATCTATCACAAGTAATAAATCAAGAAAAGAAGTTACATTTCAACCATTATATCAATGAACTTAGAATAAACTATGTATTGACCAAGCTTTTAACCGATAAGGAGTTTAGGGAAGGTAAATTGAGCTATATTTCTGCTTCTGTAGGCTTTAACAATCTCAATACGTTCAACGCAGCATTTAAGAAAAAACAAGGCATCCTACCTTCTTATTTTATTGACGAACTACTTCAGGAGTCTAGGAAAGAAAACGATAAATAATTTCAATTTTGAAATCGACCAAAGTGGTCTTATTAAAGCCAGGCATTGAAATTTAATAGCTTACTAAAAAACCAATCGCTTTAGATATCGCCCTAAAAGCATAAAAAGCAGCGTCTTGTTTATGGGCGCTGCTTTCTAAAATTAACTCAAACTAACAAAAAATTTACAAACAACTTGCGTTCTCCTGAAATGGTTTTATCGAAATTCAGTGAACTACCGTAAGACCTAGTATCACGGCGCACAAGGCTTAAAACCTAAAGTTAATTCAATAAGCGGGATTGTAGGTAGTCATAAGGAACAAACAAGCTTAAAATTCATGAATTTTGTAACGCTATTTTGTTCCCCGCTAATTGTACCTTAACAGCATCAAAAACAAGGCCTTAAAGACCCCTATCATAAAACTAGAGGTTACTCGGCTTTTTTAAATATCAAAAGATTTCCCCTGTTTTGGGTTACTATAAATAAATCATTGCCCAAACTACTCCTGATTTTAGCCATTGCCTTGGCATCTCCGGGCACTACAAATTTACTTGCCGATGGTTCGATCGGCTCAAAAGATCCTTTCCCGTTCCCTTTTAGAAGCAACCCATTAAAAGCGTCATAACGGCCAATGAACATTTCATTGCCAAAATCATTACCAATCAGCAGTATATCGAGATTGCCATCATTATCCACATCGCTTATTGAAATAGCATTGACCGGGGCAACCTGTGCCGCTAGTGGCAACTCTTTATAGTCAAACTTGCCGTTACCGAGGTTTTCAACATAGATGGTCCTATCAAAATTGCCGACAAGATGTTTGGCGTTCTTTAGTTCAGCTTCATTTAGAAGTGTTTGCTGGTTCGCCAGGGCATATTCTTTATAAAAATTGAATTTTGTCCGAAATATTGGACTTTGTTTTGAAATATCCCCCCAAAAATTCATAGGATAGGATTCATATACTCCCTGCTTGTCCTTGATATAGGTAAAAAGTATCGGGTCAATACTGCCATTCGAATCAAAGTCCTTTGCATATAGATCTACGGGGTGATCCTTGGTAGGTTGATAAAAATTATTGCGCCCCATGTTACCGACTATTAGATCATTGTCGCCGTCCTTATCAAAATCGGCCGATACGACACTTTCCCACCATCCATGTAAATTCTCAAGTCCGGTTTCGCCTAATTTCACAAAAGAGTCGCCCCTATTATTGAATATGGTTATCGGCATAAACTCACCTACGATAATTAAGTCTGACTTGCCATCATTATCTATGTCAGACCATTCGGCATTGGTGACCATACCAACATCAGCTATTTCCGGTGCATACGTCGCGGTGACATCTTCTAGGACACCCTGATTGTTTTTCAGTAGGAAGCTATGTTCCGCTGTAGGATACATACCCATCGGCGTCCGTCCCCCAACGAATAAGTCGATAAAACCATCATTATCAAAATCCGTCGCCTTCACAACAGATCCACTTGCGTTGATTGTGGGCATTTTGTCCTTAGACAGGGTAAAGTTTCCTTTTCCGTCATTGATAAATAGCCGATCCTTATATTGGTCGCTATCCATGGGGAATTCATTGCTTCCAGAAACCATGTATAAATCAAGATCCCCATCATTCTCCAAATCAAATAGTACCATCCCTTCTTCTTCATAAAGCATATCATTGGCAGCTTCAAACAGCGCCTTTTCCGAAAAGGACCCCTCCTTATTCTGTAAAAAAACCATTGGCGAATACTTTGACGAACTTCCTATAATAAAATCCTCGAGACCATCCCCATTGATATCGCCCGAGGCAATACAGGGACCATCTTGGGTAAGCTTGTGTGGAAGAATACGCTGCAAATTGTAATCGACCACATCGCTTTCCCGGTGTCTGAATTCAGCTCCAATTGATTTAGAGATTTCCTGGAAGATCGGTTTTGTGTCTTTTGGTGCCAGTGGAAAGGTAAGATCTTCACGATTGGCAGGCTTGGCATCTTCATAAGCCAGCGTAATTGTTTGATTGGCCTTGCTATGTTCAATAATTTGAATCTTATCATCTGGCCAGCGTATTTCAAGCGATTTAATCGCATCATGTTTCCCCAGACCAAAGTGAATGGTCGGGCTTACCGAAGACATATACCCTCTTGTTAGTTCATGTTCATAAAATTGAAACTTGGTATCCTCATAATGCAACACCAATTTAGCACCAATACCCAATGGGTTGTTCGAAGGACCTTTTAATTCGATATTGACATAGTTACCTGCCTGAGGGTCATCGCGGGCCGTATTTTCAAATACAAATGCTTCGTCGTTGATATTATTGACCACATAATCCATATCCCCATCATTATCCAAATCAACAAAGGCGGCCCCATTTGAAAATGAGGGTATGCTCAATCCCCACGCCTTGCCAACGTCCTCAAAGGTCAGATTTCCCGTATTTCTATAGGCATAGTTCGGGATTTTAACGATGGGAATAGAATCTAATATTTTTTCCGGACTTAGATATTGGTTGACACTTAATCTAAAATCACTAAAATCCATATCTGTTATATCCCTCGGGAATCCATTCGTAATCAGCAGGTCGCGATAGCCATCGTTGTCCATATCAACGAACAAGGGTGACCAACTCCAATCGGTTTTCGACATCCCAGCCATCATTCCGATTTCACTCATGGGTATATCGGGTCCAGTGCCCAACTGCAACATGTTTCGACTATATTGGTATTCATAGTCGAATCGTTCGTTTAAAACATAGGTAATGTAATTGTTTCCCATAATCGTGGTCTTCATGCGTTGATTGTTTTCCCCGAGCATGTCGAGGGTGACAATGTCCAAGAAGCCATCATTGTTATAGTCTGCAATATCAGAACCCATTGAGAACTTGCTTTGATGTTTTACCATAGTCGCGATATTGTTCGAAAAGGTGCCATTCTTATTATTTATATACAAAAGGTCATTGGTCAAATAATCATTGCTGATATAGATATCGGGCCACCCGTCATAATTTAAATCAGAAACGGCGATCCCGAGGCCAAAGCCCTCGATGGTAATCCCGGCGGCAAGGGTGACATCGGTAAAAGACCCATCACCATTATTATGATATAAACGGTCATTGCTGACTGCCGATCCATCGGTTATTTTTTCCCGATAATTGCCAGGAAGAGTATGTATTTGCTCATTGTTTAAAACATATAGATCCAGATAACCATCCTTGTCATAATCAAAAAATGCAGCGCCCATACTATTCCCCATTTCGGCGATGCCATATTTTTTAGCCATTTCCTTGAATTTCGGAATCCCTTTGTCGTCGATACCTTGGTTGACGAACAACAGGTTGGCTTTTTTATTTTTATCCTTTTCCCGAGCAGAACATACATAAATATCAAGAAGCCCATCACTGTTAATGTCTACAATGGTAACCCCTGTATTCCATCGATCGGCTGCCTCGATACCAGCCACCTGGGAAACATCCTCAAAATGAAAGCTGCCTTTGTTCAGATACAGCTTGTTGGGCACCTGATTGCCTGCAAAAAAAATATCCTGGGCACCATCGTTGTTAAAATCCCCAACGGCCACTCCACCTCCATTAAAAATATATTCCTCGTTTAAGATATTGGCGCTATCGGTCTCAACAATTCTATTATTAAATTTTATGCCCGTACTAGTGCCTTCCCTAAGCTTAAAAAGGGTCTTATTGTCTTTGCCACAGGAACTCAGTAAACCTAGTATCAATAGTATCGGCAAGGTCTTTTTCATCAGCTTGAGTAATTTTTTAATAGGTATTAGCGGTACAATCCTCCATACAAGGGTACTGAAAAGAATCGAATCGTACATAGACTATTTTAGTGTTTCATAAACTTTAAAAGGATACTCTTTTAGCATGAATACAAAAAGCCATGATCAGATATACCGCTCATGGCTTTAAGGTCATTTATTTTATGCCTTATACATTATAGGAAATCTATAACAATCAGGTCATAGCAATCTATCTTAATAATTTGGGTCTTGCGTCAACGTCGGCACACCATCCACATAGGATCTATCGATAGCCTGGCTAGGAATCGGGAAATACCGGTTCTTAGGTGCGGTATAGGATCTACCCGCCAAATAAATTCGGAACGGTGCCTCACTTGCAACATAGGCATTCAATACTTGTGCAGCGATTCCCCAACGTTGTAGGTCATAGATCCGATGTCCTTCCATGGCAAATTCCAAACGGGACTCGAAGCGTACGGCCTTTCTAGCGGTTGCCTGATCCGTCCAGGGTAGTGTGTACTGGGCGATATCATAATTCGCAGCAGGTACACCATTTTCAACCGTAAAATCATTCCGTTCGGCACCTTGGGTAGCCTTAGGAACAAAACCTGCAGGATTCGCTGCCCTGGCACGAACTTCATTGACCAATTCGCGGGCCCTTTCCAAACTGCCGACCTCTACCTCTGCTTCTGCCAACCATAATAAAATCATATCATAACGCATCATGCGATAATTGTTGGCCGAAAGGTTACCCCAGCCCGATACTCCAAAGCCAGCTGGCTCGGCTACGTGCTTCTTGGAGAAATAAGGACCTGCATAGGTGATATCCCTCACAAAATCGGTCTGGTAGATCTTGAATCCTTTATAAAGGATGCCCGGTCTTCCTACTGAATGATCGATCCGGGGATCCAATGTCCCGGTATATACCGATGACCCATCGGCATTTACAGCAGATGAAACATGAGTAGCGGCAAAGGTATCCAACTCGGGCAGACCCCCTGTGGTCTTAAAGGCATCTACCAAATTTTGGGACACCTGATAAAAGCCGCAGCAGCCCCATGGATCGATATAGGGGTGGGCAAGGCCCATCCCTTGATCTGAGGCATCACCGGTCGCACTGCTCACGGAGTATTGCACCTCAAAGATCGATTCTGCATTGTTTCGTGTGGCTATCAAAAAGTTGTCCTCGAATTTAGGCACCAATGAATATTTCCCGGAAGCAACGATCTCGTCCAAAATTACTTTGGCCTCACCTAATTTGGCGGCATTCGCTGTACCTGATTCATCCCATCCTTGATACATCTTGGATTTCGCCAAAAATGCCTTGGCGGCCCAACTGGTGGGTCGCCCTACTTGTGCCTGTGTTTCCGGCAATGTAGCGGCAGCGGCTGCAAAATCAGCCTCGATCAAAGGCCATATCTCACGGTCATTGGGCACTTTGGTGCTTTCCACATCATTGATATTGAATACATCGTCTCCAACGTATGGGGGGCTACGCCACATCTTGCGTGCTTCCATATGAAACAACCCACGTAAAAAGGTCGCCTCTGCAATGATCTGGGCTCTATTCTCATCACTTATCGCTTCAGGAGCCAATGCTCTGGCCGATACAATGGCATCATTTGCCCTTGCGACGCCTTTGTAAAGTCCTCTCCACTTATTGGTAATATGCCCATTAAAGGATTGCCAGTCATAGGCTTCAAGGAAGGATTCCTCCGGTTGATCCCCGGCATCGGTCCCTTTTAATGCGTCATCCGAGGCAAGGTTGAACACCCAAGCCTGAATATCGTTTTCCCAAGGATTCTGACCATCAAGACCGGTACCATCAAGCATTGCATAGGCACCTAATAGGATCCCGTCAACGCCATCTTCGGTTTCCAGACTATTCTGACCCAATTGGGCCAAAGGTTCGCGGGTCAAGAAATCATTGCTACACCCCAGGAGTACAGCGATGAAAGTAACTACCGTAAAAATTGATCTAATCTTTTTCATTTGTTAATGTTTATTTGTTTTATGCGATACATTCGATTTACCAAAAACCCCTGTTTTAAAATAAGTTCTCTTTTAAATTTGAATCTTCGATAGGTCGAATATTATCTGTTTTTAATTTTAGTTTAGCGTCACGTTCAATCCCAAGGTATACGTTCTTGAGACTGGCATATAGCCCCCATCAAAACCTAGTGTAGGATCGCTCTCAGTCCCTGCCTGAATCTCTGGATTCAAACCTGAATACTTGGTGAAGGTAGCTAGATTCTGACCTTGCAAGTACACCTGTGCCCTGGCAATTCCCAAAGTAGAAAGTACTTTTTCAGGGAAACTATAGGTCAATTGCACATTTTTCAATCGGAAATAACTACCATCCTCAATGAAATAAGAGGAAGGCCTACTACTCACCTGATCATTCGCATCCATTATCGGAGAGGTGGCACCCGGGTTGGCTGCTACCCATTGATCTCTTGGAGCAGTCGGGTTCGAAGGTTGCCAAGCCGAATATAAGGCCCTTTGAGATCTATTTCCTTGGAAGGTATTGAAATCAGCGAAGTATCGTACATAGTTATAGATTTCATTTCCTTGTGAACCATTACCAAATACGTTTAAGGCAAGATTCTTATAGCTCAAGTTTAAATTGATACCATAGGTATAATCTGGGTGAGGGCTACCGATAATCGTTCTGTCATCGTCATTAATGACGCCATCGTTATTGATGTCGGTGACCTTGAATTTCCCTGGGGCATTATAATCACCATAGGTAGGCCATGCGTCTGCTTCGGCCTGTGATTGGAAAATACCTTCGATATTATATCCATAGAACGATGAAATCGGAAGACCTGCTTGTGTTACCGTCAAAGAAGGTACCCTTGAAGAGTATCCAAAATATTTGGTGTCCAAGTTATCGCTTAAGTAGTCGACATTGTTCTTATAAGTAGAAACATTCACGCTCAACCCATAGCCAAAATCGCCTTTTTTATCATCAAATGACAGGTTTACATCGACCCCTTTGTTGGTCATCTTCCCCACATTGAAATAAGGCGCATTCGCATCCCCGGCAGAAAAAGAGATTGGCACCTGGAATAACATGTCAGTGGTGACCCTGTCCCAGACATCCAAGTTCAAACCGATCTTATTATCCAACATGGTCACATCGAGACCAAAGTTGTTCGAGGTCGTAGTTTCCCATTTTGCACCGGGGTTCCCGAAATTCTGTGCATCGAAGCCGATTTGTGCAGACGATGAAGACCCATCGATCGGATAGCCAGCATGATAAATGTCAGACCGATAGGTAGTATAGGCATTGTAATCCCCGATTTCCTGGTTTCCGGTCTTACCCCAGCCATATCGTAATTTCATCTCATTGATAAATTCTACGCTTTCCATAAAATTCTCATCGGATATCCTCCAGCCCAAACTGAAGGCAGGAAACAAGGCACTTCTCGAAGCCGACTGGAATCGGGAAGAAGAATCGTTCCTTAAAATAACCTGTGCTAAATATTTGTCATCGTAGCTATAGTTCAATTTTCCAAACTCTGAAAACAAGGAATAGTTTCGAAATGCAAAACCGCTATTCCCAGCAGTTGAAGCGTTCCCAAGATCTAAATAACTAATAATATCGGTAGTCTCAAAGGCGAACCCACTTCGACTGGCCCGTATTTCCTCGCCAAATGCCTGAATGGCCTCTACACCTACATACGCATTGAACTTGTGAATGTCATTGAATGTCTTGTCATAGGTTACTACCGTGTTCCATTGCCACTGATATTCATAGTTTGATCGTTGGTCGCTACTATTGTTAAAACTTCCCTCGACATATTCCGGATTTGCGCGATTCAAATATTTAAATCGTGCTGCAGTGGCATCAACGCCAAAACTGGTCTTAACTTGAAGGGCATCCGTGAAATCATAAGAGGCAAAGGCATTCCCAAAGACCCGCAATCGATATACCCGATTGTCTTGCTGTCGTGATAAGGTAGCATACGGGTTAAAATTGTTCCCAAGGTTTAGCCCCCTACTTCCCGCAAAATTCCCGGCTATGTCATAAATAGGCAATAAAGGATGGTGTTTGTAGGCCCCGGAAACGGCATTTTGTTCTTCATTGTTTCCAAAACCTCCTTTTCGATTATCAAAATTCACCGATAGGTTTTCACCTATGGTCAATTTCTTGTTCAAGGCCTTGAATTCGGTATTCGCCCTCATGGAAGTTCTATTATAGCCTACGAACTTGGTAATCGCCTCTTGGGAAAAATATCCCAGCGTAAATGCATAACGGGCATTTTCAGTGGCCCCAGAGGCAGATATCTGATGATTCAGGATAGGAGCTGAACGGGTAACCGCTTTCCACCAGTTTGTATCGGCAGACCGTGTAATCGCATAGATGTTGGCAGGAGTCAACGAATAAAGGTCTGCATTGGTCCCCGCATCCCCTTCATTGGCACCACTGGGAAATACATAATCAGGAATGGTCACCTCCCCATTGGGGCCAAAAGTATACTGCCCATGGCTCGGGGTCTTTCCTGCATAGAGATCTGCTAAATAAAGATAAGTGCCCAGATCCTTGGCATTCAAGGCTTCTACATCACCGGCGGCCGACTGAATCCCATAAAAGGTATCATAGCTAATACTTGGGGCTCCCAGTTTTCCTTTCTTCGTGGTGATGATGATTACCCCGTTTGCAGCCCTTGATCCATATATGGAGGCCGCGGAAGCATCCTTCAGCACTTGTAACGATTCGATATCGTTCGGGTTAAGATTTGCCTGAGACCTAGAGGGTACCCCATCGATAATATACAATGGGTCGTTGTTCCCGATCGTACCAAAACCACGGATACGCACGGTAGCCTCACCACCCGGTGTAGCATCGTTTACGATACCGATACCCGCAGCCCTTCCTTGAAGCTGCTGGGCGAATGTGGTTGCAGGCACGGACAAAAGTTCATCGGCATCCACCGTGGATACCGAACCGGTAACATCCCGTTTCGATTCAGAACCATACCCTGTTACAACGACTTCTTGTAGGGCTTGGGCATCTTCCTCAAGCGCTACGTTAACATTACTGCGACCTTCAACGGGAACCTCCACGGTCTTGAAACCAATATAGCTGAATACCAAAACGGCATCCGAACCAATATTGTCAATAGAATATTTCCCGTCAAAATCGGATTGGGTACCATTGGTGGTACCTTTTACCAAAATACTGGCTCCTGGCAATGGGCCTGTCCCATCACTCACCGTACCTGATACTGACTGCGCATTTACCAGTGCGAAACAAAAAAAAGTTCCCACAAGTAAAATACCTTTGAAAAGCGTGATCTTCATAAATAGTTGAGTTTTAAGTTAGTTAATCCTGGTTTTATTGAAATATATGTAAAAATTATTAAAGTAAATTCATATAAAAACTTAATGTATTCAAGGTGTATTTCCGCCTGCAAAAAAGCCACTTTTGGCCGTTGAATTCAATGTTATAAAATTTTATTCAAGCACACAAAACATAGCACTATGAAATATAATGCCATGTAGAAAAATTTAGTCTTAAAAAAACGAGCGTCACTATTCTTATTGATCCCTTGATTGGGGCAGCACCATGATGCCATCAATAACTGGGGTACGAATAAATTTGAAAAGCACTAATATATCCTTTAAATAGCAAGGGCTGTTAATTTTTTAACATATAATTCTAAAATTCATGAATTTTGAGGTGATATGCCCGATTTTGCGAATGCCATGCAGCTTATAATTCAAGAAAGTCGTCTGCAATCTTACTGATTTTTTGGATTATTTTCATATTTCTTGATCAAATGCGTTCGAATATAGACCGGCTTTTCTTCACTTTCCCGATCGATTTGAACCTTCATTGCGTTCGAAGGTATAAGTGGCATGTGACAGGCGATACAATTCGTGAACGAAGTTTCGGGTGTCGCTGCCTCCATCTTCAAGGCGGTATGAAGTGCCTCCTGATCATGACATTCGATACATTTTGCATTAAAATAAGCAGTTTGCCCCCGTTGATTGGTATGGGGATCGTGGCATGTTAGGCAATCCATTTTCGAAGACTTTATAAAACATTGGCTCGAAGCCAACAGTCCGTACTGGTTGCCATGAACATCCAATTCGGCATTTGGTTGGGTATTCCCATAATTTCGGGAATATTCATTCAAAGTAGCTCCCGGGAAAAATGAAAAAGGATTCTTGATTTGAACGCCTCGAAGTCCGGCGTGACATTGTACACAGGCATCCAAACGCTGCTGGCGTGATAAATCGGCATATTTTACCATAAATTCAGGACTCTTCTGCCCCGGATTCTTACGATGGAATTCTACATGTTTCGCGGCGGGGCCATGACATCTTTCACAATCAATACCGTATATCATTTGATCCCTATAATAGCGATTGCCCTTGCCCAAACTATCCTGATTCCTAGCAAAGGTGACATGGCACTTCAAACAACTGTTATCTACCGGTCTTTTAAAACTATTTAAAGGATAACTCGGACTATTGATCCAACTATTTGTTGGCGTGTAATACGATACTTGCAGTTGATAGAGGCTGTCGGTCTGCCAATTCAGATACGATTGCCCTTTAACCCCCGATCCAATTACAACATCCAACCTGGCAGCTGAACGCTGTCTATCGCCAAATCTAGGATGTGATATTTGAAGGAACGCATCCTTTTCGGCGATCATTTCAAATTTCGTATCATTGATCAAAACCGTATTATGTGGGGCCTCAAAATTTCCTTTGATATGGTCTTTATCCGATTTCGCAGAACTGTTGAAGTGGGCGGTCTTAAGGTGTGATTGATAGATATTGGTATGACATTCCGCGCAGGTAGCGGATCCTACGTATCGCTTTCCATTATCATTGGTCGCCAACGTCCTCGGCGTAAAATACGCCGATTCTTCCTTTGTTTTCTTTAGATACCAAATACCTATGAGCACTGCGATGCTCCCTAAAAGAACCAGACTATTTAAAATGTATCTACGTTTCACAAAATTGAGCAGCTTTACTGATGATCGCTAATTAGCACGTTGACTAAATTAAACTTTTCTTTTTTATCGAAAGTGAATTTGATCGCAGATCTATTTTAACGAAGATGATGACCAGGCCACTAAGAAGGTGCAAGCTCCTCTATTGTGGGTGCCTTCGATGATTCTTTCGACCCACCTACCCTCTGCATTGTTACATCAAGGGCCAGAGGATCTTGATTTCAAGAGCTATACCTATGCTCTCACTAAAAAATAATCTCTCAAAATCAAACCCCAATCGATTCGATGGCACTAGATCAAGAAATCATAAAAGAAATTGATCACACAAGTTGCGATGCTGTGGAGTTACTTATTTGGGTGATTCTAGCCAGGATTTTCCTGTGCTGAACCGATCAGTATGAAAAAGGCCCCGAATTCGGGGCCTTGAATACTTACTAATTTCCGGGCAGATTTCCCAGACTATTGACCATTTTTAAAGGCAATGACCAAAATGGTTTAAACCAGTTTTTGATCGGGGTAAAAAAACTGGCAATACTATAGGGTTCAAGATCGAATCGTAGGATAACCTCGCGGGCCTCGTCTCCCGTTATCTTGAGTCCGCTTTGGATCTCGAAATCGAGATAGCCGAAACCCTGTAACTGTGCGATGCTTCGATCACTATATTTCATACTGTTGCCCATGGTATCAATATAAAATCGGAAGACACGGTACTCCCCTGGCTTCAATTCGAGGACGCTTTTAGACTTGATAAAATGCCCTGTATGGAGGCCTTTTACGTTTAAGAATGCATGTTGAGGGAAATCGGCAATGAAGTGTTCTTTTCCTTTTTTATCGAAAGCGGAAAGTTTATTGATATTCAATTCGAATTCGGAAACCCCGTTTTCGATCGCAAAACTATTTTTTAATATCAAATCAGTGATGCGTCGGCCTTCTGCATCCCATTGGTCTATAAGCTCAAAGGAATATGGGATGGTTTGCCATATGGTTGGATAAAATTTTGTTGACTTCATGATACTGTACATTTAGATTTATACACTGCAAAATTCAAACAATACGGCCTTCTGGAAAACAGCTATATTTTCCGTTTTATATGCTATTTTAACTAATTATCGGCTTGTACTGTAAAATATGGTTAACCCAAGATAGTTTATGAAAATTTTCGTGAAAAGTCTTAAGAATGCAACGTGTGGCCTAAATTAGGATCAGTCGCACTACGATCGATGCCCTAAATGAACCATGCGGGAAATTCAATGAATAGCATTTAGGTTTTACTACTCGCATATTCCTTTTATTAAAAAAGCAGATAACGCAGAAAAAATGATGCGTTGCACCCTTTCACAATTTAAATAAAACGCTAACTTTAGACGCTGCATTAGCACTCATTTATGAACCAAAATACCGAACCAAAACAAACATCATGAAAAAAATAGTACGTTGCCTTATGGTCCTTTTATTGACCACACCTGCCCTTTTTGCGGTCGTTCCCTGTGAATCACAAAATCTTGAAAACGAATTTTTGGGCATGTGGGGCATTGATATAGAAGGGGGTGGCGTTGGCTGGTTGAAGGTGCATGACGAGCAAGGGTTCTTAGATGGCGAACTCTTATGGATCGGTGGCAGTGTGCTCCCCGTTTCAGATATATACTTGGCCAATGAAAATACCTTGGTGGTGACTCGCACCAATGAACGTGTCTTCAAAAAAGACGAACCCGGTAAAGAACGCACGCACATACTAACCTGGACCTTGCGCATTACAAAAACAGGCGATGCTATTGCGGGTACCATGAGCGGACCTTCTTGGGAAGGGACCGGGGAATCAGTGGCACATTTCACCGGAAAACGGATGCCGCCAGTAGGCCCTGCGCCAGACTTGAGTGCTATTAAATTTGGGAAACCGATTAAATTGTTTAACGGAAAGGATATGAAAGGATGGCGGCCCATTGACCCGAACATGGCGAATGGGTTTAAGGTGGTAGACGGTGTCATGCAGAATGATCCCATACAGGCCGAACATGGGGATCATGTCTCCTACGGAAACCTACGTACCGAACAAGAGTTTGGGGATTTTAACCTAAAATTGGAAGTCAACGTACCCAAGGACAACAACAGCGGGGTATATCTTCGTGGTTTATATGAAATACAAGTGGTCGACTCCTATGGGTTGGCGCTTGACCCCCATAACATGGGCGCGGTCTATAGCCGCATAACCCCAAGTGAGGCTGCCGAAAAACCCGCCGGCGAATGGCAGAGCTTGGATATTACGTTGGTAGACCGCCATATAACGGTCCTATTTAATGGGAAAAAAATTATTGACAACCAAGCAGTGGAAGGCCCTACAGGTGGGGCAATCAGCTCAGATGTGTTTGCGCCCGGACCTATTTATTTACAAGGCGACCATGGCAAAGTGGCCTATCGAAATATCATCTTGACACCTGTGTTATAGTCCCGATTCAGGGGATAAGGCCGAAGTATCGCATAGTTTATTATTGAGCGAACAAACCTCTAGAATCTCTAGGGGTTTGTGTTTAAAAAATTCCGTTTTTGTCGACTCCTGAATTTCTCGGATCTTTCCTATTTAGAAATTCGTTTTTATAAAAAAAGTGATCGTACTTATCTTATTTCGGTTTTGGAAGCATTTCACCGCCCACACGTATCGAAACAAACGTGCCCAACTATTCCTGGGGAATCTTCACACTTGGTTGCCCCAATAATTCATTACCTTAGAAAGCACAACCATCCACCACCCAATTTATGATCAACTTCTTCAGAAAAATCCGCCAACAACTCGCAAACGATAACAAGCCCTTAAAATATATCAGTTATGCTTTTGGCGAAATTGTACTGCTGGTCATTGGAATATTGATTGCCCAGCAGATCAATGATTGGAATAAAGCTCGAAAAACCGGATTATTGGGGCAATCATCCTTGAAATAGGTATCGAAATATTATTAAATATGAACACAAAATCTAAACAAGGTCCTCTAAAGTCGAAGTTTTTAATGGTGCTACTGCTCATATGCTGTGCAAAAGTAAATGCGCAGCATACGTTGATTTCGGAAATGGATCATTTGGAATGGGAACAGGTAATGCCCGGTGTTTGGAAGGCAAGTTTTGGTAAAATGGGGTTAAATGCCATAGATTATGCCAATTCACCCAAAAGGAATGCCATTAAAGCGCTTGGGGATGGGGCGTTCCCGTTCGATAAAAATGCCACGTACAGTCTTCTTGCCCCGAACAGGGCGAGCATCAGATTGCCCTTGGACGAAACGGAGCAAATTTATGGTTTGGGTTTGGAGTTTGAAGGGATGAACAGACGAAGTAATGTTTATTCCCTTAAAGTCGATCATTATGGCGGAACGATGGGGCATACCCATGCGCCGGTTCCTTTTTATATTTCGAGCAAGGGGTATGGGGTCTTAATCAACTCCTCGCAACGGGTAAAAATTCATGTGGGGGTGGGCAATAGAAAAGATAGCAAAATACCGGTACCCATTGACCGAACAACGGGTGAAAACTGGTCTGCACGCCCATTGTCTGATGCGGTAGAAGCAAGCGTTCAGGGTGGTGGTATGGAAATATACGTGTTTTCGGGGCAAACGGTCCTTGAGGTAGTCCAACGATATAATCTTTTTTTTGGAGGGGGTATCATCCCACCCAAATGGGGGCTGGGTTTTTGGCACAGAATGGACACCAAGAGCTCCGACAAGGATGTATTGAAAGAAATTCAAGATTTTGAAAACAACCATTTCCCCTTGGATGTTATCGGACTGGAACCGGGTTGGCAGAGCTTTGCCTATCCCTGTTCTTACGATTGGGATAGTGTACGCTTTCCAGACCCTGAAAACTTTGTGCAAACCCTGGAGAAAAAAGGGATAAAAGTGAATCTATGGGAAAATCCATATGTAGCTCCATCTTCAACCATGTATAAGGATATCAGTCGTTATACGGGCAGTCATACGGTCTGGTTGGGCGAGGTGCCCGACTACACCATTCCAGAAGCAAGGAGCGTGCTGATAGATCATCACAAAAAGACCCATTTAAATCTGGGGGTGAGCGGTTATAAGTTTGATGAAGTTGATGGCTATGATGTTTGGTTGTGGCCAGACCATGCAACTTTCCCCTCGGGCAATGATGCCGTGGAAATGAGACAACTTTATGGCATGATGATGCAAGATATGTTCGATGATTATTTTAGGCAACAGAACAAGAGAACCTATGGTCTGATCCGCTCAGCATATATTGGTGCCAGCAATCACAATTTTGTGCTGTACAGCGATTATTATGACCACAAAGGGTATGTGACCGCTTTGGCAAACGCATCATTATCAGGCCTCCTATGGACTCCGGAAATCCGCAATGCCGATTCTGCAGAGGAATGGATCCGAAGGTTCCAATCGGTTTGTTTCTCTCCGCTTATGATGCTTAACGCCTGGTCATCGGGCAAGAAGCCATGGAGTTTCCCTGAAGTGACTGATATGGTTAGGAACACGATTGAACTTAGGATGAAGCTTTTGCCGTATCTCTATACCGCCTTTTATAATTACGAGCAAAAGGGGATACCACCTTTTAGGGCAATGGTACTGGAAAATGGATACCATATGCCCGCGACGATGGAAAACGGCACATTGGATGATACCAAGAACCCATATAAGGAGGAAAAAATAATAGAAGCCACGGATCAATATATGATGGGCCCTTCCATTCTGGTAGCGCCTGTATTCACGGGACAAAAGGAACGCGAAATTATACTCCCCAGCGGAGATTGGTTTGATTTCTATACCGGGGAATACGCTGGCAATGGGGAAACGATTACGATACAAACCAAACTTGAGCAAATCCCTTTATTCGCTAAAGATGGAGCCATAATACCAATGTTGAACGCTATAAGTAAAGATGAAACAGTTCAATCTTTGGAGATCAGGCACTATGGCAAAAAAGAAAATACGTTTATATTGTACAACGATGATGGCGTAAGCTATGATTATGAAAAAGGCGAATATTCTTTGACTGAATTAACCGTTAAAAAAAGAAAGAACGGGAAATTGATTGGAAACTCAAAATCTTTAAATAACGATACGTTCAACTACGATAATATGGTCTGGCACTGGATGACAAAACAGCAATAAATAAGTTGTATCACGTACCATTTTGCAATCTAATCGATTGCCGTCAAAGTACATGTGCAATGCTCTTATACGGCCATGCTGTTCATGCACTGGGCATTGGATCCGTTCGGCAATGTTCCTAAGGAAACCTGATTACATGCCACAGCACCCCCTGGACCATTTTCAATGCAAGAGTTACTAACCGCACATAATTTTTTGGAAGCCGGCCAAAAGATGACCCTAATAATCATTACATTTAAGGTTATAACCCAACACGATTTTTGATGATTCCCTTTTTCCGTAAGATCCGTAAAAAACTCGCAAACGATAAAAAGCCCTTAAAATATATCAGTTATGCTTTTGGGGAATTTGTGCTGGTCGTGATAGGGATTTTGATAGCCCTGCAAATCAATTAAACCAAAGAAACGATCTTGAAAATACCAATGCGGTTTTATAGCTTGCTTTTTTACCTAATGCTATTGGTACTATCGACAAGAGGATTTTTTAAAGAAGTCTTGTACGATTCTGGGGCAAAGGACGCTCAATACTATCCGGCCAAATTATTTTCTGAAAATATTGATTTCTATAACTATTATCTTACGAATTCCGAGGATTGGTTTCAGAGCCAAGCCCCTAACTATTATTTTCAGTTATACTACTTACTACAACCTATAACCATCTTTTCTTGGGATAATTTTAAAATCATTTGGTACTTCTTGTCATTAGGATCGCTTCTTTTTTTCGTTGTGCATGTCAAGAAAAGATTTGATTTTAACTATAAAGAAATGAATGTTTTATTATTCCCCTTTTTTATAGGATTTCCATTAACGACTACTTTTGGAAATGGGCAGTTCGGGATTTTAATAATAACATGCGCTTATCTCGCCTGGATCTACAAGGAAAATAAGGTTCTCCTCCCCCTACTTCTATCCTTGCTCACTATAAAATATTCATTTGGAATACCTATTATATTCGGCTTCTTGATTATGGGATACTATCGGTCGGTAATCATAAGTGGAATTATTACTTTATTGTTTCCACTTATGTACGCAATCAAATTCGGCCTAAATCCTATTTCAACCATATTCTTGCCCCTCAAGGTTTCTTCTCAAGCTACTTCGATTGGACAGTCGGACATTATGAGCCTGTATCGTATTTTCTATGACACCCCTTTGATTGGAATAAATGTTCTTTCCATAAGCCTGCTGTTACTTTTAAGTTTATTCCTTTATTTCTCTAGAAAATACAATCTAGATAAAAAAACAATTTTCGTATGTTCTCTGCTGTTCTCACTATTTGGCTTTTTTCACTTAGGGTACGACCATGTCATATTTTTACTAATAATTCCATTCTTGATGAACGCTAAGTACTTTAATATTATTTATAGCTATCTGCTTTTATTTTGTATTGCACCTAGATTGATTGTCATACTAGCTTACATTTTCGACCTACCAATAAATTATAGGGATTTTTTGAGAACGAAATATTACATAGTTTATAATATTTGTTTTTTGGGGGGTTACTTTTTCTACTTGCTTAAAGAAGGCATTGTTCAAAAAAATACCTTAAAGATGGTTTAAAGCTAATATCTTTAAAAAGACACGTTTTACAGGTCATGATTGAATACTATTCTTTAAAAATAAATAGTGGGAGTGTTGAAAAAAGTAAAATATTCACTTATACTATTGTTGGATTTTCACGCTGATTCTAGATTCGTTTTTTTGATAATTTAGATAATTCTCTTCCAACACTTTTCTGCAATACCTTCCCGCAATACGAATGGGTGATCTTCATACTGGAATGGTTTCGCAAATCACTTACAATCTCCAAAGGCTCATTATTTTAAAGCAGTGCAGTAGGATGCAAAGGTCTTCCTGGCGTTATATTGGCTGATGGGTTTATTGATGCGTATAATTCCTCCTATTTCCTTTACATTTGAATTGAACAAACTGGTTTGCCGAAATTTCGAGCGCGCCAGCTTTGCCAACGCTAAAACGGCGAATAAGAATCGCGTTGTGGAAACTGTAGTACTGAGAAGTCCCGCGCACCATCTGGCACCGCCCTTATTTAATAAAGCCTAATTTAATCAATCGTTTCATAATCACGGCTTTAATTCAAAATAATAGTCTAAAACGGCAATCCAA
The DNA here is from genome assembly GCA_038316335.1 of Flavobacteriales bacterium. Lineage (GTDB taxonomy): Bacteria > Bacteroidota > Bacteroidia > Flavobacteriales > Flavobacteriaceae > JALHST01. The sequence goes on from JBBQAM010000008.1 coordinate 47,324, forward strand.
TCCTGGGCAGTGCGCATCTTCAGATCTTCCGTTTTCAGAAATTTTTCGATTTCTTTGGATTGCTTCATAAAAAGTTCCGAAAAATTTTTCTTTTTTGTGGGTAACTGTTGAAGCGTATCCGATCTGGTGACCAGATTGGTAACGTAGAAAACAGGGTCGATTTTCAAGAATTTCGCATTCACTTCATCGACATACCTTGCCACGCCCTCTTTTTTTTCAATGAACTTTATCCTTTCCTTGAGAAAAAGCGAATACTTTTCGTTGCTGTGCACCAACTCAAAAAAGGTAGCTTCCAAATTTCCTTTATCGTTCACAAAACAGTGTGTCTCATAATGCTTGTCGGATCCATCGTTCAGCACGATTTTATAGGGATTCTTCGTGAAGTCTAGCGCGATAATCCTATTGCTCGCCAATTGCATCTCTATCGTATTTTCAAACACATTGAAACGAACAAATTTTGTTTGTTTGATAGCGTTTATTTTGGCAGGCACAAAACTGGGATTCAGATAAGGAGATCCGTCGACCAGGCTGTAGTCTATGTTATTTGTGCGCACATAGTTGGTTACAAGGTCGTAGTTGTCGTTCGTCACTTCAGTAATCACCTGACTCCAAAGACTTGAGCTTGATAGTAGCAATAGTAGTATCGCTTTTTTCATAAGGATAGGAATCGCATTCGAGTCGGGGTTTATCTAAAAGTACCGATTTATTTTTTTACACGCCGTTTTCTAGCCTACGTTTTTCTAACGGAAATACCGCTGGGTATTGATGAAAAAGGTTTACTAAAATTGCCAGCACCCGGTCATAGCCAACGGTTCAGCCTTCCACAGGCAGGGAAACGCGCACCATAGGTTAACTGAGATCTTTGTTGATGGTTGGCTGAATTCGACCGAAAGGCATTTTTTATTGATCTAATCAAAAGGAAAATATAAAAAGCCCGGGGATTTTGGAATAACCGACTCAGTACTTTCCAATAAATGGATCAAAACCGACTGTTCTTTACCCAATTCACAAACAAGGGTACCCACTGGTTTGTACCATCGGAAGCCCTACCGATTCCGAAACCGTGCCCTCCTTTGGGAAAAATATGTGCTTCAACCAAAACCTGATGTTCCACTAATTTTTGCATATACAAAGTGGTCTCTTCAAGGCTACAGGAATCGTCATCGATCGCGTGTACCAAAAATGCCTGAGGCGTATCTTCATTCACCAGATTCAATAAGGTATTTTTAGCAATTTCCTCCTCAGTAAGTTTTCTATGGTATAAATTGCTTTCCAACCAGTTTTTGTTGCCTTCGCTTAAATTGGTCACCCCATAAATCAAGCCTGTAAAGTCTGGATTCTCATGCGGATCTTCACTTACCCAAAGCCCAAGAACTGCAGCCAAATGGCCGCCAGCAGAAAAACCAATAACGCCTATCTCATCCGTATTAATACCGTAGGCCTCCGCTTTTTCATGCATCATTTTCAGTGCTTTTCGCCCATCGGTCAATGGTACCAGCTGTGGTTCGTTGGAAGATTCTGGATTCGGGATTCTATATTTCAAAACGGCCGCGGTAATTCCATTTTTTGAAAGCAATTCCGCTAATTCATACCCTTCATGGTACATGGCCACCAATTCATATCCCCCGCCAGGAATTATGACGACCGCCTTACCGGTATTTTGCCCAACAACTTTGTAGACGGTCAGTGTAGGTTCTGTAATGTTTCCAACTGCTTTTGTGCCCCATGCCTCTTTTTCAAACTCCTTAAGATCGTTTTCCTTATAAAAAGGTTTTTTTCCGTCTTCCCAAAGTTTAAATTCCTCTTGGGCAATCCCTTGGTGACATGTTATAAAAAATAAAAGCAAATGAAGTACTAGCCCGGTCGTTTTCATAGGATAAAAGTATTTAAAATTACATAACAATATTCAGGAATTTTCGGAAGTGTCATTGTGGTAGGCTCAAAAAGTGATAAGACTTATGGAGTATACAGCTTGAGGCCGTATCCCGCATTTATGGTGTGCTATGCTTGTTTATCTAGAGCGCCTTTGAATTGGATTCCCGATATGGAAAATTCTTTTCTTATGGAATTGGGTACAAGGTTTATTATAAGAGAAGTGAAGTTGAATCTAGTCTTATTAAGAAGGTCTAAAAAAAGACAGCCTCCAAGACTGCCTTTCCTGTTTATTATTATAAAATCGACCTTTATGAAGTGTAATCTAAATAAACTATTTTAGTAAACATTAAGGTAATATAGTTAACAACTATAGCCAATTGTTGTGCTTCATTATGACCAACCAATAACCAATGATAAAATTCTTTAGAAAAATTAGACAAAATCTCCTATCGGAAGGAAAGACTGGAAAGTACTTGACGTATGCAATAGGAGAAATTATTCTCGTGGTAATTGGAATTTTAATTGCCCTGTCTATTAACAATTGGAATGAAAAAGAAAAACTCAAAAGGGAAGAAATTAGATATCTAAACAATTTTAAACAAAGTTTAATTTCAGATATAGAATTTAATACATTAAGGTCCGATAGGTACTCCTTGACCAAAAATTCAATCTCCTTCCTATTAAATCACATAGAGCAAGATTTACCCTATCAAGATTCTTTAAAATACCATTTTGGAAGAATCACTCAAACCTGGAGGCCCAAAATAAACACCGATGTTTTTGATGCCTTAAAATCAAATGACTTAAATATAATTTCTAATGATAGTTTGAGAAATAAATTGATTGCTTATTATTCTTGGTCCAGCACCTTATTAAAAGATGATATTGATCGCTATGTCCAATTAATTGAAGATGCAAGTTCAAATATTTTTAACACACGGTTTAATGCGCTATGGCAAGGAAATTATAAAAAGTGGGAAATGACAGGAAATATTGAAGATTTAGAACTGGAAATGATCCCGAATGATTATAATGAGCTTAAGAAGGATAAAGCGTTTTTGTATTTCCTACGTAGTCTGAAAAATCATTTTTATTGGAAAATAGAAGTAAGTCAGAAGAGTATAAATAAACAGGCTTCGGATATAATAAAAAACATTGACGTCGAATTAAAACACTAAAAAAATAACGAAAGCACAACAATGGCTCCCATGAATAGCCTTAGTCTAGTTCTTTAAAGTTACTCTTTTTCATCAGTCTCTCCATCTCCTCACTAACTCTCTTCTGAACAACCCTCCCGTAATACTCTTGGGTAATCTTCATGCTGCTATGCCCTAATAGCTCACTTACTATTTCCATGGGCACGTTATTATAAAGAAGCACAGTAGATGCAAATGTTTTTCTTGCCATGTGGTGGCTGATGGAATTATTAAAGCCTATAATCGCCCTAATTTTCTTCAAGTAGGGATTTATCTTCTGGTTTGCCAACCTTTCAGTACGCCGTCCTTGCCAACGCTTCAGCCCTCCAAAGGCGGGGTCCTCCAGGCCCCATTCTTGGTTTCGGTAGCAGCCAGGGCGATAATTCTATTGTCTGTCTTTCCTTCTTCGCAGAATACGCTTTAAAAGCTCCGCAATCCAGCGGTCGCATAGCGGCAAGCCTCTTTATAAGCTTTTGGAGGATTTTCAGAAATAGCGGTGGCGTAAGCGGAACTGCGTTTCGCGCAGCGAAAAAGAGCATGCAGCGCAAACGACAGCCGCGGTTTTGGCCTTGGCCAAAAATTTCCTTAAATCCTTCTTGGGTTTTTGGTTCGTTTTATTCATGTGATTTCTATTGTTTTTTAAAGGTATTCATGAATGCTTGGCATTTGGGTCAAGCCAAAATGAACAAAATAATAAAACCGATTGATCAGGATCCGTTATTCTTTGTGCCTCTTTTTCATTAAGATTAATTTTACTTTCATTTCTTTTGGTCGTACAAAAGAAACGAAACAAAGAAAAGTACACTTCTTCCTAGGAATTTTACCGCCTTTGGCGGAAAACCGATATCGAAACCTGGCCATCCCGATAAATCGGGACGAGTACCATCCAGGCTTTCTCCATCTATTCTTGGAAGAAGATCGCCCACCAACAAGCCTCTTTGGAAGCTTTTGAAGGATTTTCAGAAATAGCGCTGACGTAAACATCCTGGATGATAATTCTACTGTGTGTCTTTCCTTCTCCGCAGAATACGCTTTAAAAGCTCCGAGATACAGCGGTCGCACAGCGGCAAGCCTCTTTATAAGCTTTTGAAGGATTTTCAGAAATAGCGGTGGCGCAAGCGGAACTGCGTTTCGCGCAGCGAAAAAGAGCATGCAGCGCAAACGACAGCCGCGGTTTTGGCCTTGGCCAAAAATTTCCTTAAATCCTTCTTGAGTTTTTGGTTCGTTTTATTCATGTGATTTCTATTGTTTTTTAAAGGTATTCATGAATGCTTGGCATTTGGGTCAAGCCAAAATGAACAAAATAATAAAACCCCTTGATCACGATCTGTTATTCTTTGTGCCTCTTTTTCATTAGGATTAATTTTACTTCCATTTCTTTTGGCGGTACAAAAAATGAAGAACAAAGAACTAGGCGGGTTACGTTGCCCCTTCTCCCAAGGCATAAAAAACCAAAAAACCATCCGATTGGATGGTGCTATGCATTCCTTTACAATGCCACCGCGCCAGCTTTGCCAACACTTCAGCTCGCCCATTGCTCTCGCAATGTCGCACTAAAACAGTCCACCGGACTGTTTTTTAACGCTCGGGCGCCTCTTGGGCTCCCCGCCAAGGCGGGACAGGCTTCTCGCCCAAGGGAACAAACTTGCTAGTATCCAACTATTTGTTTCTTGTATTTCCTTAGGTTTTTCATTTTGGATAAAAAACTATTCACCTTATTGAAACCCCATCTAGTTACTAATTAGTTTGAATTGAGTCTGGACGAGGCCTTCTTTAATTCACGATAAAAAAAGTAAAGGAATGGGAATAAGAGAATGATCAAATTACGTTGTACTGCATCCATAAAGGCAAACCTATCATGGTAATTCTTCATGTCAGGAAACCTAAGTGAACTCCAACCTATCTCAATACCAGCGAATAAACATGCAATTAATACTAAGACCCCAGCAAATAAAAGTGTCTTTTTTAGTGGAAATTTATTCATCGTTTTATTTATTAGGACATTCATACATTAAACTTGCAGTTGCTCCACCATAACCCATGGCAAATACGTATGCGCCAACTCCAATAGGGCCACCACGCCAGCTTTGCCAACGCTTCAGCTCGCCCATTGCTCTCGCAATGTCGCACTAAAACAGTCCCACCGGACTGTTTTTTTAACGCTAGGGTGCCTCTTGGGCTCCCCGCCAACGCGGGACAGGCTTCTCCCCCCAAGTTTTTCTTACGAAAAAAGCCACTATTCCTAGTGGCTTGTCGTCGCTGTCGCTCCTTTTCTTGGGCTCGAACCAAGGACAGTAAACCACTTATTTTCAACTATTTGCCAACTTAATGTGTATCCGAATTGTATGCCTTTTTAAAATTTTAGTTCTTTATTTTGTTTAAATAATTTGATATTGTTTTAACCTCAGAATCATCAAAAATCGGATCAAAATAGGATATATATCTATTTAACTCATTTAGTGTGGCTACTTTAACAAATTTAAATTTCTCTTTAGGCTTTCGTTTAACCATAACAATAATATTTCTGATTGGAATTTTCTTTTCGCCCCAATGATGTTTATTCAACTTAGTGTCTATTTCTTTAGAATAAGTAAGAGTAGCGTATAATGCAAAACTTGATCTTTTAATTTGATTAATAGGTGATCTCAAATCATACCTCTCAACCGATTTTTTGCTCCAGTTTTTTGTTTCTATGATAAAAAGACCAGAATTGGCGACTAATAGATGATCAATTTGAATGCTATAGATCCTGCTATTATCTTCTTTGTAATACATAGGTTTTTCAAAATGTATTGAAAAATCATTCAATAAAATATATGAATCCGATAACTTTTTTAGTTCTTTTTCCACCAAACTCTCGCCTATTGCGCCTGCAATTATAAGGTTTAAATCGGTAATTACCTTCTTAGTATATTCTAGCTCTTTGTACTTCGATGCATATAGGGTAGAAATGATGGCTTGTCTGTTTTTTGCAAATGCATTGATTCTATTTAATGCAGATTTCAGGCGTTTTCGCGATTTATAGGTCTGAAGGTTTATTAGGTGATCATACGTCTTTTCTAAGAAGAATCTTATAGCGCTTAAGAATTGTAGTTGATACCAAAAAGCCAATTCCATAACGGCATTCTTTGCTTGTACCGATGATAGCCTTTCGCAATTCATTCTCAGGATGCTAAGTTTTTTCTTAAACCATGTTTCCCTTTTCGTTTTTAATAGGTCATAGCTTTTTTGAAGGTTAAACACCTCTGACTGAAGCGTATTAAGTTCAATATCAAAATCACGCTCTATATTGAAGAATACTTCCTCTTTTTCGTTCTCGTAGTTCTTAAGAAATTTGTTCAGATCACCTGTAGAATTAAATCGAGTAATCCCTTTTTGGTCTAAGGTTTCTCGGATTCTTTTTAGGGTTTCTATTTGTCCGTAAACTAAGGTCATAATGAAGTAATAATACAACGATTTAAGATATGGGCTTTCCCAAGGTGATATGAATTATTATCATATTTTTATTCCGAATAGTGAAGCCATTTCCTGTCGACCATCCTTATCTTAGATTCTTACTACGGGAGGTACAAATCTGTTTGTAGTACTTGAACGTACTCAATTCAGACTTATTTTATTTTATATGAAGTTTCAATTAGCGCTTTTGTAATGGGAATTTCTGCTGGAGCTATGTTCCAAAAATTACATTCTGAGGAATTTTGGCATTGGGAATAGGGTTTATTATAAAAGAAGTGAGCTTGAAAATAAATTAATCAGGATAAACTAAATTCATCTTTTATTCTTTAAAATTTGGTGTTCATAGTTTATTGTAGGAATTTTATTGCCAAGGTCTTGCTTTTATGAGTATTGCCTTTTTAGAATTAAATCTCCCCCATTACATAAATTTTATTCAGATTTAGATGTGCGACGATGTGTTATGCATCTATTTAAAGAAGTTGGAACGCATCAAAAGTAAACCTCTCCGAATTGAAGATCATAACATGGAATTGCAATGGGGCATTAAGAAAAAAGTTCCAACATTTATTGGACTACAATGCGGACATACATATTATTCAAGAATGTGAAAATCCGGCTGAAACCAAACACGTCGGATATAAAAAATGGGCTGAAAATCATCTTTGGATTGGAGATAGCAAAAATAAAGGAATTGGTATTTTTGCCAAGATAAGTATACAATTGGACAAACTCAATTGGTCGGATTATTATGTAGGTCAAAAAGTCAAGCATTTTTTACCTTGCCGTATAAATCACACTTTTGATTTACTAGCTGTTTGGACTCATAAAAACAACGCGCCTACATTTGGTTATATCGGCCAAATGTGGAAATATCTTCAAGTCAACAAAGAGAACTTCAAGAAAATCTTAATTATAGGCGATTTTAACAGCAATGTACTTTGGGACAAAAGGAGTAGATGGTGGAACCATACAGACGTTGTAAGAGAACTTAAAGAAATTGAAATTGAAAGCCTTTACCATAAATATTGGAAGGAGGAGCAAGGTCAAGAAACTAGGCACACCCTTTATCTTCAGAAAAACTTGAAAAAGCCCTATCACATTGATTATGTTTTTGGAAGTGTTGACTTTCAAAGAGGGCTAAAGAAAATAGAGGTTGGAGTTGCGAAGCAATGGCTCATGATTAGCGACCATATGCCAATTATATGTGCATTTGAATTGGGAAAAATAACGCATGCCAGCAATGCCTATAATTAATACGGTCATTTAGGCATTTGGCGAAGGTCTGCGTATATTTACCAAGTCCGCCAAATCTTTTGGATTTGGCTTTTATAACAAAAGATAAAAAAAACAAAAAGCGTTGGCTAACAGACTAGACGGAAACGATAAGGTTTCTTTACTGCACTTCTTGCCATAGCCGAGGCCGTTCATTAAGAAAAACTAAATATGAGTGACATAGAAGGAATAACCAAGGCACTGATTAAATTCAGAAATGAAAGAGACTGGGAACAATTTCACAATCCCAAAGACCTTGCTATTGCCCTTAATATTGAAGCAGGTGAGCTTTTGGAGAACTTCTTATGGATATCTCATGAAGAAGCAGATAAGGAAAAAATAAAGGAGGAATTAGCTGATGTTCTTGCTTATTCTCTTCTATTAGCTGAAAAATACGGATTTGATGTTAAAGATATTCTACTCGATAAAATCAAAAAAAACGGAGAAAAATACCCAATAGAAAAAGCAAAAGGAACTGCGAAAAAATATAACCAGCTTTAATGATTTCGACTCAAGTAAAAATAAATCATTATGACTTTGAAAATAGTCTATTTGAAAACTTCAGCACTAATCATTTTGCCAAAGACCTTTGGCCTTTAGTTTATATTTTAAGTGATGGTGAAAACAAAACAGCATATGTTGGTGAAACTACAGATGTGTATTCTAGAATGGGTAGTCATTTAAAAAATAAGACTAAAAGCAAGCTCACATCTGTTCATTTAATCACAAGTGAAAAATTCAATAAGTCAGCCACACTTGATATAGAATCCAATCTGATAAAATATATGTCGGGAGATAATATATTCAAGTTATTAAATGGAAATCTCGGACTTGCTAATCACAATTATTATCAAAAGAAAGAAGTTTATTGGGATATCTTTAATACGATTTGGAATCAACTTAGAGCAGAAGGTATATCTAAACACTCAATTAAGCATATTGATAATTCTGACCTATTTAAATACTCACCATATAAAAGCTTAACCAACGAACAAAGCCAAGGGTTATTGCAAATACTACATAGTCTTGCAACGGGGAAATATGAGAATACAATTGTTGAAGGCGGCGCTGGAACAGGAAAGACTATTTTGGCCATTTTTCTATTTAAAATGCTTTCAAATGAATTAGAGGATTTTAGTTTTAAAGAATTTGGTGTAGAAGAAAAGATCTATTTAGATTTAGTTAATCAGATAAAAAAGGTTTTTCCTAATCTTAAAATGGCATTAGTCGTCCCAATGTCTTCATTCAGAGCCACTTTAAGAAAAGTCTTTAAAAATATAAAAGGATTAAGTGCTAGTATGGTAATTGGGCCTGCTCAAGTAAGTAAAGAAAAATATGACTTACTTGTTGTTGATGAGTCTCACAGATTGAGAAGAAGAGTAAATCTAGGTGCATATTTCGGAGCGTTTGATAAAGCTTGCCTAGCGCTTAATCTTGATAAGCATCGGTCAAGTGAATTGGATTGGGTTACAATGCAATCAAAGCATACTATTTTATTTTATGATGAAGGACAATCAATTAAACCGTCAGATGCCAAAAAAGAAGAATTTGACTTAATCAAAAAAAACGAGACGACTTCTATTCTCAAATTAAAGTCTCAGTTTAGAGTAAAGGGAGGAAATGCATACGTTGAATATGTAGATTCTCTATTAGGCAATAAATTAAAGAAAGGGGCTCCTAAATTCAATTCAAAGGAGTATGAGTTTATAATGTTCGATTCATTAGAGAAAATGATTGAACAAATAAAATTAAGGGAAATAGAAAGTAGCCTTTCAAGACTTATTGCTGGCTACTCTTGGGAATGGAAATCAAATAAAGACAAAGATGCTTTTGACATCAAAATAGATGACGTACAACTAAAGTGGAATGGCACATCAAATGACTGGATTAATTCAGAGGGGGCAATAAACGAAGTGGGCTGCATACATACTACTCAGGGTTATGATCTTAACTATTCTGGTATAATATTCGGCAACGAAATATCCTTTAATCCTGTGACCGAGGAAATCATAATTAATGAGGAAAACTACTTCGATAAAAACGGCAAACAGTCCATTAAAGACCCTACCGAGTTAAAGTCCTTTATAATCAACATTTATAAAACTATTATGCTTAGAGGAATCAAAGGCACGTATATTTATGTTTGCGACCCATTATTGAGAGAATATTTCGAGTCTTTTATTCCTAAGTATGCCTCAAATCAAATTGAGGTCAAATCATTGTTCAAAAGAGAAAATATTAAACCTTTTGAAAATGCAATTCCATTATTCAATCTCAAGGTAGCAGCAGGAAATTTTGGAGATCTTCAAGAAGTTGAAGAGTTGGAATGGATAAATATTCCAGATAGAATTAAACCTAGTAAAGACTTATTTGCTTGTCAGGTGATTGGAGAGTCAATGAACAAGGTAATTCCAAATGGCGCATTTTGTTTATTCAGAAAATATTTAGGTGGTTCTAGGAATGGTCAAATAGTTCTAGTTGAAAATACTAATATGCATGACTCTGATTTCGGTTCTTGTTATACCGTTAAAGAATATGAAAGTACAAAACATGAAGATGAGAATGGATGGAAACACCAATCCATTATTTTAAAACCTCTATCCACTGATAGCACCTATGAGCAAATTGTGTTAGAAGATGAAGATTTGTCAACATTTAAGGTAATAGGAACCTTTGAATGTGTATTAGAATAAAAACAATAACACAACAAGGTATATAGTGCATGGCTTCCTAACGTTAGTCGCGACTACATATACAAACCGTTCACCACATAAAAAGAAATGAATTCTATTTGGTCAAAATATGAAGTGGAGTTAATTTTAAATGATTATTTCCGGATGCTGGATATGGAGATATATGGCCGATCCTATAAGAAATCTGAATTCAGAAAAGCACTACGCCCAGCATTGAATAATCGAAGTGAGGGATCGATTGAATTTAAGCATCAAAATATTAGTGCAGTTCTGTTAAAATATAAATTGCCTTACATAGTTGGGTACAAACCTAGAGCTAATTATCAGGCACTTTTGGAGGAATTGGTGCTAGAATATTTGGTTAAAAGAAAGGAATTGTATAATCTGTTTTCAAAATTCTCGGATGAAGGAATAATCACTAAGCCTAGGAATATTGAATTTTCAAAGTTGGTGGTTGCCACTCCAAAAAATGTATTTATAAAAGAACAAAATCCTGAATATTCAGTTACATTGAGAAACCCAGATTATTTAGAAATCGAGCAGCGAAATAGAAATTTGGGGGAATCAGGCGAAGAATTGGTTCTTGAATATGAGAAGTGGCGATTGATTAATTCAGGAAATGAAAAGTTGGCTGAAAAAGTAGAATGGGTTTCAAAGGAGCAAGGGGATGGTGCGGGTTTTGACATCTTATCGTATAATGAAAATGGTAATGATAGATATTTGGAAGTAAAAACTACAAAATTAGGAGAATTGACACCGTTTTACTTCACACAGAACGAGTTGCGATTTAGTCAAAAAAAATCAAAGGAATATTACTTATATAGAGTATTCAAATTCAATCAAAGTCCTAATATATTTATCAAGAATGGCAGCTTCGATGCCATCTGTAAATATGAACCAACAACTTTCATAGGACAATTAATATAAAAATTGCGAATACCATAAACTACTTTTTAGGGGTCGAATAATCTTAACTCCTGCACCAAAAAATATTACCGAACTGTATTTGACACCTTCTAGCGACAGGCAGTCCGGCCCATAATTTTCTGTCACTCTATTTTTCTTTTTGCTAATGATCAAGCGATTTTCACACGGGCGTATAGATGAATTTGATGTATACGATGTTAGATTATCAAGTCAAGTAGAAAATGGTATTAGAATTTATTAAATAAAAAATAAAAATGCTCAAAAATGAAATATTTTTGGCACGCCTCTGGCGAATTATTCTTCAAATTTTGTAGGCATGCTATATTCTAATAATCTACTTTCTGAATCTGTTTTTGTATAATGATTCTTTTGCATTTGAAGCGGTAGAAATCATAAAAAGCCATAGTGGCTTGTGCTGCAATTCAAAACTTGAAGTAAGCTTACAAGATATTCAGGCCATTATGAAATTGATAAAAGAACTTTCGGATCATTATCAGCATAAACACAGTGTAACCTCTACCGATACGCTTATCAGTAAAATTATTTTGGGCACTTTGGGGTGTCTTCCCGCTTTTGACCGTTTTTTCATAGATGGTGTTAAAGAACTCGGCTATGATTTCAAATCGTTAAAAGAGAAAAGTTTGATTAAGCTTTTTGAGTTTGTCGATGATAATAAAGATGAATTGACAGCAATTCAAAAAAAGCATCCCCAATACCCTATAATGAAGTTGGTAGATATGTATTTCTGGCAGATTGGGTTTGAGAAGTACAATAAGAATTATGCCAATATTCCAGCTAAATAGTTGCTTAAAGCTATATAGCTGATTTATGATGTTGATGGGTGTTGATAAGTCCTACCATAAAAGGAGGTTCTAGTCCCTATATAATGTTAATTTTGCATTAATATAAACCTACAGGTTGATAATTTGGAAATTTTACCTATTTTTGTATCGCAAAGCAACGGCATTTATGCAATTCGTCAGGATGGCGAAACGTTGGATGCCTTGGAAATTCTACAAGACAATTGGAGCAATCCAGAATATGTTTATGAATTTTTCAAGGTTAACCGCCAGTTGCTAGACCAGGCACGTTATCGTGACTACACAGCTCAAGAAGCCGCCATAAAAACGTTAGAAGATGCTGTGATACTTTTTGACCAGTTAGAGCAATACGCACAATCAGGATTTGAAAGCCATGAACAAAACCTTTCCGATTTCTTCACTCCCCTGCACAAGAATGAAACAAATCTTCCCCCGTACCAAGCCTCCAAAGCCTATGGAGTACAAATCAAAAACAGTTGGCTAAGGCTGTACGCCATTCGATTAGATGTCAATTGTTATATTATCACAGGTGGCGGCATTAAATTGGTAAATGCCATGCAAGACGTCCCTTATCTTGCCGAGCAATTAGAATATTTAGCGCAAGCACAACGTTATCTAGAAGAAAACCAAGTACTGTTTCCAGAAGACCTTTAAGCAAATATGAGCAGACCCAACTACAATAAGAAAGAATTTAAAAAATTGGTTTCCAAAACCCCCTCGGGTTTTATGAAACGACAAGAGACAACCCGAGAAGACCGAAAAAATAAAATGCGCAGTGCGAAGTTAGCGTTAAGTATTCTGGCTATTCTTGATTTCAAAAAAATGTCTCAAGTCGCACTTGCGAAAAAAATGGATGTAACGCCTCAACAAGTAAGTAAGATTTTAAAAGGTCAAAGCAACTTCACTTTTGAGACCATTGACAAGTTGGAAAAAGCATTGGGCTATACTGTAGTTTCCGTAAATATTATAGATTTTGAAAGAGAGGCCCGAAAAGCCGAGTTCGTAATGAAAGATATGACCGAAAGAACCATTCAGGTCAAAACCACAAAACAAAGAGCCGCTGAACATATTACAATAAAGGACAATTTTCATTATAGAAGCATTTTTGAATTCAACCAATTCAATAGTTTATCCATTGCCAACGACAACTTAAGACCTACGGGATCATAATATGCCTTCATTCAACGATTTAGGATTTGCATTTGTAAATATCAAGACCAGTCAGTTTGCGGTTATTGAGGAAGCGTATCGCAAAACAGGCGAATTGGCCATTCAAGCGGATAACCAATACGGGGTTTCCATTGAAAAAAGACAAATCGTAGTAAAATTACATTTTCGATTCTATAAAACAGAATCTCCCTTTATTTCCATAGAGGTAGCCTGTTATTTCGAAATCGATAAAAAAGGTTGGAAACAACTAATCAATGAAAATGGTGATGTTCTTCTTCCTAAAAATCTTTTATCCCATTTAACCGTTCTTACAGTCGGTACTACCCGAGGCATTCTACACAGCAAAACCGAAGGTACCCGATATAACAAATACATTTTACCAACCATCAATGTGAATCATCTTGTAGTAGAGGATGTACTTTTTACGGCGGAAGAACTAGTGTAATTCTCATAAATAGATAACATTGTGGCTTCTACCCTTTGCGCCAACGGATTTATTTCAAAAGATATTTGAAACGTTTACAAACTAGAAACAACGATGACCTTTGCGGAAAAAGTAATTGCCTTCCATAAAAATCTGAAATTTCCAGATGAAGTAAATCTTCCAAAGAACATTTCGGTCATGAATCCCTTTAATACGACTGATAAATCCTCGATTGAAACGCTTAGAATATCCAACGAATTTTACAAAAAGTTTTATTCCGACAATGCGCCCCGTCACTTGATTTTAGGAATCAATCCCGGAAAATCAGGAGCTGGCATTACAGGAATACCGTTTACCTCACCTGTGTCCCTCAAAGAAGTTTGTGGAATTGCCTGTTCAGATAATGGCATTGAAGTATCAGGAAGGTTTTTGTACGAGGTAATAAAAAAGTATGGTGGTGTTGCATCTTTCTATTCCAAATACTTGATAAGCAATGTTTGCCCTCTAGGTTTCCTAAAAAGAACCGACACCAATAGAGAGGTCAACAGAAACTACTACGATTATATAGATTTAATGGTTTCCACTACTCCGTTTATTGTTAAAACCCTTAAACAACAAATTGATCTTGGCATTCATACCGATAAAGTATATTGTTTGGGTAATGGGGAAAATTACAAATACTTGGGTAATCTTAATGAAGAGCATGGTCTTTTTGGTGAAGTGATTCCATTACCTCATCCTAGATATGTTGCTCAGTATAAAAAGCGCGAGGAAGAAATTTATATCAATACCTATTTGGATATACTAGGAACTGGGGCACTATAAAATTGTTTTAGCTGGAAATAAACACAAAATAGTCTCAAGATATAATATCCACGTGAAAATAGAAAAGAACAGCCTAATTTCAAAATATGGATTTATAGGACCAATTTGTTGTACCTATGTTGTACCCACCTAAAAAGAAAAAGCCATCCGATTGGATGATGCTGTGCATTCTTTCACAATGCCACCGGGCCGGCTCGCCCCATCGCGAAAACAGTCCACCGGACTGTTTTTTAACGCTCGGTCGCCTCGTTGGGCTTCCCGCCAAGGCGGGACAGGCTTCTCCCCCAAGGGAATAAAAACCAAAAAACCATCCGAATGGATGATGCTGTGCATTCCTTCACAATGCCACCGCGCCAGCTCGCCCATTGCTCACGCAATGTCGCACTAAAACAGTCCACCGGACTGTTTTTTAACGCTAGGGCGCCTCTTGGGCTTCCCGCCAAGGCGGGACAGGCTTCTCCCCCAAGTTTTTCTTACGAAAAAAGCCACTGGAATCAAATAAAGGCTACTGCCAAAATTCTCAGCGCGCCGGCTTTGCCAATGCTTCAGCTCGCCCATTGCTCTCGCAATGTCGCGCGAAAACAGTCCACCGGACTGTTTTTTAACGCTCGGTCGCCTCGTTGGGCTCCCCGCCAAGGCGGGATAAACTTCTCCCCCAAGTTTTTCTTACGAAAAAAGCCACTATTTCTAGTGGCTTGTCGTCGCTGTCGCTCCTCCTCTTGGGCTCGAACCAAGGACCCTCTGATTAACAGTCAGATGCTCTAACCAGCTGAGCTAAGGAGGAATTTCACGTTATTTTAGCGTCTTTATTGACGATTTTTAAGGGCCTGCGCCCTCCGAAGCAACGCAGGCGTTGCGTAGGAGGGTGCAAATATAAATGTTTTTTCAAAACACCCAAACAAAAAAAACGTTCTATTTAAAAAGCCATTTGTACAGGTCATTGCCGTTGGCGAACAACAACAAGGCGATCAATAGAAAGAACCCCGTCATTTGCGCATATTCCAAGAATTTGTCGCTCGGTTTCCTACCCGTAACCATTTCATACAATAAGAACATGACATGCCCGCCATCAAGCGCCGGGATGGGTAGGATATTCATAAACGCCAGGATGATCGAGATAAAAGCGGTTGCACTCCAAAACGAAGGCCAGTCCCAATCACTGGGAAACAGCCCGCCAATAGCAGCAAAGCCACCAACCCCCTTATACGCCCCCGTCGAGGGATTGAAGATTTTCTTCATCTGCTTTATATAACTCGAAAGGGTACTGACTCCCTTGTTAATACCGGCAGGTATCGATTCGATAAAATTGTATTTTCGGGTCTCGACCCGAAGGATGCCCCGAGTTTCTAGATCGGCAAAACTCATTCCGCCCAAACTAACCCCGATGGTTGCCGAATCGGTAATGACCACGGGAATCTCCTTATTTGCAACGTTTTCCCGTTTTACCGTCAGTATGGCCGTTTTATCCTTTAAATCTTCCAACAACGGCTTTGCCTGATCAAAATATTTTATAGCATGCCCATTGATGGCCACGATTTCATCCTTGGGCTGAAGCCCGGAGTCCTTATTGGCAGATTCTGGGGATACCCCGCCGATGATAAAGGGAATACGCGGACTTAAAAAGCGGATTTTATCTTCATCCTCCAACAAAGTGGCAATAAAGTCGATCGGGATTTCTTTTGTCAGCGTCTGGCCCTTTCGTACAATGGTGATTGTATTTCCATTGACGATGTCCATAAAAATGGCGTTGAAGTCTTCTATTTTCTTACCGTCGACCGCGATGATCCGATCTCCCGTCTCAATACCTAATTTGTCGCCAATGTTTTTTTCAGAAACATACACCCCGTCTTTTAAACTATCGGCAGGGATGTATTGATCCCCATAGGCATAGGCCAAGCCGATATAGATTACCACGGCCAAGATAAAATTGACCGTTACCCCGCCCAACATGATGATCAGGCGCTGCCAGGCCGGCTTACTTCGAAACTCCCAAGGCTTGGGTTCTTCCTTCATGGCTTCGGTATCCATGCTCTCATCGATCATCCCAGAGATTTTCACATAGCCGCCCAAGGGCAACCAGCCAATACCATATACCGTTTCCCCGATTTTCTTTTTGAAGAGCGAGAACTTAATATCAAAGAAGAGATAAAATTTCTCGACCCGGGTCTTGAACAATTTAGCAGGAATAAAATGTCCTAATTCATGCAGTACTATTAAAATTGAAAGACTTAAAAAGAATTGTAGCGTCTTTATCAGTATCGGATCCATCGTTATTTCTAAAATTTAAAGGGACAAAAGTACATCTTTAACAACTCTTAAAAAAAGAAAGAAGGGCATCCCATTTCTTTTTAAGAAAGTTTTGGGAGCCCATGCGTATGAAACAGTTGAAAGGTTCCTGTGACTACCGTACCTTTGCCGAAAAGAATATGAGGTCATTTTTCGCCAAATACAAGTTGTTCGGGATTGTTTTCTTCTTTCTTTCAGCGGTCATTGTCACGCTATTTTACAAGGCCCTAGATCCTAAGAAAACAGTGCCCATATACGAACCTTCGATGGTGAATCCCGAATTGGTGGATAGTACGATTACCTACATCAAAAAATACCACACCATTGGCGATTTTTCCCTGACCAATCAAAATGGGGAAAACATAACCCAAGACACCTATAAGGATAAAATCTATGTCGCCGACTTCTTTTTTACCACCTGCCCAACGATCTGCCCGATTATGACCAAAAACATGGCCGATGTTCAGAATCGTGTCCTAAATGACCCTACAATCATGCTGTTGTCCCATACGGTCACCCCCGAAATTGATTCGGTCGCCCAACTTAAAAAATACGCCCGTGAAAAAGGGGTGGTCGATCGAAAATGGAACTTGGTGACGGGAGATAAAAAACAGATCTATGACCTGGCCCGGAAATCATATTTGGCAGTAAAGACCGATGGGGACGGAGGACCGTACGACATGATCCATACCGAAAATTTTATTTTGGTCGATAAGGAGCGCAGGATCCGGGGCTTTTATGACGGCACCAAAAAGGAAGCAATCGATCGGTTGATGGAGGATATCGCTATTTTAGAAAAGTCGTATAGAGAGTAAAAATCCCTCCCGATAACTATCGGGGCCAAATCCCACCCCGATAACTATCGGGGCCAAATTCCGATTGGTAGCTGATTTTTTGGTCCTGACCCCTGCTCTTTATCTTTATTGAAAACGGATAGTTTATAGATTCATTCCCTTTTTTTGGGATTTGGAATTTGGGTTTTGGAATTTTACCGTACTTTTGTCCTTACCTAGAATCAATCTAAATAAAAATTGATAATCACCGTTGCACAATTAAAGCGAGGCCAAAAGGGCATAATCAAGGAATTTGCCGATGATATACTGCCCATAAAATTGCTCGAATTAGGCTGTCTTCCCGGCAATACCATCGAATTGGTACAAATAGCGCCATTTAAAGACCCTATCTACATAAATGTGAATGGCTCGCACATCGCGATTCGCCGCTCGGTGGCCCAGCTCATTGAAGTTGAACTCCTTGATGATATTTCCCCGATATGAGTAGACAAATCAAGGTGGCACTTATCGGAAACCCCAATACCGGCAAGACTTCCGTCTTCAACCAACTGACCGGACTTAAACAGAAAGTGGGGAATTATCCCGGGATTACCGTTGAAAAAAAGGAAGGTATCTGTAAACTACCCCGAGGCGTTAAAGCCCATATTCTAGATTTACCGGGTACCTATAGCCTCAATACGACCTCCTTGGATGAGAGCGTTGCCGTTGAACTTTTATTGAATAAAAAAGACAAGGACCATCCCGATGTAGCGATCGTCATATCCGATGTTGAGAATCTCAAGCGCAACCTGCTATTATTTACGCAGATAAAAGACCTTAAGATTCCCGTGATACTGGTTATCAATATGGCGGATCGGATGTCAAAAAAAGGCATCTCGATCGACATTTCGATGCTCGAGGAAAAACTCGATACCAAAATAGCGCTCGTAAGTTCGCGAAAAGGTACGGGCATCGACGCTCTAAAAGAGCTTATTGCAGACTATAAAAATCTTTCAAGCAATGCGATCGTTGATACTTCGGTCATTGCCCCCGAATATTTTGAACGTCTTAAAAATACCTTTCCAAAACAAGATCTTTACAAACTCTGGCTTGTCATTACGCAGGACGTCAACTTTATGCCCATCGAAAAAAGTCCGATAAAGGATTCCCTGATATCCTTTGCCACAAAATCGAAATCGGAGTTGAAGCGGTTGCAACAAAAAGAAACGATCCTTCGCTATCAAATCATTAATGGGATTCTGAAGGAAACCTATAAAGTCGACATCAATGCGGCCAAAGGTTTTCGTGCGTCCCTTGATAAGATATTGACCCACAAAATCTTTGGGTATCTGATTTTCTTTCTGATCCTATTGACCATATTTCAGGCGATCTACGATTGGAGCAGTGTTCCACAAGACTATATCGATCAGTTTTTTCTCTTTGCCAGTGAGTGGGTAAAAACAACCCTTCCGGGCGGTGTCTTTACCGATCTGATCGCCGAGGGTATTCTGGCCGGTATCGGTGGCATCGTAATGTTCATTCCCCAGATCGCCTTTTTGTTCCTGTTCATTTCCCTCTTGGAAGAATCGGGTTATATGAGCCGTGTCGTCTTTTTGATGGATCGGGTCATGCGACCCTTTGGCTTGAGCGGAAAAAGTGTCGTGCCATTGATTTCAGGGACCGCCTGTGCGATACCGGCCATTATGGCGACCCGGAATATAGAAAGCTGGAAAGAACGATTGATCACGATTTTGGTAACCCCGTTCACAACCTGTTCGGCACGACTCCCCATTTATCTGATCATTATTGCCCTAGTAATTCCGGAAGGGCGCTTTTTAGGTCTCGGATATCAGGCCCTGACCTTAATGTTGCTGTACCTCATCGGTTTTGGTGCGGCCATTTTTTCGGCCATGATCCTAAACCATATTTTGAAAATCAAAAGCCGTACTTTTTTTGTTGTGGAAATGCCCAATTATAAACTTCCGCTTTTCAAAAACGTGCTGTACACCGTATGGGAAAAGACGAAGAGTTTTGTGTTGGGTGCCGGAAAAATCATTTTGGCGATTTCCATTATCCTTTGGTTCCTAGGCTCCAATGGGTATTCTGACAATTTCAAGAATGCAGACACCCTAGTAACTGAACGTATTAAAAACCAAGGATTTACCGAATTCAATCAAGCAAGTATCGAACAGAATTTAGAGAATTATCGCATAGCGTACATCGATAGTATCGCTAAGGATGCAAATAATACCCAACTCCAAGCCCTTGCTCAAAATCTTGAGCAGCATAAGGAAACACTTGTTGAAAAAGCCACCAAACAAGAGATTTCAGGCTTTAAATTAGAGAATTCCTATATCGGACATATCGGAAAGGCAATCGAACCCATAGTACGGCCCCTTGGCTATGATTGGAAAATAGGCATCGCCGTATTGACCTCTTTTGCGGCCCGCGAAGTTTTTGTGGGTACCTTGGCGACTATTTATAGTGTGGGTAGTGATGAGGAGGAAACCATAAAACAACGCATGGGGGCTGAAGTCGATGTGTATACCGGAAAGACCTTGTTCAACTTGGCTTCGGGTATTTCCTTACTCTTGTTCTATGCCTTCGCCATGCAGTGTATGAGCACCTTGGCGGTGGTAAAACGAGAGACCAATTCCTGGAAATGGCCTGCTGCACAGCTAGTGATTATGAGTGTTTTTGCGTATATTGTAGCCCTGATTGCGTATCAGGTTTTAAAATAGGAACATCAAAAAAACAATCCTTTGGCAACCCATTGGCATCGTTTTTGAGACATTGGTTTTATATACAATGAATACCCTTTTGTCTTATGACACTGTAAAGGGCGTTCTATTTTTTTAACTCTTAAAACGAACTATGAATTTACTTCAGACCATCTTGGCCTATAGCACACTTGCTATCGCTATTGGATATCTTGTCATCAAGTATTTCGTGCCCAAGTCAGTATTTTCTTCAAAAAAAAGAAATGGCAAAGGCTGTGGACAAGATGATTGTGGCTGCCACTAAGACCTTTTCCGGTGCTCGTTCGGGCGCTTCCTTTATTTTTTATGGTTAAATAAACACTAAATACATCCTAAAAAAAAGCCAAAAAACAAGGATATTCAGGAGAATGTGCCTTGTTTTGTCCTTCATTAATTTGATTGCCCCCTATGGTTAAAAATGCATTTTTGAATTTTTGTTTCGGTTTGATCCTGTGTAGTGCTCCACTAGCTGCGCAGACCTTGACTTCGGTAATTATTGATTCTGCCACCCAAAAACCCCTTCCCTATGTTACGGTTCAATTGAAAAACAAAGGAATGATAACCAACGAGGAAGGTCGATTTACTTTTTTGATCGACAAAAACATTCAGCCTACCGATTCGCTATTTATCTCATGCATTGGCTATGCCTCCATCGCCAAACCCTTGAATCAATTTACGGGCAATAGCATTGTCCTTAGCCCGAAGGCCATTGAGCTAGACCCGGTAATAGTTTCAAATAAATCCTATACCGCCGAAGAAATCATTGATTTGGTCAAAAAAAACCTTTCTAGGAATTACACCCAACAGCTTACCAAAAAACGGCTGTTTTTTAGAAAATCATCATTTCAACGAATGATAAAAACCGATTACACCCTTAAAAAATCGACCATCGAGGCCTTTAACAAAAAATTCCTGGATAGTGTAATTGCGACCATCCCCAAATCAAATAGCTTTTATACCGAAGTGCTGGGAGATCTTTATGGCAATTATGACAAGGAAAAACAAAAACTGGCACTCATAAAGGCTTCCGAACTCTATGATAAGGATATGGAGCTCGACATGAACAAACTGGAAGAAAAATTCAATACCATCATAAAGGAAAACGTAAAGACCGACTCCTATTTTAAAATCAAATCGGGCCTCTTCGGAACCAAGGTAGATGCCGACGAAATTTTTGGAAAAGAAATCGATTCTGCCGATGTTACCGCCGTAAATAAAGAATTGGAAAAGGCAAAAAAAAATGAAGAGGAACGAAAAAAGAACTTTGCGTCTTACAGAAGAAGTGCCTTGGGCGATATTTTCAATAGTCTCCCCTTTCGCGACGATTCGTATCTTAATTTTATCTCAAAATCAAACCGCTACGATTTTACCCTAAAAGATTTTACGTACATGGGCAAAGATGCGGTATACGTACTTGAATTTGAGCCAAAACGTTCTGAAGACTACAAAGGAACCCTCTATATAAATTCGGATGATTTCGCCTTGATCCGAGTAGATTTTGAGAACGTAAAATCGGTAAAAACCTTCAAATTATTGGGAATCTCCTTAAATACCTATTTGTCGAAGGGAAAGATCATATTTTCCAAGGGATCCGATACCACCTATGGCCTTCGCTATTTTGAATCTGAAACAGGCAACCGTATGGGCATTAAGCGACCCTTAAAGATTATTGAGAAAAATCGCCATGTAAAGGGTCGCAACAAGCAGAATGAACTCTCTGGAAATGTAGATCTTGCCTTTACGAACATTGACAAAAATGAAGTCGTGGTGTTTGAATCTGAAAGTCTCTCGCCAACAAACTTTGATGCCTTTACTGAAAATAATACGGTCCTGCCTACCTATATGCCTTCCTATGACCCCGAATTCTGGAAAGGCTATAATATTATCGAACCGAATGCAGCCATCCGGGAATTTACTTCGGTAAACGCATCCGACAAATAATGTTTTTCCGCAATACACGTATGAAAGGCCCATCAAAAGAATCGCTTCCAAGTCTATGGAGACGATTTTTTTAGTTCTTCATGTAACCTTTTGGATTTTCAAGACTATATAATAACGAACACTAACTAAAATACCATTTTTGAAAGTGCAGACCGATGAGAAACTGATGGCCCAAGTGGTCGACGGAAATCTTGATCCGCTCAAGATTTTATTCGAAAGGCACCATGCCCACGTCTATAACTTTCTTTTTAAAATGTCACAGGATAAAATGCTGAGCGAAGACATAACACAAGATGTATTTTACAAATTAATAAAATATAGGGACTCATATAACAACGGAAATTTCCTCTCCTGGATTTTCACCATTGCACGAAACAGTCTGAATACACATTATAGAAAAACACAAAAAATAATGGAAGGCTTAGACGACCATGATTACAAAATAACCGATACGCCAGAAGATACCACCGAAGCGGTTTCCCATTTGCAAATGGCCTTGGACCAACTTGATCGTTCAGATAGGGAACTTCTGATTTTAAATCGATTGCAAGAGATAAAATATGCCGAATTGGCGGAAATCGTTGGAAGCACGCCTGGCGCCGTAAAGACCAAGGTGAGCCGGGCGCTGCAAAAACTGAAAGTGATCTATTTTAAAAACATATAGGTATGAAAGAGGAACATGTACAGGAACTACTTATTGAATATCTTGATTCGACCTTAACCGAGGCACAGCGAAAAATGGTAACCGCCCATGTAAAGGATTGTTCGCGCTGTTCCGAAGAATTGGCCCAGTTACAAACCATGTTCAAGGCCTTTGATAAGGAAGTACCCGCAATCCCCCCATCTTCCATCAAAACGAATTTCCTGAAGCAGCTAGCGAACGAAGAACATAGGGTCTCTAAAGAAGCATCCCCTATAGCTATGAGAAGTATCCCCAGCACCAATTGGGTACCTAACTCCCTAAAATTAGCGGCCAGTGTGGCTTTATTGATCGGTGCATTTTTAACAGGAAAATATCAGGCATCACAAAAATCGAATGTGATGGTAACCACCCTGAAGACTGAAGGGAACGAAATACGGGAGACCGCCATGCTCGCCTTAATGGAGAATAAATCGGCCAGTAGGCGTATACAAGGAGTTAATTTTGTCGTGCAATTTGAAAATCCCGACGAAGAAATCGTGAGTGCGTTGACCGACAGAATGTTACACGATGAAAATGTCAACGTTCGTTCGGCCGCCGTTGATGCATTGTCAAGGTTCCTGGAATCCGAAGCCGTCAAAACGGCATTCATAAGGGCATTGGGTACCGAAAAAGATCCAAGCATACAGATAGCGGTCCTCCAAAACCTCGTACACATACAAGAAAAGAAAGCAGTAGGACCCATGAAAAAACTTCTGGAACAGGAAGACACACAGCCTTTTGTAAAAAAAGAAATAAATAAAATCCTATCAGGAACCCTTTAAACATCAAAAAACAACGATCATGAAAAAAATTACATTATTCGCCCTTACCTGTCTTCTTGCCGTGAGCATGAATGCGCAGTCCGATTTTAGTAAACCGTTGACCGGTATCGAATGGGTCAAAATTGAATCAAAATCTAAAATCACTGTTAAAACCCATGACAAGAACGAAATACTGATCAAGGTATCGGAACAGGAGCCGGTTCCGGAACGGGCAAAAGGGCTCAAACTCGTAGGGGTCGGGGGCGAGGATAACACCGACATAGGGTTCAATGTGGTCCAGTCAGGAAACAATCTCGTTGTCCAAAACGTTGGAAAGTCACAGGAAGCGGAAATTTTCCTTCCAAAATCGCAAAACGTTTCGATTACCAATTCCTGGGATGGCGACATCTACGTCGAAGGTTTTTCAGGGGAAGTAGAGGCAAATGCCAATTTGAACGGCGGCCTTTCCCTTAAGAACCTTACTGGGCCCATCACCGCCTATGCCTTGAACGAAAATATCAAGGTCGAATTCGAAACGATCAATCAGCAAGCTCCTATCGTTATTAGTACTACCAATGGCGATATCGATGTAACCCTTCCTGGGGCAACCCCTGCCAATCTTAATCTCGATTCGTTGAACGGGGATGTCTACACCAATTTTGACCTGAGCCGGCCCGATAAAAACGGACTTAAATCTATTTCAGGTCGTAATATAAAAGGTTCTATTAACAACGGAGGCGTAGAAATCAAGCT
Organism: Flavobacteriales bacterium; assembly: GCA_038316335.1. Lineage (GTDB taxonomy): Bacteria > Bacteroidota > Bacteroidia > Flavobacteriales > Flavobacteriaceae > JALHST01. The sequence continues at coordinate 71,938 of JBBQAM010000008.1, forward strand.
GAAATCGGTCAATGGCAATATTTATCTAAGAAAAAAATAACCATCAAAATACGAACAGTCATGAAAAATTTAGCAAGCATGCTCTTCCTAGGCCTTATCAGCCTAACCGTTAGCGCACAAAAGACCATTGAAAAAAATATCGATTTCAAAAATCAGTACATTGACATCGCCCTGAAATTCGCGGGAGAGATTGAAGTAAAGACATGGGACAAACCATCGATTTATGTAAAGGCAGAAATTAAGATGGAGGAGGAAAAGTATTTGAATATGTTTCAAGTGGAAGTAACCGAAAGCAGTTCGAAAATTGAAATCGGGGATAATTCAGAAGACCTATTTAAAAAAATATGGCAAGAGCGCGAAAAAGTCGCCGGCAAAAAACAGCGTTATTTTAACATGGGAGACGAATATCAATTCGATTATGTACTCTATGTCCCCAAAAATGCCCAGTTTAAGATCAGTAGTATTAATGGCAACCTTAAATCAGAGATCCTTGAGGGTGACTTTGAGGCCGATCTCATCAATGGGGATATCGAAATAGCCAGATATTCTGGAGATTTGAACTTGTCCACGATCAATGGTGAAATAGATCTAAAGATCGCCAATACGAGTTTGACCGCTGAAACCATTCATGGAAACATATATGCTGACGAAAAAATGAAATTCAAATCAGATGACCGAATGGTGGGACAGCGAATCGAAGGAGGCACCTCGAATGCAACGAATCGGCTGAAATTGAATACCATCAACGGAAATATGTATTTAAGGTTATAACATGCGTATTTCCAGTCTCCTGACGGGGTGTCTTATCTTAGGCTGTGCAGGTCAAACGCAGGAAGCGATACGCCTCGAAATACAGGCCGCGCTGAATCAATGTGTAAAAGCGGTAACTACCAAAAACATCGGCCTGTATATGCAAGGTATACCCGAAGATTTTCAGATCAAGGACGAAAATGGAGGGATAATAACCAAGGAAATGCAAAGAAAATTCATTCTGAGGGATTGGGCTAGTATCGATACTACCTTATCAAATTCCTATGTCGTTGATAGTTTGAAAATTCGTGTTGATAGTGTGGTCGCCATGACCTCCCAGGTATGGAAAAGAAGTATGTTCAGAAAGGATGGCTTCACCGCTGACACTGTTTTGACTACTCAAGTGCATCGGGAAGTATGGCGACGTACCAAGAATACATGGCACAATTATCGAATTGAGGAATAAGGGGGCACCCTATTTCTGAGCAGCAAGGAATATTTTGAATTACGAACCTAGAATGCGCAAGCTTATATGACATTTCGGATAAACGAATACATCAAGGCCCCCCATCCAGCGACCAAAAGGAGGCCGCCAATCGGGGTAATCGGCCCCAGGAATCGAAGCTTCCTACCTTTTGACGCACTCATGACGAGGGCATAGATACTAAAGGAGAATAAAAACGTACCGACCATAAAACAGGTGGCCATACTTTTTTCCAAAGTCGTTTCCAAATTGAAATTAAAGCCAATCACCAACAAAAGAATCGCATGAACCATCTGGTATTTTACCCCCGTCTCAAAACTTTTTAATTGGTCGTCGCTGAGTGATTTTTTAAGTGCATGCGCACCAAAAGCGCCAAAGATTACTGCCAAAAGCCCATAGAAGGCACCCACTACTTGTGTCAAAAGGACCATACGTACTATTTTAATGCCAAGATAGCCGATTTATATCTTGAGGAGCGCTGCGTATTTCGAAAAATTGCGACTATTTCTTAAACTCTTCCAACTTTTGGAGAAGAAACCGTTGGGCGTTGACTGTTTCGGTAGAGTCTTTGTAATTGAAATAAAGCTGTAGCGAATCGTGATATACCAACTTCAATTTGCTTTGTGCAAAATTGTCAACGAACACATTGACCTTTTTGTCGGTCAGCGAATCCTTGAACTCCTGATAGATGCCCTTGCCCTGTTCAAAAGCCGAAAAACCATTGAGTCGGATCATCGGTGGTATTTTATCTACCATGAGCACACTGTCTAAATCAGAATACGGGATCGATTTGTAATAAAATCCAGATAAGATCTGCAGCCGATCTGCCTTTAATCGTGTCCAATTCTTATAGTGCGCCAACAGCGCCAAAAAACAGACAATGACCGTTACAACGGCCAATAGATTCAATAACCAATGCTTTTTTGCCCGTGGCATATACTATTCTCGTTCGTCAGATTACTTTAATGGGACTAAGGTAATCACAAATTCGGGGTCCGCGGCACATTCCCTAGCTAAAAATAGCGTAAGGCAATGGGCATTCCCTACTATGAGAACGGGGTTTTTGGCCATTGCATTGTGCTGGGACCTCAATTTAATTAAAGCGGTCCTGATGTCTGGAACGGGCCAGCATAGCAGCCTCCCCGCCCGAGCGTTTTTAAATCTAACAAAATCGTATTCAAAAATATCGTACCTTTGCACCTTCGTATGACAAAACTCGTCGCCATATTTATTTCTAGCTTGTTGTTGATCCAAAGTCTCAATATTCGTTTCGATGATTTATTAGAGCTGGACCAGCTGATCGAACATGCTCGATTTCACACCCAGGAATACGGGGATAATTTTTTTGTTTTTATCTCCAAGCATTACGGGGAATTAAAGGCCGAACATAGCCGGCAACATCAAGAAGAAAGGAAAGACCATGAGCGTCTCCCTTTTCAGCACCTAAATCATACCGTTGCACTTTCCGCTTTTATCCTCAATCAATCGAATCCCGATAGTTCGGATGTCGAATTTTCATTGCCCCACAATGCGCCCAACTTTTTTTATTTAGACACCTATCTTTCCCTTGAAAAGGAAGCCCCTTTTCAACCTCCACGCTTCGCATAGCCCACTTTTGATTTAAATCATTTTTTCGCAAACTTTTTTTAGATAGTTTGTCAAACCTTTCATTTATGGACTATGCTTTCATTTATCATCAATTTTAGTATTCGCAATAAATTTATAATATTGCTTTTTACCGCCTTTATTATTGGCTTCGGACTCTATTCCTTGTCCCAAATCCCAATCGGGGCGGTCCCGGATGTCACCAACAATCAGGTACAGGTTATCACCACCAGCACCAAACTCTCCACACAGGACATGGAACAGTTCATTACCTATCCGGTAGAGTTAGAAATGGCGAACCTGCCAGGGGTGCAGGAAATACGTTCAATCTCAAAGTTCGGACTCTCGGTAGTCACCATTGTATTCGAGGATGCCATGGGCACCTATCTCCCCAGACAACTTATCGCAGAAAAGATACAATCGGCCGCAGAAAAGATCCCAAAGGGTTTTGGCACCCCGCAAATGGGACCCATTACTACGGGTTTGGGAGAAATTTACCAATATGTATTAGACGTTGACCCAGAATATAGTGGGCAATACAGCGCTACAGAACTGCGTACTATTCAGGATTGGGTCGTAAAACGCCAGCTTTCAGGCATTCCCGGAGTGGTCGAAGTGAATACATGGGGTGGCTTTTTAAAACAATATGAGGTGGCCATTAACACCGAAAAATTAAGTGCCCTGAATATTTCTGCAGGAGATGTTTTTACCGCCCTTGAAATGAACAACAGCATTACCGGTGGCGGCTATATCGAAAAAGTAGATCAGGCTTATTTTATTCGTGGGGACGGAATGGTCTCTTCCTTGGAGGATATAGGCAACATTGTCGTCAAAAATATTGAGGGCAACCCCATCTATATAAAGGATATTTCAAAAGTGGGATATGGTAGTGCCCCCCGTTTTGGCGCCATTACCGGCAATGGGGAAGGTGAAAAGGTCCTGGGCCAGATTATGATGCTCAAAAACGCCAATTCAAAAAAGGTCATCGACGCTGTGAAAGAACGGGTCGCCACCATTAGCGCTACTTTGCCGAAAGGCGTTCACATCAATCCGTTTTTAGACCGCAGTGAACTCATTGCCAAAACGACGGCCACGGTTACCGAAAATCTGGTTTTGGGGTGCTTGATCGTTATTTTTGTGGTGGTGCTTTTATTGGGAAATTTTCGTTCCGGGCTAGTAGTTGCCTCCGTAATTCCCCTTTGTCTTTTATTCGCATTGTCATTGATGTACCTGTTTGGAGTAGATGCCAATTTAATGAGCCTTGGGGCAATCGATTTTGGGATTATCATTGATGGGGCCGTGATCATCGTTGAATTCGTGGCCTTTCAGATTACCGCAAAAAAAAGTGAATTGGCCCACCTTTCAAAACAAGGCCTGCAGGAAGTGAAAGACCGGATAACCGTCACAAGTGCATCGAAAATGATGAATTCTGCCATTTTTGGACAGTTGATCATCCTTATTGTCTTTATCCCCATTCTATCCCTCGGCGGGGTGGAAGGCAAAATGTTCAAACCCATGGCGATGACCTTCAGTTTTGCCCTGATCGGTGCCATGCTTTTTTGCTTTACCTATGTCCCCGTGGCCGCCTCAATGTTTATCAGACCTTTAAAGGATTCGAAAAGAAACATCTCGGTACGTTTGATAAACTGGATTGACGCTAAGTATGAACCCGTTATTCATTGGGCACTTCAAAACAAGAAATGGGTCATGGGAACGGCATTCACCCTGCTGGTCCTCTCTGTCGCATTGTTTTCCTCAATGGGGGGCGAATTCGTCCCTACCTTAGACGAAGGCAGTTTTGTAATACAGCCCGTGCTCAAAACGGGTACCTCTTTGAGCAAAACCGTAGAAACCACAACGAAGATCGAAAATATATTGCTAAAGAACTTTCCGGAAGTAAAACAAGTGGTTACCCGCATAGGCGCCGCCGAAGTACCCACAGACCCAATGTCTATGGAAGAGACCGATGTAATCATAATTCTGGCCCCTAGAAAGGAATGGGTTTCTGCTAAAAGCAAAGACGAACTTGCCGATAAGTTCAAGAAGGCCCTGGCCATCATACCAGGAATGGAAGTCGAATTTACGCAACCGATCGAAATGCGATTCAATGAACTGATAACCGGGGTACGTGCCGATATTGCCATCAAGATCTTCGGCGAGGATTTAGACATCCTAAGTAAAAAGGGGAGTGAAATTCGCGCGTTGATTGCCGATGTGCCCGGCGCAGCCGACATCTCGGTCGAGAAAATCGTTGGCTTGCCACAGATGAACGTGGCCTACGATCGGGCGAAAATAGCCCGCTACGGCCTCAACATTCAAGACCTCAATGAAATGGTGTCGATGGGGTTTGCCGGTCGAACGGTCGGCAACGTTTTTGAAGGGGAAAAACGGTTTGATCTTGTAGTTCGGCTCAATGCCGCAAACCGAAAGGATATTGACAACCTCAAACAACTTTATGTCGATGTCCCCGCGGGCGGGAAGATCCCTTTGACCGAAGTAGCCAATATTACCTATCAAAAAGGGGCTGCAAAGATTTCCCGTGACAATACCCATCGCAGGATCGTGGTAGGCATCAATGTGCGTAATCGGGACCTTCAATCGGTGGTAGATGATGTTCAAAAATTGATTGAGGAGAACATAAAACTGCCCATTGGCTACACGATTACCTACGGTGGCCAATTTGAAAACCTGCAGAGCGCCAAGGCCCGATTGCTGGTCGCGGTTCCGATTGCGCTGGTCCTTATCTTTATCCTACTATACTTCGCCTTTAATTCAATTAAGGAAGCCCTGATCATCTATTCAGCGATTCCAATGGCGGCCATTGGCGGTATTTTTCTGCTCTATATTCGCGGCATGCCGTTTAGTATTTCGGCCGGGGTAGGCTTTATTGCGCTCTTCGGGATTGCCGTGCTTAACGGCATTGTGCTTATCGAACATTTTAAGGAACTTAAAAATGAACCATTTGACGATGTGGAAGCACTTATAAAACAAGGTGCCAGGGATCGGCTTCGGGCGGTATTACTAACAGCTTCTGCGGCCGCCCTTGGTTTTTTGCCCATGGCGATATCCGAAAATGCAGGGGCTGAGGTGCAAAGACCCTTGGCAACCGTGGTCATCGGCGGCTTGGTGACCGCTACCCTATTGACCTTGATCGTGCTGCCTGTATTGTATGCCGCATTCGATGCCCCTGAAAGGTTCAGGTTGAAAAAAATAGGAAAAAAGGGAATGGTCCTCCCTATCCTGATCATCGGGCTGCTAGTTACAGCGATTTCAAATGCCCAGGAAAAACCCTTGGTTTTAGAAGAATTGGTAGCGCTTGCCCTAGAGAACAACGGGGCACTAAAAGCAGGTGAACTGAATGTACAAGAATCGGATGTCCTGATCAACAATGCCTTTAGCTTTGATAAAACACAGCTCTATTATCATTTTGACCAGAACAATTTGGCATTCAACAATGAACCCCTTGACGTATTCGGAATTCAGCAGGATTTTTTGTTCCCGACCGTTTATTTCTCCGGAAAAAAAGTGAACAAGGCCAATTTTTTTGTGGTATCAAGTACCTATGCGCTGCAGAAAAAAGCGCTGGTACGGGAAGTGACTTCGACCTATTACGCCTATCAATATGCAAAGGCCAAAGAAACCATTTACCGACGCCTGGATAGTCTTTATCAAAATTTTGCCGCCATGGCCGCCCGACGTTTTGAATTGGGCGAGACCAATTATCTCGAGAAAATAACGGCGAAGTCCAAACAGCAAAAAATGGCCATAGCACTGCAACAGGCAGAACAAGATGTGGCCATTGCCAGAAGCGAGATCATAAAAAGGATCCAGAGCGAGGACAGTCTGCGAATCGCCATTGAAACCGTTACCAGAATTCCCATATCGGCCGTGTCAGTCGATACCAGCATGGAACTGGAACTTTATCAAAATAAGGTGGCACTTGCAAAGGCAACCCGCCAGTTCGATCAACAGCAACTCTTGCCTGATATAAGCCTTACCTATTTTCAGGGCACCAATGCCAACCTCGGCCGCAATTTGTACGGCTACCAGTTAGGGATCAAAATACCTTTGTTCTTTAGTGGTCAAGCCACACGCATAAAGGCGGCGAAAATTGCAGAGGCAAGGACCGTGGAGGAAGCAAGAGACTATTCGATTTTATTAAAGGCACATTATCAAGAACTACAACGCCAACTCTCAAAATATGGGAAGGCCTTGGACTATTATTCGAACGAAGGCACCGTGCTCTCTGATGAAATTCTGAAAACGGCGACCCTAAGTTTCAAAAATGGGGAGATTGATTTTTTTCAATACCTCCTAAGTCTTGAGAATGCCTATAGTATTCAATTGGATTATTATGAGACCCTCGCCCAATACAATCAAACTGCCATAAACATTAACTACTTAACCCTTTAAAATGAACAACATGCATCGATATCTATATACGATTTCCCTTTTCGCCCTCCTAACGGCCAATGTAGGTTGCAAGAACAATTCGAGCGGGACTACCACGACTTCCGTGGAAAACGATCCGCGGATCAAACTTTCAAAAGCGCAATTCGAAGAGAACGAAATGCGGTTGGGCCGCCTTGAAGAAAAAACCTTTCCAGTGACCGTACATGCCAATGGAATGATCGACGTGCCCCCTGAAAACCGAGCGGTAGTAAGCGCGATTATGGGCGGATACATCAAAACTACCCCTTTGTTGATCGGCGATGTAGTAAAAAAAGGGCAATCGTTGGTAACCATTGAAAACCCCGAATTCATAACACTACAACAGGATTATATGCAGGTAAAACAGCAACTGAACTACCTTCAATCAGAATACGAGCGGCAGAAAACCATGGTGGCCGAAAATATTACGTCACAAAAGAGCTTTCTCAAGTCCGAAAGCGAGTATAAGACAGCTAATGCAAAGTTCAACGGACTTGAGAAACAGCTGATCCTACTCAATATAGCACCGTCAGCGGTCGAAAACGGAACGATTACCTCTGTAGTCACCATTTATGCGCCCATTTCAGGCAGCATTACCAAGATAAATGTCTCCAAGGGCACCTATGTATCTACTGCATCACCCATATTGGAGATTATTGATAATGACCATATCCATTTGGAACTTTCGGTCTTTGAAAAGGATATCCTTAAGATAAAAAAAGAACAAGAAATACGATTTAAAATACCCGAGACTTCCACCGATACCTATGTCGGGGAAGTACATTTGATTGGCACCTCCATCGATGAAAACAGGACTATCAAGGTACATGGCCATCCTAGGAATGATGGAAATCATTCCTTTTTGACCGGGATGTTCGTTGATGCTTCGATTATTGTCGATACCTTGACTACAAAGTCATTGCCATCTGAAGCAATCGTTACCATCAACAATATATCCTATGCGCTGCTATTGGATACCGACGATGGTTCGGATCGCTATTTTAAGCAGGTAGTCGTACAAATAGGGGACACTTTCGAAGGGAATACAATTATAGTAAATAACGAAAAATTCAAACCCACTGATCTATTTTTGATCAAAGGGGCCTTTAATTTGATCGGCGAATAAAAAGTAGGTCGCTAATTTTCACGAACGATAAGCACAGGAATGTCGACTTTGTGACGCACGGCATCAACGGTCGTTCCAAAAAGAAGGTCCATTACTAATTTATGGCCATGGGATCCCAAGATCAAAATATCAAAATTGCCCTTGTTGACGATTTCGGGAATTTTTTTCTTGGGGTTTCCAAAGCCCAATTGAACCTCGACTTGATACCCCATTTGAATCAGTCTTGATTGGTAATCACTTAAATACTGCTGATCACTTGACGTTTCAAAATCGGCAATACTGCTTCCATAAATCAAAGCTCCTGCAGTTTCGACGATATGGATCAGGGTAAAGGAAGCCGTCTTCGTGCCTAATTGGAGGGCGCTCGCGACCGACTTGTCATCGACTGTTGAGAAATCAAGGGCTATGGCAATTCGACCATACTTGATCATATCGGGTTTTATGTCTAAAATAACCTCCCGTATATGGGGTACCATATTGGGTTCGTTTATTTTTGCACGTAACATCGGTTTGGCCATAATATATACCAAGAGTACTAAGGCACCTATCGCAATAGGTACCACAAATATCCAAATATAAATTGGCTCATCACTTGTTCTTAGCCAACTCGTGATTTCATCGAAAACAAGTTTGGCGTTCAATGCCACAATAACTAAAGCCACAGTCCAGGAAGCCAATTTCGTCCATATCCCAATGGCAAAAGACCCCATTTTCTTTTTGTCACTCACAAAATGAATCAGCGGTATAATGGCAAATCCCAACTGCAAACTCAATACTACTTGACTAAGCACCAACAAGTCGCCCGTAGCCCTTTCCCCAAAATAAATGACCGTGATCAACGCGGGTATAATGGCAATGATCCGTGTAATGATGCGACGCACCCATGGCTGAATACGTAGATTTAAATAGCCTTCCATGACGATCTGACCAGCCAATGTGCCTGTTATGGTACTGCTCTGACCCGCTGCAATCAGTGCCAACGCGAATAGAATAGCAGCCCATTTGCTTCCCAATAAAGGTTCTAACAACTTGTGGGCATCCTGAATTTCAGCAACTTCGAACATCCCATTTTTATAGAACACCGCGGCGGCTAGTATAAGTATGGCCGCATTTACGAAGAAGGCGAGATTCAAGGCTATGGCCGAATCGATCAGATTATATTTTATGGCCTGTTTTATGCCTTTTGGGTCTTTTTCAAATTTACGTGTCTGAACCAATGACGAATGCAAATAGAGGTTGTGGGGCATAACGGTAGCCCCTATTATTCCTATGGCAATATAGAGGGCGGCACTATTGGGGAGTGAAGGTACGAGCCCAGAGGCCACATCGACAATATCGGGCCGGGCCAGAATCATTTCGACCAAAAAGGAAACGCCGATAATGGCAATGAGGGCAATTATGAAGGCCTCCATCTTGCGAATTCCCTTGTTGATGAGGAACAATAACAAAAAAGTATCGAATACGGTAATGCACACTCCCCAAAGCAACGGGATATCGAACAACAACTGCAACCCGATGGCCATTCCCAAGACTTCCGCCAAGTCACAGGCGGCAATGGCGATCTCGGCAAAAATATAGAGCATGAAATTAACAGGGCGCGAATAGGTTTCGCGAGAGGCCTGCGCCAAATCACGGCCTTGTACAATGCCCAATCGGGCACTCAAACTTTGAAGTAATAAGGCCATGATATTCGACATAAGCAATACCCACAACAATTTGTACCCGAATTGACTGCCCCCAGCCAAATCGGTCGCCCAATTGCCGGGATCCATATACCCTACACTTATTAAATAAGCCGGACCGAAAAATGCAGCGATCTTTTTCCAGACCGATGCATTTTGAGATACCGATACCGATCCATGTACTTCTTCAAGTGACTTACTTTTCTCTTTATCCATTTTCAATCGTTTTAATCCGGAATCCTTAAACTGATGCCCGTACTCAATAAAAGGTCTTGTCCCTGGGTAATACTCCTTCCCAAAGTGATGTCTAACTGTAGGTTGGGCAGTAAAAGATAGGTGGCCCCAAGATCCCAGTAATGATCGGCACTGCCAAGCTCCGGGAGATTGCCATAGAGTTCCACATAGAAACCTACAACCGACGTCATGGTATACCCATAAGACAATGAATAGAGATACCGCAACTGTGCAGCGTCCCCGCCCATTGCTGCACCTATATTATATCCCAAAGACGATTTTTCACTCAAGGTATGGCTAAATGCGAACCGTAGATCAACGCCGGTCGTTGCAGGTCGAAAATCCGAGCTGGCTAGAAATGGCAATGACAAATGGGCAAGCAATGCCATCGCAGGCCATCTGCTCACTTGATCTGAAATAGGGACTTTTACGCCCAAAAGCAGGGGCGATAACCCGCTTTGAGACGTACGCGCCGAGTCAGATGCCCGATTGATGCGCTCCAGATAATCCCATCCCAAGCGCAGTTCAAGATTGTCAAGCAATCCGTAGCGGATCAGGGTCGTATTAAAGGCTTTGGTTCTATAGTCGTTGATCTCTTTCCGAAAAGATTCAAAGTACCCGCCAGCTTCTACTTGCAAATACTTTCGGGGTACGATGCTGGCCGATTCGGTTACATCGGGCCTGTCGGTGACCATTGGCTCATAGGCTAGGGGAAGGTCTTGTGCAATCCCCTCTCCCCAACAAAAGACACCTACCATTAGGCCCGTATATTTCTTTAAACTTGGGTTCATCCGAGGTTGATAAATAAATTGGCCGCAATTTGTTCGGAAATCAACAGATTTCGTTGCTTTATCTGGATATGGAGCGACCCATCGAATTCTTCCTTATCGAGCACTTTGATCGTATCGCCCAGGGCAATTTTATGCTTATCTAAAAACTTCAGAAAAGTGGCCGAAGAATCCTTCACCCCTATGCAAAGTCCCATGGCATTGATGGGAGCCTCGCTTAGCAAGATTTTCACCATCTCCTTGAACTTCCCATCTTTCGCCGGAATGGGATCCCCATGGGGATCTAATTTTGGGTACCCAAGATAGGTGTCAAGTTTATCAACTAATTTTTCACTTTTTATGTGTTCCAACTGTTCGGCGACCTCATGTACCTCATCCCACTGAAAATCAAGCTTGTCAACTAGAAAGACCTCCCAAAGGCGATGCTTCCTTATGATCGATAAGGCCAGCTTGCGACCCGATTCGGTCAAGGAGACACCTTGGTATTTTTTGTAATTCACTAAATTCTTTTCGGATAGCTTTTTCATCATATCGGTCACAGAAGACGGTTTGGTCTCCATTTTTTCGGCAATCGCATTGGTCGATACCATCTTTTCGTTTCCGATTCCCAGATGGTATATCGCCTTAATATAGTTTTCTTCCGAAAATGTCATTCAAATCTATTTATACGAACAAAAATAGTAATTTTTATTAAACCAAATATTTTTTTAGTCATATCTAAATATCTTTTGTTTTGGTACGCTTAAAGTTGCTTAACTTGCCCCCTGAGATGCACGCCGCCAAAAAATTCGACTATATCATAATAGGGGCCGGGGCCGCTGGCCTTTTATTGGCCGACGCCTTTGGAAAAGATCCGTTTTTTAGTGGGATGTCTATTTTACTCCTTGACAAGGAATCTAAAAACACCAATGATCGCACGTGGTGTTTTTGGGAAAAGGAGCAAGGTGCATTTGACCCTATTTTATACCACACTTGGCAAAAGATGTACTTCGCAGGCCAGCACTTTTCGCAATCTTTTGATATTTCACCTTATCGGTATAAGATGCTACGTGGGATTGACTTTTATACTGAATATCTTTCGCGAATTACCAGGTATGATACTATCACCTTTGTACAGGAAGGAGTCAATCAAATTACAGAGATCGATTCCCTGGTACGTGTAGAAACCACGCAGGATACCTATATAGCGAATAAGGTCTTCAATAGTATATTTTCTTTCGAATTGATAACAAAGCAACAAGAATATCCGGTTTTGCAGCAGCACTTTGTAGGTTGGTTTGTAAAAAGCGAACGTGCCCTATTTGATGAAGACCAGGCCACCTTCATGGACTTTTCGATTCCTCAAAAAGGCAATACCCGGTTTATGTATGTCTTGCCATTTTCACCAACCGAAGCCTTAGTCGAATATACCCTTTTCTCTGAAAAATTACTTCCAACAATCGACTATGAAACGGCCATCAGGACCTATCTGGAAGACCATTTGAAGTGTAGCTCATTTCGCATAGTGAACAAGGAACAGGGAAGCATTCCCATGACGTGTTATGATTTTTCAAAACACACTACCCAAAATATCATAAACATCGGTACTGCTGGGGGTTGGGCAAAACCGAGTACCGGCTTCACCTTTAAGAATACGTTAAAAAAAACAGCGCTATTGGTTGCACATCTGAAAGCGGGAAAATCATTCGAGTCCTTTTCAAAAAAAAATAAATTTTGGTATTACGACCTGCTATTGCTCGACATTCTTCATTATGATAACTCCAAAGGATCTATAATTTTCGAAAGCCTCTTTAAAAATAGGAAGCCTGGGTTGATCTTAAAATTTCTAGATGAAGAGACCAGTTTTTGGGAAGACCTAAAAATTATCGCGGCCTGTCCTAAGAAAGAATTCATAAAAGCCCTGTTTATAAGGCTTAAAGGGAGGTTTTAACTTTTAACTTCCCGAAAATCCATTTTTTTTAATTAACATTTGACCATTAATATGTTAAAAATCACAGGGCATATTTAAGAAATTTTTAAGATACCGCACATTTGTGGATCAAATTCATATATTTACCATACAAACAACCCTTTAGAACCTAAAGAATATGAAGAACCAACCTGTTTTTAAAAAGAAGCGTGGAAGTACGAATTACGCCTTTTTTACCCTATTTTTATTTTTTGGGGGAATTCTGTTTTCCATTGGCCTCGCCCAAACGACGGTCACGGGAAACGTAACCTCCGCAGAGGATGGGATGCCCTTACCAGGGGTCTCGGTTATTGATGCCAACAACACTACCAACGGGGTCAATACCGATTTCGATGGAAATTATTCGATCACGCTTGACAATGGCAATACCAGTCTGAGGTTTAGCTATATCGGCTTTAAACCTTCTGTTGTTGCAGTTAACAACCAAAGTACTATCAATGTTACCTTGGAAGTCGATGTTGCCAACTTGGATGAAGTGGTCGTTGTAGGATATGGCACACAAAAGAAAGCCACCGTTACTGGGGCAGTGACTGCCGTGCAAGGAGATATCCTTGAAACCTCCCCTGCCGTAAGCCTTTCGAATTCCTTGGCTGGTCGATTGCCTGGCTTGGTGGTCATTCAGACCAACGGGGAACCTGGAAATGACGAATCTACCATTAGTATTCGGGGTACGAATACCTTAGGAAACAATCAACCGCTTATTGTAATCGACGGTATTCCGGATCGTGATGGAGGTATCGGTCGTTTAAACGGATATGACATTGAAAATATCTCGGTGTTGAAAGATGCCTCGGCCGCCATTTATGGTGCCCGAGCTGCGAATGGTGCCATCATCGTCACCACCAAACAAGGCAGGTCTGGAAAACCGACCATTACCTATGATGCCAATTTTGGATTAAACCAGCCGACCTTGCTTCCAGAAATGTCAAATGCGGTCGAATATGCCAAAATACGAAATGAATTTCCAGTATATAATATTCCCGCAAACGAATGGGATGCGGCGTGGGCCAGCCAGCAGGCTACGGGCAGTTATACCTCCCCGACCCCTGGCGTGGGAACCATAAACGCCCCTTTTAGTCCGGAGGCCGTTACGGCATACGGCAATGGTTCAGATCCTTATCTCTATCCGAACACCGATTGGTTCGGGGATACCTTTAAGGATTGGGCCGGACAAAGCAACCACAATTTATCGATACGTGGGGGTAGCGAAGCCATCAAGTACTATTCGTCCTTAGGCTATACCAATCAGGAGGCGGCCTATAAAAACTCCGCAAACCGGTTCCAACAATATAATTTTAGGATCAATACCGATGCAAAGATCAATGAATACATCAGTACGAAATTGGGGATTGCTGCACGGAAGGAAATACGTCAATTCCCAACCGAGGGAGCAGGCGCTATTTTTCGGATGCTGATGCGTGGGAAACCGACCGATGTGGCCGTTTGGCCAAACGGTCTCCCGGGTCCCGATATTGAAAACGGGCAGAACCCAGTGGTAATCACAACAAATGCAACAGGGTATAATAAGCAACCGACCGATTATCTTCAGTTCACGGGTTCCATAGATTTTACCAACCCTTGGGTCGATGGTCTGAAATTGACCCTTCTCGCGGGAATTGAACAAATTCAATCTCGATTGAAGCGATGGGATACCCCTTGGACACTGTATTATTTAAACCGGGATGAATACACCGCCACGGGCAATGTTGTCTTGGACGGAGCGATTCGGTCTAATTTTACGGATCCCCGCTTGACACAGAGTGCCGTAAATACGTTAAACACCAATTTAACGGCTCTTCTAAACTATGATCGCACCATTGGGGAAGATCATACCATCAATTTATTGGCTGGGGTTACCAAGGAGGTCTTCCAAGGAGAGAGCTTTTTGGCCTTTCGAAGAAATTTTATTTCCCCGGCAGTAGATCAATTGTTCGCGGGAGGAACGGTGGGCCAAAATACAGGCGGTAGCGCCTATAACCGAACGCGATTGGGTTATTATGGCCGTGTTCAATATAACTTTCAGGAAAAATACCTGGCCGAATTTATCTGGCGGTATGATGGGTCCTATATCTTCCCGGAAGCAGATCGTTTCGGTTTCTTCCCCGGGGTATTGGTTGGTTGGAACATTTCAAAGGAAAACTTTTTCAAGGTCGATTTCGTGGACTATTTGAAATTGAGAGCCTCCTATGGGCAAATGGGGAATGATCAAGTATTCTATAATGGGGCCTTACAGGAATATGCCTATCTCTCTACGTATGGCTTTGGCGAATACCCGATCAATAGCGAGGTAGTGACTTCATTACAGGAAACCGTATTGGCCAACTCGAAGTTTACCTGGGAACGCGCCAACAACTTTAACGTTGGTCTTGATGGAATCGTACTGAATGGCAACCTAAGTTTTACTTTTGAGTATTTTAAAAACAAACGGGATAATATCTTGATCCAACAAACAGGTTCTACTCCAGGTTCCTCTGGAATTACAACATTATTACCTCCGGTGAATGCCGGTAAAGTAGATAACTCTGGTTTTGAATTTGCCTTGAACTATTATGGAGGCCATGAAGATGGATTCAAATGGGATGTTGGGGTAAATGGTGGCTATGCCAAAAACAAAGTGGTCTTTATGGATGAGATTCCCGGAGCTCCCGAATATCAGTTGCAGGAAGGCAAACCTATTGGGGCCTATTTGGTGTATGAATCGGATGGCGCCTTTTTAAACGAAGCCGAAATTGCCGCCAATACGTTGGACTATAGCGGGGTAACGGCCGAATTACGTCCTGGTGACATGAAGTTTAAGGACATTAATGGGGACGGCATCATCGATGGGGAAGATCAGGTTCGCCTAGATCAGAATAACACCCCTACCTTCAATTATGGAGCTACCTTTAATGCCTCTTATAAAAATTGGGATTTAAGCATGTTGCTTCAAGGTGCCACTGGAGCCTCCGTACGTATTTACACCGAATCAGGGGATATTGGGAATTATCTTAAGTACAGCTATGACCATCGTTGGAGTATTGACAATCCTAGCAGTACCGATCCTCGATTGGCCAGTAGGGGCGATACCTATTACACGGGTGGAAATTATGGAAATAATACCTACTTTTTGTTCAGCAAGAACTACATGCGTCTGAAAAACCTTCAAATAGCCTATAATTTCCCATCTGGACTTTTGGAGCCTTTTGGGGTAACCAAATTCAGGGTGTACGTAAGTGGTTCGAACCTGATAACATTCAACAAGTACAAAATTTACGATCCCGAAACCACCAATGGTGCTGGTACGGTGTACCCACAATCCAGGATCATCAACACCGGATTTAGTTTAACATTTTAATAAATCAGTTATGAAAAAAAGAAGATTAGGATTTTGGGCAACGGCGTTCTTTTTGATGCTCTTGTCTTGTAACAAGGATTTTTTGGACACGCAACCCTTGGACAAAGTATCCAATGAGGCCACGTGGTCTGATGGGGCACTATCCCAGGCATTTATTTTCAATGTGTATTCCTATTTGGGGTATGGCGGCTTTGAGGAACAATCGTTGGCGGCCTATACAGACGAAGCTATGTTTACACATTCTGGCCGTAACATCAATACGTTTACCGATGGCACCGAAACCCCTTCCAATATGGGTTGGGTAAGCGGCACCTATGAATGGAACAACATGTACCTGGCGATTCGACAAGCCAATGTCGCCCTGCAGGAATTACCAAATGCGACCTTTGACGACTCCGAACTAAAAGATCGACTCTTAGGGGAAGCCCATTTTCTTAGGGCCTATTACTATCAGCAATTACTACGTTTTTATGGCGGGATTCCCCTTATTGATACGCCTTACGGTTTAGACGAGGATTATACAGTAGCGCGAAATACCTATGAAGAATGTGTGAATTTTATTGTTGCCGATCTTGACATGGCTGCAACCCTATTGGCCGGAAAAGGTGCGACCCCTGGGCGTGCCACCGATTTAAGTGCCTTGGCCTTAAAATCGAGGGTCTTGTTGTATGCCGCTAGTGATCTGCATGATGGCCCGACAGCATCGGCCAATTCGTCTGAATTGGGCTCTTATGCCAATCTTGAATTGGTAGCCTATACTTCAGGTGATCGAGCGGCTCGCTGGAACGCTGCGAAAGCTGCGGCCAAAGCCGTCTTGGATGCTACTTCCGGTTATAAATTTGGCCTTTCGGCCCCTGTTAGTCCAGAAGAAGGAAAAGCCAACTATGTCTCCATTGCTATGGGCGGTAAAAGTTCAGTAGGGGATGCGGCGGCGACTTCAGAGCTTATCTTTCAACGAACCGAAACTCCTTTGTATACCGCAGAGGACAACTGGCCTTTGGGCGGGTTGCATTATGGCATCAATAATGGGCCGAATGGATATCACAACTGGGCAGGTAACACGCCAATCCAACTTTTGGTAGATGACTATGAGATGATGGACGGCTCGCAATTCGACTGGTCAGATCCTACCATGGCTGCCGATCCTTACTTAAATCGCGATCCTCGTTTCTATGCCACCATCCTATATGATGGGGCAAGTTGGAAACCGCGTCCTTCGGATGTTGCAGGTATTGACCCAGTGAACCAAGTGCAAACAGGGTATTACTCCGATGGAGCCGGTGGTACATGGAATGGAGTAGATACCAGACTTTCGATCATCGAGGATTGGAACGGCAGTAGAACGGGCTATTATACCCGTAAATTTATTGACCCGGATCCAGCAGTCGTTGACAACCAATCGAATTCCCAGGTTATTCCCTGGCCTTTCATACGGTACACCGAAATCGCCCTCAATTATATTGAGGCATCATTGGAAACAGGTGATGAAGGGGAAGCCATTAATTGGTTGAACCAAATTCGCTTTAGGGCAGGAATGCCTGCGGTTACCGATACGGGCACGGCACTTGTTGATAAATATCGCAATGAACGCCGTATCGAATTGGCCTACGAGGAACATCGCTATCATGACGCACGCCGCTGGATGATTCCGGCTGAAACCGTAGGTAGAGGTATCAAGGTCATGAATACCCAAGCCAGTGTAAAAGCAGGTCAATCGGCATTATCTCCATATATTCATGACAAAACGGTCTATGACTACACCTATAACGTGGTTGACAATACAGAAAATGAGACCCGCGTTTGGGATGATAAAATGTATTACCGACCGATTAGTAGGGATGAGGTAAATCGTAATGATTTGTTGGTACAGAACCCAGGATATTAATTGAGTTAGTTTTTAATTTTATAAGATTCTATCCTATTCATACGGGATAGAATCTTTACTTTTATAGTCATATGTACACGAGACGTTTTCAATATTATATCCTGTTTTATGGCTTTTTGATACTCGTATTCCTAAGCTGTAAACAAGGGGAACGTATTGACAAAAAGGACGAAATCGCAACAACCGAATCCTCCACGCTACCGTTATTCACGCTACTTCCTCCTGAGCATACCCATGTGCTATTCGAAAATACACTTACCGAAAGCCTCAATGCGAATGTATTGATGTATGAATATTTATATAACGGTGGTGGCGTAGCTACGGGCGACTTTAATCAGGATGGCCTAATGGATATTTATTTTATCTCGAACATGGGTGAAAATAAATTTTATATCAATTTAGGCGATATGAAATTTCAGGATGCCACTGCGATTTCAAAGGTTTCCGGTCGTCCCGGACCCTGGAAAACGGGTGTTACAGCTGTTGATATCAATGGAGACGGCAAGTTAGACTTATATGTATGCTACTCAGGGGCCTTACCTCCCGAAAAGAGAAGGAACCAACTATTCATCAATCAAGGGAACGACCAAAACAATGTCCCGATCTTCGAGGAGAAAGCCACACAATACGGTCTTGATAGTCCGGCATTTAGCAACCAGGGATATTTTTTCGATTATGATCATGATGGCGACCTTGATATGCTATTATTAAATCACAACCCGAAGTCACTTCCAGTACTGAACGAAGTTAGTACCAAGGAATATCTTAAAAAAGATGATCCTTTGCAAGGCATACGTCTGTTCGAACAAACCAATGGGCATTTTAAGGATGTTACTAAGAAGGCAGGAATAAGCGGATCGGCCCTTACCTATGGCCTTGGTCTTGGCATTAGTGATCTTAATAATGATGGATGGGTAGATTTTTACGTATCGAACGATTACACCATTCCTGACTACCTCTATATTAACAACAAAAATGGCACCTTTACCGACAAACTCCAGGAAAGTCTAGGACATACCAGCCACTTCTCAATGGGCAACGACGTAGCCGACATTAACAATGATGGATGGCAGGATATCATCACCTTAGACATGCTTCCCGAGGACAACCGTCGACAAAAGTTATTGTTGTCTCCTGACAACTATGAAAAGTTCGATTTGAATCTGCGCAGTGGTTTTTACTACCAATATATGCGCAACATGCTGCAATTGAACAATGGCAATGGTTCCTTTAGTGAAATTGGCCAATTGGCTGGAATATCGAATACCGATTGGAGTTGGGCCGCCTTACTGGCAGATTTTAATAATGACGGCTGGAAAGACCTATTTGTGAGCAATGGCTATTATCGCGATTATACAAACCTGGATTTTATTAATTACATGGAAAATTATGTAAAATCGAAAGGCCGCTTAAAACGCGAAGACGTGTTGGATATCATCAAGGAAATGCCTTCTTCGAATTTGACGAACTATATGTTCGTCAACACCCATGGGACTACTTTTAAAAATGAAACGAAAGCCTATGGCCTTGATCAACCTGCCAATAGCAATGGTGCCGCCTATGTTGACCTGGACAATGATGGGGACCTGGATCTTGTTGTTAACAACATCAACAAGCCGGCGTTTATTTATAGAAATGAAGCACAAGAAACAGGCAACCACTATTTACAAGTAAAACTAAAAGGTACAGGATTAAATCCCGAAGGGATAGGATCCAAAGTGACCCTTTTTAACAAGGGGCAAAGACAAGGACTCGAACAAATGCCTACCAAAGGGTATCTTTCAACAGTCTCCCCCATTTTAAACTTTGGCCTGGCCAAGGAAGATACGATCGATTCCCTCGTGATTCAATGGAATAGTGGCAAAAGCCAAACCCTTCAAAATATCAATGTTGATGCGCTGTTGGTATTAGACGAAATGAATGCCAAAGTTTCTAAGAAAGTGCCTGTCGTATCCGAACCTATATTCAAGCGAATACCTTCGCCTATTGCTTATAAAAATGAGGATCTAGGAGCCAATGATTTTAAAAGGCAGTCCCTTTTGATCGAACAACTATCCCATTCAGGTCCCTGCCTCGTAAAAGGCGATATAAACAAAGATGGATTGGAAGATGTTTTTATCGGTGGGGCCAAAAATGAACCTGCAGCTATTTTTCTACAACAAAAAAACCAGGGATTCAAGAGAATCGCAATCCTGGCATTCGAGAATGATAAGGCCTATGAAGATGCCGATGCCGTTATTTTCGATGCCAACGGCGATGGCAATCCAGATATCTATGTGGCAAGTGGCGGCTATCACAATTTAGATGCTAAAGATCCATTGCTACAAGACCGCCTATATCTTGGCACCGGAACGGGAAATTTCATTAAAAGCCAAGGAGCGATCCCCCCGACGGCTTCGAGCAAGGGTTGCGTGGTTGTCAATGATATAAACAATGACGGTTCCCCGGATCTTTTTGTGGGCGGTAGGGTCGTTCCGGGAAGATACCCAGAAGTACCTCAGAGTTTTGTATTGCTGAATGATGGAAAGGGAATTTTCTCGGATCAAACAGCGCGCATAGCTCCCGAATTGGAAAATTTCGGAATGATTACAGATGCCCAATGGGCCGATATGAATGGCGATGGTATAAAGGATTTGATTCTTGTCGGCGATTGGTTGCCAATCTCTATTTTTATAAACAAGGATGGAAAACTTCAAAATGAGACCCTAACGTACTTCGACACTCCCTATAGCGGATGGTGGAATACCCTTGAAGTAGCTGATTTCAATACCGATGGCAAGCTCGATATTATTGCCGGGAATATGGGTATAAATACACAGTTCAAAGTATCTGATTCGGAACCAGCGGAACTATATTACGACGATTTTGACCAGAATGGTTCGGTGGATCCGCTACTCACGTATTTCATACAAGGAAAAAGTTATCCGAATTTGACGCGTGACGAACTGCTGGGTCAACTGTCGAAACTGCGGCAAAAGTTTAATAGTTATAAAAGCTATGCCGATGCCACGATCAATGATATCCTAACAGAGGAAGAACTGAAAAAGTCAAGAAAATTGAAGGCGACTAAAATGGAGACTAGCTTGTTTCTAGGTACACAAAATGGTTCATTTGAAATCGCCCAGTTGCCCATTCAAGCACAATATGCTCCTGTAAATGAGATAATTCTTTCCGATTTTAATGCGGATGGACAAACGGATATGCTCCTTTTCGGAAATAATTTTTATTTTAAACTAAAATTGGGCAAATTCGATGCCAACTACGGCACCTTGTTGCTCGGAAATGGCCACGGTGAATTCGACTATATGGATCAAAACCTATCAGGCCTGGATGTTCGGGGAGCGGTAAAAAGCGGCGTTCTTATCAATGACCTTTTATTGTTAGGTATCAACGGGGAGGTTGTTCAATCGTACAAAGTGAAAAAGTCACCTATCAAAAAAGTGTTATGAAAAGGCTAGGACCCTGCATCTGTTTTAGCTTGTGTGCATCGCTATTGATGCTTACAGTAGGTTGTACCCCAAAAGAAGGCGCAAAATACTCCCAAGAGGATGTGGCCATCGAATGGGCCAAAATGGCCTTGCACATTACACAATTTACGCCATCGAATTCCCCTACCTATGCCTCTCGGGCATTTGGCTATATCTCACTTACGATGTACGAGGCCCTGGTACATGGCTATCCTGAATACGTGTCAATGCAAGGACAATTGAATGGCCTTGAACGGCTTCCAAAACCCGACCCGGATGCTGCCTATGACTGGACCCTTTCCTTGAATGCCGCGGAATCATCGATGCTAAAAAACATCTACGTACAGACCTCAGACGAGAACAAGATACGTATTGATTCTTTGGAAGCGTCAATATATGCTCAATTTTCACTTAAGCTTGACAAAGAAATTGCGACCCGGTCCATAGATTATGGGAGGTCGGTCGCCGAAGCGATTTTTGAATGGTCGAAGACCGATGGTGGCCATAGGGCCTATTTAAAAAATTTCGATAAGAAGATGGTCCATCCTGAACGCCCCGGTTCATGGAAACCGCCTTTGTTCGCCCAATCGTTCAGCCATTATCCGTTGCATCCCCATTGGGGATCCAACCGGACTTTTTTAAAAGTCGATGCTGAAATACCAGACCCGGATTACCTTCCCTATGATACCGTGCCGGGATCAGCCTATTATGAGGAGTTCATGAAAGTATATCGCAAGGATAGTATCCTAACTCAAGAAGAGAAGGAGGCCGCGATTTGGTGGGGCGATGATCCCGATGTCACTTTTACCCCACCTGGCCATTCCTTTTACATTGCGACCTTAGCCTTGGAAAAAATGCGGCCGCCTATGATAAAATGTGCCGAAGTGTATGCCAAAACGGGCATGGCGGTAGCGGATGCCTTCATTGAATGTTGGAAATGGAAGTATCATTTTTTTACCGAAAGACCCAATACCTTCATTCCGAAATACATTGACGAAGAATGGGAATCTTTCTGGCCCGACCCTCCTTTTCCAGCCTTTCCATCAGGGCATGCAATTCAAGCGGCGGCGGCGGCCACGGTTCTTGAAAGCACTTTGGGTAAGAACTTTAAATTTACCGATACCGCGCATGAAGGACGAAAGCGCGACGAGGTTCGGGAGACTGATTTTGTAATCCGTTCTTTTGATTCTTTTTGGGCAGCGGCGCAAGAAACTGCCGATTCTAGGTTCTATGGTGGCATCCACACCCCACTTGACAACCGGGTTGGCCTAGAGGAAGGTGCCAAAATAGCGAACAATGTCATTGCCCTGCATTGGAAAAAAATGCCCTAAAGATGCCAATGAATCACTATCATACCATATTCAAGGCTTTTTTACTATGTTTTATAACAAGAGGCCTGGGGCAAACCCCATTTACCGATGTTACGGAAGCCGCCGGTATCAAACATGAATTTCATGTTTTTGAAGGCACATTTGGTGGCGGTGCCACCGTTTTTGATCTTAATAACGATGGCTTTGAAGATTTATTCATCACAAGTGGTACAAGTCCGGACGCCCTTTACTTGAACAACGGGGACGGTACTTTCAAAAATATTTATGAAACCTCGGGTCTAAAGATAACCGCCGGTTATGTTACACAAGGTGTCGTAAGTGCCGATGTAAACAAGGATGGTTTTAGAGATCTCTTTGTCACTACCCTGAATACTACAGGCGGCACCCAAGTAATACCGCGAGCAAAAAACCTGCTTTTTTTAAACAATGGGGATATGACATTCCGAGAGGCAACCACAGAATTTCAGTTAGACGACTTTAATTCGTTCAGCACCGGGCCAAGTTTTGGGGATGTCAATGCCGATGGATATCCAGATATTTATGTTGGGAATTATTTTCAGAATTTTCAAGGTAAGCTAGGGGTAATCAAGGATGCGACCATAGTAAGTGCCAACCAGACGGCCAAAGGGTATCTATTGATCAACAAAAAAGGTGCTTCTTTCGAAGATGAATACCAAGAATATGGTTTGACCCATAGAGGTTTTGGTTTTGGAGCCTTGTTTACAGACTACGACAATGATGGAGATCAAGATCTATTGGTCAACCATGATTTTGGCTACAAGGCGGTCCCCAACTTCCTCTATGAAAATTTGTACCCCAATAAATGGTTCAAAGACGTCAGCAAAGAAACTGGTATGAACTTGACAATCAATGCCATGGGGTCTGCCGTCGGTGACTATGACAACAATGGCCTTTTGGACTATTATGTGACCAATATCAAGTTTAACCTTTTTATGATAAACCAAGGGTTGCACAAACCATTTATAGATAGGTCAAAAGAATTAGGAACCTATAATTTGGCCATAAGCTGGGGCGCCAATTTTGCCGATTTTGATCAAGATGGCGATTTAGATCTGTATGTCAGCAATGGGGACCTCAACCCCAACTGCGTGCCCATGGCCAATTTTTATTTTGAAAACGAAAACGGCAAGTTTACCGAAAAGGGTCGGTTGATGGGGGTAAACGATTATGGGATCGGGAGGGGATCGGTCGTATTCGATATGGATAATGATGGTGACCTTGATCTTTTGGTGGTCAATCAAAAACCTGTAAAGGAATATCCCGTACCATCGACCACGCGTCTTTTTAGAAACGACCTGGCAAAAGGCAATTGGCTCAAAGTGGCACTTCAAGGCAATGAAGCCGACAAAAACGGCATTGGTTCACGCGTCGAAATTGTGACGGGGGGTATCCACATGATCCGTGAAATCGATGGGGGTGGGTCGAGCCATCTCTCCCAGAATTCTACGATCGCCCATTTTGGGTTGGGAAATGCCTTAACTGTAGATTCCCTAATCGTAACGTGGGTCGGTGGCAAAAAGCAACTATTATTCGATCAAAAAGTCAATCAACTGTTGCTTATAAAGGAAATCAAAGGTGCGCATAAAAATTCATGGCTGATTTTCCTTTTTAGTGGCTTTGCCATGTTGGTAATCACAGCCTACCTTTTTAGTCGCACTAAAAAGGCAAAAAATCGTTGATCCATGCCTCGCTAATTGTTGCAGAGGCCACATTCCCCAAGCTAGACCGTTCGTTGCATCAACCCTTTCCCGAGGGTTCGCAATAGGTCTTTTTTGTTGTCAGAAATCGAAAGAAACTCTAGATTCCCGAAGGCTTTTTGGGTAAAGTATGCGATTTCATCTTGTATTCTTAGTGCGGCACCCGAGCTTTGAAAAAGTTCTTTAATACTTTCTATTTTGTCAGAAGGATCTTTGGGCTGAATCGAATAAAGATCGAGGAGGGCCTTTTTTTGATCCGGCGTGGCCAATTCGATAGCCTTTAAATATAAATAGGTTTTTTTATTCGCCATAATATCGCCACCGACCTGCTTACCAAAGTTTTGAGGATCTCCAAAAGCATCCAGATAATCATCTTGCAATTGAAAGGCCAATCCAAGATTTTTCCCAAATTGGTAGATATTATTTTGCGATTCAATGGAAGCCCCTGCGATGATTGCGCCTAATTTTAAGGCTACCGCAATTAGGACCGCCGTTTTATATTCGATCATTTTTAGATATTCAGGCAGGGTTACATCATCCCGTTTCTCAAAATCCATGTCGTATTGCTGCCCTTCGCAGACCTGGCCTGCGGTTTGGCTAAATGCTATGACCAATTGTCGAAAAGTAGCTCCTTCATAATTTTCGAACAGTTGATAGGCTCGTATCAGCATCGCATCACCCGAAAGTATCCCGGTATTGATGCCCCATTTTTCATGAACTGTACGCTTGCCCCTTCGCATAGGTGCCGCATCCATAATGTCATCATGTACCAAAGAAAAATTGTGGAAAATCTCAATGGCCAAGGCAGCATCCAAAGCCTTATTAGATTGAGATCCAAAAATATCGGCCGATAGAAGGGCAAGAATCGGCCGCAAACGTTTGCCCCCCAAATTTAAAATATATGAAATAGGTTCGTATAAGGAAATGGGATCTTTGATGGCCACTTTTTGCTCCATAAAGGCAATGAAGGTGGCCCTATAATCGTCTATCGACTGCATGCTTTCTACTTTTTTCAAAAATACATCCATTTTAACAATTAATTCGATTCACGACTATATTCATCGCCTCGATGAAAAAAATGATCCTGAAAATGCAATAGATTTGAAATCCTTCGTCTTACTACATGAAGACTTTATCAAAAAGCGTTTAGAATGATTTCGGATACGGAAAATTATAAAAAACTGAAAACGTTCTTCGTTGATGAATACCATTCCCTTAAGACCTATGCAAAATCAAGAATCGACGATGCAGCAGACCGCGACGCCGAAGATATAATTCAAGATGTGGCCCTTACTATTTTTTCAAGATCTGTAAATGCCACCCCGATCGACAACATTGCTGGTTTTGTATACAATTCGATTAGAAATAGGATTATCGACCTCATGAGAACCAAAAAAAACATCCTTAGGTCGAATGACAACACCGATGATCCAGGGTCTGAATTTCTCGAACTGGTGTATGGCGAATCAGATACTTCCTATTCAGATGGAATGATCTTTGAACTCAAGGGCGCTATTGAAAAGTTAAAACCGCCCTATCGTGCAATCATTATGGCCATCGATTATGAGGGGCAAACGTATAAGAAAGTCTCCCTGAAAACCGGCATCCCCATAGGAACCTTGATGTCACGGCGCCATAGGGCCCTTTCGATCTTGCTTAAGGAATTGGAATCTAAAAAATAAATACTAATTAAAAGCTATCAACATGAAAGAATATGTGGAGTATAAAGTGAAAAATAAAGCGAAAAGATTTGTCACGAGGGGGTTTAAAATATTTTTCGGCATCCTGGCCGGCATCGCCTTTGCCTTGCTCTTTGGGTATGGCATAATGTGGTTATGGAACTGGCTAATGCCCGCGATTTTTGGTCTGCCTAGTGTCGGATATTGGCAGGCCGTAGGTATCCTCCTGCTGGCCAGGATACTATTTGGTAGCATGGGCGGTGGTCATTCGCATAGCTCGCGAAAAAGAAAAATGCACAGTCGTTGGCAATCGAAAAGGGCCTCTTGCATAAAAAACGATTTTTCAAAGTGGAAACACTACGAGAAATTTTGGGAGGAAGAGGGCGAACAGGCTTACAAAGCCTATATGGAACGTTCAGATAAGAACGAATCCTAAGACGATTTCCTTAATCAAATGTTAAATAATTGTAAAACTTTGGAAACTATAAATGTTTTTATAGTTTCCTGTTGTAGCTTTGCCGCTTGATTAGTAGCGAGCGATGAAAGATAAAATTTTGGAGAAAGCCACCGATATGTTCTTAAACCTAGGTTTTAAGAGCGTGACTATGGACGACCTTGCCCATGAGATGGGCATTTCCAAAAAAACCATCTATACCCATTATGAGAACAAGACGAAATTAGTAGAGGAATGTACCTCCCAGCTGTTTTGTACCATCTCGGAAGGAATCGAGCACATTTGCTCCTTTGGTAAAAATCCGATTGAGGAATTGTATGAGATAAAGAAATTTGCCCTACTGCATTTGAAAGACGAAAAATCATCCCCACAGTATCAGCTTCAAAAATATTATCCGAAAATACATGATCGTATAAAGGGAAAACAATTTGAAATGATGCAGGAGTGTGTCGTAGATAATGTAGAGCGGGGTATAAAATTGGGTATCTATCGGGAAAATCTAAATATTGATTTTGTTTCACGAATCTACTTTTCAGGGGTAGTTAGCATAAAGGATCATAAACTGTTCCCAATCAATCAGTTTCCTATTATTAAGCTTATGGACGATTTTTTAGAATACCACTTGCGCGGCATTGTCACCCCGAAAGGCAGAAACATTTTAAACGCTATCATCAATTCAAACCAAGATTAAAATGCGGAATCGAATTTTAAACCTTTTACTACTTTTATTGGCAAGTATGGCCTTCTCACAAGAAGCTACGCACAGTTTCACCTTAGAGGAAGCTATCGACTTCGCATTAAAAAATAATTACAGTGCCATCAATGCGGAACGGGATGTTGTGGATGCCCAAAAACAAAAATGGGAGACCATTGCTACGGGGCTACCGCAAATCAGTGGTGCCGTAAGCTATCAAAATCAGCTAAAGCAACCTGTTTCATTGATTCCAGCAGAATTTTTTGGTGGTGAACCTGGTACCTTTCAGGCCATTTCCTTTGGCCAACCACAACAGGCTTCAGCAACGGCAACGATGACCCAGCAAATTTTCGATGGCTCCTATATCGTTGGTGTCCAAGCAACCAAGGCATTTTTAAGCTATTATGCAAACAGCAAGGAAAAAACGGCCCTTGAAGTGCGAAAGGCTACTGTAGAGGCCTACGGGAATGTACTTTTGGCTACAGAAAGCGTTGCCATTCTTGAAAAGAACAAGGCAACTCTTGAGAAAAACCTGTACGAGACACAAAAAATTTATGAAAATGGCCTTGGCGATGAGGAAAGTGTCGAACAACTGAGGATAACCCTTTCCTCGGTCGACAATCAGCTGAAAAATGCCATTCGACTCAAACAGATTACCCTGCAAATGTTAAATCTAACTATGGGCATCGAACTTGATGCCCCTACCCAATTGTCAGAGAATTTAGATGATTTGGCCCAAAAACAGATTGATTTTTCACTTCCTGAGACCGAATTCAATATTGAGAACAACGTAGATTATAAATTGGCCTTGAACCTGAATCAACAACGGTATTTCGAATGGAAATTGGCCAAAAGCAGGGCACTACCTACCTTGAACGCGTTTGTCAATTATGGGGCTACGGCGTATTCGGACACCTTCAATTTTTTAAACAGCGATCAGCAATGGTTCGATTCTTCTATCCTGGGATTTGATTTGAATATTCCGCTCTTTAGTTCCTTTAAAAGGAGTGCCAGTACCCAGCGTGCCAAAATTGCCTTGGAAAAAGCCAAAACGCAATTGACCGAAGCAGAAGAACAAATTCGATTGCAATTGGAAAGTGCAAAAAGTGACTATATACTCGCAATTGAACAATATGCGACCACCAAGGAAAATCTTGGCTTAGCGGAGCGGATCGAAAATAAGAACCAGATCAAATATTTTGAGGGTATTGCTAGTAGCTTTGACCTTCGTCAAGCACAGACACAACTCTATACCGCCCAACAGGATTATCTACAATCAATGGTCGAGGTCGTGAACAAAAAAACGGCTTTGGAAACAATTATAAATCAACAAAACATCGAAGTATCAAAATAAGCAACTATCAAACCTAATAAAATGAAGAAAATACTATCCATAGCCACGATTACACTTTTATTTATCGCTTGTGGCAATAATAAAGAGCGTACCGTTAATGAGATTATCGCCCAAGGTGATTTGGAAGTGCTACGCGC
The DNA here is from genome assembly GCA_038316335.1 of Flavobacteriales bacterium. Lineage (GTDB taxonomy): Bacteria > Bacteroidota > Bacteroidia > Flavobacteriales > Flavobacteriaceae > JALHST01. The sequence continues at coordinate 101,060 of JBBQAM010000008.1, forward strand.
CAAAAAGGCCGAAATTTCGGATCAGCTGACGACACTCGAGATGAATATAAAACTTTTGGATTCTACGATTGCCACAAAAACGGGAGAAGAAAAATTGCCTCTGGTCACCACCATAACCACAACACCTCAGGAATTCAACCACTTTTTGGAACTTCAAGGTGATGTGAAGACCAAGCAGAATGTACTGGTATATCCAGAAATGTCGGGTACCTTAAAAAAGGTCTACGTTAAAAAAGGTCAACGAGTGACACAGGGACAACTTTTGGCAACTATCGATGACGGCGGGATGTCAAGCCAATTAGAACAATTAAAATCACAGGCCGAATTGGCGAAGACTACGTTCGAACGACAAAAACGCCTCTGGGAGCAGAAGATAGGTTCGGAAATACAATACCTTCAAGCCAAAACCCAATTCGAAGCCTCTGAAAATGCGGTAAATCAAGCGCAAAGTCAAT